>CAWBSV010000009.1:0-52332 GCA_963791505.1 uncultured Acidobacteriaceae bacterium
GTGACGTAGGAGTTGATGACAGAGCGGTTGTAGACGTTGTGAACGATGGAGACATTCACGTTGTTGACGGCGCGGTTGTAGAAGAAGCGGCCGCCGTTCCAATAGCCGCCCTGGTAGCCGACGCCGCCATAGCCGAAGCCGTAATTGACGCCGCCGTAGAAGCCGATGTGCGGTCCCCAATAGCCGTGAAAGAAGCCGTAGCGGCCGTGGGTATAGCCCCAGTAGCCGGGGGTCCAGAGGGCGTCTTGATAGGGGGCCTGCACCCAGACGCCGGGGATCCAGTAGTAGCCGCTTGCGCCCCAGCCCCAGTAGCCGGGGGTCCAGAGATAGTCGTCGCCGGGCGCGGGGGGCTGGTCGTATTCAGGGAGGGGCGGGGGCGGCTGGTCGGCATAATATTCGGGCTGCTCGCCGTAGCTGGCGTCGTCGTACTGGCCGGTCAGAGGAGCCGGAGCCACCGCCGTTGTCGTAGCTGCTGCCGGGCTGCTGGCGGCGTATGGCTGCCGTGGACGCGGTGCTGACAGGGGCAAGATTGGCCGATCCGGGATCGGAGGCGGGCTCGGTGGCGGGGGTCTGCGCGGTGGACGAATCGGTGTTCTGATTTCCGTGGCAACCGGCGAAGGCGAACACTGCGGCAAGAGCTAGAGAGGGCAAGGGGTTGGAACGTGCGAGCTGGCTCATTCGAGTCTCCAACAGGGTTGGATGCCGATTGCCGGTGGGGGGTCTACTGGGGACTAAGGGGCTCAGGGACTTGGGTGACTCGAGGCTGCTTAGTGTTTGGGGCGGGTGCCGGGGGGGACGGATTGGCCGCGGTTGTTGGCGGGCGGGGTGGTGACGGGCTTGCGCTCGGGGCGGGGGGCGTAGGGGTCGCAGAGGGGGCCGTCCTGGCCGCGAGCGAGGCCGGGGAGCGTGTCCTGGGTGCGACAGAGGCGATGCTTGAGGGCTTCGGCGTCTTTGCCGCTAAGGAGCTGGACGCGTTCGAGGACGCTGAGCGGATCGAGATCGTAGCGGAATAGGAAGTCCTCAGGCGGCTTGACCTGGCCGTAGTCGAAGTGGGTCCATGTGACGAGAAATTCGCGGCCATTGGGCTCGGCGAGGCCGGCATAGACCTGGCTCAGGGTGACGCCGGCGGGCGGGTTCGTGCTCCACAGGGGAACGGCGTGGCCGCCGCGCATCCAGCGCGCGGACCAGGCGTGCTCGCGCGGCGCGTAATGGAAGGCGGTGAAGTAGGTTTCGGCGGCGCAGTCGGTGCAGTTCTCGTAGAGGGCGGTGGGCTCTTCACGGCCGCCGTCCGTGAACTTCATGAAGTCGAGCCAGCGCAGATTCACTCCGGTGAGGAGCGGGGTGATGCCGTGGTTGGTGAGCGAGATGCTCCACGCGGAAAAGGTGTCGGCGCTGGGGGCGGCGTCGGGCGCGGCGCGGAACGTGGTGATGACGAGGGCGGCATCATACTCGACGCCGATTTCGCGAATGGCGGTCCACTTTTCGCCGGCGAGGGAGCGCGTGACCCAGGCAACGATGTCCTGGTCTTTGGGGTCGTTGAAGTTCATCCAGCGGAAGGGGTCTTGCTGGGCGGAGATGGAGGGTGGGACGAAGAGGAGGAGGCTGAGGCAAAGGGCGACGGCCCGAGGGGAGACGACCCGCATGGGTTTAGATATATCAGAGTTGGGAGGGTCGCCATTCGGCGTTACCGATCAGTAAGGTAGGATTTGCCGGCGATTCAGGCTCATGGCCAGAAAGCCTGCGATAAGGGCAGCGCTTATTGTCTTTGTAGTTCCTTCAGTGCCGCTATCTGCTGCTGCGTTAGTTGGGCACGAAGCATGTCAGCCTCCATTGGAAACATTGACCCATATTCGGCCTGCTTATCCTTTGCAGGGTACATCGCGTCCAAGTAGGCGTCACGGAAGGCGATCCATGCTCGTTCCATCAACTTTATTTTCGCGGCGCGTTCGTGGTCGTTTCCTGCCATTGAAAGCAGCTTCCGATATTCCCGGTTCAGTTCGGCCTCATCGCGCCCAGCTTCCTCGCTAGCGCAAGCATTCAACTCGGATTGAGTCTTCGCAAGCCCATTGCAGTTTTGATACTCGCCTGAGACCTGCGCAACGAGAGGCAATGAGCTCAGCGCCCCGAGAAGCAATGTAGCCAGAACTTTCATCGATCACCCCTGGACAATTCACAAATGTCATGTTTTCCTGCGCCTGCAACAGTTCAATAATTGGGTTCATGAAATTCAATTGTGTGCGAGTATAGCGGGACGGCGGCTCAGATTGGGTTGGAAAACACTGGAGAGCAACCGCAGATCCTTCGACTCACCACCCCCGAACTGAAAAACGTTCGGGGCCCCTTTCGCTCAGGATGACACCCCCACATTCTCGCGACTAGAGATCAGCGAACAAAAATCAGGAAGCAAAACTTACGCTTGACATTGAGAGAAAATCCACTACCATATGGTTGTGGATCGATTGGGAACAACGTTTGCGGCTTTGTCGGATCCGACGCGGCGGGCGATGATCGAACGGCTCTCGCATGGGCCTGCTTCGGTGCATGGATTGACGGAACCGTTTTCGCTGTCGCAGCAGATGATTTCAAAACATATTGCCTACCTGGTGCGGGCGCGGATTGTGATCAAGACAAAGCGTGGACGCGAGAGTGTGTGCACGCTCAGGCCGGGGACGATCAAGACTGTCAGCGACTGGGCGGCTTCGTATCGACGGTTCTGGGAAGAGAGTTTCGACAAACTGGAAGTGGTTGTGAATCAAATGAAAAAAGAGGAGAGAAGAGATGACAAAAACGGCTAGCGAGATCGAGCGGATGGTTGTGACCCGCGTTTTTGATGCCCCACGCGAGTTGGTTTGGAAGGCGTGGACAGACCCAAAGTATGTGATGCAGTGGTGGGGGCCGAAGGGCTTTACGGCGCCTGTTTGCAAGATGGATTTTCGCGTGGGAGGAAAATCTCTCTTCTGCATGAAGGCGCCGGACGGGCAGGAATGCTGGAATGGGGTTGAATACCACGAGATTGTTCCCCACGAGAAGATCGTTTCGTCGATGTACTTTGCGGACTCGAAGGGAAACAAGGTTGAGCCCGAGGCAATGGGGATTGAACATGAGGCCATCGAGGGCGCGTTCGATGTGACTCTCTTTGAGGATTTCGGGAACGGCCGGACGAAGCTCACTCACATTGGCAATGAGCCGATGGAGAGCGCGAAGAACAGCGGGCAGCTCGAGGGCTGGAACCAGATACTCGACAAGGTTGCCGCGGTTGTTGCGGGGCTTGTGCACGGGAAGTAGCAAGGAGTTTCGTAGTATACGAGGTTCGTGGTATCCCACCCATCCACGATGAAGCCGTGGATGGATGGGGCACCCGAGGTGTGTCGAGCGGGGATGATCCCCTGTCCCAGAATCGGGACATGGGGCACCCATTCTCTTCGGGACCCAGGACGCTAATTCGCGGGGGCGAGGCGGGCCAGGTTTGCTTTGGCCTGGGCGTGAGTGGGGTCGAGTTGGAGGGCGTGCTCGAAGGCGGAGCGCGCTTCGGCGGAGTGGCCGGCGCGCGCTTCGAGGACGCCGAAGTTGTTCCACCCATCTGGATCGGCGGGCTCGATGTCGAGGGCGCGCTTTTGCTCGGCGATGGCTTCTTCATCCTGATGGAGAGCTTCGAGAACCTGTGAGAGCAGGGCGTGCGCAGCCGCGTCGTCGGGGATGAGTTTGACCGCGATGCGCAACTGGGCGAGGGCATCGGGCAGGCGATTCTGGCGAGCGTAGGCCATGGCGAGCTTCTGGTGTGCGTCGGGCGAGTCGGGCACGGAGCGCAAGGCGGCTTCGAGGAGCTTGATGGCTTCATCGGGGTCTCCGTTCATGGCCGCGATCGATCCGAGATTGTAGAGAGCAGTGAAGTCGGCGGGATCGAGCGTAAGAGCGCGGCGGAACTCGTCGACAGCGGCTGCGCCCTGGCCATCGGCAAGCAGCGCGGCGCCGAAGCTGCTGCGCGCTTCAGCATCCTCGGGGCAGGCTGCCAGCAAGGTGCGAAATTTTGATTCCGACTCGGAGTAGTGCGCCTGGCGGAAGTCGAGACGCGCGAGGTTGAAGCGAGCGTCGCATCCGCCGCGATCGCCGGCCGGGTCCATGCGCATGGCGGTTTCATATTGCTGCTGCGCCTGCTCGGGCTGGCCTTCGCCTTCGAGCGCTGCACCGAGAGCGGTGAGCAATCGGGCGTCGGCAGGACCGAGCTTCATCTCCTCCTGGTACGCTTCGGCGGCCTCGCGAAATCTTCCCTGCCCTGCCAATGCGCCGGCGAGGTTGTAGAGACTGACCTGGTCGGTGGGTTCTTTCTCGACACGGCGGCGCATCCAGGCTTCTTCGATCAGGAGGCGCGGATCGGGCGCGCCTTCGGGGGTATTGACCGGCAACACCTGCAGCCAGAGGTGCGCCATTTCATCTTCAGAGCGATTGCCCGCACGACGCGCACCGGCGGCACATGGGGATTGTGCGGGTTCTCGGCGGAGTTATCGAAGCTGTACTTCATGTGGAGCACGGTTCCCGCCGGCAGAAAGAGCGGCACGCGATAGCGATAGACGCTCTGGCGGTCGATGTCCCAATCCTTGATCCAGACCAGCCATTTTTTCTGGCCGTCGGGGAGGGTGGCCCAGCCTTGCATGTCGTGGCCGAGATAGTGCGCGTGGGGATAGACGCCGAGCACATCGACATCGACGGGCAGGGTGAGCGAGTCTTCGACTTTGAAGTCCTTGGCGCCGGGGGGAATGTCGAGTTGATCGTCGCGCTCGAGGGATAGGAGCATGGGCTGTTTGGTGGCGGGATGGTCGGCGAAGTAGAGGCCGATCTCGGCGTCGAGAGTCTCCGGCTTGCCGGAAGGCTTGAGGTGAATATTCAGGATGAGATCGTTGCCGGGATCGAGGCGCCAGGGCATCCCTTCTGGCTCGACCAGCACGGGCGTGTCAGGCTTCCAGAAGAGGAAGTGGCTGTCGGGGTCGAATCGGTTGCCGGCGTCGACGAGCAGCTCCATGCCGGGAATGCCGTCCTGCCAGTTCTGCGGATTCTGATGGCGCAGGCTGGCGGTGCGGTCGACGAGGACGTTGGCGTGATGCACAACCTGCGGCGCGCCGGGGCGGATCTCCATGGCACGGATGGAATGGGTTTCTTTGAGCGGATAAGGGAGCACAAGATTTTTGAAAACGTCGGTGCCGCCGGCGGGGAGCGTGAAGGGCTTCTCAATTTTGAGAATCAGGTCGGGCGGGCCCATCTGCCAGGTGGCGTCGTAGTGCGGCTCGGGGGGCGCGGCCTTGAGATCGCCGGGGGCCATGCCGGCTTGAATCCAGCGCTTGAGCAGGGCTTGATCGTGATCGCTGAGGCGGCGCACATCGGCGAAGTCGCCGTAGCCGGGCTCGGGCAGCCAGGGCGGCATGAAGCGCGATTGCGTGACGGTCAGAATTTGGGGAGCCCAGCGCTTTGCGTCCTGATAAGTGAGGAGGCTGAACGGGCCCGCGCCGCCGGGATGATGGCAGGTGGTGCAGTGCGCGTAGATGAGCGGGGCGATGTCGTGGGACCAGGTTTCTTTCTGCGATTCGGAAGGACGTTGGGTTTGCGGTGCGGCGGGCTGCGAGGGTGCGGGGCTGGATGTTGCGGCGCGAATGACGCGGACGGGTTGGGAGAGGAGGAAGAGGATCGCGGCGACCAATCCAACAACGATGAGCGACGGAGTTTTCATTTTTGCAGGAAGACGATGGAGCAGCCGACAGACGGGCCTCCGGGTTGCGGAATTGCCTTGCCGTCGAGGGCCGCGCTGATTGCGGTCTCGAGGTCATGACGAGTCACCTGGGGACGCTCGCGGCCCAGCGAGATGTATTGGTCGTTGATGCGGCCTTTGTACACTTCGTGCGCTTGTGCGCCGTCGACGAGGAAGACCGCTGCTTCAGGCGTCACAGTCGCGTGTGCCCAGGCTACGAGTGACTGCGCTGGATCCCGAAGAGCTTTGGTCTCGATGGAATAGGCGCGGCGATGCTCAGCAATTGCGGCCGCGGTGTCCTCTGCGTTGGGATAGACCCACCAGAAGTCGACGGGCTTGCCGGCGAACTCGTGCGTGATGCGGTTGAGTTCGGGGATGGCGCGATTGGAGATGGGGCAATCGGTGGCGGCGAAGATGAGCACGAGGACGCGGGTGCCGTGCGCGGCGAGTTGGCGGACCGCGTTCCCGTTGAGATCGAGCGGGTAGGGTTGGGGGATTTGCGCGGTCGCCTTGAGGAGGAACAGGAGGGTGAGGGCGGCGAGGCAGCGGCGGAATGTGGCGAGGGACATTGCGGTGGACTTCGGCTGGGTTGATTTTAGCAAGTTTGCGTTGGGCGTTTCCCTTCCATCGCCCCTACGGGGCTGGGCGTTCTTGGGGGGCGTTCCCAGGACTGCGCTTCGCTTGTCCTGGGCTAATGAACCATGTCCCTCCGGGACGCTGCAGGTGAACATCCCGAGGGGGCTGAAGCCCAGCATGAGTTTGCGGAAATTATGTACGGGCTGAAGCCCGTACCCTTCAAACTCGACGAGCGCGCTCACAGGCCTAGCTTGCTCCAGAGGGTGTCGATTTTGGCTTTGGTTGCGTTGTCCATTTCGATCATGGCGGGCCAGGGGCGCTGGAAGCCTTCGGCCTTCCATTTGCGCGTGGCGTCGATGCCCATCTTGCTGCCGTAGTTGGGGAGGCGGGCGGAGTGATCGAGCGAGTCGATGGGGCCGAGGGTGAACTGGATGTCGCGCTCGGGGTCGATGTTGTTGGTGACGCGGAGGACGACTTCGGCGATGTTCTGGACGTCGCAATCTTCATCGACGACGATGATGCATTTGGTGAACATGGCCTGGCCGAGGCCCCAGATGGCGCTCATGACTTTGCGGGCCTGGCCGGGGTAGGACTTTTTGATGGAGACAAGCATGAGGTTGTGAAAGACGCCTTCGACGGGGAGATTGATGTCGACGATCTCGGGGATGGTCATCCTCATCGCGGGCAGAAAAATGCGCTCGACCGCCTTGCCCATCCACGCGTCTTCCATGGGCGGCTTGCCGACGATGGTGGCCGCATAGATAGGATCTTTGCGATGGGTGATGCAGGTGAGGTGAAAGACGGGATACTCATCGGTCATGGTGTAGAAGCCGGTGTGATCGCCGAAGGGGCCCTCGCTGCGCAGCTCGCCCAGTTCGACGTAGCCCTCGAGGATGATTTCGGCATGCGCGGGAACTTCGAGGTCGACGGTCTCGCACTTGACGATCTCGAGGGACTTGCCGCGGAGGAAGCCGGCGATCATGAACTCTTCGACTTCAGGCGGAGCGGGGACGATGGCTGAAAATGTCGTCGCGGGATCGGTACCGATGGCGACGGCTACTTCCATGCGCGAGCCTTTGAGCTTGCCGAGGGCTACCTGCGGTAGGCCGCCGACGGGGCCGTCGGGAATGCTGATGGCGCCGCCGGCGGACTCGGCCATCATCGCCACGCCCTTCGGGCCGTGCTCGTTTTGGTCGGGAGTCTCGCTTGAGGCGGCCATGCGCAGGCGTTCGCGATAATGCTCGGCGGCGACCTTCTGGCGCTGCCAGTGCATTCCGGTGGTTTGTCCGTCGTAGACCTGCATGCGGTACATGCCGATGTTGCGGCGGCCTGATTTGGGGTCGCGCGTGTGGACGCAGGGCAGCGTGATGAAGCGGCCTCCGTCGTGCGGCCAGCATTTGAGAATTGGAAACTGATTGAGATCGAAGTCTTCTTTGAGGATGACCTGCTTGCAGGGCGCTTCTTTGGCGGCGACGGTTTTGGGGAAAATGTTGGAGAGCTCGGCGAGCTGGGGAAGCATCTTCAGCTTGTCAAAAAGGCCGCCGGTGGGGGGCTTCATGTTCATCAGGCCCTTGATGCGATCGGCGATTTCGTTGAGATGGTTCACGCCGAGTGAGAGGGCCATGCGGCGTTCGCTGCCGAACTGGTTGATGAGGACTTTGTGTCCAGGATGGCCTTTGATGTTTTCGAAGAGCAGGGCGGGGCCGCCGGGGGCGTAGTTGTCGCTGGTCTTCGCGGCGCTCCTGTGAGCGCCGATTTTGCTGACGCGATCGGTGATCTCGGTGATTTCGAGCTCTGGCGAAACTTCTTCCTGGATGCGTTTCAGTTCGCCGGCTTTTTCGAGGGCTTTGATCCAGTCGCGCAGATCGTCGTAGGCCAAGGGTTCGCTCCCGCGCAGCAGAGGGCCGCGCTCTAACCCTTTAGCTTATAGGGTGCGCGCGGGTTCCATGGGGGGCTGCGCGAGGCGGACGGGATCAAGGGGAAAACCGAGACGCTTCCACTCGTCGTAGCCGCCGCGCAGGGGGCGCACGCGCTCGATGCCGAGCTTCATGCAGGGTCATGGCGGTCTTGGCAGCGGTGGCTTCGCTGGGACAGGTGCAGAAGAGCACAATGTCGCGATCGCGCGGGATCTCCATGTGCCGTGCTTCGAGAGCGTCCGGCGAGAGATGGAGAGCGCCGGGCAGGGTGAAGGGGTCGGGAAGAAGCTCGAGCGGGTGACGAAGATCGACGATATAGACGGGCTCGCCCGCGTCGAGCTGTGCCTTCAGCTCAAGGGGCTCGAGGCGCGCGGCGACCAGGTTTTTGAGCACCATGCGACGGCGATAGATGCGGCCGATGAGGAAACCGATGATGCCGAAGAGCAACAGGGCACCGGAGAATCGTCCCGCCCAGTTGAGCAGCGTGGGGTCGCGCTTGAGCGCATCGCCAAAGAGGCGGCCCACGATCAGAAGGGTGAGAAACCAAAGCGACGCACCGAGGCCATCGAAAAGGATAAAGCGGGCATAGGACATGCCGTTCTGGCCGGCGACGGGGGGCGCGAGGGTGGCGAGGCCGGGAACGAACTTGGCGAAGAGCAGGGTGGCTTCGCGGCGGCGTCCGAAGGAGTTTTGTGTTTTGCGGACGCAGATGGTGGGCTCGAGGGAGAGCTTGCAGAGCAGGCGAAGGACGATGTGGCCGTACTTGCGGCCAATGAAGAACCAGGTGGTGTCCGAGATCAGGGTTGCCGACAGGCAGGCCGCAAAGGCGAGTGGAAGGCTGAGCTCGCGTTGCGCGGTGAGGGCGCCGGCGGCGAGCAGGACCGGCATGGCGGGAAGGGGCAGGCCGAGCTGCTCCACGAGGACCCAGACAAAGAGCACCAGGTAGCCGTAAACGAGAAGAATGTGAGTGGGGAGTTCCATGGCGTCTGAATCCTCTGTCTCTGTTCGATGATGCAACAGGCGATTCGTTTCAGGCGACGAGAAATTCGACCGATTGTTTGGGTTCGTGGTTTCCCACCCATCCACGATGAGGCTGTGGATGGATGGGGCACCGGGATGAGAGGTTCGACGGGAAATAAGGAAGCCGCCCGGAGGCGGCTTCAGTCGTGCGCAGATTTTATTGGGGCTACTGAGGATTGCCCTGGGCGACGGGCTGCTGGGCCAGGCTGGCGGGCGCTTCAGCGGGAGCGGCTGTGGCCTCCTGCTGGACGCGATTTGCAAAATAATTGCGGTCCCAGAGGTTTTTGTAGAAGGCGCCGGTCAGCTCTGCGGCGCGGGGACCGAAGGTGGGGCGGCCGCCCTCGAGGAAGAAAACGGTGACCAGGCTGCCCTGCGGCGAGTCGGAGTAGGACGCGAACCAGCCGAAACGGGTTCCTTTGTCGGAGCAGGTTCCGGTTTTGCCGAAGACGGGCAGCGCGTTGAAGTTGGCGCGGAGGCGGCGGGCGGTTCCATATTCGACCGCGCCGGCCATGCCATCCTGCAGGTCGGGAACGTACTTGGCGATGTCGAGGGTGCGCTTGACCTTGGGCTCGAAGGCTGGCTGCGTCGGCCTGGGTGGTGGGGTGCTGCAGATAGTAGAGGGTTCCGCCGTTGGCCAGCGCGGCGACGTAGGCTCCCAGTTGCAGCGGGGTCAGGGAGACACCCTGGCCGAAGCTGCACATCCTGCCGACACCGCCTTCGGCAGCGGGAATTCTTTGTCGGGATAGACGCCGAGCTGCTCGCCGTCGATGTGGTAGCCGGCCAGTTCGCCGAGTCCGAACTGGTTGGCGTAGTGGCGAACGCGTTCAAATCCAAGCTCGCGGCCCAGTTCCTCAAAGTAGAGGTTGTTGCTCTTGGCCAGCGCGTCGGTCATGTTCATGCGGAAGCCGGGAAGCTGGACCATGGTGTCGCGGGTGACTAATCCCTCAGAGAGGGCGGCCATGGCGACGGTGATCTTGATGGTGGAGCAGGGCTCGGCGCCGGGCGAGAGCGCGAGCTTCTGATTGACCATGGCAAGAATGCGGCCGTTGGAGGGATCGATGACCACCGCGGTGCCGTTCATGCCGTCAAGGGCATCAATGGCTGCCTGGCGAACGACCGGGTCTTCGCCGGCGGTGACGTCGTCGGCAAAGATGTCGCCCTTGGCAAAGGAGCTGGCGGTGAAGCGCTCGTAATAATGGTGGCGGCGCCCGCTGAGAGAGGCGCCGATGGGTGGTGGCTCGGGACCTGGCGGTTGCCGAATGAGTGTGTCGTGCTGTGACCGCGGTGGAGTGCGCGGCGGCGGCCGGCATGGCTGGCGGAGGAGTGGCCGGCGGTGTGGCGGCGATGGGAGTCGCTCAGGTGCGACTCGCCGCTACGGGCACGATGAAGAGGAATGGGGCGCATCAAGCCCGCCGGCGCCGGCCTGGGCCACGACAAGGCCAAAAAGAAGAAGTCCAGTGTCCCAAACCCGCGAGAGCTTCATTCAGCAAAATCCTCTCATCCAAGAAGTTCGAGCAACGTAGAGTTCGAGCCGGTACGTTCGATTCGCTCTGATTCGGCGAACTTTATCGTGGTCGATCTCGCGGTGAGCAGGTCAGTGCTCAACGCAATTGGAGCTCCAATATCTTCAAACCGAAAGCCTTGAAAAGGTTTCCGGCGGAGTCCATAGATCGACATCTTCCCTTGTTGTGTCTTGACACAATATCGGGAAGGCCAACGCTACGGCTATACAACTTGCGTGGAACCAAGCGTTTCTGGGGCTTTGCTGGAACTATAGCAGGGACTTTGCCGGATTCCAACCCTGGAATCCGGCATTTCGCACTAAAACTGGAGCCGCCGCATAAAAGCGGGAACGTCCAGGTCCCGGCCATCGTCCTGTTCCTGATCTGGGTACAAAGCGGAGAGGGTCTGGGCATGCTCTTCGACTTCCATGGTCGGTCCTGGAGCTGCTTCCGAAGTCCGAAGCATAGTCCCTGGGCAGCGGGGTGTAGGCCGTCTCATCGATCAGTTCGGGGATCTTGGCCGCGGCTGAGGCGACGACGGGCGCCGCCTGGGGGATGAAGGCGGGATCGAGCTTTTGGAAGCGCCATGCTCGCGGGGACTTCCATGACCGTCGGCTCGGGTTCGCGGATAGGGGCTGGCGCGGAGGCGAAGAAGCTGTCTTTCGTGGGAGTGACGACTTCAACTTCATCTTCATCCTCACTCATGAAACGGGGCACCTGGGAGGCGGGAGCGGGCTCGGGTTCCGGCCTTGCGCTACCGGCGCCTGTACCTGTTTCAGAGAGACTGGCGCCATCACCGGGACGGAGACGACCGGCGCTTCTTCAACGCTCAGCATGCGGGCGCGGCGCTCGGGCATCTGGTCGCGGAAGCCGGTGGCGATGACGGTGATCTTGACCTCGTCGCCCATCTTCTCGTCGAGCACCGCGCCGAAGATGATGTTGGCGTCTTCGTGAGCGGCGGACTGGATGAGCGACGAAGCCTCATTGACCTCGGACAGCTTGAGCGAGCTGGAGCCGGTGATGTTGATGAGGATGCCGCGCGCTCCGTCGATCGCGCCGGCTTCGAGCAGCGGCGAAGCCATGGCGGCCTGCGCCGCTTCAACGGCGCGGTTGGCGCCGGAGCGGACGGCCGTGCCCATGACCGCGTGGCCCATGCCGGCCATGGTGGTTTTCACGTCGGCAAAGTCGCGGTTGATGATGCCGGGGATGGTGATGATGTCGGAGATGCCCTGCACGCCCTGGCGCAGCACGTCGTCGGCAATGCGGAAACTCTCGAAGAAGCCGGCGTCTTTGGCCACGGCGAGCAGCTTCTCGTTGGGGATGACGATCATGGTGTCGACGCTCTCGAGCAGTTCTTTCATGCCGCGCTCGGCCTGCTGCAGGCGGCGCTTGCCTTCAAACGCGAAGGGCCGGGTGATGACGGCGACGGTGAGGATGCCCATCTCGCTGGCCAGCGAAGCGATGACCGGCGCTGCGCCGGTGCCGGTGCCGCCGCCGAGGCCGGCGGTGACGAAGACCATGTCCGCGCCTTCGAGGGCTTCGATGATCTTTTCGGAATCTTCAAGCGCGGCGCGGCGGCCCACGTCGGGGTTTGCGCCCGCGCCGAGGCCGGAGGTGAGGCGCACGCCGAGCTGCAGCTTGACCGGAGCCTGGGAGAGCTTGAGCGCCTGCACGTCGGTGTTGGCGGCGATGAACTCCACGCCTTCCATGCGGGCCTGGATCATGCGGTTCACGGCGTTGCCGCCGCCGCCGCCCACGCCGATGACCTTGATGCGCGCTCCGCGCACGCTTTCGTCGTGATACTGAATGCGCATCTCTCCGGCTTGCCTTTTTCGTTGTCCATAGCGGCTCCGGCCCTCCTGGTGAACTAGTTTAAAAACTTGCTGCGAAAATGGCGCGCAGCTTGGCGCGCAACCTGTTGTTCTCTGCGGCGCGCGTGACCCGCGTGCGGTGTGCGTAAAGCAGCATGCCGATCGCTGTTGCAAAACTGGGATGAACAAGCTCGCCGGGCATGTGCGAAAGCCGCACCGGCACGCCGGTGCGCGCGGGCACGCGCAACTGGCTCTCGGTTACATCGAGCAGGCCGGGCAGCATGGCGCCGCCGCCGGTGAGCACGCAACCGGCGCCGAGCGCGTCGACCACGCCGCCCTGGCGCAGGCTCTCCTTCACGAAATACAGCAGCTCGCGGGCGCGCGGCTCGAGAATTTCGGCGATCGTGCGGAGACGGAGCATCTGGCGGCATGGGATTGGCGATTTCGATCTCGGCCAGCTGCGGAACGGCGGTGACGACGGCGTGGCCATACTGGCGCTTGAGCTCCTCGGCCTGGGCGACGGGCATTTGCAGGCCGACGGCAAGATCGTTGGTGAAGTGCTGCGCCGCCGATGGGAACGGACGCGGTGTGCGCGACTGCGCCCTCGAAGAAGACGACCAGGTCGCTGGAGTGCGCGCCGATGTCGAGCAGGCAGACGCCGAGCTCGCGCTCGTCGGCGGAGAGCGTGGCTTCGGCGGCGGCGATGGACTCGAGGACGGCTTCGGTCACTTCAAGGCCGGCGCGGTTGGCGCAGGTGACGGTGCTTTGCAGGGCGCTGCCGGAGCAGGTGGCGATGTGCAGATCGACTTCAAGCCGCGCGCCGACCATGCCGACGGGATCGAAGATGCCGGGCTGCTCGTCGAGGATGAACTGGCGCGGGAGCAGGTGAAGGATTTCGCGATCGGGAGGGCGCTCGACGGCGCGGGCACGTTCGACGGCGGTGCGCACATCTTCGCGGGTGATCTCGCGCATGCGGTTGCCCAGTTCGAAGCCGCCGTTGGTGTTGATGCCGCGAATATGCGGGCCGCCGACGCCGACAACGCACTCGTCGATGTTGGCATGGGCCACGCGCTCGGCCTGCTCGTTGGCGGCCTTGACGGCGCGCGCTGCAGGGTCGAGATCGCCGATGAGCCCTTTGCGCATGCCGGCCGACTCAACCACGCCGTGGCCGCGATAGCGCAGGGCGCCTTCGTTGAGGTCGGCGGCGAGCACGCGCGTGAAGGCGCTGCCGATGTCGAGGACAACGATCAGGTTGTCCTGGCTCTGGCTCATGCGCTTATTGCCCCTGGCTGTTGGCAGCGGCGGAGTGGGTTGCGGTTGATTGCTTTTTCTGTTTGGCCTTGAGCGCTGCGGCCTTGCGGGCTTCGGCGCGCTTCTTCTTCTCGCGAGCGGCTTTGGCGGCTTTGTCTTTGGCGGTGAGCGCTTTGACGCTTGCTGGGGGAGGGCTTGGAGGGCGATTTGGTTGCTGCTTTGACGGGCTTGGCGGGCGCGGGCTTGGTTTCAGAGACGGTCTGGAGATTTGCAGGGACGGAGGCGGACGGCTTGGCTGAAGCAGGTGCGGGCGCGTTGCCGATGGTAGCCTGGGTGGCGTCAGGACCGCTCATCTTGAGGACAACCTGCTCGTCGTAGCGCAGGTCGACCGCTGCGAGCTTGGGATACTGCTGGCGCCACTCAGCGATGTGCGCTTTGTAGCGCTGATAGCGATCGAGAAAATGATCATCGCCGAGGTGGGCGAGAATGTCGGCGCCCTGCTCAGGCATGAGGATGCGCGCATCTTCAGGGTCGGAGAGATCGATCTCGCTGACCTGCTCGGAGAGATTCTGCTTGTTGGCGTCGAGTTCGCCGATCATGCGCGTGTAGACGGCCATGCGCTCTTTGCGGGATGCGGCGGAGTCGCCGGCGTTGATGCCGGTCACGACCGGGAACGAGTAGTGATGCTGGGCCATGGCGGACGCAGGCATGGAGAGCAGGATGCCGTTGGCATCGACAAGCTCAATGTGCTGGCCCTGGCGGAGAAATGCTACTGGCTGGCGCTCGACAATGCTGACGCGGAGCTGGTCGGGCAGCAGGCGCATGACGGTCGCGCTTTGCACCCAGGGGATCTGCTCAAGCTGCTTGCGGCGCTCGCTGAGCGGGACGAAGAAGATGTTGCGGCCGATGTCTTCGCCGAAGACGGGAAGCAGGTCGGCGCGCGTGACCTGCGCGAGTCCGGCGGCCTGAATGTTGCTGGCGCCGGCGATGCGGAAGCGCGAGTCGCGGCCGAGGAAGGTTTTGAGCGCGAGCCCGGAGGCGATGAGGCAGCCGAGGACAAGCAGTGCGCCGGCGGCGAGAAGCGAGCGGCCCACGACGCCGGAGGGACGCCACCAGGGATTCTTGGGCTTTGTGCGGCGCGGCGCATCGTCGTCGGGGTCGTCCATTTCGACGGGCATTCCGGGCAGAGTGCGGCTGCGCGCGGGCACAGATTGTTGGGCGCGCCGGAAACGAGGCTCCGTGGGCGAATCATCCTCCCAAATCAGAGGGCGAGTTGTGTTGTTCTCTTTGATCACGCCTGCGCAGTGCCGGGAGAGTTACCAACTTTCACTATAGCCCGGTGTTTGCTGGCTCTTTTCCGGATAGGGGAAGGGGGAATCTGCGTTGTTACGGGAGAAACTGTGGAAAAGCGGGGTGGAATTTTTTGGGGGTTGATCGTCCCAACTGAAAGCGGGGCCCGGACTCTGTTCCTCGCGATTAATCATTGGTTCGTGGTATCCCAGGTGCCCGAAGGCGAGGCACCTCCACCCCACGGACGAAGACCCGTCCGTGGGGGCCCCGGCCTGGGGCACCCGATCATTTTCGGGATATGAGCAAAAGACTACCTCCTCAGGACCATTCGAGGGTGTGGACTGAGTCGGCGGGGAGATCGAGTTCGAGAGCTTGCGCGCCTATCACTAACTGCACGCGGCGTTCGGGGCCGGCGTTGGCGAGGACGGCGACGCTGGTTCCGTCAGGATTTTTGAAGGCGGTGACGGTGACGGGAGTTCCCTTCTCCGAATCCGCTCCGACGCCGTTGCTTGCCATCACTTTTGCGCCGCGCTTGATGTGCTTCGAGTAGTGCGCGAAGGCCCAGTATTGGCCGCTGCGGACGACCTTGTGGGTGGCATTTTCGATGGTGAGGGTGCCGCCGCAGGAGAACGGGCCGATGTTCGGCTTGCCGTGTTCGTCGAGGGCCAGGTTCCATGCGGTGATGGAGCGGGCCCAGTTGTTGAGCACACCGTTGAAGGTCGTGGCCCAGTTGGTGAAGTCGGTTTGATAATCGGGCGCGGAGATGTCGGGGCCGCCTTCGGTCCAATAGGCGTTCTTCTGCGGGAAGGCATCGTGCACGCGGGTCATTGCGTCGGGCGTGCCGACATAGCCGTGCCAGGCGATGCCGTCGATGTACTCGTAGGCGCCGGGATTGCTGAGTTCGCCAATGGCGCGGCCCCACAGATTGTAGTTGTGGTCGAGCACCCAGATTTTGGTGTGTGCGCCGGCCTTGCGGAGAGTCGGGCCGAGGAAGCCGCTGACGAACTCGATCTCCTGCTCCTGCGCCCAGAGGCAGGCGGGCATGCGGCCACCCTGCTCGGCGTCGGTTTCGTTCTGCACGGTGACGGCGTCGATGAGTACGCCTTCGGCTTTATATCCTTCGAGAAATTTGAGGAAGTAGCGCGCGTAGGGTTCGTAGCTGCTGTTGCGCATCGCTCCGCCGAGCATCGATCCGTTGGGCTTCATCCACCCGGGCGGGCTCCAGGGCGAGGAGAACAGAAACAGCTCGGGGTTGGCCTTGCGCGCTTCGCGGAGGATGGGCAGGATGTACTCCTTGTCGTGGTCGATGGAGAACTTCTTCAGCTCTGGATCGGGCTCGGGCTCTCGTCGAAGCTGTAGACGTTGCGCGAATAATCGCTGGCGCCGATGCAGGTGCGGCAGACATTCATGGCCATTTCGCCGGGGGCGAAGAGGTCATGCAGGATGGGCTCGCGTTCTGCCTCGGACAATTGATGCAGGATGAAACAGGTTGAGTCGGTGAGGGCGCCGCCGAAGCCGAGGATTTCCTGCTTTGTGGTGGCGGGATCGAGGATGATGGCGTTCGCGTCGACGAGGGTGACGGGCTTCCAGGCGAGGCTGTCGGATTTTTGATGACGGCGGTCGCGAAAGGTGGACCAGACATTGACAGTTGTTGAAGTCATGACGGCTGCCCATGCGGGAAGGCTGGGGGTAAGCGCGAGTCCGGCGGCGGTTGCTGAGGCGGCTTTCAGGAAGGTTCGGCGGGATGCGGAGGGCATGCTTGCTCCTATGTGCGGTTCGTATGTAGGCCGTCGAAGAACAACCACAGATCCTTCGACTCACCACCCCCAACCTCCACCCCAAAGAGCAAAGACCGCTCTTTGGGGACCCCGGAACTGAACAACGTTTGGGGCCCCGTTCGCTCAGGATGACAGCGATGGTTTTGTAGGGATCTTCTGGAACAGCGAATGATAGCAGGGGCGTGGTGTGGGGTAAACGGTGCGAGGGTCAGGCGAGGGGCGTGGAGGGGACTGGCTTGGCTTCGAGCGCGGTGAGAATCTGCGGGCCGATCTGGCTCACGCTGCCTGCGCCGAGGGTGAGGATCAGGTCGCCTTCGCTGGCGTTGTCGGCCACGGCGGCGATAGCTGATGGGAAGTCGGGCGCGTACTCGACATGCGGCCCTTGAATCCTGTTGGCAAGCAGCTCTGCGGTCACGCCGGGGATGGGCTCTTCACTGGCGGCATAGATAGGAAGCACGACGACCGAGTCGGCATCGTGAAAGGCGCCGGCGAATTCGTCCATCAGGTCGCGGGTGCGGGTATAGCGGTGGGGCTGGAAGACGACTTGAAGTTTTTTGTGGCCGCACTCGCGGGCTGCGGCCAGCGTGGCGCGAATTTCTGTGGGGTGGTGGCCGTAATCGTCGACGACGGTGATGCCGCGGGCGGTGCCGCGCTGCTGGAAGCGGCGGTCGACGCCGCGAAAACGACTCAGGCCCTCGGCAATTTTTTCGGCGGGCACTTCAAGCTGGCAAGCAATGGCCACAGCGGCGGTGGCATTGAGCACGTTGTGCCGGCCGGGGACATGGAGCTCGAAGGGACCGATGCGGTCCTTTTGCTGTGACCACCTGGAAGCGCGCGAAGCGGCCCGGCTCGGCCTGCAGGAACTCGAGGCGAAAATCCGCTTCGGGGGCGACGCCGTACGTAAATATCCTGCGCCGCGCGCGCGTGAGAATTGCTTTGAGACATTCATTGTCGATGCAGGCCGTGACGGCGCCATAGAACGGCACCTTATCCATGAAGGTGAGAAAGGCGCGCTCGATGTCGTCCATGTCCTTGTAGCAATCCATGTGCTCGCGGTCGAGATTGGTGACGACGGCGAGAATGGGCGAGAGCTTGAGAAAGGAGCGATCGCTTTCGTCGGCTTCGGCGACCAGATATTGCGTGGTGCCGAGGCGGGCGTTTGAGCCGAGCGCATCGACGCGGCCACCGACGACGACGGTTGGATCGAGGCCTCCGGCGGTGAGGACGGAAGCGACCATCGATGTGGTCGTGGTTTTGCCGTGCATGCCGGCGATGGCGATACCGTATTTAAGGCGCATGAGCTCGGCGAGCATTTCGGCGCGCTGAATGACGGGGATTTTGCGCGCATGGGCTTCGAGCACTTCAGGATTCGTGGGGCTGACGGCGGAGCTGGTCACGACCACGGTTGCGTCGGTGATGTGCGCGGCGTCGTGTCCTTCATAGATGGTTGCGCCGAGCTGCGCCAGGCGATCGGTCATGGGACCGCGGCGCAGATCGGAGCCTGAGACTTTCATGCCGAGGTTGAGCAGGATCTCGGCGATGCCGCTCATGCCGATGCCGCCGATGCCAATGAAGTGCGCGTGCTGTGTGGTTGTGAACATGGGGGCGAAACTCCACTGTAACACCGGCGCAAAGGCGAGACAGAACTGCTGCCCGAGGCGAAAGACAACCGCAGATCCTTCGACTCACCACCCCCAAACTGAGAAACGTTTGGGGCCCCGTTCGCTCAGGATGACAGTGTGTTTATGTGCTGCGCGGCACAGGCAGAAGTGAGTTTCCAAAGGCCGCCATAAACACGTATTTCGGTGAAAGTTGCGGGGGTTTATTTTTGCGAAGGGCCGCAACCTTTCGCTTGATCTCTTGTTGAATCAGTACATAACCGGCACACCGGGGAGGCGGCAAGAGACAAGCCTCAGACCGGAGACAAGCCGGGCCCGGGCAATTGGAAGGTTGCCCGGCTGGATGGAGGGTTTATGGGAAGCATACGGAATTGGATGTTGGGTGCGGCAGTGGTTGCGGGCGGATTGGGCCTGAGTGCACCGACAGCTCAGGCGGCTGAATTTGGGGTCTATGTACGCGGCCCGGTTGCGTATGTTCCCCCTTGCCCTGGTCCCGGCTATGTGTGGGTTGCCGGCTATTACGCGAACGGCTACTGGATGCCGGGAACCTGGAATTACGTTGGTGTCCGCGCCGTGGGTCCGGTAGTGCGTTTTGAGCGCGGACCGATCGTGGTTCGTGGACGCGGCTTCGAACGGTTCCGCAGGTAATCTCTCTGCCGAGTGCCTGCGTGCCGAATGGCCTCTCCCAACCGGAGAGGCCATTCGTTTTGTGAGGCTTAAATGGTTGGGTGCTACCAGCTCGACCACTCCGGAAGACTGCCCGCTCCTTCCGGTTCCGATGCGCATCTAAATAGATGTTGCATGCGGATTGCCAACAAAGGAATCTTGAGGTGCGACCGCAACTTTTTTGAGCGGGTGTTGTTTGAATAGACAGAAGCGGGCGAGGTGATAAGAAGCCCGAAGAGATTGGCAAGTGCTAGACGGGGAACATCCCGAATCCCAGGTCTGAATCGAACCGGACGGGAATGCACAAGGAGAAATACGATGCGGAAAATTTACCCAGTTCTGTTTGCAATGCTTCTGGCTCTGCCGTTTGTGACGGCGAAGGCAGATGCTCAGGTCGCGGTGGGAGTCGGAGTTGGTCCCGCGGTGGTTACCGCTCCAGTCGATTATGGTCCACCGGCGTGCGATTGGGGTTATTACCCCTACTACCCGTATGCGTGCGCGCCTTATGGCTACTACGGTCCGAACTGGTTCGTAGGCGGATTGTTCGTTGGCGTGGGCCCCTGGTATCACTGGGGCTGGTACGGGCATCCGGGCTATGGCTATGGCTATCGCGGCGGGTACGGATATCGCGGGGGCTACGGCTATCGTGGCGGCTACGCAGGCGGCTATCGCGGTGGAGTTGCAGCGGGACGCGGCTACGTGGGCGGTGGTTATCGTGGCGCAGCCCCAGCGGCGCGCGGTGGATTTAGCGGCGGCGCACGCGGCGGCTTCTCCGGTGGCGGCGGTGGCTTCCACGGTGGTGGCGGCGGCCATGGTGGCGGCGGCGGACACCGGTAAGTAGCTTCTTCCCCCAAATGCAATCAAGGCCCTTCTGCTTCGGCAGAGGGGCCTTTTGTTCTTGTAGCAGTTCACAGTTCTTAGTTCGTAGTTCAGAGTTCAGTGAGGTCCTGGCGCAATCAAGTGTGAAGGGCAACTGTGCGCGTCAACCTGTGAACTACGAACTGTGAACTGCGAACTGCTTTTCAGCCAACTGGGCGAGACGGTCGGAGATGCGCTCGGCCGCGTCGGGATGCGCCTGGGTGCGCGCGGCGGCGCCCATCGCGGCGAGACGGATTGGGTCGGAGAGAAGACTGATGAGGGTGCTCGCCAGCTTGTCGGGGCCATGCGCAAGCTCGCGTTCTTCGAGCATCAGGGCTGCCCCGGCGGCGACCATCGACTCGGCATTGCGCTTCTGATGTTCGTCGGCTGCGGCTGCAAACGGAACCAGCAAGCTTGGCTTTCCGGCCGCAGCAAGCTCGGCTACTGTTGAGGCGCCGCTGCGCGCCATCACAAGGTTGGCCTGCGCGAATCGTGCGGGCATGTCGTCGATGAAGGGCTGCACCTGCCAGCGCTGCGGATCGGCTCCTGAAGCTGCATAGGCCGCCTGGGTTGTGTCTGCGAAACGGGCACCGCTTTGATGCAGGATGGTCAGGCCTGAGACGCCTTCAAGAAGGGCGGGCGCGATCTGGGGAAGATACGTGTTGAAGATGCGCGCGCCTTGCGAGCCACCGAAGATGAGCAGATGGGGATGGTCCGATGTTGGCTGCCCAATCGCGAAAAATTCGGGGCGCACGGGGATGCCCGTGACCTCGCAGTTCCGGAACCACTTTGCGGCTGAAGGGAAGTTGACGGCCGCGGCCTGCACGCGCTTCCCGATCAATCGATTGGCCAGGCCGGGCATTGCGTTGGGTTCGAACGCCATGGCAGGGACTTTCAGTTGCAGCGCGGCCGCCATACCGGGCCCCGAGGCATAGCCGCCCACGCCGAAGACCGCGTTCGGCTTGAACTCACGCATGATCTGCTTGCAGTCCGAAATGCTGCGCGGCAGGCGCAACAGGGTCCGCAGGCGTGTGATTAACGAAACATTTTTGAGCGGGCCCACATCAATCAAACGCAGATTGAAGCCGGCTTCAGGGACGAGGCGGCTTTCCATGCCGCGCGCGGTGCCGACGAAGAGAATTTGCGCGCCGTGGCGCGTGATGAGTTGGCGGGCTACTGCAAGAGCCGGAATGATATGGCCGCCAGTGCCACCGCCGGCGATGAGGACGCGCAATTCCGCCAAGGCTTTGCCTTTCGGGGGAAGTCTTCAGTCGACTTTCTTGGAGATATTCAAAAGGATGCCGAGTGAGGCCAGGGTGCAGAACAACGACGTTCCGCCCGACGAAATCAGCGGCAGCGGAATGCCTTTCGTTGGAACCAGCGAGAGCACCACGCTGATGTTGAAGAAGGCCTGAAGCAAGATTGTCGAGGTGATACCGAAGGCGACCAGGCGCGCGAAGGGATCTTGTGAGCGAAAGGCGGCGCGGAAGCCGCGAATGCCGAGCATGACGAAGAGGATGAGGATCAGCATCGCGCCGAGGAATCCAAGTTCTTCGGCGATGTTCGCGTAGATGAAGTCGGTCGAGGCTTCGGGCAGATAGAAGAGCTTCTGCATGCCTTCCATATAGCCGCGACCGGTTAATCCGCCGGTGCCAACGGCGATGAGCGATTGATTGATGTGGAAGCCTGCGCCTTGCGGATCGGATTCAGGATTGAGAAAGACCAGCATGCGCTGGCGACGCCAGGCCACCATGAACAGCATGGCTGCGAGGCCGGGCAACGCCGCGGCGACACCCGCCAAGAGGTACTTCCACTCCATGCCGGCGAGGACCATCATCATTGCCGTGACGCCGGCGAGAACGAGAGCGGTGCCGAGGTCGGGCTGTTTTGCGATGAGCAGAATGAAGACAACGGGGACGACAACGGCGCGGAGGAGCGTCTGTCGCCAGTCGCGCATGGCATCGAGCCGTGTGTGCAGAAACCACGCCAGGAACAGCACCAGGACGGGCTTGGCGATTTCAGAGGGCTGAAAGGTGAAGAGGCCGCCGAAGCGAATCCATCGATGCGTGTTGTGCGAGTCAGGGAAGAAGAACACCATGACTAAGAGCAGGGTCGTGACGCACAGCGCGGGGTAGATGAAGCGCGGCGAGTTGTATTTGCTGACGTCCACATGCATGAGCAGCAACATGGCTGCAACGCCTGCGAGCGCCCATCCGGCCTGCCGGCCAACAAACGCATAGGGGGTGTGATAGCGCTCCTGCGCGACCACGGCGGACGCGGAGAAGACCATTACCAGCCCCACCACGATGAGCAAGAGCGTGGTGAAGAAGAGCCATTTGTCGACCCCTACGCGTGCTGCCATACCTTCCATCCCCGCTGTTCGCTGACGAGCTGTTTGAAGACACGGCCGCGCTGCTCATAGTTTTCGAACTGGTCGAAACTCGAGCAGGCCGGGGCCAGGAGGACAATTTCAGTGGGGCGCGCCGCGGAGGCTGCGGAGCTGACGGCATTGTCCAGCGTCTCGCAGGAGAGGATGGGCACGATGCCGCGCAGTTGCGATTCGATTTTTTGAGCGGCTGAACCAATGGTGTAGACCGCGCGTACTCGTTCGCGGATTAACGGCTCGAGGAGGGCGTAGTCGGAGTTCTTGTCCTTGCCGCCGAGGATCAGGTGCACGCCGGAGCCAAAGGCTGCAATCGCCTTCATGGTGGCGTCGACATTGGTGGCCTTGGAGTCGTTGTAGAAATCGACGCCATTGATCTTGGCGACAAACTCGAGACGATGCTCGACTGCCTGGAAGGCCTCAATTGCCTGCGCGATTGTTTCAGCAGGCGCGCCGGCCAGGCGGGCTGCGCAGATGGCGGCCAGAACATTTTCAACATTGTGCTCGCCCTTGAGCGGAATGGAAGTCAGCGCAATGATCTTCTCCGGCGCGGATTCGGGGCTGAGCTTGAACATCGCGTAGCCGTTCTCAACCCAGGCGCCCTGCTCGACTGGATGCTCCATTGAAAACCAATGAATGCTCGCAACGGAGCGCTTGGCAGCGGCAGCGGCGCGCTCATTGTCTGCATTCAGCACCAGGTGGTCTTGCGCGGTCTGGGCGGCAAAGATCCGCTCCTTGGCCAGGGCGTAGTTCTCAAAGGTTCCGTGGCGATCGAGATGATCGGGGGTGATGTTCAGGATGACCGCGATGTTGGGACGGAAGGTGTCGGTGCTCTCAAGCTGGAAGCTCGAAACCTCAAGCACAGACCATGTGTCAGGCGTGCTGTCGTCGATGAGGGCCACAACGGGTACGCCGATGTTGCCGCCGACCAGGGTGGGGATGCCGGACTTGGCGAGTATCTCGCCCATGAGGGCCGTGGTCGTGGTTTTGCCGTTGGAGCCGGTGATGGCGACGATGCGGCCTTTGAGGAAGCGAGCGGCCAGCTCCAGTTCGCCGATGACGGGCAGGCCGAAGCTTTTGACCTGCGCCAGTTCGGGCGTGTTGAGTGGAACGCCGGGGCTGACGACGATTAGATCCTGGCGGCGGAAGGTCAGGAGGCCGTGGCCGCCCGCCTCGACCATGATGCCTTCATCAAGCAGGGCGGGAATATCCTTGGCCAGGGCTTCGGCGCTACGCACGTCGGAGACGGTTACGCTTGCGCCACGGCGGCGTAGAAACAAGGCGGCTGCAAGGCCGGATTTCCCCAGTCCCACGACGAGCACTTTTTTGCCTTTGAGTTCCAACATTCGGTTGTGCCTTTGGCTTCCGCGCTTCTTTTATTTTGCACTGGGCCGCAGCGCGCGGAGCGAGTTCAACGGAGTTTCAGCGTGGTGAGTGCAAACAGTGCAAACACCAGGGCTCCGATCCAGAAACGGATGATGACTTTGGATTCGTGCCAGCCCAGTTGCTCAAAATGATGGTGGAGCGGCGCCATCTTGAAGATACGCTTCTTATTGCGGAACTTGTAGCTGCCCACCTGGAGAAGCACTGAAACCGCCTCGAGAATGAAGATGCCGCCGATGAAGGGCAGCAGCAGCTCCTGGCGGATCACGATAGCGACCGTGCCGATTGCGCCGCCCAGGGCCAGCGAGCCGACGTCGCCCATGAAAATTTCGGCTGGGTGCGCGTTGTACCAGAGGAAGCCGATCGAGGCGCCGACCATGGATCCGCAAAAGACGGTCAGCTCGCCGACCATGGGCATGTGCTGGAGTTCGAGGTAGTCGGCGAAGACGACGTTGCCGCTGACGTATGTGAGGACCGCAAGCGCGCCGGCGGCGATGATGGTGCAGCCGATTGCGAGGCCGTCGAGGCCGTCGGTGAGGTTCACCGCATTCGACGAGCCCATCAGGACAAAAATCACAAACGCCACGAAGGGCAGAAACATGAGAAAGCCGAGGTGGGGCACGGTCGCCGGCCACCAGTGCCAGAGCAGATCGGGGCGCAGGCTTTTGACGAAGGGCACGGTCAGGACGGTTGAGAACAGCCGGAATTGATCGAGCATGACCAGCGCAACGGCCACGGCCGCGCCCGCGAGGCCCTGGTAGAGCAGCTTTGAGCGCGCGTTGAGGCCCATGCTGCGCTTCTTGACAACCTTGATGTAGTCGTCGGCGAATCCGATGGCGCCGAAGGCGGTGGTGGAGAAAACCACAACCCAGACAAACGGATTGGACGGATCGGACCACAGGACCGTCGGCAACAGGATCGCAATGAGGATGAGGACGCCGCCCATGGTGGGCGTGCCGGTTTTTTTCAGATGAGTTTGCGGGCCGTCGTCGCGCACATACTGGCCGATTTGAAATTCGCGCAGCTTTTGAATGACATACGGTCCGATGAAAAGCGCGATGAGGAGTGCGGTGAGGGAGGCAAAGGCGGTGCGGAACGTGAGGTAGCGGAAGATGCGGAAGGGGTGAAAGAACGGGAAGAGCTTTTCGTAGAGCAGCCAGTAAAGCAAGTGGCCTCCGGAGCCGGCATGGAGCGGATTTCAGGCTTGATTTTACAGGGTTATTCGTGGGTTTTCGGAGCGAGGGGAGTGTCTAATAATGTGCGGATTCTGGCCGCGAGGATTTGGGCGCTTCAGCGTTGCTCTGCCGCCAGCCGTTGCGTCTTGAGCGCTTCGATCGCTCGTTCAAGGTGAACGCCGCGCGAGCCCTTGACCAGGACCACATCGCCTGGCTGCAGAATTTGGCTCAGCCATTTGCCGGCGGCATCGGCATCGGGCAGGAAGAGCGAGCCGACGCCATGCGTGCAGGCCGCGGCGGCAAGATGGACGGCATTGCCTTGAACGCCGGCGACCAGATCGAGGCCTGCTTCGGCAGCGGCACGTCCGCACGCGGCGTGCAGAGCGGGGCCATGTTCGCCCAACTCCAGCATCTCGCCGGCTACGAGAATCCGACGGCCTTCCGCAGGCCGAGCCGCCAGGGTGCGGATCATCGAACGCAGAGCTTCAGGGTTGGAGTTGTAGCTATCGTTCATGATGGTCGCGCCATCGATCTCGACAATCTGGCCGCGCTTGTCGCCTGCTTCCAATGACGTGAGAGCCGCGATGGCTGCGTCGAGATCGACGCCAGCCTCGAGCGCAACGGCCAGGCCGGCAAGAACGTTGGAGGCGTTATGGGCGCCGAGCAACTGCAGCGTCATGGTACGAATTTGCTCGCCGGCGCGAAACTTGAGATGGAGCCCGGAGGCGTCTTCTTTGGCCTGGACCAGTTGAGGATCGGCGCAAGGCCCGGCGCCAAAGTAGACCACGCTGCCCGCAAAGTCGCGGCCGAACTGCGAAACATACGCGTCATCGCAGTTGAGAAACGCGACACCGGTGGGCGGGAGAGCCGCAACAAGCTCGAACTTGGCGCGCGCAATGCCGGCCTGTCCCTCAGCAAAGTTCTCAATGTGCGCGGTGCCGACGTTGGTGACGACGCCCCAGTCAGGACCGGTGATGCGCGCAAGAGCGGCGATCTCGCCGGTGTGATTCATGCCCATCTCGATGACGGCGATGTCGTGCTCCAGCTCAAGCCGCAGCAACTGCAGAGGCAGACCGAATCCGTTATTGAGATTTCCCTGCGACTTGAGGACGTTGAATTTTGCGCCCAGCGCCGCGGCCACCGCCTCCTTGGTGGTGGTCTTGCCGGCCGAGCCGGTGATGGCCACAACGCGCTTGCCCCAGTGGCGGCGCACGTGCCCGGCGAGAGCCTGCAGCGCGATGAGCGGATCTTCGACGATCAGCAGAGGCAGCGCCAAAACTTCGTCGGGCAGGCCTGCTACGCGGGCACGCGAGACAACAGCAGCGATCGCTCCGCGGTGCACGGCACCGTCGATATAGTCATGTCCGTCGAGCCGCTCGCCACGAACCGCAAAGAAAAGTTCTCCCACGCGAAGAGTCCGAGAGTCGATGGAATAGCCGGTCGCCACCAGCGTTCCAGCGTTCATCACGCTGGCTGGGGCTTCCAAAACAGCGCCCGCGCCGATCGCTGCTTCTGCAAGGGTCAGGATCATGTGCGATCACCATACCCCAATTCCCTGAGGGTCGAAAGAGCAATTTGCGCGTCGTCGAAACTAATGGTACGTCCGGCGAGAATTTGCTCTTTCTCGTGGCCTTTGCCGGCGATGAGAACCACGTCGCCCTCGCGCGCTGCTGCAAGGGAGGCATGAATGGCGAGGGCGCGATCGGGTTCGATGGAGTACTTCACGCCGCTCGCCTTCAGGCCGGGTTCGATCTCCGCGAGTATCGCGATCGGATCTTCGGAGCGCGGATTGTCGCTGGTGGAAAAGACGACGTCGCTTCCCTCACCCGCGGCCAGGCCCATCTTCGGTCGCTTGGTACGGTCGCGGTCCCCGCCGCAACCGAACAGCGTGATGACCCGGCCCCGAGTCTGCGCCGTCATCTGCCGAGCCAATGCGGTGAGATTGCGAAGCGCATCGTCGGTGTGGGCATAGTCCACAATGACTGTGAACGGCTGGCCGGCATCGACGGACTGAAAGCGGCCGGGGACGGGTGTGAGGCGCGGAACCGAGGCGACCAGGTGATCGAAGGAGACGCCGCGCGCATGGGCCGCTGTCAGGGCAGCGAGCAGGTTGAGGATGTTCACTTCGCCGGCCAGGTGCGAGATCACGGTTGCCGATCCGGCCGGTGTCTCGAGATGGATCGAGGCACCGGCTGGAGTGAGGGTGTGCCTCGCCGCGCGCCACTCGCCGATGCCGATGCCATAGGTGTGGACTTCGGCTCCGACTTTGCTGGCCACGGACGCGAGCTCGGCTGAGCGCGGATCGTGCGCGTTGAGGATGGCTACACGGGGCGCGGGATAGACGGTTCCATCGAATAGAAGGCGCTTCGCCTCGAAATACTTTTCCATGGTGCCGTGATAATCGAGGTGATCGCGGGTCAGGTTGGTAAAAACGGCGACATCGAAGTTGAGGCTGGCAACGCGGCCCTGTTCGAGCGCATGGCTCGAGACTTCGGTAACCAACTCGGTCGCACCGCGGCTTGCGCCTTCGGCCATCAGCTCGAAGAGATCCCTCGATTCGGGCGTGGTGTGGATCGAGGTGCGCACTTCTCCGGCGATATGGGTTTCAATGGTGCCCACGAGAACTGAGACGCGCTTGGCCGCATTGAGTAAGGCTTCAGTCAGGAAGGCCGTGGTGGTTTTGCCGTTCGTGCCGGTGATTCCGGTTGCAGCGAGCTTACGCTCGGGATGGCCGAAGAATGCGGCAGCGGCCTGTGCGAGAGCACGACGGCCGTTTTCAACTTCGAGAACGGGAATGTCGGGGCGGTAGACGAGCAGGTGATCGAAGGTTTGCGAGGAATCGGTGATGATGCCCATTGCGCCGGCGGCGAGAGCCTTGTCGATGTAGCGATTGCCGTCGGTTGAGCCGCCCTTCATGGCAACAAAGACCGCGCCCGGCGCTACTTTGCGCGAGTCGTACTCGATCCCCGTCACGGGGCGGTCAGAGGCCGTGCCCGCGCCTACGGCGATCACTTCATCAATGAGCTCGTTCCACTTCATGGCAAGCTCGATTGTAGATTCTTTGTGCGATGCGTCGTCTTAGCGGGAGCAGCGAACAACGATCTGCGTACCGGGCCGCACCATGGTTCCCGCTGCGGGGGCTTGTTCCTGGACAGTGCCGTTGCCTGCGATCTGCACGGTGAGACCGGCTGCGGCCGACTGCTCGATGACGCGGCGAACGGGCAAGCCAATCAGCGACGGAACGCGTAGTTGTGCGGATTGGGAGATGGTGACGGTTTTTTCTCCCGATCCCGTGGGTGACTGTGGGGGCGAGGTCAAAGCGGGAGTTGCGACCGCGACTGTCTGCGTATTTGCTCTGGTTGTGGGGGGGGGCTTCTTTGTTTGTTGCGCAACGGTCTGGGACTGCGATTCGGCGGACGACACCTCAGCCGGCGGAGGCATGCGCAGGGGATCATCCTGGGGCAGATCGTTTACGGCAGCAAACATCGCGTTCACTTCACCGGAATGATCGGTCGTGTCGTCTTCATGCGCAGGCGGCGTGGGTTTGGTCGTGGGCTTCGGTGCTTTCAGATCGATGTCGTGCTGCACGCTGAGGTATTCGAGCACATTCTGTGCGACTTCAGAAAAGACCGGCGCAGAGACGGCCGCACCATAATACGAAGGCCCCTTGGGCGTATCGATAATGACCGCAACAGAGATGACCGGGTTGTTGACCGGGGCAAAGCCTGCGAAGGACGCAATGTGCATTGTCTTCGAATAGAGATGCGTGGTCGGATCGATCTTCTGCGCCGTTCCCGTCTTTCCACCCGAAGAATAGCCATTGAGCTGCGCTTGCTTTCCCGTTCCGTAAAGCACCACGCCTTCCATCATCTTGCGCATCTGCGCGGCGGTCATGGTCGAGATCACGCGATGTGCGCCGGGCGGCAGCGGGTTGGGCATATCGGAACCGGCTTTGAAAGGAACTGCTTCGAGCTTCGCCTGACCGTTGATGCCGTGATCGACCTGGCCGGGCATCAGAACGTGGGGCGGCATATAGACGCCGCCGTTCGCGATCGTCGACACCATAGAGACGAGCTGCAGCGGGGTCACGCCAACTTCCTGCCCGATGGCGATGGATCCAATGGACGACGAGCCCCACTTCCGGGGAGGGGCCAGCAACCCGCGGGTCTCGCCGGGGACTTCCAGTCCGCTGCGCGCCCCAAAACCAAAGTCGCGAATGTACTGATAGAACTTGTCCGGACCCACCTTGAGCGCGAGCTTGACGGCGGCCACGTCGCTTGAATGCTCAAGGGCCTCATGCACAGTGATGACGCCGTAATGGTCCGCTTTGTCGTCATGAATGACGCGACCGGCGAGGGTAATCTGGCCGCCCTGGCAATCGATTTTGTCGTCGGGTGCGGCTTGATGCTGATCGAGCGCAGCCGAATACGTGACCAGCTTGAAGACCGAGCCTGGTTCATACACGTCGCTCACGGCGTGGTCTTTCAAGAGGCCCGGCTTTTGTTTCCGCGCGTTCGGATTGAAGGTCGGACGCACGGCGAGCGCGAGAATCTGCCCGGTGTGCACATCCTGGATCACAACGGTGCCGTTGTCCGCGTGGGTCTGCTCCATCGCGTGATCAAGTGCGCGCTCGGCGAGAAACTGAATGTTCGCATCGATGGTGAGAACGAGATTCTGCCCCGGCTCCGGCTCATGCTCGCTCGAGCCCAGCACCTTGCGCCGCGCATCCATCGCGGTATACATGCGCCCCGGAACGCCGTGAAGTTGCGGCTCAAACTTTTGCTCAAGACCGCCCAAACCGTTGTCGTCGACGCCGACGTAGCCAAGCACTTGCGCAGCAATCTCGTTGTCGGGATAGAAGCGCTGAAACTCTTTCTGCGTATAGATGCCCTTGAGCGGCAGGGCTTTCACGCGCTCGACGAGATCGGATGGAACGCGCCGCGCGATCCAGGCAAAGCTGTTGCCCTTTGCGAGGCGATCGGCGATCTGCTGTTCGGATGTCTGTGTATCCTGCGGATCGGTATGCACGATGGCGGCAAGCTGACGAGCGGCTGCCGGCGCATCGTCAATCTCAGAAGGGACCGCGTAGATTGAATCGGCCTGCACAGTCATCGCCAGTTCGTGCAGGTTGCGATCATAGAGAACGCCACGTCGCGGGGCCACTTCAAAGGTGCGCGACTGCTGCTTTTGGGCTCGTTCGACAAAATCGTTGTGGCGAACGACCTGCAGCCAGAACAGGCGCCCGGTAATCGCCACCGACCAGACAAGAAAGAAGAGACAGATGACCCAGAAGCGCGCCCGCTTGAGGGGGATGTTGCGCGTGGCGCTGCGGGTTCTGTTGGCTCGAACGGCTGCCTGCATCGATGAACTGCTCCCGGGTACAAGCCCCGTTCCAATGAGGTGAGAAAGCTACTGCACAGGCGCCGGCGGGGTGACCTGGGCAAGAGACGGCGTGGATGCGTCAACGCGTGCGCCGGGATGAACGACCTGCCCAGGCTGCGGCTCGGCGAGTCCAAGCTGACGCGCCATGTTGTCGATGCGGCCGGGCTGCGTCAATTGCGCTTCAGCCAGGCGAAGCTGGCGATTTTCTTCGCGCAGCTGATCACGCACCTGCTTCTCCGATTCGACGCGGTAGCCGCCTTCAATCGCATAAAAATGCTGCAGGCCGTAGATCATCACCAGCGAAAACAGCACCGCAACGGCCGCGGAAAAGAGACGCATCTCGCGCACGCGTATCGGATCGGGCGCCTTCACGAGCCGCGAGTTGTCAAAGTTGTGCGCGAAGTAGAACTCCGGCGTGCGGGTCCCACGGCGACGTGCAGCCTGCTGGGCCAGTAACTCCATGTTGCGCTCGGCGACGCGCGCACCCCAGCTGCGCCCCGCTTCAAAATAGGTTGTTGTGCATGCCGCCATAGTTCCCCTCCACAATGCAGTTCACAGTTCGTAGTTCACAGTTCGCAGTTCAAGCTTTCCTGGCTGCGGCTCGCAGCTTTGCGCTTCTCGATCGAGGATTGCGCTCAATCTCTTCTTCGCTTGCCGTTACCGGCTTGCGGGTTAACACTTCCCAAATGCGCTTCTGCGCCCCTTCGCGCAGATTGTCTTTCGCAATGCGATCTTCGAGTGAGTGAAAGCTGATCACCACAAGCCGTCCTGAGGGCTTAAGCAATCTCGGTGCGGCCTCGAACAACGACTTGATTTCGTCCAACTCGCGATTCACAAAGATACGAAGAGCTTGAAAGGTGCGTGTCGCTGGATGAATGCGCTCTTGTTTCATTGCCGGGGCGGCTGAGGCTACGATCCGGGCTAGCTGTCCCGTCGTCGTAACTGGCCGCCCCCGAACAATGGCTCTGGCGATTCTCCGCGACCTCCTTTCCTCTCCGTACTCGTAAATGAGGTCGGCAAGCTCGCGCTCGTTCTCCTCATTCACCACTTGTGCGGCGGTCGGCCCGGATCGCGTGTTCATCCGCATATCCAAAGGCCCATCCGCCTGAAAACTGAATCCCCTGTGCGCCTCATCGAACTGCAGGCTGCTTACTCCAAAATCCGCCAGGAGGCCATCTACCGTTCCCGGCTTCACATGCTCTTCAATCGAGCTGAACTCTTCGCCAACCAGCGAAACTTGAGGAGCCTGATCGCCCATCTCGTTGGCAACCCGCGCCAGCCTTTCTTTGGCCAGTTCCAATGCCTCGGGGTCGCGGTCGAAACCAATCAGCCGGCCTTCAGGGCCCAGCCGCCTTGCGATTCCTTCGGCATGGCCCGCCATGCCCAGCGTGCAGTCGACATACGTTCCGTCGGCGCGCACAGAAAGAAAATCCATCGCATCTTGAAAAAGAACTGGCACATGTCGGTCTTTCGCTTCCATGTGCTCCCCCTGGGGGGTGGTCAACCCTTCTTGCTCAGAATCGCGGCCACAGCTTTGCGATCCTCCGCCGTCATTTCATGGGCGGGCAGGCCGTGCTCGAAGACGGTGCGGTTGTGCACTTCGAGATAGGTCCGCATGCCGAAAACCGTAACTTCCGCATCCAGCTTCGCGGTGCCGCGCAGAATCTGCGGCAGCAGGATCCGCGCCTGGTTGTCCACTTCAACCTGCTGACCGTAGTAGCTGGTCAGGTTCAGGTACTTCTTCACGGAGTCGTCCATGGTGCTCGACTCCGCCAATTGCTCTTCCCGCTTCTCCCACTCGGGCAGCGGCCAGACTTCGGCGCTCTTGCCATCCGAGCTGGTGACGTAAAACTGGGTCACGTGCTGGGCATCCAGGAGCTGCTTGAAGGCAGCAGGAAGCTTGAGCCGTCCCTTTTCGTCGACCTTCGCCGGATGGTTTCCGCGAAACATTTGCTTGCCTTTGGACCCTTCGCGAAAAAACCAGCCGCGCGGTCGATGTTCGAGTTCACACTTGTCTGGTTGTCCTGGCGGGTTCTCTGCCGCCGAAAAGTCTGTGAAGGAGAGCAAACTGGACTAAACTTGGCTTGGAAACGGTGAAGTTTATCCAAGTTGCTCTACTTCACTCCACTTTTGACCACCGTGAATTCACAGTAACCCCGTTACTGGGCGGGTACAAGTGAAAAAACGGTGTCGAGAGAGTACGAAGGCTGGCGGTCTGTGGGAAATTCTTCTAATAGATTTAGGTTTTTGAATTACCACAATATCTAGTGTTTACTGCTTAGCTTCTCCCGCTGGACAGCGCCCAGGGAACGTGGTAGGAGAACAAAAAGCGAAAATCGTTGCTTTCGGCTCGATTTACCTTGCTCTTAATGTCCGCTGAGTGCCCTGCGTTGACGGCCGCGTTCTGTGACTACCTTCAAGAGATAAAGAAAGACCAGGGTGTTGACCACGAGCAGGCCGGAGCGGACCCAGGTGATCTTCCTGAAAACCTCGTAAATCTCTAGCGGCAGGAACGAGCCGGTGATGATCAGGGTGACGTATTCGCCCCAGGTCTTTTCGAGGTAGAGGCCGATGCCTTCAACCAGGTCCAACCCCGCGTAGATAAAGACGACGGCGCCGATGCGCCTGAGAACCTTGTCGTCGACAAAGGCTGTGCGCTCGAGGATGAAGTTGACCAGCTTGGACTCGGGATTGAAGCGCATGTGGTCGGCAAACTTGATGAGAACGTCGCCGAGATCTTTGTGCAGGAGGCGAAAGGCACCCACGCCGATGCCGATGAACAGGAGCGCCTGCGCGAACTTGAAGGCCGCAATAAGGATGAGCCAGCGATTATGGCGCGGCTGATCGACGGTGGACGTGGCTGGAGAGTCGATGATTTCCTCGGCCGTTTGCGCCATAAAGAGGGGAGTCCCTTCAAATAGGTTAAACGATCCCTATTCGTTCGCCCAATCCCCCGGACGGGGAGTGGGACTTTCGAGTTCCAAAGACTGCTTGGCCCCACCCAAAATCCTGCCTTGATTGTGCATCGGTTCAAAGTGCCCTCAATACCCTTCAATCCACTCCCTGTCCTGCGACGTTTAAACAAAGTAGTGAACTTGATCTGGAGGTTTTACCGAAATGTTTTCGAATCGCAGAGCTCTTGTCGGCGCGCTTGTCGCCTTTGCACTTTCAGTTTCCGCATCAACCGCATTCGCTCAGAAGGATCCGGACGTAGGTGGCGCGGCCATGTATCCCACCAAGAACATCGTCGAAAATGCAGTGAACTCGAAGGACCACACCACCCTGGTTGCCGCGGTCAAGGCGGCCGGCCTTGTGGAAACGCTGGAAGGTCCGGGCCCGTTCACCGTCTTCGCTCCCACCAACAGCGCATTCGACAAGCTTCCGGCAGGCACCGTTGACACGCTGGTTAAGCCGGAGAACAAGGATCAACTGGTCAAGATCCTCACCTATCATGTGGTGCCGGGACGCGTCGGCTCGAAGGAACTGATCAGGATGATCAAGAAAGGCGGCGGGAAAGCCATGCTCAAGACGGTTGAAGGCGGAACCATCACGGCTTCGATCGCAGACGGGAAAGTGATGCTGACCGATGAAAAAGGCGGCATGGCTACGGTCACCATCGCCGATGTGTACCAGTCGAACGGCGTCATCCACGTGATTGACACAGTTCTGATGCCCAACTAACAACGTTGTTCCAGCCAATAGCCAAGCGAGACGGCGATCAGCTTATCGATTGCCGCCTCGCTCTTTTTTTGGGGCGGGACGATCAACCGTTACCATCGAGCTATGCCGCAGCACTTCGCAACCAGCCAGTGGGTTCCCTTCCCTGTGGAACTGGTTTTTGCCTTCTTTGCCAATCCGACGAATCTGCCCTACCTGACGCCGTTTCGGCTGCGAATGCGGATTGAGGATGCGCGGGTCGTGCCTGCGCCGGTGCGTCCGGTGGCCGCCGATCCGGCGCGGCGGTTCCAAAGCGTGGCCGCGGGTGTGGGCTCTGAGATTCTGATCAGCTTCTATCCCATTCCGTGGGTGCCGAGGCGCGTGAGCTGGATGGTGCGGATTACGGAGTTCGTGTGGAACAGCCACTTTTGCGATGAGCAGATGCGGGGGCCGTTTGCCAGCTTTCATCATCGCCATGGTATTGAGGCGGAGACGCGGGAGGGCGTAGAAGGAACGATCGTGAGCGATACGGTTGAGTACTCACTGCCGTTTGGGGGGCTGGGCAGGATGGGCGGTCTTTTTGTGCGGCGGGAGCTGGCAAGCCAGTTCAAATATCGGCAGAAGCGGTTGCCGGAGATTCTTGCGTCGGCGGCAAGGCAGGCGGCGAAGCGGGGATGATGGCGCCGTCGATCCCCTGCGCTTTGGCAGGAACCAGGAAATTCGCGGGCGAATCAAAAGCAACAGCCGACTTGTTCGCATCACAATGAAATCTGGGGCCCATGCAAACAAGAAACAAGAAGAAAACCGGCGCTGCCGTGAAGGCGCTCGCGGGGGTGGGAGCGGCTGGTCTGGCGCTTTACGGCGCGAAGGTGCTGATCGATTTTTATGGGCCGCAACCGCGCTATGCCATGCAGAATCCCAACTGCCGGCTCGATTCCGATGCGTTCATCCAGTTTTTAAGCCTGATCACCGACGGCACGCGGAGGCGCTGCCAAATTGAACGGCTGAAGAATGGCGACGAATTTTACCCGGCCATGCTTGATGCGATCCTCGGCGCGCAACGCGCGATCAATCTTGAGATGTATGAGTTTCGCGAAGGGCGAGTCAGCGCGGCGTTGCTTGAGGCACTCACCGCGCGTGCGCATGCGGGAGTCGAAGTCAAGTTGATCGTCGATGCCGTGGGAAGCCTGCAAACGGCGAATCGTTATTTCTCCCGGCTGCGGGCGGCGGGCGGCGAAGTCTGCTGGTATCACCCGCTTCGCTGGAACACGTGGCCTAGCCTGAATCAAAGGACGCACCGCAAACTTCTCATCGTGGATAGCAGGATCGGCTTCATCGGCGGCGCGGGGATTGCGGATTGCTGGATGTATCGCACGCACAACACGCCGGTGTGGAGGGATACGATGTTCCGTGTCGAAGGGCGAGCAAGTTGCCGGCTTGATCTCTACCTTCTGTGAGAACTGGCTTGAGACGTCGGGGGAGATCCTTTCAGGGCCGCGGCAGTTTGAATTGCAGGCAACGCCGGGAGGCTCAGAAAGCTTCGTTGTCTCGAGCACCCCGCGGGGAGGCGGAACGCAGGCGCGCATCCTCTTTCAGGCATTGATCTGCAGCGCGAAGGAGACGATACGCATTACGACTCCTTACTTTCTGCCTGATCGAAGCGCACGGCATGCGTTGGCCGAAGCTCGTAGAGCGGCGCGGTGTCAAGGTGCAGATTCTCACCGCGGGACCACACATCGACCACCCGATCGTGAGGACTCTGAGCCGGCACAGCAGCCGTCATCTGCTCCGGGCCGGCGCGGATATCTTCGAATATCAGCCGTCGATGATTCATGCCAAGGTCATGACGGTGGACGGGCTTTGGAGCGTGGCCGGCTCAACAAACTTCGATCACCGATCGTTCGCGCTGAATGACGAAGTGAATATGGCGATCCTCGATCGCGATCTCGCGGGTGTGATTGAGCGCGATTTCGAAGAGGACCTGGCTCAAAGCCTGCCGCTGACATTAGCTACACTGCGCGACAGGACGCCGCTGGGGAAGATCGAAGACGTCATCGAAGGCATTTTGGAGCATCCTCTGGAAGAAGAGAGTTGACTCGCGCCTTCCACGAACAGGGGTCTGGCGATCGAGACTACTTCTTCAGGGTGAGCAGAGCGTCGCGGTCGAGCAGGTTGCCGTCTTCGATGAGGCCGGAAATGTGGCGGATGTTCCAGACGTTCTGCGTGGGGTCGCCATCGATGATCAGGATGTCGGCGCGGCGGCCGGGAGCGACCTGTCCGAGTTCTGTCCAGCCGAATTGAAGGGCGTAATTGTTGGTGGCGGCGGCGAGAGCTTCGCGCGGAGAGAGGCCGAGACGCACCAGCATCTCAAGCTCGGTATGCATCGAGATTCCGGGCATGGAGCCGAAACGGATCCGCGCCTGAAGCGGCGAGGTAATGCGGGTGAGCCGCGAAGATGGTCTGATTAATGCGCCAGAGCCGCGCGGCGTGTTGCTCTTCTTTCTTCCTCTGCCCATCTTCAAGATAGTGCTGCGCCGACCATCGGCAAGTGGCGAGCCCATGGGGAAAGCGGATAACTGCGCCTCGCCGGTCCCGCGGTCGGAGGGCTGAAACATTTTGGCCGGGTCGAGCAACGGCGCGGCGGGCTCCTTCCACAGATTGCGATGGCCGGGCAGATCGAGATAGAAGAGGCTGAACATGGGCATCAACGCAGCATGGTGTGCGGCCAGGAAGCGCGCATAGAAAGCCAGGTGCGGGTCGTTAGGCGGCAAGCGTTCGGAGTAGTCGTAGGCGGTGTTGGCGGACGATCCCTCGGCATTGTCGACAAGGGGGCGCTGCAGTTCATCGGGAATGACGCCCAGTTCGTAGCGGCTCATATGCATGAGGACATCGACGCCGGCATCGACTGCCAACTGTGTAGGGCGTGGAGACAAATTCGCCGTAGGTGATGAGGCCCATCTGATGCGCGCGAGCGATGATCCATTGAGTGTTGGCTGCGGTGAGATTGTGACCGAGCCAGAGGACCTTTGTGCCCAACTTCGCGGTGTCGATCATTTGCTTCAGCGGTGTCATCGGGACTGAGCTCAGCTGGATGCGCACCTTCTTTGAGCTTGGCGGACCACTCAGGCTTTTTGCCGAGCAGGCTCCAGTTGTCGGTGCTGCCGATGGAATCCATGATGTAGAGATGCGGGCTGGGATTCGCGGAAAAATCGATCGAGCCGCGGCGGTCGTCGCCCGATGCAACGAGCGAAGTGACGCCCATATAGAGATTGGCGTTGGCCTGGCCCTGGCTGTTCATGCCGGCGAATCCATCGATGAGGCCGGGGATAATGAATTTTCCCGTGCAATCGATGACGCGCGCGTTTTTGGGAATGGGGACAGACAGGCGCGGACCAACGTCCGTGATCCTTCCATCGCGGATGATCACGATGGCGTCGGGCAGATCCTTTGCGGAGCGTCCCCAATCGGTTACATCGACAACCGTGCCCCCTGCGAGGACGAGCGGGACGGAGGCCGATCTGGCGGGAGGTTGTGCCTGCGGCCACGCCGATGCGCAGGCCAGAGCCGCCCAACTAAGTGCCAGGAATCGAAGTCGCCGCATAGGTGATTTGTTCTTTGCTGGATTGTCGCACAACAGCCTGAACGAGACGCGTGAGCACCGCCCGCCGGCTGTTGGTATTTTGGATGCGCTCACATGGCCACTAGGGTGGGCCTGCGCCGGCGCGCGAGCAAAGGAAGCACCTGGGCGTACGCGGCGGCTGCGCTCAAGCCATGCTTGGCGCGCAGATCATCGATCTTTCCGTGCTCGATAAACTGGTCGGGCCATCCGATGCGAATGACGGGGACCTGACTGCCCATGTCTTCAAGAGCTTCAGCCACCGCGGAACCGAATCCACCCATCCTGACGTGATCTTCGAAGGTGACGAAGGCGGTGACGCCGCGCGCGTAGGCCTCGAGCACTTCTCGATCCAGTGGCTTGATGAAGCGCGGATTGATGACGGCGGCCGAATAGCCTTCTGCCGAGAGAAGGCCAGCGAGGTCGCGCGCGAGCGAGATCATCGGCCCCAGGCCAAGGATGGCGACGTCGGAGCCGTCTTGCAGCACTTCGGCTTTGCCGATGGGCAATACTTGCGGCTCGGGCTTGCGGGCGACGCCGGCGACGGCCCCGCGCGGGTAGCGAATGGCGCTTGGGCCGTCCAGCGAGATGGCCGTCTTCATCATGTCGGCGAGTTCGTCTTCGTCCTTGGGGGCCATGAGGACGATTTCAGGAATGCCGCGCAGATAGCTGATGTCGAACAAACCGTGGTGCGTGGGGCCATCGTCGCCAGAGAGGCCAGCGCGATCCATGCAGAAGAGGACGGGAAGCTTTTGCAGGCATACATCGTGAATGATGGGATCGTAGGCGCGCTGCAGAAAGGTGGAGTAGATGGCGCAGACGGGGCGATAGCCGCGGGTGGCCATGCCGGCCGCAAACACCACGGCGTGCTCTTCCGCGATGCCGACATCGAAGTACCGCTTGGGATGGTGAGGTCGGAAGGAATCGAGGCCGGTTCCGTTGGGCATGGCCGCGGTGATGGCGACGATGCGCGGGTCGCGATTGGCGAGATCGACCAGCGAGTTGGCGAAGACTTCGGCGTAGGTGAGCTGACCGGCGGGCTTGGTCTGGCCCGTTTCGGGGTCGTAGGGCCCAAGACCGTGGAACTTCTTCTGGCCATCGAGGGCGGGCTGGAATCCGCGGCCTTTCTGCGTCAACACATGCAGGATGACGGGGCGATTCTCGGCCTTCAGGAATTTGAAGGTCTCGACGAGCAGGGGTAGATTGTGTCCATCGATCGGGCCAAAGTATTGCAGGCCGAACTCTTCAAAGAGGATGGAGGGCCACAGCATGCTCTTGGCCGCTTCTTCAGCGCGACGGGCGAGAGTGACGGCGGTCTTGCCGCCTATTCTTTCGACGATTTTGCGGGCTGAGTCGTGCAGGTTCTTGTAGTGCTCGTTGGTGACGATGCGGTGAAAGTGGCGCGCAATGGCGCCGACGTTGCGATCGATGGACCACTCGTTGTCGTTGAGAACGATAATCAGACGCTTGGTCTGTTCGGCGATGTTGTTGAGGGCTTCGAAGGAGATGCCGTTGGTGAAGGCTGCGTCGCCCGCGACGGCGATTACATGCTCGGTGCCGCCGGCCAGGTCGCGGGCAACAGCCATACCGAGCGCTGCGGAGAGGGCTGTGCCGGCGTGACCGGCTCCGAAGCAATCGTGCTCGCTTTCGGTGCGGAGCATGAAGCCGTTGAGGCCGCCAGGCTGGCGGATGGTGTTGAAGCGCTCTCGGCGCCCGGTAAGAATCTTATGGATATAAGCCTGGTGGCTGACGTCGAAGACCAGCTTGTCTTCAGGGGTATTGAAGACGGTGTGGATGGCCAGGGTCAGCTCGACGACGCCAAGATTGGGGCCCAAGTGGCCGCCGGTTTTCGACAGCGTCTGGATCAGGAAGGCGCGGATCTCCTCCGCCAGCTCGGCCATCTGAGCGAAATTCATGCTCTTGAGGTCAGCAGGCGAATGGATCGTCTCCAACAGTGTTCCCATGTACTTCCTTCCCCCGGGAAGGGACGCCGGGGATGAAAAAAAGCCCGCGAACAAAAGGGCTCGAAAGACTGCCGGAGACAACAAACGGCAGGGATTAAACCGATCTAAGTATACCAATCTCAAGACTCTTCGGATACCTATCCATTGGGCGGAATCGAATATCCAACGTCTGAATCGTTACTTGGCGAACATGGTTGTAGGATTCAGGTTGAAGTCATGGCATTTGGAGGAATCAAAGTGCGTACGAGTTATAAACCGTTCTTGACGGGATTGTTGCTATTGGGCTTCCTGGCCTGCGCTCCTCTTTTTGGGCAATTGCCGGAACCGGGTGCGACGGCGAATGCCGCGCCCAACCCGCTCAGCGATCCGACGGTCAAGCCGGGGAAAATGTTGCTCTTCGACCTGGAGGCAAGGTTTGCCAGGGACGTGCTGGCGCGCGGAGGAGCGGCCTTTGCGGACTGGTTCGCGGAGGATGGCGTGGCGCTGGAGAACGGCAAATCGGCCGTGGTGGGCAAGGTGGCGATTGTCAAGTCGGCCAACTGGGACCCAAAGGAGTACCAGCTGAGCTGGACACCGACCGACGCGGCGATGGGGCCGTCAGGGGACATTGGGTATACCTGGGGTCATTTTGAGGGTCATAGTAAGGATGCCAATGGCAATCCCGTGACCACCAGCGGGCGGTATATCACCATCTGGCGCAAGCAGCCGGACGGGAACTGGAAGGTCGTTCTGGATGCGGGGGCAAACGAGCCGGCGGAGGCCGGGGACTGCTGCAAGGTGTCTCCAACCAACTAAAACCGCATTGGCGCTGGGTTGGGCATGCGGCCTGTTCGCGGTCCGCTCCAACAGTAACTTGGGCGGTAACCGAGAGCCCCAAAAACGGCACACCCTGAGTAATCGCAATGTGGGAATTAATCCAGTTTTTCCAATTACTTAGGTCGTAATTCATTTGTGCCTCAATTGCCCTTTTTGTGTCAGAGCCAATTCAGGTTCCATCACCCATACTTGCAATTGAGTGTGTACGCCCTATGTGTGCGACGCGTGGCGAAAAATTCGGGAACTACCAAGGCATGGCGACTCGTTCGGATTCTGAGATTTTTGACCGGAATCCCGACCCGGCCTTGGATGAACTGACCGAATTTGCGGCAGTCCTCTGCGACGCGGACTATGCATTTATTGGGTGGATTGACTTCAACCGGCTCTGGTTCAAGTCGCAATACGGATTCAAATCGACCGATCAGCCCCGCTCTTCGACCGCGGACCAATGGATGCTTGAGTCGGGACAGCCGCTGCTGATTCGAGATGCGGGGCAGGACTCGCGGTTTCCGCCGACGGGGATCCCCCTACTGGGCGGGAAGGCTTGCCGGTCGTATGTGGGCACTCCTCTGATCAGCAGCGAGGGCGAGATTGTGGGTACCATGGCCGTGCTGGCGCGCGAGCCGGGGAAGTTCAAAGAGGAACACGTCACACTGCTTGAGGTTTTGGGGCGCCAGGCTGTGACACGGCTTGAGTTGTACGCACGCATCCGCGGACAGGAGCAGGCTCTGCGAGCGCGGCTGCGCACTGAGCGCGCGCTGGCCATTGAGCGCTGCTTTGTTGCGGCGACGCTGGACTCGGTTCCCGCGCTGGTGGTGGTTCTGGATACGGCCGGGCGCATTGTGCGCCTGAATCAATCGTGCGCGCAGTTGACGGGGCTTAGCCTGGCCGATGCTGTCGGCCGGCCCTTTGTTGAAGATGTTCTGGAGCCGGACGATCGCTCGTGGGTGGCTTCGCAGTTGATCGAAGCTTTATCGGGACAGGTCTCCGGACCGCATGAGACGAAGTGGAAGGTTCCCGAGGGAAAGACGCGGCGCGTGAGTTGGACGCTGCGCCCGCTGCAGGGACCGAACGACGAGATCCAGTATTTGATCGTGAGCGGGCAGGACGTGACCGAACAGCGCGAGGCGGAGTCGGCGCTGCGTTCGAGCGAGGCACGCTATCGCGAGGTGGTCGAGAACTCGCTGGGGTTTGTTTTTACCTGCTCGATGGCGGGGCGGCTCACGTCGTTAAACTCGTTCACGGCTGAGACGCTGGGATATCGCGCCGAGGACCTGGTCGGCCGATCGGTGGACGAGCTTCTCGATCCGGCGGGCGTGGAGACCTTTCAGGAATGCCTGGAGACGCTGGTCCGGAAAGACGAGTGGCAAGGTGCGTTGCGCCTGCGCCGCAGCGACGGCGTCTACCGGCGCATCGCCTTCCGCAGCCGCAGGATTGAACTCCCCGGCGAACGGCCCTTTGTGCTGAACCACGGCATGGATGTGACGGAACAGTTCGAGGCCGAGCAGGCGCTGCACTGGCGACGCGGCAGCGCGAACTGATTCTCGAGTCGGTTGACGACGGCATCTATGGCATCGACCTCGACGGCAAGCTCACCTTCATCAACCAGGCCGGCGCGCGCGCGCTGGGGTATAGCCGCGAGCAGTTGACCGGGCGCGATGTGCACGAAGTGATCCACCACAGCCACGCCGACGGCACGCCGTATTCGCGTTCCACCAGCCCGATTCTGCAGGCGCTGCGCCGCTGCGAATCGATCCGCATGCGCGACGAGGTGTTCTGGCGCAAGGATGGCACGGCGTTTCCCGTGGAGTACAGCGCCAACCCGCTGCTGGAAGACGGAAAAATCTGCGGCATGGTCATCGCCTTCCAGGATGTGTCAGAACGCCGCCGCCTGGAGAAGATGAAGGACGAGTTCATCTCCACGGTGAGCCACGAGCTGCGCACGCCGCTGACATCGTTGCGCGCTTCGCTGGGGCTGGTCGCGTCGGGCACGCTGGACAAGCGCCCTGAAAAGCAGCGCCAGATGGTGGAGATGGCGATTGGCAACTGCGATCGGCTGATTCGTCTGGTCAACGACATTCTCGATTTCGACAAGCGTTGAAAAGGGCAAACTGCCGCTCGACCGCCAGCCGGTGGAAGCAATCGATCTGTTGCGGCGCGCGGCGGATGTGGCCTATCTCGCGACCACTCAGGCGCACATGACGGCGTGGCTTGAGGCTCCGCCGCTGAAGGTTCTCGCCGACGAAGAGCGCATTTTGCAGGTGCTCAATGAACTGGTTGGCAACGCGATCAAGTTTTCGGCGCCGGAGACGACGATTCGCCTCTCCGCGCAACCCATGGGCGACGAGCATGGCATGTTTCACGGTCGAGGATGAGGGCCGCGGCATTCGAGCCGGAGAAGCTGGAACGCATCTTCGACCGCTTTCAGCAAGGCGACGCGTCCGACTCGCGCGACCTGGGAGGCACCGGCCTGGGCCTGGCTCTGAGCCGCAGCATCGTTGAGCAGCACGGCGGCCGCATCTGGGCGGAGAGCACGCCGGGCAAGGGCAGCAAATTCCAGTTCACGGTGCCGATGGCTCCTGCGGAGTAAGGGGTCGTCGTAACCAACCCATCACCAGAGGCTGTGGATGGGCCCCGGGTCTCAATCGGGGCAAACTTGTGCGGGCTCCGGAGACCGGCTGTCCTGTCCCTCGCTTTGGCAGAAGGCGCGATTGATTGTGAGACAATGCCTTCGTCGGCACTATCGATTCCCCAGATTCCCCGGCTTCGGATTAAACAATCCGACAATCGGCCCATTCAATGGCTTCGACAGCAATGTTCTGAACCTTCTGTTCGGCCGTCCTCTGGCGACCAGCGAAGAGCGCGCCGAGCACATCGGCCCCATCGCCGGCATTCCGATCTTTGGCCTGGATGCACTCAGCTCCGCCGCGTACGGACCTGAAGCTGCGCTGACGCTGCTGATCCCGCTGGGGCTGCTGGGCGTGCATTACATCGTTCCGGTCAGCGCTGCCATCGTGATTCTGCTGACCATCGTTTACTTCAGCTATCGGCAGACCATCGATGCGTATCCGCACGGCGGCGGCTCCTACACGGTCGCTTCGCAGAACCTGGGCGAAGGCGCGGGACTGCTGGCCGCGGCCGCGCTGATGATCGACTACATTCTCACCGCTGCGGTCGGCATCTCGGCCGGCGTGGGCGCGCTGATCTCCGCGGTGCCCAGCCTGCAGCCGCACAGCTTGCACTCTGCCTGCTGGTGCTGGGCATCCTCACCATCGTGAACATGCGCGGCGTGCACGATACCGGCGTGGTGTTCATGATTCCCACCTACCTGTTCACGGCGACGCTGCTGATCGTGATCGGCGTGGGGGCGTGTCATGCGCTGCACGACCGGCGGCCATCCTCAGCCGGTGACGCAACTTCCCTCCATTCCGGCTGCCACCGCGATGGTCAGCCTGTGGCTGCTGCTCAAGGTGTTCTCGTCCGGATGCACGGCCATGACCGGCGTGGAGGCGGTGAGCAACGGCGTGATGGCGTTTCGCGACGACACGCGCAAGAACGCGAAGATCACGCTGACCATCATCATCGTCCTGCTGGCCGTGCTGCTGCTCGGAATCGCGTTTCTCTGCCGCGCCTACGGCATCGGCGCCACCGATCCCGACGGGCCCGGCTACGAGAGCGTGCTGTCGATGCTGACCCGCGCGGTGATGGGCCACGGCGTGTTTTATTACGTCACCATCGCTTCGGTACTGCTGGTGCTGGCTCTCTCGGCCAACACCGCATTCGCCGACTTTCCGCGACTCACCCGCGCCATCGCCATGGACGATTACATGCCGCATGTGTTTTTGCTGCGCGGCCGCCGGCTGCTCTATTCGTGGGGAATTTACGTGCTGGTGGTGCTGACCGCGGTCCTGCTGATTATTTTTGGCGGCGTCACGGACCGGCTGATTCCGTTGTATGCGATCGGCGCCTTCATGGCCTTTACGCTTTCTCAGTCCGGCATGGTGATGCACTGGAAGCGGCAGGGCAACGCCGGGCTGCGCATGTCAGTCAACGCGCTGGGCGCCTTCGCCACCGGCATTACGACGCTGGTCGTCCTGGTGGCCAAGTTTGTTGAGGGCGCGTGGGTGACGGCGTTGCTGATTGTCCTGATGATCGTGATCATGCGCGCGGTCAAGCGCCACTACGTCCGGGTGAATAAGGACACGGCGCTCGACGCGCCCGATTGTGCCCGCTGAGGTGACGGAGCCGATCGTGGTGCTGCCAATCGACCGCTGGAGCCGCATCACCGAGAAGGCCCTCTGCTTCGCGCTGGGCATGTCAAACGACATCCGCTGCCTCCATGTACAGGTTGCCGATGAGCTCGACTCCATTTGCACGGATTGGGAGAAAGACGTCGCCGGTCCGCTGCGCGTGGCGGGCAAATGCGTTCCGAAACTTGAGATTCTGCGCTCGCCGTACCGCTACGTGCTGGCCCCGGTGGTCGATTACATCCTGAAGGTCGAGAAGGAGTCCAGCGGCAACAAGATTTGCGTGCTGGTGCCGGAACTGGTGGTGAGGCACTGGTGGGAGAATCTGCTGCACAACCGCCGCGCCGATCTGCTGAAGGTGATTCTGCTGATGCGCGGCAACCGCCGGATTATTGTGATCAATATTCCGTGGTATCTCGAGAAGGATTGAGGAATTTATCCGCGCTCGATTCCCTTCTCCGCGCCGAACGGTCAAAATGGTAAGTGGATCCACGGACAATGTTTCAAAAATCGGGTAGACGCTCTGCCTGCGCACCGGGCCGATTTCTTCGCAGAGCGCGTCATGGTTGCGTCGTCCTGATCCTTTCTGGGTCTGCGATATTTCTTGCCGGAGCCAGAGCCCAGCAACCCGATCAGCCTGGAAAAATCCCCGACGCGCCCCCAATCCCGATCCACGGGACGGTGCGCAACGCGCTTACGGGCGAACCGCTGGCACGCGCGCTGGTGCGGGTGGAAGGGGACGCGAACACGGGCGCGCTGACGGACGGCGAGGGCCATTTTGAGTTGACCGTTCCGATCGGCCCACAGAGCATTCACGTGCAGAAGCCGGGGTTCCGCGATCGTCCTTACGCGAGCGAGGACGCGGGGCTTGAACTGGACGGGCCCGGCCATAGCGTCATGGTGTCGGAGGACATGCCCGAACTCGATTTCAAGCTAACGCCTTCGAGCGTGATCAGCGGACGTATTGAACTTTCAACCGGAGATCCTGCGCAGGGCATCATCCTGAACCTGCTCAAACAAGTCATCCACTCGGGGCGAGCAGTGTGGGTGCAGGCGGGCGCCACGCGCACCAACGGAGATGGATCGTATCGCTTCGCCGGGCTTCCGGCCGGAAGCTACATCGTGTACACGCAGCCGACCTTGGAGAGCGAGCCCGCGGTGACGGCTGTGGCCTCGGGGCAAAAAAACGGTGTGACGCGATTTGGATTTCCGGCTGTCTTTTATCCCGATGCGCGCGATTTTTCGGGAGCGGGGCGAATTCAACTCACCGATGGACAGCAGGCCTCGGCCAACATGCTGCTCGCTCTTGAGCCATTTCACTCGGTGGCGGCAGTGGGGTTCTTAGCCGGCACCCCCAATGTCGCGATGCTGCCCGCCATCAGCGCTTCGATCCTCGATGCATCGGGCCATTTGCTGCCCTACACGCCCCAGTACGATGACGCAACGCACAGCATCCAAGCTAGTCTTCCCGATGGAAGTTACATGATACTCATGCAAGGGGTGACACCGGTCGGATTGCGCGTGAACGGGCAAGGCGGAGTTTCTGTCAGAACGAGAGGCGGACCGTCCCAGTACGCGGGGATGACGGAATTTACCGTCGCCGGTCATCCCATCGCCGGGCTCAGAGTCCCACTCGGACCGCCGCATCCGGCGCCGGTTCTGGTGCGCTACCTCCACATCGGGGTTGCGGCGTCCGCAGCACGCACAAATGGGAGCGATGACTCAAATGCGTCCATCACCCTTCAGGCGGAGCAGGCAGATGGGCTTCCTGTGCCTGATCTTGGGGGAAGCCAGATCCCGGTCGGTGATGATTCCTTCGATCTCTCCGTTCCCTGGCCCGGTACTTACTGGTTCACGGTTTATATTCCGCAAAAGAATCTCTGTGCCGACTCGCTGAAGGGGGGTGGGGCCAATCTTGCGCGCGAGCCGCTGGCGCTCAGTTCCCTGGCCACGTCCGCGCCGATGGAGCTGACGTTGCGCGATGACTGCGCGCAGCTCTCGCTCACGCTGCCGGAGGGGCTGGCGCAATTCGCGCCGGGCGAAGAACCGTTCTACACCGTGTATGTTGTACCGGACTTCGACACCGTGCAGGACATTCCTCCGATGGCGGTCCATCCTTCCTCCGGCGCTACATTGACGGTAGACGGACTGACGCCGGGAAATTATCACGTTTATACGTTTGCCTCCCCGGTGCGCCTGGAGTATCGCAACCGCGCTGTACTCGCCGCGCTGCCGAATCCGGGGCAGGCGGTGACCCTGGCGCCGGGTGGAACGGGCAGCCTGGTCCTGGAGGCGCCTGCACGGTGAGGACGCGCCCCACTTCGAGCTGATATGCGCTGTCTTTGGATGGCGGCGATGCTGTGCCTGGCGGCTTGCGGTGCGGCAGCGGGGCAGGGAGCCAGACCGCGATACGCTCCGGCAAATTCAAATGCGACCGGGGAGAGTCGGTTCAGAATCGCAGGGACGGTGGTCAACTCCGCGACGGGCGAGCCGGTTCAGCACGCGTCGGTCGCGGTGCTTGCTGAAGGAGACAGCCGGACCGTCGCAGCCGTTGAGTCGGACAACGAGGGACACTTCGCCATCGATCAGCTGACGGCGGCAAAGTATCAACTCACCGTTTCGAAGCGGGGATACCGGACCGCGTTCTATGACGAGCACGATGAGTTCAATACAGCAATCGTGACCGGGCCCGATCAGGATACGGGGAACATCGTCTTCAAGCTCTCACCGGGCGCTACGTTGCGCGGCGTGGTCACGGCGGACGGGGGCGATGCGGTGGAGAATGCCCGGATCATGCTTTTTCGCAAGCCGGGCGCCCATCGCCCGGACGAGCGCATCACGCAGATTGATGCGGCGATCACGGATGACACGGGAAGCTACGAGTTCAGCAACCTGGCGTCGGGCGATTACTTTGTCGCGGTCTCCGCCGACCCCTGGTATGCGCTGCATGACTCTCCAAACCAAAAACGGAAAGCTACGGCGGAGACGGACGAAGGCAAGCGAGCGCTGGACGTCACTTATCCCATCACCTTCTTTGACTCCGCCACGGAAGAGGGCGCGGCAACCACGATCAGCCTCGCGAGCGGAGGCCACGACGAAGCGAACATCAACCTGCATGCAGTGCCCGCGCTGCGCCTGACGGTTGACACGCCGCGCAAACAGGATGGAGGAATTGCGCGCGCGGAGCTGCGGCAAACGGTTTTCGGTACCGTTGTGGCAGCCGAGAGCGCTGGATTTCTCGACGCGATGCAGACGGGGACGACCGAGTTTGGCGGGATCGCGCCAGGGCACTATCAGCTTGCACAAGGTGATCCGCCGCGCGTTGCAGATTTCGATGCGGCGACGAGCCAGCTTGTCGACCCCTCGATGGGCAACCTGACCGAGTCTGTCTCGGGAACCATCGCATACGGTAGATGGGACTGCTGTTCCGGAAGAGCTATCGCTCGAGCTTGAGCCGGTTGGCCCCGCCCATCGACAGGATGCCATTCAGGCTGTCGCTGCACGGGGCGGCTTCAGCTTCCCCGCCGTCCCGCCGGGCGAATATGTGCTCTCAGTGAACGGCAGCGCGCGGACTGTTTCTGTCGATTCGATCACCGTGGGCGGCCACACGCACGCGGGAGCGGCAGTCACGGTACAAAATGGGGCGCTCTCCCTGGTGGTGAAAATCAGCGAAGGCAGTTCGCGCCTGCAGGGATTTGCCAGAAGCGAGGGCAAAGGCGCTGCGGGTGTGATGATCGTGCTCGTGCCGAGGGATCTTTCGGCCTATCGAAGCCTTGTGCGGCGCGATCAGTCCGATTCCGACGGCAGCTTTGCGTTGCGTGATGTGGTTCCAGGGAGCTACACAATTGTCGCTCTCGCCGATGCCTGGGATTTGAACTGGTCGGACGCGAAGTTCATTGCGCGCTTTCTTCCGGGCGGGGTGGCCGTCACACTGTCAGACACTTCAGGCAAGACGCAGTCGATCGCCCAGCCGGTACCGGTTCAAAGGCCATGACGGAACTCGGGTTCGACTTCATGGAACTGGGGTCGGGAGGGTAGTCTAAGAGACGGGCCGGCGCTCGAGGTATGCGGGAATCACCAGGCAATGGCAATTTGAACCAGTCGTACTTGAGGAGAGCTACAAGTTGAAGAGGACGTTGCTGATAGTTTTGTTTGTTCTGGTTCCGGCCGCATTTCTACCCTTGACGGTGATGGGCCAGGTAAGCTCGTCGGTTGGGCGCGGCTCTGTCGATCGCGATGAGCCAAATTACAAGTACGAGGCGTTTGTCGGATTTGGTTACACCAGCCTCAACCAGGTGAACCTGTCGCGCAGCGGCCTGATGGGCGTGAATGGTTCACTCACGCGCGACTGGGGCAAGTATTTCGGCGTGACCGCCGATGCAGCGTACTACAAATACGCCATTGTTTCGGGGAATCCCGGGAAGCCAGTCGTCGAAACAGTCTTGTTTGGACCGGTGATTCACGCCAACCTCTACGGCAAATACGGCGGCTTTGTGCACGTGCTGATTGGCGGCGAGCACTCGGGCGGGGAAGCCCAGACGCCCAATATCTCGTTCGCCGGCGGGTTTGGCGGCGGGCTGGAATACCAGATGACTCCGCGACTCTCTCTGCGCGCGTCGGGCGACGATATCGGCGCTTCGTTCTCGCTGACCAACAACTCACCGCAATTGGGATATTCGCCGCACCGGACGTGGAACCCACGGGCTGCGTTTGGCGTGGTCTACCGCTTCTGACTGTCCTAGTTCGTAGTTCACAGTTCGTAGTTCACAGTTCGCAGTTATTGGCCGCGATGATCTGCGAGCCAGCGAAGCACTTCGCTCTCAAGGGCGATGCGGTGATCGCTGAAGGCGTGGTCGGTGTCGTAATGGATATTTGAGACGGGCGATCCGGCGCGTTTCAGCTCGGCGGTGAGCTGATCGTTTGAAGCGCGCAAGCCATCATTGACGGTCAACACAAGGACGGGCCGGGGCGCGATTTTTGCGGCCAATGCCGCGAAAGTCCAGGAAGCTGCATGCTGCTTCGCCTCCTGCTCGAGGGCTTGCGGCGAGGTGCCGCTCAGCGGGGCATAGTCCAGGGGATCCATTTCCGCGCCGAAATAACCAGGCCCGGGCCTGGTTTTTTCGGTGCGCAGATGGATCCCCTGGACTATGCCCCGCTGAATGCACCTCTCCGCAAGTGCTCGAGCAGGATGCGAAGCAGCATGCGCTCGCCTGGACTTTCGCGGCATTGGCCGCAAAGGTCGCCCCGCGGCCCGTTCTGGTGCTGACGGCCAATGATGGCTTGCGCAATTCGAACGACGAGCTAACCGGCGAGCTGAAACGAGCGGGCTCGCCTGTCTCCAACATTCACTTCGACACGGACCACGCCTTCAGCGATCACCGTATTGCCCTGGAAAGCGAAGTCCTCCTCTGGCTCGCAGATCATCTTGGCCGATAACTGCGCACTGTGAACTATGAACCGTAAACTTGCCTGTTAGAACCGGTAGACCACGCCAATCGCGGCCCGCGGGTTCCACGTTCGGTGCGGCGAATATCCCAGTTGCGCGGTGTTGTTGGTGAGCGAGAACGAAGCGCCGATATCGTCGCCCGACACGCGCACTGAGAACCGCGGGGTCATCTTGTATTCCATCCCGCCGCCAAAGCCGCCCGCGAACGAGATATTCGGCGTTTGTCCTTCGCCGCCCGTGTGCTCCCCGCCAATCAGCACATGCACAAAGCCGCCATATTTTCCGTAGAGGGTCGCGTGAATCACCGGTCCAAACAGCACCGTGTCGACCACCGGTTTGCCGGGATTCCCGGAAACATACGCGTATTTGTTGTACTCTCCGTCGGCGGTCACGCCGAAATACTTGCCCCAATCCCGCGTGAGCGAAGCATTCACGCCCATCAGGCCGCTGCGCGACAGATTTACCTGGTTGAGGCTGGTGTAACCAAAACCAACGAATGCCTCGTATTTGTAATCTGCCGTCTCATCGCGATCGGCGGAGCCCCGCCCGCCCGACGAGCTTACCTGGCCCGCCACCGCCAGGGGCAGGAATGCGGCCGGAACCAGAACAAACAAAACTGTCAGCAACGTCCTCTTCAACTTGGAACTCTCCTCAAGTACCGCTGGTTCAAATTGCCTTTGCCTGGTTCCCGCATACCGCGTGCGCCGGCCCTTCTCTTAGACTACCTTCCCGACCCCGGTTCCATGAAGTCGAACACAGAGCAATCATGGCCTTTGAACCGGCACCGGCTGGGCCAGCGACTGCGTCTTGCCTGAGGTGTCTGACAGTGTGACGGCCACGCCGCCCGGAAGATAGCGCGCAAGGAACGCAGGGTCCGACCAGTTCAAATCCCAGGCATCGGCGAGGGCGATAATCGTGTACGCTCCCGGGACCACATCGCGCAGCGCAAAGCTGCCGTCCGAATCCGACTGATCGCGGCGCACCAGGCTGCGATACGCCGAGAGGTCCTTCGGCACCAGCACAATCATCGCTCCCGCAGCGCCTTTGCCTTCGCTCTTGGCAAATCCCTGCAGGCGCGTACTGCCTTCGCTGATCGTCACCACCAGCGCGAGCGCCCCATTTTGGACGGTCACCGCTCCGCCCGCATGCGTCCGGCCGCCCACGGTGATCGAAGCGACGGAAACAGCTCGCGCGCCGCCGCTCACAGAGAGCAAATATTTGCCCGGCGGAACGGTGGAGAACGTGAAGCCACCCCGTACGGCAGCAGCTTGAATCGGACCTGTCGACGATTGGGATCCATCGGCTCAAGTTCGAGCGATAGCTCTTCCGGAAGGCAGTTGCCATCCCCGTATGGATGGTTCCCACGAATCGTCGGGGTGCCCATCGAGGGGTCGACGAGCTGGCCCGCGGTGCATCGAAATCGGGAACCCGCGGCGGATCGCCTTGAGCTACGATAGTGCCCCGGCGCGACCCCGCCTTCGATCGTCCCCGTCTGCATCGCGTACAGAAATCCACCGCTCTCGGCTGACACCACGGTGCCGAAGACCGTTTGCCGCAGCTCGCGGCCGGGCGATTCCTCCATCCTGTTTGCGCGGGCACTGAGAACCGTCAGGCGCAGCGCGGGCACGTGCATGCAGGTTGATGTTCGCTTGCGTCGTGGCCTCCGCTCGCGAGGCTGATCGTGGTTGCGCGCGCCCTCCTTGCAGGTGAGGAAGATAAAAAAAGAAGGTGATGGGATAAGTGACGTCCAGCGCTCGCTTGCCTTCGTCCGTCTCCGCCGTAGCTTTCGTTTTTGGTTTGGAGAGTCATGCAGCGCATACCAGGGGTCGGCGGAGACCGCGACAAAGTAATACACCCGACGCCAGGTTGCTGAACTCGTAGCTGGGGGAGGCATCCGTGATCACCGCATCGATCTGCGTGATGCTAATACAGCTAGAGCGGGCGGCTGCAAAAACGAGTAGTCCGGGCATTCTCCACCGCATGGCCCCGCGGCGCCGCGCGACAAAAACGGTGAGAGCTTGAAGACGATGTTCCCAGGTATCCTGATCGGGCCCGGCTCACGGTACATTATTCGAACTCGTCCGTGCTCGTCATAGAACGCGGTCCGGGATCCCCGCTTCGAAACGGTGAGTTGATACTTTGCCACCATCAGGGGATCAATGGCGAAGTGTCCCTCGTTGTCCCAACTCAACAGGAACAGTGCAGCTCAGCAAGCACCGCGACAACACGGTTGTAAACC
>CAWBSV010000010.1:0-57393 GCA_963791505.1 uncultured Acidobacteriaceae bacterium
CCTATCAGGAACATCTCGGCTCCTCTGCGCACTAGCCCATCCATTCAATTGACGCCGTCCTCGCTGCAGTGCTCTGATGGTTCCGGCGCGACGATCCTTCTTCGTCGCGCCACAAATTGGGAGAATCTGAAATGCGGGAAGGTATGACCATGTTGAGTGCGCTTGTCATTGCAGCGGCGTTGGTGTGCGGGTGCGCAGGGGGCAGCGGAAACTCCGGAACGGGAATGACCACCAGCCCCGCAGCAGCAACACCTACAATTGCAGGCGCGGCCAACAACGGTGCACAAAATGGCGCGGTCATCGTCACGCTCTCTGCGGCCACAAGCGGCTCGACGATCTATTACACAGTCGATGGATCCACTCCGACCACATCTTCCCAGCAGTACCAGGCACCATTTCTGGTCGCCAGCAACATCACAGTCAAAGCCATCGCCACCGCCTCGGGATACACGGCGAGCGCAGTCGCCAGCCAGAGCTTCGCGCCGAACATCGTCTCTGGAACGCTCGTCTGGTCCGATGAGTTCACTAATACGACAAGTTCCAACACCGTTCCCAATCCAGCCATCTGGACCTATGACACCGGCAACAGCGGCTTCGGCAACAGCGAGCTCGAAAACTACTGCGCCGCGACCTCGAACACCGCCCCTTGCTCCGCTGCCAGCCCGAATGCCTACGTCGGCACCGACGGGTATCTGCACATCGTCGCGCAACAGCCATCCGCCGGCGTTTACACATCGGCGCGCATGAAGACCCAGGGCCTCTTCAGCTTTCAGTACGGCCGTCTTGAATTTCGCGCGCAGGTTCCCGAGGCCAACGGATTCTGGCCGGCCGCGTGGCTTCTCGGCAACAACATCAGCACCGTGAACTGGCCTGCCTGTGGTGAACAGGACGTGCTCGAGCGCGTGAACGGGCCTGGCTCTTCGCCTTCGGGCTCGCAAGCCGCGCCGGCGCCGGGAACACCCGACTGGAACGAAGGGTCGGTCCACGGCGTTGGTTTCACCGGCGGCAACGGCCTGGGCACGGTGTACAACTTTCCGACGGGGCAAACGGCCGCGGGCTGGCACACCTATGGAATGATCTGGAGCCCGGGCACGGTCGCGTATTACATCGACAGCCCGAGCAACATCTACGCCACCTACACCACCGGCAGCCTCTCTGGATTGGCCGGTGCCACGTGGCCCTTCGACGCCGGCCAGGCAAACTTCATCATCCTGAACCTCGCCGTCGGAGGCGATTGGCCGGGCGCACCAACGGCAAGCACGCCCTTTCCCTCGCAGATGCTGGTGGACTATGTGCGGGTCTACACGAATTGACCCAGAGAGACGAACGGTGAATCTTTCGGACTACCTTATCGATCAAGCCGGCAAGGATTGGTCTGAGCTCCTGTCAGGTTGGAGTCCGCCTCTACCGTCAGCTTTCACCGTGTGGCTCGTCAATCGCTTCGGCGACGTGTTTGTCGTCTTCGAAGATGAATCGGTCCACATGCTGGACGTTGGTGGCGGAACGCTCACTCGTCTGGCAGATAGCCGCGATGACTTTGCGGCCAAAATCGACCAGATCGAGAAAGCCAAGGATTGGCTTCTTCTTGGTCTACTAGATGCCTGTGTAATAGCAGGCATCACCCTGAAGGAAAACCAATGTTATGGATGGAAGATGCCCCCGATTCTTGGGGGTGAATATGCAGTCTCAAATGTGGTGCCGGCCGACCTGTCCGTTCATTATTCGTTCCTTGCCGATATCTATAGCCAGACTAAAGATTTGCCCGACGCGACCCGGATTGAAGTGGTCGTTCGGAACCGACCGCGCGGTACCTCCTCCGGTTGACCTCTCAATTCACACTTTTGGTGCTCGAACATATACCATTCGCTGCAATCCACCTTGCGCCCGATTTCTCCCTGTGGTACAACAAAATCATTCAAGTTTGCCCCCAAAGGGCAAGCCTGAGTTTCATGCAGAGTGGCTGAGGGACGGGCCCTGTGACGCCACGACAACCTGCCTGGGCAAACCAGGAGTATGGTGTCAACTCTCGCTGGCTTAAATGCCGGGAACATGAGATTCGGGGGTCGCTTCAGCACTCTTTGCTTCGGCGGCTTCGCAAGTTTTCTACGAGTCCTATCAGGTTCGCTCTTCATTGAGCCGGTCACGCGCCCGCGTATCCGCATCCACTCGCACAAGCGAGGGACCGTTGACGACTGCTTACGAATTGCGATGTCGGGAATGCGGCAAATCCTACGGGATCCAGCCGCTTTCAATCTGCGATGAATGCTTCTCCCCGCTCGAGGTGGTGTATGACCTCGACGCCGTCCGCAGCCGCTTTACCCGCGAGACCATTGCCCAAGGCCCGCTCAATATGTGGAGGTACCAGGCTCTGTTGCCGGTGCCCGAGGGTTATCGCCCGCAGACCCCGGCTGGTTTTACGCCGCTGTTGCAGGCTCCCCGGCTCGGCGCGCGGATCGGCGCGAAGAATCTCTACATCAAGAACGACGCCGTCTGCCTGCCGACCCTGAGCTTTAAAGACCGCGTCGTTGCCGTCGCGCTGGCCAACGCACAGGCCTTCGGCTTCGATACAGTCGGCTGCTCGTCGACCGGAAATCTTGCCAACGCTGTCGCCGCGCAGGCCGCACGCCTCGGCCTCAAGACCTTCATCCTCGTCCCCGCCGACCTCGAGCCGGCAAAGATTCTCAACACCCAGGTGTATGGGGCCACACTGGTGCGCGTGGAAGGGAACTACGATCACGTCAATCGTCTCTCATCGCAGATTGCCGATCGCTACAACTGGGGCTTCGTCAACGTGAATCTTCGCCCCTACTACGCTGAGGGCTCCAAGACCGTCGGCTTTGAGATTGCCGAACAACTCGGCTGGCGTTTGCCTGACAACATCGTCTGCCCTATGGCCGGCGGTTCGCTGATCACCAAAATCAAGAAGGCCTTCTCGGAACTGATCGCACTCGGATCTCGTCGAAGAGAAGCAGGTTCGATTCTTTGGCGCGCAGGCCACGGGCTGCTCGCCAATCTCGACCGCCGTCAAGAACAATACCGACGTGATCGAGCCCCAGCGGCCCAGCACCATCGCCCGTTCTCTGGCCATCGGCAATCCGGCTGACGGAGCCTATGCTTCGCGCGCCATCCGCTCTTCAGGGGGCTGGGCTGAAGATGTCTCCGATGTCGAGATCGTCTCAGCCATCCAGGAACTCGCGGAGACTGAAGGCGTGTTCACCGAAACCGCGGGCGGCGTGACAACTGCCGTCACCGCGCGCCTCTACGCGCACGGCCGCATCCAGCCCGATGAGCTCACCGTTACCTGCATCACCGGCAACGGTCTCAAGACGACCGATTGCCTGCAGGGCGCCTACGAGAACGATCGCGCCATTCGCCCACGACTGAGCGATTTCGAGGCATTTGTCGAAGAACGCACCGCCGCAAGTCAGGGATTGGCCCTGGCAGGAGAATTGAATGTCCGTTAGGGTCTTGTTGCCGAATGCGTTTCAGAAACACACCAACAATGTGCGGGAAATTTCGTCGACAGCTGCCAATCTTCCCGAGCTCGTCACTGAGATTGAAGGCCGTTTCCCAGCGCTGCGCCAGCACCTGCGCGGCGAAGACGGCCAGATTCGCCGCTTCATCAACTTCTACGTCAACGAAGAAGACATTCGCTTCCTCGGCAATGAGAAGTACTCCTTCCAGGAAGGCGACGAAGTTCTCGTGATTCCTTCCATCGCCGGCGGGCTGCTGCTGATCTGTTTCAGTCTTGATTGCTGATCTTGTAACACTTTGCGGTCCGGTTACGAATTGAAGAAAGTTTTTGCACCACATTTGCACCACCTTCACCGTCCTGTTACAGATTCCGACGGATAATCATTCCGTGATCGCCCGATCTGGACTCAGGGTTCCGCTGAAGCTCGCGTTCAGTTCCACTCCCTCGTGGAACTCGTGCTCTTCCTTCTTTCGCTCCATCCCTGCCCCTTAGCACCTCCCAAGCCGCGCATTCATGCGGAAGTGGGCCGCTATCGGCTGCGCCTTGCGGAGTCGGCTGAAGATCGCGATGCCGCCTGCCGCCTTCGCTTCAAAGTCTTCAATATCGAATTGGGCGAGGGGCTCGAGAGCTCCTATCAGACCGGCCTCGACACCGACCGGTTCGATGCGATCTGCGAACACCTGCATTGTCGAAGACAAGCGGGCTGAGAACGGGCGGCGCATCGTCGGCACGTATCGCATGCAGTCGGGCTCGACGGCTGCGCGCAATCTTGGCTACTACTCCGAACAGGAGTTCAGCTTTGCTCCGTACGAGCCGCTGCGCGCCGGGATTCTTGAACTCGGGCGCGCCTCCATCGACCGAGAACATCGCACGCCTGAAGTGCTGACGCTGCTGTGGCGGGGCATCGCGCAGTATGCTATTGACATGGGACTGCGTTATCTGGTCGGTTGCTCGTCCATCAATTCCCAAGATCCCGCCGAAGGCTGGCAGATGTATCGCCTGCTGGAGCATTACCGGGTTTCGCCGGAGTTTGAGACCGTGCCAACTGCCGCTTTCGTCTGTCCCACCGAGCCAGAAGAGGGACCTTCCACAGAGCTGTCGCCCTCGTACGTTGCTGAATCAGCCCAGGAACAGGCCACGCCCACTTCCGTCAAGGTTCCCAGACTATTGAGGACCTACCTCACGATCGGGGCGCGCATTGGCGGCCCCCCTGCCTGGGACCGCGAATTCGGCACCATCGATTTTCTTACTCTGCTCGATCTCAAATTGCTCTCGGCCTCGGCGCGCAATCGCTTCCTGGCTCCGCTCACGCAGTGAGTTTTCGCGCCTGCCGGCGTGCTGTGACGCTTGGCGTGGCCCTGCTCTACTGTTTTGCTCGCTCGGTTGTCGCGCGGCTTACCGGTCCAGACACCATGGAGCGCCGTGCTCAATGGCAACATGAGTCGGGCATCTTTGTCATGCGCCGTCTTGGAATCCGTCTCACCATCACCGGCGACGTGCCCCAGGGCGGGCTCCTGGTTTCAAACCATCTCAGCTATCTCGACATTCTCATCTTCTCGACAGCGCTGCCTGTCTATCTCGTTTCGAAGATTCAGATCGGCCGCTGGCCCTTCTTCGGCACTCTCGCCCGCGCCGGTGGAGCGCTCTTTGTCGATCGCAGTAGCCGCGCCAGCGCCGAAGCCACTACCCTGCAGATCGCGGAGCGGCTTCGCGGACAGGTCCCTGTTCTCTTCTTTCCCGAGGGAACCAGTACCGATGGGAAAAAGCTCCTGCGCTTTCACTCCCGCTTTTACACGCCGGCTGTCGACGCTGCAATTCCAGTCACTGCTGTCGCCATTCGTTATGTGCCGGCAGACGGCAGCCCGGAGAGCGAACTCTGCTGGTATGGCGATGCGACCTTTCTGCCGCATGTCTGGAAGACCCTGGGCGGTCCCGATTTTTCGGCCGAACTGCACTTCGGGGAGCCGCGCATCTACGCCAGCCGTCGGACAGCAGCCGACGAGACCTACAAGGAGATTGACTCAATGCGCGCTCAAGGAGCTGCGGTGGAATCGGAAGCTGTCGTTTAAGGCATTTCCCGAAATACTAGCGAAACAAATGGGGAACAAAGCAGCTCGTGTTATTTGTGACCAGCCCCTTTGACTCGCGGATACCCATGCCGGCCGGTTCGCCGTCGACGAGCCACGATCCAAAGACCGCGGTCTTCCCATCCGATTGCACCATCGATGCGAGCGCCTGGTAGACATACCCGCTGCTGTTGCTTCCACCAAGAGAGCCTTCGATTGCGACTCCGTCTTTCACGACGGCAATGCCTCCACCCTCGCGGCCAAGAAGCGGCTTGCGAACATAACTCCCCATCTCGCGCGGCCCGTCGAGATAAGCAGGCAGAAGCAATTCATGCCCGGGATTTAACTCCCACAGGATTGCCAAAAGCGCCTTATTCGACCACATCATCTTCCATATAGGCTCAATCCAGAGCGTCGATCCCCACATCCGCCGATCCTTGCGAGGGCCATATTCCTGGAGCTTGGACAGGGGCGGCAACGTTCCGAGTGCGTTTTCGCCGAACGGCTCACTGAGCATCCATTCCCATGGGTACAGTTTGAAAAGCGTCTGGATCGCCCGGTCGTTCAGGTCTACGAATCGTCCCCGTTTTGCATCCCATCCGATGTCGTGCATGGGAATATGCTGCGTGTGCAGTCCCGCCTGTTGTGCCGTATCGCGCAGATATCCAACCGTCATCCGATCCTCTTCGCTGCCGCCGTCGGCAAAGAAAACAGGGTCGGTTACATAGCTTTTCAAGTCCTTCCATTTGGCCACGAGCTTTTCATGGATCGAGTTGAACTGATCCGCGCCGGGTTCAAAATCCTTGAGCCAGTACCATTGAGCCACCGCAGCCTCAACCAGGCCGGTTGGTGTATCGGCGTTGTATTCGAGAAGTTTGATTGAGTCGCCATCGTAGGCAAGATCCAAGCGGCCATATAACGCTGGCGGCTCGTCGTTCCACGCAGCGCGGATGGCGGGTCCGGCTGATGCGGGGATGCCCATCTGCGTCAGCCTGTCCTGATTGAGAATCACGTCCCCGGCAGCAAGGGAAAGGCTTTGAATCTCCGCTGTCGCTGCCTCGAGGCGATCGATTTCTTTCGCTGAAAACTCCCAGTGCGCGGTTTCGTCCCAATAGGGTGAGCCATCTTCCAGCGTGTGGTAAGTCAGTCCAACTTCTTCAACGCGCTTCTCCCAATTGGGGCGCGGTTCGCTTACCACTCTGCGCATTACTCACCACCATGCCCGGCGGCATCGCCGCCGCCGCCGATTCCGCCAAAGCCGCCTCGTGGAGTTGAACTGCCCCCGACGACCGCATCGCCAATGTGACCACCGGATGACCCACCATAAACATAATGCGCGCCGCTCGAACCGGCGTCGCAGGTTGTGTTCGGAATGATGCGGCCTTGTGCGTCAACACAATCGCGTCGTTCATCACGACAGGCGACCATCGTCAAGGCCATGGCCGCAAGCAGGGTAAGCTTCACTTCCTTTGACTTTCGCATCAGATTGTCTCGGTACCCTGAAGGATACTCAGGTCTGCTGCCTCGCACAAATCGCCCAGGAAAGTTCCGGCATTGCAACGCCAGTGTTCACGCCACCCAAGTCTTCTCGCAGAAAGGACGACACCGAAGCGGACTGCTAGAGTTTTGAGAGGAGGCCCCTTTGGAATCGACCGCTCGCCCGGCGCTCTGGAAGACTCTCTCGGCCTTCGCCTTCATTTATGTGGTCTGGGGCTCGACCTTCTTTGCCATCCGCCTCGGCGTGGCTGAAGTTCCGCCGCTGACCCTCGCGGCGTTGCGCTTCACGGCGGCTGGAATTGTTCTCTATGCCTGGACTCTTTTTCGTGGAACCAGGAATCCGACCCTGCGCCAATGGGGCTCAGTGTGTATCCTCGCCTTCCTGATCTTTGTGGTCGACTACGGTCTGTTGTTCTGGGCCGAACAACGCGTGCCCTCCGGAATTGCCGCGGTCATGATGGCCACTATCCCCGTCTTTATTGCGCTGGCTGAAATTGTCGTTCTGCGCTCGCAAAAGCTCACCATCCGTCTGGCCTTGGCGCTGGTGATCGGTCTGCTGGGTGTCGCGGTCTTGATGAGCCGCTCGCTCAACCTCGGAGGAGCGCCCATCGACAAAGGAGGTGCGATTGCACTGATCATCGGCTCCATCGGCTGGTCGGTCGCAAGTGTCATGACGCGCCGGCTTCCGCTTCCGGAATCGAAGGTCATGAGTTCAGGCGCACAGATGCTCGCTGGTGGCATCATGCTCGTTTTCGCAGCTGGAGCCTTCGGGGAGCTTCGCGCCTTCCATCCCTTCGCAGTCTCTCCTGCAGCGTGGCTGGCGCTCCTCTACCTGATTGTCTTCGGATCCATCATCGGGTTCACGACGTATATCTGGCTGCTCCACCATGAGTCCCCGACCAAGGTGGGCACCTATGCGTACGTGAACCCGGTGGTTGCCGTGCTCGTAGGCTACTTCCTTGGCGGCGAGCCCCTTGGCATGCGCACGATCGTTGGTACCCTTTTTGTCTTGATCAGCGTGGTTGTCATTACCTTGACGCGCGCAAAGAAGGCGGAAACTTACGCGGGCGGGGCGGCGGTCGATCCGCGCAGCACAAGGCTGGTCGAAACCAGAAATTCCCGTTGAATTGCCGGGGTTCTTGGGCTCCTCCGCCTGCAGCCGGAGCGCATCGAATGCCGCGCGCGCCAGGTCAGCGCGCGAGAGCCGGATGGTCGTGAGCGGCGGCAGGGTGAACTCCGCGAAGTCGATGTCGTCGAGGCCGACGACACACAGGTCCTGCGGCACGCGCAGGCCTTCCATATAGGCGGCGCGCAGCACGCCGATCGCGGTCATGTCGTTGGAGCAGAGAATCGCCGTGGGCCGCGTGGCCAGCGCCTGCAACTTGCCAAATCCCGCCACGCCGCCCTTGAGCGTGTGATCGCACTCGATGACCCACTTCTTCTGGATTGACAGTCCGGCCGCCTGCATGGCCGTGCGGAAGTCGTTCTCGCGGGTGATGGCCGAGTGCAGCTTGTGCGGCCCGGCGAGGAAGCGCGATCTGCTTATGCCCCAGACTCGACGAGGTGATTGACGGCCGCACGAATGCCGGTCGTAGTAGTCGAGCAGGATGGTGCTCGACCTTGGGATCGTCGAGCTGGAACTCGGCCAGCACCATGGGCACATCGTGATGCACCAGCTGGTCGAGCACCGGCTCTTCCTCGCCGAAGGTGAGCACGGCGACGCCTTCGACCTTGCGCTCCAGCATGCGGCGCACGCAGTTGGTCAGCACCGCCGGATCGCTGTTTGATGGAACTGACCAGGATCTCGTAGCCGTGCGCGACGGCAATCTCTTCAAAGCTCTGGATCAGCTCCGGGAAAAAGGGGTTGGTGATGTTTTCGACGATGATGCCGAGGATGCGGCTGCGGCCCGAAACCAGGCTGCGCGCATGGGTGTTGGGGAAGTAATTGAGCTGCTCGATGGCCTGCCAGACCCGCTTGGTCAGCCGCTCGCTCACTGCCGGCGAAGCGTTGATGGTGCGTGAGACGGTGGCGATCGAGACCTTGGCCAGCGCCGCGACGGTTCGAATATCGGGCGTCTTGGCGGTTGTCTTCCGTGTTCCTTTTCGAACCACGAGCCTCATCCGGATGCAGCAAGATTGAAAGCAATGGTACCGCATCGGTCTGAGGAATTGTGTTCTCCAGATCTCTTCAGGTTCGGCAGGAAGCAGGAGTCAATTCTTCGGCGGCTAGGAATTGTCGGAGATCAACAGTCGGAGATCGCGGAGATTCTGTCCCGTCGGTCCGGTCGAAACGGAGTCGCCCAGGGCAGTGAAGAGCGGGCAGGCATTGAACGCGGCAAGGGACGCCTCGGGGTCGTACCCGAAGTCATGTGCGCGCGCCACAGTGGTCGTGTCCGCAATCGCTCCGGCTGCACGGGTGTTTCCGTCGATTCCATCGGAGCCCGCACTCAGCACCGTCAAGCGCTCGCCAGGATGCCTGGCCAGATCGAGCGCACAGCAAAGCGCAAATTGCTGGTTGCGCCCGCCGGCACCCGGCGTCCGGTTCAGGGTTACCGTCACTTCGCCGACAGAGATCAGGCAGAACTTCTTGTGCCGGGCACGGAGCATATGAAACTGCTCAAGCAGGTAGCGGGCCGCATCGGCGTAATCCCAATCGTCGCAACTGTTGTCGATCGCGACAAAGTATCCGTGTTTCCTGGCCAGGGCTCGCGCATTCTCCATCAGGTCATGGCTCGACAGGAGGATCTCGAAGACTGAATCACGGAAGGCTTCGTCTTCGCCGCTCATACTGACGGCATTGGTCGCGCGCCGTGCCGGCGTCGACTCGGGCTTGCGCGGGAAGAATGGCGGCCGCCAACTCTTGTTGCCGGGAGACTCGGGCAGGTCGTCCTGCTCAAAAAACGCGCGAACGGAAGCCGGCAGTTTAGGGCCCAGGTCGTAGCGCTGAATCAACGCGCGCACATCCGCGACTGTGGAGTGATCCGGCGAGGTCGGCCCCGACGAAAGAGCGTCGAGCGATCGCAATGGCACATCCGGTAGAAGCAGGCTTACCTTCATCGCATCCGGCGCTGCCATGGCCAGGCGGCCGCCTTTGACCGCGGAGAAATGTTTGCGCAGCGTGTTGATCTCGCTGATGGGGGCGCCTGATCCGAGCAGCGCCTCGTGGAAGGCGATGGTGTCGGCCAGCGTAATCTGTGGATCCAGAGGCAGGTCCATCAGAGCCGATCCTCCGCCGGAGATCAGAAAAAAGATCAGCGTATCTTTTTTGGCCTTCTTGAGCAGCGCCAGGGTAGCGCGGGCTGCGGCAAAGGAACCTTCGTTGGGCGTGGGATGACCGCCCTCAAAATAGCGAATCCGCCAGTTGCGATTCTTGGGGATCTGGTTTGCGCAGCAGATGCCGCGCAGACCCTTGCGGCGCGGCATGCGATCGAGCAGGGTCTCCAGCATGGGCACGGCAGCCTTGCCCAGTGCGATGACGAAGACGCGCTTGTAGCCAGCGAGGTTGATGGTCGATGGGCCGCTTCCATCGGGGAGCAGCCGGTTGAGTGCGTTCCCTTCGAAGCGAATCCGGCGGTCAAATGCAGTGGCAATGTTGCAGGCCGCCAGAGCATCTCGAAAAATCTCGGTCGCCGTAGTGTGCAAAGTCTCGAGCACGATGTCGCTCACCGGTGTCATTGAAATTGCTCCCTGAGCCAGGCCTGAAGCGCATGCTGCATGCGGTCCAGTTGGCCGGTAAAGAAATGGTCGGCGCCGGCAAGCAAGGCCAGTTGCTTGGGTTGAGCGGCGGACTCGGCGATCGCCGCCAGTTGCGAGGCCGGCGCGTACTGGTCCTGATCCCCGCTGAGGAATAATTTTGGAACACTGCAGTGCGCGAGGGCGCGATATTCGTAGCGGCGTCCTTCCGCTTCGGTCGGCAAACCAAGTGCGACCAGAGAGGCAATGCCTGCGCTGTTTTGAGGACGGCCACAGCAGGCGCGAATGGCCATGGCTGCGCCAAAGCTGAAGCCGACGAGAACGACAGGACGTTTGTATTCGTTTTCAAGCCAGTCGAGAGCGGCATGAACATCTTCTGACTCGGCGAGTCCGTCGTGCACGCCTTCGCTCAAGCCCGTGCCGCGAAAGTTGAAGCGAAGCGCGGGCCAGGCAAAGCCCCACGCAGGGTCGTTGACCACTTTCATGGCGTGGTAGACAACCTTGTTGTGCAGGGTGCCGCCGCCTTTAGGATGCGGATGGCAGAGAAGAGCCGCATAGGGCGCGTCCGGTGCGCCTTCGTTCAGGATGGCCTCAAGCCGGCCTGCAGGTCCAACGAGATCGAGCGATCGCAAGGAAGAACGCGTAAGAGTCGATCCCGAACCGGGCATTGTTGTGGCGGCCATTCCAAGGCTTATTCTACGCCACATTCGGATTTATTCTCGGCTTCGAACTAAATTTCCGCCAGCGCTCCTGTCCACGAATCATCACTGCCAAATCGTTTGATCTCTGGCGATGGCCGATCCAGATCGCAATGGGCCGGTGGCCTTGAGTTATTCTTGCAGCATCATGCAAAATCCGCCGGCTGGCCAACCAATCGAACTGCTTGACCCTGTTTCGTTTACGCGCCAGCTTTGCGAAATCGAATCCACCACGTACGGTGAAGGGCCGGTGGGCGACTTTCTGGCGGAATTCCTTTCTGGCCGCGGCTGGTTGGTCGAGAAGACCCCGGTGCCTCAGCCTGCGGAAAGCGCCAGCGGCGGACCGCGCTGGAATGTCTATGCCGGCCCGAAGAGCGGCGCCCCCGATCTTGTCTTCTCCACGCATATGGACACCGTCCCGCCCTACATTCCCTTCAGTGAAGATGAGGAGTTTATGCATGGGCGCGGCGTCTCCGATGCAAAGGGCATTATCGCCGCACAGGTTGCGGCGGCTGAGATTCTGCGCGGGGCCGGGTTCCGCGTTGGGTTGCTCTTTGTCTCCGGCGAAGAGCGCGATTCGGCCGGCGCCAAGGAAGCCAATCTCAATCCCAAGGGCAGCCGCTTCCTGATCAACGGCGAACCGACAGACAATCGTCTCGCGCTGGCCTCGAAGGGCGCGCTGCGGGCGGTCTTCAAAGCCACGGGCAAGATGGCCCACTCGGCGTATCCCGAACTCGGCGATAGCGCCGTGCATAAGCTGGTGAAGGTGCTGGGCAAGGTTCTTGAGATTCCTCTTCCGTCGGTTGAAGATGTTGGCCCCAGCACTCTCAATATCGGGCAGATCCACGGCGGCCATGCGCCCAACGTCATTGCCGATAAGGCCGAGGCGCAGGTTCTGATTCGTCTGGTGGGCGATTCGGCGCCGGTGCGCGCAGCCTTGATCGAAGCGGCGGAAAGCCTGGCCGATGTTGATTTCACGCTGGAGATTCCTTTTGTGCCGCTTGCGCGCGGTTCCTGGACTTCCAACGATGATTGCGAAGTTCACCACGGACATTCCGCAGCTTTCGAACTGGGGCGAGCCGCTGCTGCTGGGGCCGGGGTCGATTCATGTTGCGCACACTCCGTATGAAAAGCTGGCGAAGAAAGAACTGCGTGAAGCGGTGGATTTGTACGTCGCGGTTGGGAAACAACTGCTCTCGTAGGTGGTGGAGACTAGGGGTTCGTGGTATCCCACCCATCCACGATGAGGCCGTGGATGGATGGGGCACTCGGATTCTTCGGTCCGAATTTCGTGGTATCCCACCCATCCACGATGAAGCCGTGGATGGATGGGGCACCCAGATTCTTCAGTCCGAATATTGTGGAGAACGGTTGCGGCACGACTGAAGTCGTGCCCTTTCAAAACAGCATTTGCCCGCGCCGCTCTTTTATGATGGGAGAGCAGGTTGAGGAGAATTCATGAGCGCATCTATCTACGACATTCCAGTGAAAAAGATCACGGGCGAAGAGACATCCCTCGCCGAGTTCAAGGGCAAGGTGGTTCTTGTCGTCAACGTCGCATCCAAGTGCGGCCTCACCCCTCAATACGAAGGCCTGGAAAATCTCTATGAGCAGTTCCGCGGGCAGGGGCTTGTGGTTGCGGGTTTTCCCGCCAACGATTTCAGGGCGCAGGAGCCGGGCACGAACGAAGAGATCGCCACTTTCTGCACGGCAAACTTCGGCGTGAAGTTCCCCCTGTTCGAGAAGATCACGGTGGTGGGCGATGGCAAGCATCCGCTTTACTCCGCGTTGATCGAGGCGCAGCCGAAGGCGGTCAGCCTCTCGCAACCGCCGTTCCGCGAGAAGTTGAAGGGCTATGGGATTGAAGGGAACCCTGACCCGGAAATTCTGTGGAACTTCGAGAAGTTCATCGTCAACCGGTCCGGCGAGGTTGTGAAGCGCTTTGCTCCCGACACGGCGCCCGATGATCCCGCGCTGGTGGGAGCGATTGAGGCCGAGCTGCGCGAAAGCTGAGCAGCCCCCTGCGGTGTCCGGATTGGAAATTCCTGTGAAACTGTGGAGAGGGTGCCTGCAGGTGCTCTTAACAAGCAGCTTAGGAGGGGTTCACAGTTTCACAGCCACCTGCGGTGGGGCGAATTGCGCTTTGCGCGCCCGTTTCCGTGGTCCGGATTAGAAAAAACGAACAGCGGGCAGGGGCCGGTTCTGTTTTCTGCGGATTTCATTTTGTTGGCCTGGGTCGGGGAAAATAAAAAAAAGGTATTTCTGGAAATAAGTCGAATCCTTTGTTGGGGTTAGCGGGGGTTTCTCCCGCTAAAAATCAGATAACAAAGGACTTATTTGCAGATATTAGATAGCAAAGGAGTTATGGGCATTCTTGAGGTGCGGTCCCCGAAAGTCCCACTGCGCCCAAGGACTTCCTTGCAAAATCTGACAGGAAAAGAGTTGGGGCGCTTCCGGGCTCTGCTTCCACTGTTGATTTCTATTGTGCGCTTGCCGGGGAAATAGTATGCAAACTGGGAGGCAGTTTTTTGCGTTTGGAATGAGGGAGTTGCGGATTATTTTTTGTCGAGGGTCTTGACAGATTTTGATGCGGGGGGCGGGAGTGGGGGAACGTTCCGTCTGCCCCGAGGTTTTCCAAGGAGATTTGGCGTCGCCCCTACGGGGCTGGGCGTGGATTGGAGCCTTCCCAGGACGGCGCTTCGCTTGTCCTGGGCTAATGAACGCTGTCCCTCCGGGACACAGAGCGGTCGTCCCAGAGGCTAAAGCCTGGGCTCATGAACGCTGTCCCTCCGGGACATAGAGCGGTCGTCCCAGGGGCTAAGCCCTTTTTCATTCTTCGGGCTTTACGGAGCGGGACCGAGAAGGTGCGCTGGCCGTCAGTTGGCGTCGGGGAGAGAGGTATCGAGGGGAAGAAAGAACCGGAAGACGGTTCCTTGCCCGGCCTGGCTGCGCACAGAGATTGTTCCCTGGTGCTTATCGATAATCCCCTTCGAGACCCACAGGCCGAGGCCCGTTCCTTCTTCCCCTTTGGTTGTCACGAATGGATGGAACAGGCGGCTGCGTGTGGCCTTGTCCATGCCTTCTCCGGTGTCGGCAACGGTGACCGCAACGCCGTCACGGCCGCTGCTATCCCGGGCAGGGCGCACTCGGACGATCATGCGGCCGGGCTTCGAGAGCGCGTCGAGCGCATTGCCGAACATGTTCGTCAGAACCTGCTGGATCTCTCCTGGCTGACAGAGGACTGGGGGTGCGGAGCGGTATCGCTTCTTGAGAGTCACGTTGCGCGCCTTGATGTCTCGTTCGTAGAAGAACAGCACCGACTCCAGCAGTTCTTCGATCTGGGTAGGTGCCGGCGCGGTGCGTTGGCGATAGAACTTGAGGCTGCGCGCTGCGATATGCGAGAGCCGCTGCAGCTCCTTGTCGGCCATATCGAGAAGATTCTTGGTTTCGCCGGTTACGGAGCTATCGAGCTTGGCGAGGAAGAGCAGGTTGGTGACAGCTTCAAGCGGGTTGTTGATCTCATGCGCGATGCTTGCGGCCAGTCGACCGGTAGCCGCAAGCTGCTCTGAACGGCGCAGCACATGTTCGGCCTTGCGTGCATCGGAGGTGTTGCGCACGTACATAATGATGCCGTCTTCAGGCATGGGGAAGGCGCGGAACTGAAACCAGACATCGGGTATGGGGTTGTACTCGAACTCTCTAGGAATGCGCTGGGTCATGACCCAGCGCAGGTTTGACTCGATCTCAGTTCCCCTGATGCCCGGATACAAGTCCCAGAGACTCATGCCCAGGTCGTGATTGCCGGCGCGGGCAGCGGTCTCGGCGGCCGCTGCATTCCAGTAGGTGACGTTGAAGTGGCCGTCGAGAGTGGCGAACAGATCGGGGATGTGTTCCAGCGCTTTCCAGGCAAACTGTTTCACGCGATCGAGTTCGCGGGTGAGTGCAGCCTCCTGTTCGGTGGCTTCCTGGCGCAGGCGGGCCATCTTCAACTGCGCTTCGACACGGGCAACCAATTCTCTCGCGGTGAATGGCTTGGTGAGGTAGTCGTCGGCGCCTGCGCCAAGGCCCTCGATGCGTGCTTCTTCGCCGGCTCGCGCCGAAAGCATGATTACTGGAACGGTGCGCGTGGACGGATTGCTGCGCAGCTCATTCAAGACGGCGAAGCCATCCATCTCGGGCATCATCACGTCGGTCAGAATCAGGTTAGGACGAGCCTTCTCGGCCAGTTCGAGAGCAACCTTGCCATTCTCCGCGGTCATCACACGGAAGCGCCCGTTCAGGAGACCGAATACGTATTCGCGCATATCGGCGTTGTCATCGACGAGCAGAACTACGGGCTTCCCGTCAGCGGACGCGCCGAGGGAAGAATCTTCAATGCCGCTGCCCGGTTGAATCTCACCCTTCAAATGGCCATCGCCGGGAAGCCATCCCATGGCTTCCTGGACATAGGCGACGGCTGAACCCTGCACGGCGACGGGGGTGAGATCCGGGCCGGCAATTTTTTCGACGGCCAGGTGGTGGTGGCCGAAGGGCAGGTGGATCCGGAAGGTTGTTCCCTGGCCCTCTTTGCTGCTGACTTCAATGGATCCGCCATGCAACAGGACCAGTTCCTGCACGAGGGCCAGGCCAATCCCGCTGCCTTCATGACTGCGCCGCCGGGCGCCGTCAATGCGCCTGAAGCGCTCGAAGAGATGGGGCAGATCGGCTTCTGCGATTCCAGTGCCGGTATCGGATACGGAGACATCGGCTCCATCCGCAGCGCGAACGGATACCCGAATCTCGCCTTCGAACGTGGACTTGAGAGCGTTGGAGAGCAGGTTGAGAACGATCTTCTCCCACATCTCGCGGTCGATATAGACGGGCTCGGGCAAAGGCGGACATTCGACCACCAGGTTCAACCCGGCGCGTTCGATGGCAGAGCGGAAGACGCTGGCGAGTTGCGCGGTGAGGAGCGACAGATCCGTGGCCTGGTAGTTGGCTTGCAGTCGACCGACTTCAATGCGCACGAAGTCGAGCACCCCGTTCACGAGCTTGAGCAGCCGCAGGGCGTTGCGGTGCAGCATTTCAAGCGCATCGGGCGAAGGGGGCGCCTGGCTGGCCAAGGCGTCCTCAACCGGACCGAGAATCAGCGTCAACGGTGTGCGCAGTTCGTGGCTGATGTTGCTGAAGAAGGCGGTCTTGGCGCGATCGAGCTCTTGAAGACCCTCGGCGCGCGTCTTGGCCTCTTCATAGGCCTGGGCGTTGGTAATGGCGGCGGCAATCTGACCCGCGATCAGGTCAAGGAAGCTTGCATAGCTTTGGTCGACCTGCCGATAGGGATTCAGGGCGGCAATGAAAATGCCAACCGGCTTGTCCTGGCCACGACGCGCGATAGGCACGAGCTGCGCGCGTTCTGGAGGCCGGTCCCAACAACCGTGGGGCAGATCGGGAAAGAGCTCGCGCAGATGGTCGACGGTCACTGACCGCCGCTTTTCCAGGACCTGGCGGATGGGCCAGGCTTCAGTCTCGACGTTGATGTCGATAGTCAGTGTGGCAGCCGCATGTTCCGGACCGACACCGGTTCGCGCAACGAGGTGCAACTGGTCTTCTTCGCCGGCAAAGAGATAGGTCAGGGTACAGGGCATGTCTTTTTGCCGCGCCAATCCTGATTCAATCGCGGCGAAGACTTCCTGCCGCGTGGTGGAGACATTCAACGCGGCGGCGAGAGTGCTGAGCGAGGAAACCTGTCGCTCGGCAATCACGCGGTCGGTATCTTCAATCACCACGCAGAGCATGCCAGCGATCTCGTCGCCCGGGCCGGACAACGGGCTGTAGGAGAACGTGTGGTAGGTTTCTTCCGAATAGCCGCTTCGCTCGAGGATAAGCATCAGGGCTTCATCCCAGGAGGCTTGGCCGGTTTCGAGGACGCGCTCGATACGTGGGCCGATGTCTTCCCAAATCTCGCTCCAGACCTCGCGCGCCGAACGCCCCAGCGCCCATGGATGCTTTTTGCCCAGAGTCGTTCTTCGGTATCCGTCGTTATAGAGGATGGTGAGGTCAGGGCCCCAGGCCATCCACATGGGAAAGCCGGAGGTGAGCAGAATGCGAACGGCCGCTTTGAGGCTATCGGGCCAGTCTGCCATCGGACCCAGTGGGGTTGCGGCCCAGTCAAACTCAGCGACCAGCCGGCTCATCTCCTGGGGCTGCAAGGGAACGGACAGATCGACCACCTCCAGTGCCGCGCCCTGGTCCTGGATGAGTTCAGGAGGGCATTCTGGCTTGGCGCCCTTGCCCGCGGATGGAATTCCGGAATGCTCTTTCGTTCTCTTGCGCAAGCGGTTTCCTGTGAGGCCGAATGAGGGATGCGTTGGATCAGTAGGATGCCGAACGGATCGGGACGAGTTGCTTCAGGGCCGTGCTCCGGGGCAGGGTGCTAATCCAAGGTAACCAATGCGACCACCAAGGTGCGGGGAAATTTGAAGGCGCGATTGTTCAAACTGGCTTCGCCGTGCCTGGTCAATGTATTCTCGGGCCATGCCTGAAAGTCAGTCGGACACGCTGATTGGCGGTAATCGCCTCGCCGAGTCGCCTTCCGCGTACCTGCGTTCGGCCGGCCATCAGCCGGTGCGCTGGCATCCGTGGGGAAGCGAGGCGTTTGCGCAGGCGCAGGCTGAGGACAAGCCGGTTCTTCTGGATATTGGCGCGGTGTGGTGCCACTGGTGCCATGTGATGGACCGGGAGTCGTACGAAAACGCCGAGATCGCCGCACTGATCAACAAGCATTTTATTGCCGTAAAGGTCGATCGAGACGAGCGGCCCGATGTGGATGCTCGCTACCAGGCAGCGGTTTCGGCGATCAGCGGGCAGGGCGGCTGGCCGTTGACTGCGATTCTGACTCCCGATGGGCGACCTTATTTTGGCGGCACTTATTTTCCGCCTGACGATCGCTATGGGCGTCCGGGGTTCGGGCGTGTGTTGCTGACGATGTTTCAGGTTTGGCGTGAGCGGCGTGAGGAGGCTCTTGAATCAGCGGCGAGTGTGATGGCGGCGATCGAGCAGAACGAGAGCTTCGCTGGCCGGGGCGGGGAACTGAGCCTGGCGCTGGTGGACAAGATTGCCGATTCGGCCTTGAAGCAGTTCGATCCGCGCAACGGCGGATTCGGGTCACAGCCCAAATTTCCTCATCCAGCCGTGCTCGATCTGCTGCTTGAAGTGGGCATGAGCCGCGACAACGCGCGGGCGCGCGAGGCGTTTGTCACGACGCTTGAAAAGATGTCGAGGGGCGGCGTCTACGATCAATTGGCCGGGGGCTTTCATCGCTACAGCGTGGATGAGCGCTGGGTGGTTCCGCACTTCGAAAAGATGCTTTATGACAATTCGGAGCTGCTGCGGAATTTCGTTCATGGGTTCCAGACGTTTGTGCGTCCGGACTTTATGAAGACGGCGCGGGAGATTATTGGCTGGCTCGACAGCACGATGACGGACCGCGAGCGGGGAGGTTTCTACGCTTCGCGGGACGCCGATATCAATCTTGAGGATGACGGCGACTACTTCACGTGGACGGCGGAGGAAGCGCGCGCGGTGCTGGATGCGGCGGAGTTTGATTTTGCGGCGAAGTATTGGGACATCGGCGAACTGGGCGACATGCATCACAATCCGGCGAAGAATGTGCTGCATGTGAAGGAGACACTGGAAGAGGAAGCGGAGAGGCAAGGCTTCGATCTCGAAGCGCTTCGGTCGATGCGCGAGACGGTGCGGACCAAGCTTCTGGCAGCGCGCCAGCAGCGCAAAGCGCCTTTTATTGATCGCACGCTTTATACCGGCTGGAACGCCATGGCAATCACGGCTTACCTTGAGGCAGCGCGCGTGCTGCGCGTCGAAGGGACGCGTGAGTTCGGATTGCTCAGCCTCAAGCGCCTGCTCGCCGAAGCCTGGGATGGCGCAGAGAGACTGAATCATGTGATCGCGTATGGGGATCAGTCGGCGGCGGATCACGACGCGATTCGAGCCGCCGATCTTGTTGAAGGCACTCTCGACGACTACGCGTTTACGCTGCACGCGGTCATCGACGGCTGGTTTGCCAGCGGGGATATGGATTTCTATCAGGACAGCCCTGCAGATGGCCGATGCCATGATCAAGAGGTTCTACGATCCGGCGGCCGGAGCTTTTTATGACGCGCCCGAGCCGGGGCAGGATGCGCTGGGCGCATTGCGTGCGCGTCGCAAGCCGTTGCAGGATTCGCCGACTCCGGCGGGAAATCCGACCGCGGCCTCGGCGCTGATTCGCCTGGAGAGCTTGAGCGGCATCAGCAGGTACCGCGAGATTGCGGAGGCTACTTTAGCCTCGTTTGCCGGGATCGTGGAGCATTTTGGACTGTACGCGGGGAGTTACGGGCTGGCGCTCGAGCGTCTGCTGCTTGACCCGGTTCAGGTGATCGTCGTCGGTTCGGGCCCTGAGGCGTTTCGGCTTGAGGCGACGGCGATTGCGCGCTTTGCGGTCAACAAGACAGTTCTGCGCGTCATGCCGGAGCAGATCGTCCCAGGGAGATTGCCTGGAACCATTGCGGATGACCTGCTGAGCGCGCCGGCGCCGCTGGGCGACGAAGCGTGGGCGCTGGTGTGTGTCGGCCGGACCTGCCTGTTGCCGATCACGAATCCTGAGGCGTTGCTTGAGGCTTTGGAGATCGCGCAGTAAGGAACTCGGCTCACGCAAGACCTATTGTAAAAATCATGTTTTGAAAGGGCGCGGCAACGGCCTCGGTGGTGCGTGGGGGGGGCATGAATGCCGGGCTCTTCACGCTGCGGGGTCGGGGCTGCAGAAAGCTTCCCTCAGGGGCTAAAGCCCCGATTCATAACAGGCGATGTGCGGCACGACTAAAAAGTCGTGCCCTGTTACAAAGCCACGCTGAAATGGAGATTTCGCAGCCTGTTCAGCCCCTGGGAGATGTTTTGACACGCCCAGGCGCGATCGATGCAACAACGCACTATTGGCTCTTGAAGGGGTTTCCGTCTTCGGGCTTGAGCAGAGTGGGGTCTGCAGGCTTGGGGTTTGTGGGCTGGGCCTGCGCGGTTGCGGCATTTTCCTGCTTGCCTTTGATCTGATCTACGAATGTCTGGAAGACGCGATTCGGATCGCCGGGCAAGAGGTGGTTTTCTTCCAAAGCGAGTCGCACGCGCCTGCGGAACTCGCGCACAGGCGCGTATTGTTTGGTCGGGAGAGTTTTGAAGAGCACCGGGTAGATCATCTCTGAGCCTTTGACGGCGTCGACGCCCAGTACCTGGGGATCTTCAACGAACACTTTCTTGAACTCGTCGCTGTTTCGAATTTCGAGCGCGATGGTCTTCAGCAACTCGGTGACTTTGTCGGGATTGGCGGAGAAGTCGACGCTGACGTTGACGGTGGCCAGCGAGTAGCCGACGCTTTGGTTGGCCACCGTCGTGATCTGGGAGTTGGGAATGACGTACAGGGTTCCATCGCCATCGCGCAGAGTGGTTTTGCGGAGCGTCATCGATTCCACGACGCCGGCTACCCCGGCAAGCTTTACTGAGTCGCCTACGTTGAACTGATCTTCGACGACGATGAGCACGCCGTTCAGCATGTCCTTGACGATGTTCTGTGCGGCGAGGCCAATCGCGACTCCGGCCACGCCGGCTGAAGCAAGCAGCGGCGCGAGATTAACACCCAGCGCGTCCAGTACCTGCAATCCGGTGATGAATCCGATAATGGCAAGACCGGTCGTTCGCGTGATTCCCGCCAGCGTTTTCACCTGCGAAATGCGGTCCGGGTTGGTGGAGTGGCGCTCCGCGACGCGCGACATGTGGAAGGTCATGAGGCGCAGTATTTTATTGAGAATAAAAGCGATAAACAGAATGACGATCATGTGAGGCAGCTTCACCCGGACAAATTCCTGGGTGTCCATGACCCACTCGTCCAATACCTTGCCCAGGAACCTTCCCTCGGCAAAGATTCCCGTCCTCATCGCGATCAAAAAAGGGTGCATCCCAAACTCCTGTTTCTAGACTAGACTGTGCGCAGGGAAGACCGGGGGTGCGGCCGCGCCCGAGTTCCTCACGCAACTTTGAAATCGATACCTGCTTCAAGAATTCGGGGTTGCATCCCAACAAGACAGGCGAGCCGCATCCAAATTCCAAGGAGGTTGCCGATGCAATCCGGAATGAACGCCCTCCCACCTCAAGCATCCACTCGCACCCAGCGATTCTGCCCGCATGCCTGGTGGCTGGTTGTCACCCTGGTCGTAATTCTCGTGCCGCATGGCGTAGCCGGGCAGTCAACCGTGCAGGTTCCGATCACGGCGCCACCGCGGCCTACCACTATCTTGCTTCCCGAGGCAAACCGGATCCCCGACAAGAACGAGCAGATGGAGATTAACGAGAGGAATGCCAAGGAGCAGGATTTTACGGCGGCCAATGTGGAGCGTAAGAGGCAGATCGCCGAGGATACCGAAAAGCTGCTCAAGCTGGCCAATGATCTGAAGGCCGAAGTCGACAAATCCAACAAGGACACCTTATCGCTCAGCGTGATCCGCAAGGCAGATGAAATCGAGCGGCTGGCGCACGTTGTGAAGGAAAAAATGAAACTGAGCGTCGGCGGAAGCTAAGCGGCGCGGCGTAACGGCGCTTTGTCGAGATGCGAACGATGAGATTGGAGGTTCCGATGAAAGACGATTCTTTAGTCCAGATCGAGGCGGAGCGAGCCGATGACCGTGGGGCAGGGCCGGCCCATCATGCAAAGTGGATTCGAGTTTTCCTTTGCGCCTGCGCTTTGGTTGCCCTGGCCGCCTCGGCGCAGAATATTCCGCAAAACCCGACGATCAACCCGTCGAAGCCAATCATTTTGCCGGAGGCCAATCGCCCTCCCGACGCCAACGCGCAGATGGAGATGCACGAGCAGGCTGCAAAACAGCAGGACTTTGCGGCGGCCAACGCGGAGCGCAGAAAGCAGATCGCCGACGATAGCGCACGATTGCTCAAGATGGCCACCGACCTGAAGGCTGAAGTGGATAAGACCACAAAAGATACATTGTCGCTGGGCGTCATTCGCAAGGCAGATGACATCGAGCATCTTGCCCATAGCGTCAAAGAAAAAATGAAGCTCCAGATGGGGGCCAACTAAGCAATCCGGGCCTGCTGATGTTCGCCGCTGATCGGGTGTGGGGCGGGTACGGGGCAGAGATGCTCGGGAGCGCAGGTCGAGTTTCAAGGAGGCTTCTCATGCCGCTTATGCAGAAAAGCCGGAACGTCTGGGAAAGATTTTCGACCCTCTGGGTGGCTGCGGTTAGCCACCCGATTTCATTTCTCAGGGCAGGGATGTGCCTGGCAATGGTCTGGGCGATTGCTGGGTACGCCCAGAATACGACCTCAACGCCGGCAGGCTTGAGAACCGACAGGATTGGTTTTATCACGCCAGTGAATGAAGCGCCTGATGCCAACACGCAGATGCTCATGCGCGAGCAGCAAGCGAAGCAGGTGAACTTTTCCGCGGTGAACACCGAACGCAGAAAGCAAATTGCTGATGCGAGCGTCCAATTGCTCAGGCGGGCAGCCGAACTCAACAGCCAGGTCAGCAAGAGCGCAGACGGGAATCCAACGCCCAACGACATTCGCCAAGCGGATGAGATCGAGCGACTCGCGCATCGCGTCAAAGAAGAGATGAAGCTCGTTCTGGGCGCGGGCTAAAGAACGGAAGCACCCTTTTGGGAGGTTTCAATGCTGGAAAATCTTTCGAGTGATGAGGAGCAAGGAAAGAAGCGGACTTCAGACCCTTGGCCCAGCGCGCGAATCGGGAGCAGAAGGCGGAGACGAATGGTTCTGGCTCTGCTGGGATTGGCCGCACTGGCTGCGATGGCCCAGCAAACGCAGCAGGCTCCCCAGCAATCGCAGACCCCTCAAGAGGCGAGCCCCAATCGCGCCTGGGAGACTGGTTCGACGTTAGCCATTCCCGTGCCCAATCCGCAGGCTCCCAACGCGAACTTTGATGCCGTCAACGCTGAACGGAGGCGGCAGATTGCCGACGACAGCGCGCGACTGCTCAAACTCGCCAATGACCTGAAGGTCGAGGTGGATAAGACCACCAAAGACACGCTTTCTCTCGGGGTCATCCGCAAGGCGGACGAGATTGAGCGTCTGGCGCGCGACGTAAAGGAAAAAATGAAGTTGACCCAGAAAACAAATTGATCCTGAAACAGTTAAACGACCACAAGAGAGATGCGCAAGCTGCTTTTCAAATTTCCGGCAGGCTCTGCTCGCATGCTGCTGAACGCGCGACGGTCGCTTTGCGTGGCAGCGTTTTTGGTCGTGTCGGGTTTTGCGCAGTACACCCCTCCTCGCGCGGGTTCGCTGCCCCAGCCCATTGGGCAACGCGCGGGAGATAACCTCGAGGGACCGGGACCGGGCGATCCGGTTGAAGAGGAAAAGCGCCTGATTGCGCTCAACGCCCAGCGTCAAAAGGCGCTCGTCTCCGACACCGATAAGCTGGTTCGCCTGGCCAACGAGTTGGGGACTGAGATCAGCCGCGACAATCCGACCGAACTCACGTCTGCCCAATTGCACAAAGTGGCCGAAATCGAGAAGCTGGCGCACAGTGTGAAGGACAAGATGAGCACCTCGGTACGCGGCGTGCCCAGCTATGTCCAGCAGCCCGTCCATCTCCATTAGGCCTGTTCGGGACCCCCCTCCGATTGTTACAATCAGGTTCGGCAGTGCAAAAGTCAGGATTCTGTGGGGGAGTGGAGGAAATGGAGTCGGCCCTATCCTTATCCAGCGCACGGAGGCCCGAGTCGAGCGGCGGCGCGAGCGCATTTACTCCCGACCAATTGATCGAGATGTACCGGTTGATGTACCTGTCCCGGCGCGTCGACGATCGTGAAATTCTTCTCAAGCGGCAGCAAAAGATTTTTTTTCAGATCTCCGGCGCCGGCCATGAAGCATTGCAGGTAGGCGCCGCCCTGGCGCTGCGGGCCGGGTACGACTGGGTGTTTCCCTACTATCGCGACCGCGCTCTTTGCCTGGCGTTGGGAGTGACCCCAACCGAAATGCTTCTGCAGGCTGTAGGAGCCGCGACGGACCCGGCGAGTGGCGGACGGCAGATGCCCACGCACTGGAGCAGCCGCCCGCTGCATATCGTCAGCACATCTTCTTCGACGACGACGCAACTGCTTCACGCCGTGGGGTGCGCTGAGGCTGGGCGATACTTCAGCCGGCATCCTGAAATCGCCGCGAAGGTGGAAGGCGACTATCGCGCTTTTCAAGACGTCGAGTTCCACGAGGACGAAGTGGTTTTTACCTCCCTCGGAGAGGGATCGACATCGCAGGGCGAATTCTGGGAAGCGCTGAATACCGCATCCAATAAGAAGCTGCCCGTAATCTTTTGCGTGGAAGATAACGGGTATGCGATCAGCGTTCCCGTGGAAGTGAACACGCCGGGCGGGAACATCTCGAAGCTGGTGGCCAACTTCCCAAACTTCCACTTCGCTGAAGTGGACGGCACGGACGCTGAAGCCTGTCTCCGCGCGTTCCAGGAAGCGGTGGCCTACTGTCGCGCCGGCAACGGTCCCGCGTTTGTGCATGGACATTGCGTGCGGCCGTACTCGCACTCGCTCTCCGATGACGACCGGCTTTATCGCTCCACGGCCGAGCGCGAGGCAGATGCGCTGCGCGATCCGTTGTCGAAACTGCAGATGCGCCTTCTGCGCGAAGGAATCTTAAGCGACGAGCAGATCAACAAGCTCGAACAATCGCTCGACCGGGAGGCGGCGGAGGCCGCGGAACAGGCACTGGGCGCGCCGCTGCCGGAGATCGCGAGCGTCACCAACTTTGTTTACTCCGACAAGATCGACCCAACCAGCGCGGCCTTTGCTCCCGAGCAGGCGCAGATTGCGGGTGCAATCTCTGACCCTGCGGGAGGCGGCAAGACGGGGCGGGAGAAGGGAAGCGAACCCCGCACCATGGCCGACTTGATCAATGCCTGCCTTCATGACGAGATGCGACGCGATCAGCGCATCGTTGTTTATGGCGAAGATGTGGCGGACGCCAGTCGCGAGGGAGCACTCACTGAGGTGAAGGGCAAGGGCGGCGTTTTCAAATTAACTGCGGGCCTGCAGACGGAGTTCGGTTCAGAGCGCGTGTTTAACTCCCCGCTGGCCGAAGCAAATATTGTTGGCCGCGCGGTGGGCTATGCGGCGCGGGGGATGAAGCCGGTGGTCGAGATTCAGTTCTTCGACTACATCTGGCCGGCCATGCATCAGATTCACAATGAGCTCTCGTTGATGCGCTGGCGGTCGAATGGCGCGTGGGCTTCACCGGCGGTCATCCGCGTTCCCATCGGCGGCTATCTCACGGGCGGCAGCATCTATCATTCGCAATCCGGCGAGAGCATCTTCACGCACATTCCCGGGCTGCGGGTCGTGTTTCCTTCGAATGCCCTGGATGCCAACGGCCTGTTGCGCACAGCGATTCGTTGCGACGACCCGGTCTTGTTTCTCGAACACAAGCGTCTTTATCGCGAGACGTATGGACGTGCACCGTATCCTGGGCCGGATTTCGCGATTCCGTTTGGCAAGGCGAAGGTGGTCAGGCCCGGCAAGCACATCACGCTGGTCACCTATGGAGCGTTGGTTCCCCGGGCCCTGCAGGCTGCCGAGCGCGCGGCGCGCCAGGGGGCTGATGTTGAGGTTCTCGATCTTCGCACTCTCAATCCTTACGACTGGGAGGCGATTGCGACTTCAGTGCGCAAAACCAGCCGGGTGATTGTTGCGCATGAAGACATGCTGAGCTGGGGCTACGGCGCTGAAATCGCGGCGCGCATTGCCGACGAGCTCTTCGAAGATCTGGATGCCCCGGTCCGCCGGATTGGCGCGATGGATACTTTCGTTGCCTATCAGCCAGTTCTTGAAGACGCGATCCTGCCGCAGCCGGAGACCATTCTAAAAGCCATTCTTGATTTGAAGGCCTATTAGTGGGCAGTCTTCCTGCTCAGTAGCTTTTGAGGGAGTAAGGATGGGTCGGGTCCCGGATTTCAAGTCATCCATTATGTTTGCAAAGATGGCGCTCACTAACCCGCGGGTGGTGCGGACCTATCTTGACTTGAAGCACAATGAAAGCCTGAGCGCCGACGAACTGGCGGAGATGAACTGGAAGAAGCGCCAGCGGTTGCTCAAGTTTGCCTTTGATCAGGTTCCGTTTTATCGCACGAAGTTCGACAAGGTCGGCCTGACTCCGGAAGATATTAAGTCTCGAGAGCAATGGGAAACGGTACCGACGCTGGAAAAGAGCGAGCTAGTCGAGCACTTCGAGGAACTAAAAGCAAAGGGGACAGACCCCAGACGATTGAAGCTTTCGACAACCGGAGGGTCAACCGGCGAGCCGGTTGTTGTTTGTCACGATAAGCGCTTTGCGTTGGAGCCCCTGCAGTGGCGGATGATGTCATGGTGGGGCGTGGGACCGGGCGAGGACGCGGCTTTTGCGTGGCGCGCGCTAGTCCCTTCAAGGCTCGCTCGGTTGCGCAGACGAATCCTGCTGTGGCCGACGCGGCGCCTCTACCTTGACGCATCTTTCGTGAACAAAACAACCATGGAGGTCTTCGTTCGGCAATGCCAGGCTGTACGACCGGCCATGCTTCAGGGCTACGTGGGAGCGCTGGATTCGTTTGCAGACTTCGTTATCGAGAATGCAATTGACTTTCCGGCTCCGAAGGCGGTTTGGGTTACTGCAAGTCCAATCTCAATGACCCAGCGCGCCAAGATGCGGGAGGCGTTTCGAGCTCCGGTCTATGACCAGTATGGATGCGGCGAGATCTATCAGTTGGCTGCCCAATGCGCCGAATCGGAGCATTTACATGTTTTCTATGACCAGCGTTGCATCGAGTTCCTCGATAACAATGGTCGCTCTGTAAGGGCGGGGGAGCAAGGGCAAGTGGCGCTGACCGACCTGGAGAACCACGTTTTTCCGTTGATTCGGTACCTTAACGGCGATGGTGGCGCTGCAATAGCCGGCCGATGCACTTGCGGGGTCAACCTGCCGCTCATGTCGGCGGTGAAAGGGCGCACGACCGATCACTTGCGCATGCCGGATGGCGGTCTCATCATCGGCGATGTTGTCACCACGATTTTTGATGATGATCCAAGTTGCGTGAAGGCATTTCAGGTGTATCAAAAGAAAGACTTCAGCGTAGATGTGCGGGTCGTCGTGAATCCGGCAGAGCCCGACGCGAACGAACGTATCTCCCGCGTCGTGGAGAAGCTAAGCGCAAAGGCGCAGGGGCTCATCGAAGTAAGGTTAGTCAGTGTGGCTCAAATTGACAGCGACCGAGGCAAAACAAGGTTCGTGATAAGTGAGCGGTAACAAACATCTGGCACGAGACTGAATTGGGCATTGATGTTTGAACTCTTGGACCGGCCAGCAAGTCGTGTCATCGTCGCCCACTGCTTACTTTCGTTTTGCGAGGGGAGCAGAAGCTACAACCTATCTTTCGATACCTCGCCTCTTATCCACGAGGCAATGTGAATTTCCCAAGCTAAAATCGACCAAACTCCTGCTCCGCATTTTGCGCTCCAGGATCCTATTGCATGGAACGAAACTCGTCAAATCGTCTCAACAGGCCGCTGGTCTGGCCGGTCTGGGAACCGATTCGCGATCCGCTTCGTAAGCGATGCCGCAATAGCAGGAAAAACGAATTCGAACCGGCGCTAAAATTGAGCTCAGTCCTTCAGCCCCCTACGCCTCACCAGGAGATGTTCATTGCCGTCTGAATCGCCGGTCCGCAAGGTGCTTATTTACCGGCTGGGAAGCCTGGGGGACACGGTCGTCTCGCTGCCTTGTCTGCATCTGGTTGCGAGCCAGTTCCCCAACGCGGAGCGACGGCTCCTTACGAATTTTCCGGTACACGCCAAGGCTCCGGCGTCAGCCGCCGTGCTGGGTGACTCGGGCCTCGTTCACGGCTACATGCGCTACACGGCGGGCACGCGCAACCCCATTGAACTTCTCCGTCTCGCCGGGGAGATCCATCGATTCAAACCCGATCTGCTGGTCTATCTCAATTTCGTGCGTCCCTGGAAGACGGTGGTGCGGGATCGGATCTTTTTTCGTTTGGCCGGGGTTCGCCGGATCGTCGGGATTCACGATGAAACAACGCAGAAACATCGCTTCATCGAAGCTACGGGAATGTATGAATCCGAAGCGGGCCGCCTCGCTCGACTGATCAGCGAACTCGGCGACGCGCACCTTGAAGACCCTGCGAGTTGGGATCTGCACATCGATGAAGCGGAGCGTCACAGAGCTGCAAGAGCGCTTAGTCCTCTGGCCGGCAGGCCGCTGATCGTTTGCGGACCAGGGACAAAAACGCAGTCCAAGGACTGGGGGCAAGATAACTGGCGCGCTCTGCTTTCCAGGCTCCATAGGGAGTACCCGGACCACGCGCTGGCGTTGATTGGGGCTCAGGAAGAAGCTGAGTTGAGCGAGTTCGCAGCCAAGGACTGGACAGGGCCAAAGGTAAATCTGTGTGGGCGCCTGACTCCCCGGGAGACGGCGGCGGTCATTGAACGGGCAAAGGTATTTGTCGGGCCTGACTCTGGGCCGATGCACCTCGCCGGCAGCGTCGGCGTGCCGTGCGTGATTGCGTTTTCGGCGGCAGGAACTCCGGGTGCATGGTTTCCTCCGGGAGGGAATAACCGGATTGTTTATCACCGCACAAGCTGCCACAACTGCCACCTTCAGACATGCACGGTTGAGGGCCGCCGCTGCCTGACTTCGATCAGCGTGGATGAAATGGCCGCCGCTGCAAGGACAGTTCTGGACGGGCATGGCGGGGACAGCTTGTCGGGGCAAGTGTTCAGCCTGATGAAAAATGAGCCTGCTCGCCAACACCAACTCATGCGGGTTCTCCTTGTAGCCAACTTTGGGCCGGACGCACAGGGGAGTATGGCGCGCTACGCCGAATGGTTGGAGCGCACGCTCAAGTCACGCGGTCATTTTGTAACGGTGATCTTGCCGCAACCGTTTTTCTCGCGATTGGGATGGAATCCGGCTCTGCGAAAATATCTCGGCTACCTTGATAAGTTTGTGCTGTTCCCGCCGCGCCTGCGCCGCCCGGCGAGGGCTCACGATCTCGTTCATATCCTGGATCACTCGAATTCGATGTATCTCCCCCTGGTACGCCAGAGGCCCAATCTCATTACCTGTCACGATGTGCTGGCCATTCGCGCGGCGCGGGGCGAGTTTCCTCAATCGCCAACCGGGTGGACCGGCCGGCTCCTTCAACGCTGGATACTCTCCGGCCTGCGCGGGGCGCGCCACGTATTGTGTGTCTCAGCCAAAACCGCGTGCGACTTAAAAGCGCTGACCGCCGATAAGGTCGAAGCAGGCAAGTCGGATGTCGAGATGCGGGTTATCTATAACGCGCTCAACTGGAGCTACCGCCCCGGCGAAGAACTCCCTGGCGAACTGATTTCTCGCCTGGGGTTAAGGGCCGGGGAGCGGTTCCTGCTCCATGTTGGCGGCAACCTTTGGTATAAAAACCGGGCAGGTGTCCTGGGGATATTTGCGCGGCTTGTCCACATCAAGGAGTTTTCTGACTTGAAGTTGGTTATGGTTGGGCAGCCGTGGACCAGCGAAATGCGAGATCGAGTGAGTAAAGAGAAGCTCAGTGAGCGCGTGATCGAGGCGGTGGGTGTCAGCAATCAAGAGTTGCAAGCACTGTATTGCAACGCTCTTGCGTTGCTTTTTCCCTCACTCGAAGAAGGTTTTGGCTGGCCGATCCTGGAGGCGCAGGCTTGTGGCTGTCCGGTAATTACCACCATGCGGCCACCTATGACTGAGGTAGCGGGCGAGGGCGCAATTCTTATTGATCCCGCGGACGTCGATGCTGCTGCCGCCGTGATTGCTCGGGGCCTCAATGACCGTGACAAGTTGCAGGCCGACGGCTTCCGCAATTTGGAGCGCTTTGACCATGGAGTAATTGCGGAGCAGTACTGCGCGTTCTACGAAGCGATCCTTGGATCGGCCTGTGAAGGTAAGGTGGCTGCAGGACAGACGGTGTTTACTGGTGACTCCGAGGTCTAACTCGATTCGCACAAAGGAGAGCTGCCTAAGATGTTGATTGTTACTGGGGGCGCGGGATTCATCGGGAGCAACATCGTCCACGAGTTGAACGCGCACGGCTTCGCAGACATTCTCATCGTCGACAACCTCGCCAACGTGCGCAAGTTTCAGAACCTCCACGGCGCGCGGTATGTCGACTATATGGACAAGCGCGACTTTCGCCGCGCCATGGCAGCAAACGCGTTGGATTTCGGCAGGATCGAGGCGATTTTCCATGAGGGCGCATGTTCGAACACGCTCGAAGACGACGGCGTGTACATGATGGACAACAACTTCCAATACACCAAGGAAGTGCTTGCTTTCGCGATCCGCGTGGGTGCGCCGCTGGTCTTCGCATCGACCGCGGCGGTCTATGGTCTCTCGGGCCCCGGGCACTTTACGCCCACGCTCGAAAACGAGCGCCCGCTCAACATCTACGGCTACTCCAAGCTCGCGTTTGATCACTTCTTCCGTCATCAGTTGGAGATGAACCAGGTGCCTATCACCGCAGTTGGCCTGCGCTATTTCAACGTCTACGGTCCGCGCGAACAACACAAAGGCCGCATGGCTTCAGTGATTCATCACTTCACCAAGCAGATGAAGGAGACGGGCAAGGTGAGTCTTTTCGCCGGCACAGGCGGGTACGGCGACGGAGAGCAGCGGCGGGATTTCGTGTACGTGCGCGACCTGGCAAAGCTCAACATGTTCTTCGCGCAGATCGGCCCTTACGCGCCCAAGGCTGGAGAGCAAGCGAGAAGCTACCGCGGCGTGGTGAATGCCGGGTCGGGAGTGTCGCGCACGTTTAATGATGTTGCGCGCGCGTTGATGGCGGTGCACGGGACAGTCCCAGATCGAGTACGTGCAGTTCCCGGCTGATCTTGAGGGCCGGTACCAGCACTTTACCGAGGCCGATCTGACCGGCCTGCGCGCCCTCGGTTGCGACCTTGAGCTGACGACGCTGGAAAAGGGAATCGTGGAGACCTACGCGACCCTGGACGCGATTGGCGGGTAGGGTTTATTGGGCGGGGGTGGCGCCGTCCCTACGGGACTCGGATGAATTGATGGTTGAGCCAACCCCACGCTGAAGCGCGGGGCTAATGACCTTTGCGCCTACGGCGCCGGCGCCAGGAAATGCCGGCATCGCCTTCGCTGGATCATCAACCAGAACGCCTACGGCGATGCGGAAAGATGCTATTTCGCCGGGAATCCGAGACACATGGTTGATTTGATCCGCAGGGCTTCTTCTTGCGCGGATAAGAGCGCGGTGACAGCATCCAGAAGCGACGCGGCCTGCAGGTTGGCCAGCTCCCGCGCCTGGTCGGTGCCGGGTTTCTGGTGTTCTGGATCGCCCTCGACGAAGACGGTGTACATGCCCAGCCGCTGCCCGAATTCCATGTCCGACTTCGAGTCGCCGATCATTGCGCTGTTGGGCGCCGAAATCGCAGGAAACTCTGCCTTCGCCTGCTGAAACAATCCCGGCATCGGCTTGCGGCAGTCGCACTCGTATTTGTCGTGGGGACAGAAATAAAACCCATCGATGCGCGCCCCGCACGAGGCCAGCAGCAGCTGAAATTGCTCGTGAATTGCCCGAACATTGTCGGCGGAATACAAGCCCTTGGCGATCCCGCGCTGGTTCGAGACGACGATGATCCGAATGCGGGCTGCGTTGAGGCGATCAATCGCTTCAAGGACGCCGGGAAGAAGCTGAAACTCCTCCCACCGTGTCACATAGCGCCCTTCCGGCATCTTATGGTTTAAGACCCCGTCACGATCGAGGAACACCGTCGTCAATGGGACCGGGACGAGTCTAGGGGAACCATTGCTCACCCCGTTATGATACCAACAGCGGGACTTACGACCGCAATCCCCAAGGCGAAAGCGAGGAGACACATGTCCAGCGCCCCCGACGCAGGCAGCGTTTTTGGGAAGGCCATTCAGGATCACCTCGATGTGGTCAGCCAGATCGTGAGCCAGCAGGCGCTGCTTGAGGCGATTGCGCGGGCGATGGTTGCCGCTCTGCGTTCCGGCGGCAAGATTCTCTGGTGCGGTAACGGAGGCAGCGCGGGCGACTCGCAGCATCTTGCCTCTGAGATTGTGGGGCGCTTTCGCCGGGAGCGGCGCGGCATGGCGTCGATTGCCCTGACCACCGACACATCTGTTCTGACTTCAGTGGCCAACGACTACGGCTATGAAGCAGTTTTCGCGCGGCAGGTTGAGGCGCTTGGGAATCCGGGCGACGTGCTGGTCGGCATCTCGACCTCGGGCAACAGCCACAACGTGATCGCCGCTCTCGAGACGGCTCATGCGCAGGGTCTGGTCACAGTCGCCTTCACGGGCCAGGGCGGGGGCAGAATGGCGGGCCTTGCCGATCATCTTTTTGCGGTTCCTTCCACCGATACCGCGCGGATTCAGGAAACGCACATTCTTGCCGGCCACATGCTCTGCGACTGGATTGAACTGGACGCAATCAACTCAGCGGCAGAGCACGTGAAGACAGCCACTGCCCCGACCGAGGTGCTGCGTTGATCCAGAACCTGCACGACGTGCTTCAGGAGATCGAGCACAACTGGTCTCGAAAGCGGCTTCTCGTGGTCGGCGACGTCATGCTGGACAAGTACATCTGGGGCGAGGTCGGGCGCATCTCCCCTGAAGCGCCGGTGCCGGTGGTGCGCGCCACGCATCAGACCCACCAGCCCGGTGGCGCAGCCAACGTGGCGATGAACATTGCCCGGCTGGGCGCGAAGGTTGAGGTCATCGGCTTCACCGGAGCGGACGAAGACGAGACGCTGCTCAAAGAGAGCCTGACCGCCAATACCATTGCGCCGGTCTTTGTTGCGTGCGACGGTTATCCCACGATTACCAAGCAGCGCATCGTCGGCGGCCGGCAACAGATGCTGCGTCTCGATAGCGAACGCCTTGGCACACGCACGCAAGAGGACTACGACCGCCTCATCAGAGCCATCCTCGACCATCTTCCTGGAGCAGATGCCGTGGTGCTGTCAGACTATGCGAAAGGCGTGCTCACGCCTGAGATCTGTCAACAAGTGATCGGGGCCGCGCGCAAGGCGGGCATCGCGGTGCTGGTCGATCCCAAATCTGCCGACTTCTCGCGGTATCGGGGCGCGACGACCATCTGCCCCAATCTCGGCGAGCTTTCGACGGCGGCGCATCTTGATGCGCGCGATTTGGATGCGTTGCTTGGCGCTGCTGAAGCGATGGTTCCCGCATTCGATCTTGAATTTCTGACGGCCACGCTCAGCGACAAGGGAATCGCGCTAATCCGGCCGGGCAATCGCATCATCGCTCCTGCGGTCGCGCGCCAGGTGTTCGATGTCTCCGGCGCCGGGGACACGGTGATCGCGGTGCTTGCGCTGTGTCTCGGTTCAGGGCTCACGCCAGAGACCGGAGTGCAACTGGCCAACATCGCTGCCGGCATTGTGGTCGGGAAAGTCGGCACGGTCCCGGTTGAGAAGCATGAGTTGCTCGCTGCGCTCTCGCCCCAGATCGCGTTACACGCCGAAGACAAGGTCGTTACCCGTCCCGAGCTTGTCACGCGCGTGGCCAACTGGAAGGCCAACGGCGAGCGTGTTGTCTTTACCAATGGCTGCTTCGATCTGCTGCACGTCGGCCACATCACGGTGCTGGAGCAGGCGCATAGCTTCGGCGACCGGCTGATTGTCGCCATCAACAGCGACGCGTCTGTCTGCGCATTGAAAGGCCCATCGCGCCCCATTGTGGGCCAGCAGGATCGCGCCCGCGTTCTTGCGGCCCTGGCTGCCGTGGATGCTGTGGTTGTTTTCGACGAGCCCACACCCATGGAACTGCTGCTGGCAACACGACCCGATGTCCTGGTCAAAGGCGGCGACTATAACATCGACACCGTCGTCGGCGCGAAGGAGATCGAGTCGTGGGGCGGACAGGTGAAGATTGTCCCCATCGTCGAAGGCTTCTCGACCACGCGCCTGATCGCAAGGGGCGCGGGCAAAGAGTAGGCATCGCAAAGCAAGTCCAAATCGTGGCGCCCGGATACAATACTTGGATGGAGTTCCATCCTCATACAGCATGGCCCCAAGTGCCTGGTTTCCGGCATGAGGACCAGCAGGCATGAAGAATTTTTTCCGGCTCCTGCGCTATGGGCTGCCCTATTCGCTGGAGTGGGTTCCGGGCGTGGCGCTGCTGGCGGTTGTGGGCCTGCTCGACGCGCTGCGCATGGCACTTTTTGTGCCGATTTTAGGCGTCGTGCTCAAGCCGGATAATCCCTCCAAAGCACTTCCTCTTTTTCCCTTTGCGCCGCCGAAATGGCAATTCGATGTGCATCATATGGTTCCCGCCTGGATGCACAACTCCTGGACCGTTGTAGCCTTCGCGCTGGTGGCCTCGACCGTGGTCAAGGGCCTCTGCGACTACCTCGGCACCTATCTGATCAACTACGCAGGCTTCGGGATGATTACCGACCTGCGCAATCATCTCTACGAAACCATCCTTCGCCGGTCTTCGAGCTTCTTCCACAAGCACCCCACCGGGACGATTCTTTCGACGCTGATCAACGATGTGGATCGCGTGCAGATTGCGGTCAGCACGGTACTCGGCGATTTCCTGCAGCAGTTCTTCACCTTCGCCGCAACCATGTGCCTAGTGATTGCGCTGGGAGGCCGTCTGAGCTGGGCGCTTTTGCTCTTCGTGCCCGTGGTCATCACCTCATCGCGCCGCATTGGCCGCGAGGTTCGACAGCGGACGCGTTCGGGGCAGGACAAGCTTGCAGAGATTCAGAACATCCTGCATGAGACGGTAACCGGCAACCGCATCGTGAAGGCGTTCAACACCGAGCTGTGGGAGCTTCTGCGCTTCAAGACGGCTGCCAAGCGGCTGTTCCGCGCGAATCTGCATAGTGTCCGTGTGCAGTCGATTAGTTCGCCGCTGATGGATACCATCGGCTCGGTTGCCATCGCCCTGCTGCTGTGGGTGGGCCGCAACGAGATTCTGCATGGTCGCATGACGGCGGAGATATTCATCACCTTCATCATTGCGCTGTTCAAGCTCTACGACCCGGTCCGCAAATTTGCGTACGTTCTACAACAGCTTCCAGCAGGCGATGGGCGCTTCGTCTTCGATCTTCGGCTTCCTCGATACGAAGGATGATGTCAAAGAGCGTGCGCATGCGCATGCGCTGAAGGGGTTCGCAAAGGCCGTGAAGTTTGAGAATGTGGGCTTCTCGTATTCGACCGAAGAGGGCGAGCACCAGATTCTGCACAACGTCGATCTGGAGATGAAAGCCGGCGAGGTGCTGGCGCTTGTGGGCCCAAGCGGTGCCGGTAAGTCGACGCTCGTGAACCTGATTCCGCGCTTCTTCGATGTGACCTCGGGCCGCATTCTCATTGACGGCCACGACCTTCGCGAGCTCACGCTTGGTTCTTTGCGGAAGCAGGTTGCGCAGGTCACGCAGGAGACGATCCTGTTCAATGACACGGTGAGCCACAACATCGCTTATGGGCAGCCGGATGTCCACAAGGATCGTTGTGGTGCGCGCCGCCAAAAACGCGCTCGCGCACGACTTTATTGAGCGGATGCCGCAGGGGTATGACACGGTGATTGGCGAAAAGGGATTTCGGCTCTCGGGCGGCGAACGGCAGCGACTGGCCATTGCGCGCGCCATCCTCAAGGACTCGCCAATTCTGGTTCTCGACGAAGCGACGTCGGCGCTGGATGCTGAGAGCGAATCGCTGGTGCAGGCGGCCCTCTCGAACCTGATGCAGGGCAGAACGGTGCTCGTTATTGCGCATCGCTTGTCGACCATTCGCCGCGCCAACCGTATCGCCGTTCTTGAGGATGGGCGCATTACGGCGATCGGCACGCACGACGAGCTGCTTGTTTCTTCGCCCACTTACTTGCGTCTCTATCAACTTCAATTTCGGGATATGCCGGAAACTTCGGCGTCGGACCTGACGGTGCCGGAGTCGCTCGAAGAGGTCCAACCGTGAGGGACTAAGAGACTAGGGACTAGGGACTAAGGGACTGAGGGACTCAGAAACTGAGGGACGAGGACTAACGGCTAACAGCTAACAACTAACGGCTAACAACTAGCGACTACGAACTGAGAAAGAAATGCCAATCTATTCGATGACCGGGTTTGCCCGCGTCCAAATCCGCGTACACGACGGGCTCACCTGCACCCTCAGCATCAAGAGTGTCAATCACCGTTTTCTCGATATCCAGATGCGGCTGCCGCCCGGACTCGACGCGCTGGAGAACGATCTGCGCAAGGCGCTCAAAGACTCTCTTGTGCGCGGGCATGTCGATCTAACGCTTTCGATTGACCGCACCCAGCAATCCCGCGCGGGCTACAATCGCGAGCTAGTCGCCAGCTATCTCGCGGCCTTTGCATCGGCGCGCGAGGAGTACATGCTGCAAGGCGAACCCGATTTGAATGCCGTTCTCCGTATCCCCGGGGCGCTGCAGGGCGATAACCGCGCCGACGACGACCTGGTCGCGCTTGCCGAAAGCGTGCAGAAGCACATGGGGCCATTGCTCGAGGAGCTCAAGATCATGCGCGCGCGCGAAGGCGAATCGCTTACCGCCATTCTGCATGCGACGCTCGACCGCCTGGCAGAAGCGACCGAAGGGGTCGCGGCGCTGCGCCCCGAGGTTGAACAGCGCCACCAGGCACGGCTGACGGAGCGCCTGCAGGCCGCGGTGGGGACGGAGTTCAATCGCCAGCGCATCCTCGAAGAAGTGGCTGTGCTTGTGGAGCGCAGCGACATTGCGGAAGAGCTCACGCGCATGGCCACGCACATCGCCCACTTTCGCGAGCTGCTTAGCGCCGGCGGAGAGGTCGGCAAGAAGCTTGATTTTCTGCTGCAGGAGATGAATCGCGAAGCCAACACGCTGCTTTCGAAGACAGGCGGAATCGGCGGCAAGGGCACACGCATCACCGAACTCGGGCTGGCCATGAAGGCTGAGATCGAGAAGGCCAGGGAGCAAATCCAAAACGTGGAGTAGGTCACATCGATTCGTTTTGGTCGAAACAATTCAGAGATCACGCAGATACGAGGAAGAACAAAACGTGGCGGGAATTCTATTCATCATTTCGGCGCCCTCGGGTTCGGGCAAGAGCACGCTGGTCAGTGAACTGCGCAAGCAGGTGAGCGGGGTCGACTTCGCCATCTCGTGGACCACCCGGCCCCCGCGAGGCTCGGAGGAAAATGGCCGCGAATACAACTTCACCACGCGCGAAGAATTTCAGCGGATGATTGACGCCGGCGTTTTTCTTGAGTATGCCGAGGTTTTTGGGCAGCACTTCTACGGAACGGCCCGCAGTTCGCTGGATGAAGCACGGGCTGCCGGTCACGATCTTCTTCTCGACATTGATGTGCAAGGCGGCGCACAGGTGCGCGCCATGATGCCGGAAGCGGTGAGCATTTTTGTGTTGCCGCCGAACCCCAAGGTGTTGCGCACTCGTTTGCGCAATCGCTTCCGCGCTGAAGGTGCGGTGAACGAGTCCGAACTTTATCGCCGGCTGTCGGAAGCCAGCAAGGAGATTGAGAATTATCGGCAATACGGCTATATTTTGATCAACGACATTCTGGACAGAGCGGTAGCGCAATTGGAGGCGATTGTGCTCTCTGAACGTTTCTACCGCAATGGCGAACCGATTGCTTACCGGTCGCGCAGGGTGTTGGAGGTCGCCGCAGCTTGCCTGCAGATCAACTCGCAGGAGCGGCTCAAGCCTGTCCTGGAAGCCTTCGGCATCGACGGCGAATCGGGTCAGCAACAACTTCTTTTCGGAGATGATCCTGATGACGATTGAGACACGGTTCGATTCCAACTATCGCAAGGTACTGGTCGCCGCTCGTCGCGCTCGCCAGATTCAGAGCGGTTCGCACGCGCTGATTGCGACCCAGTCGAACAAGGCCTGCCGCATTGCGCAGGACGAGATCGAAGCTGGAAAAATCGCGTACGTGAAGACCGCTGTTGATATTCACAAGCCGCTTGTGGAAGGGCCTGCAATCCCAATTCTGCTCAGCTAGTTTTTTCGCAGAGGGGCCTCGTCCGCGGCGGCGAGTGCCTAGCTCGCCCAAACTGCGCGGTTATTCGCGGGTCACGCGAGACCAGGCGGTCTCGTGTGACCGAAGTGCGCGCACCTGATTCGCGCACGGGACGCGCCGGCAACCGCAAGTTTCTTCCTGTTCTACAATCAAGCCATGAGGGTGACCGTCGGCGTCTCGGGTGGAATCGCGGCTTACAAGGCGGCGGAACTGGTTCGCGTTCTGCAGCGCCAGGGCATGGAGGTCCACGTCGTGATGACGGCCGCCGCGCAGAAGTTTGTCCAGCCACTCACGTTCGCTTCTCTTTCCGGACACAAGGTGATCACGGACCTGTGGGAAGACGGCAACGAAACCGGCAGCCCCGATCAGAACGGCATTGAGCATATCGGCGAGGCGCAATGGACCGAAGCGCTGATTGTTGCCCCGGCCACGGCAAACATTCTTGCCAAATTCGCGCACGGCATCGCCGATGATTTTCTGACGACCATGTACCTGGCCACGCAGGCGCCTGTTCTTGTGGCTCCGGCCATGAACGTCAATATGTGGATGCATGCAGCGACACAGGCGAACCTCGAGGTTCTGCGCCAGCGGGGCGTACACATCGTCGAGCCGGGCGCGGGCTCGCTGGCGTGCGGCATGGTTGGCGTGGGCCGCATGGCGGAGCCTGAAGCCATTGCGGACGCGGCGCTGGCAGCCCTCGGTCGCCGCCATGATTTGGCCGGCGAGGTCGTTCTCGTCACCGCGGGTGGGACCCGCGAAGCGCTCGACCCTGTTCGGTTTCTTGGCAACCGCTCAAGCGGAAAAATGGGATACGCTCTGGCGGATGCAGCGCAGAGCCGAGGAGCCCGCGTCATTCTCATTACCGGGCCGACGGTTCTGCATCCGCCCGCGCATTGCGAAGTGGTCAGGATAACCAGCGCGGACGAGATGCGCGCGGCGGTTCTTGAACGAATGGCCGAGTCAACGCTCATCATCAAGGCCGCGGCAGTTGCCGACTATCGTCCCATGAATGCCTCTGAGCAGAAGATGAAGCGCACCGGGCCTATCACTCTCGAGCTTGGCGCCGACTGAAGATATTCTGGCGGAAGTGGTTCGCCGCCGGCGTCCCGGCCAGCTCATCATCGGCTTCGCCGCCGAAACGGAAAACCCGATGGAAAATGGCCGCGCCAAGCTTCTGCGCAAGGGCGCGGACGCGATCGTCGTCAACAGCGTCAGCAGCGATGGCGTGGGCATTGAAGCCGACAACAATGCTGCCACCTTCCTGACGCTGACCACCTCAATTGAAATGCCTGAGATGCCCAAGCGCACTCTCGCTGACCGCATCCTCGACGAGGTTCTGACGCTGCGGCGGCCGCGCACATTGATGCTTGAATTTGATGAGCCTCTCTCCGCCGAAGATGCGCAGCGGGAGCCGCCTGCCGCTCTTGACGAGCATCTGGGCGAGGTTGTCGTTGCCGCAACCGGACGCCGGCAACTGATTGTGGAGTAGCGCCCTTGGCTCGCAATCTTGACCTCGCAACCCGGAATGCCCTTGCGGCCCGCATGCGCTTTTACCGCGAGCTCGGGCTCACCGACTTCTATCGCCGGCCTGTCGACCCGGCATTTCTGGCCCAACTTGAGGCCGCAGTTGCGCAGGAACCCCTGCTTTCAACACTCGCTCCGGAGGCTGACGCCATCGCACCCCGCACGTCCATCGCCGCTCCACCCGTGATACAAGCCTCCGTCCCGCAAGCGGACAGGGCCGCTGCACTCCAGATCATTCGCGAAGACATTGGCGACTGCACCCGCTGCGCTCTCCACGTTGGCCGCAACAAAATAGTCTTCGGAGACGGCTCGCCCAATGCGCGGCTCATGTTTGTGGGTGAAGGGCCGGGCGCGGACGAGGACGCGCAGGGGATCCCGTTTGTCGGGCGCGCAGGCCAACTGCTCAACAACATGATCACGGCTATGGGGCTGAAGCGCGAAGAGGTCTACATTGCCAACGTGGTCAAGTGCCGGCCACCGGGCAACCGCACGCCCGAGCCCGATGAAGGCAACACGTGTTCGCAATTTCTCTTTCGCCAGATCGATGTGGTGCGTCCGCAGGTGCTGGTCGCGCTGGGAGCGACGGCGGCGACCTATCTGCTGGGCCAGCGTCAGCCTTTGGCAGGCCTGCGGGGGCGCGTGCATGCCTTCCGCGGCATGCAGTTGATCGTGACCTATCATCCTGCTTATTTGTTGCGCGATCCGCGCCAGAAGAAGGAAGCGTGGGCGGACCTGCAGATCGCGATGAAGGAACTGGGGCTGAAGCCGCCGGCGAAGGGATGAAAGTGGATCCCACCCATTCACGGTGAAGCTGTGAATGGATGGGGCACCCTCGAATTCATCTGACTTCAATCTATTAAGCGTCTCGCCGCAGGTCGAAGCTAGGAAGTCGACGCTTCGTCGCGCCACAGAATCACGCCGCCCAGGATACCGAGTTCATTTGAAACGATTGTCACGTTCTCGCCAATCTTGAACGTGATCTTCTTGGTATTGCCGCCGCCCAGGTAGAGGTGGTCGTAATTGAAGAGCGCGTCGATCTGCTTGATCGCTTCCTGCAGACGGATGTTCCACTTGTCCTTGCCGTACTTGTCGAGTCCGCGGCGGCCGAGGTAGTCCTCATAGGTGTGCTTGCGCCACGGATGGTGGCCAATCTCGAGGCCGGGGCACAGGTGGCCATTGGTAAACAGCGCGCCGCCGAGGCCGGTGCCAAGCGTCAGCACCAGTTCGACGCCGTTGCCTTTGATGGCGCCGTAGCCTGCGACGTCAGCGTCATTGCCCACGCGTACCGGCTTCTTCCACATCTTTTCGAGGTTGGTCTGCAGGTGGTAGCCGGCCCAGGTCGGGTGCAGGTTGAAGGCGCCCAGGGTGACGCCGTGCTTGACCACGCCAGGGAAGCCGACCGAGACCCGATCGAAGTTGGGCAGCAGCTTCTTCAACGCGTCCAGACCCTTGATCACGGCCTCAGGCGTTGGGCATCTCCGGAGTGTCAACGCGCTCGCGCTCGCTCACCGGTTTGCCAGCGTTGTCGAGCAGCATGGCCTTGAGGCCCGAACCACCAATATCGATGCACATGGTGATAGGGCCTTTTGTTTTGGACGAAACGGTGGGGCGAGGGGCGGTCTTCGAGCGCTTGGCAGTCATCAGCAGGAATTGTACTGTGTCCGACCCAACCTGCACAGCCCTCGCCCCCGCTGCCTATTTGCTTGCCGGCGGAGGCTGCTCAAACTCCTGGTTCATCCACGCTTTGAGCGCGTCCATCTGCTGCGGGCGGCCGAGAAAATCCTTCACCAGTTCAGCGGCCGGCTTGCTCCCTCCCGGTTCGAGCACGGTGTGCCGGTAGCGCATGGCGGCCGGCCCATCGAGCAGATTGTGCTTGTCGAACTGCGCGAAGAAGTCGATGGCGATCACCTTGTCGAGCACGTAGGTGTAGTAGTTGGAGGCGTAGCCGGTCAGGTGCGTGAACGAAGCGAAATGTGCGGTTCCCTCGACCGGCGTGAAAGGGCATGAACTGCTTTTCATCCTTTGCCCATTCTTCATCGAAATGGACATCTTGCGGCGCTTCGTCGTGCAGGGTGAGCGAGTACGACGAGTAAAGAAGCTGCGACTGCAGCCATTGCGCCCGCCCGTAGGCGCTGGCGGCATTCATCCTCGCAATCAGGCTTGCGGGAATTATTTCGCCGGTCTTTAATTCTTTGCCGAAGGACTGCAGGATGGTCGTGTCATGGAACATCTCTTCCAACATCTGCGAGGGTGATTCAATGAAGTCGCCTTCGACGTTGATCCCGCCTATCCCCACCCACTCTCCCTGGCTGCTGAGAATGTGATGCATCAGGTGGCCGAATTCATGGAAGAAGGTGACCACCTCGTCGTACTCCATCAGTCCGGGATCTCCCGCGACTCCGCCTGAGAAATTGCAAACGAGCATGCCCTCAGGCAGTTGCCGTCCGCGGATTCCCGGCACGATTGGCGATGAGGAGAACCACTTGTCTTTGCCTTCGCGCGGATGCATGTCGAGATAGATACGGCCCAGCAGCTTGCCTTCGTTGCCGGGCGCGGCGTCGAAAACATCGTAGGTGTCGACAGATTTATCCCACACAACCGCATCTTTCACCGGCTTGAACGAAACGTGGAACAGGCGCGCCGCGGTTTTGAGGATGCCGGCTTGAACCTGTTCGTAGGGGAAGTAAGGACGCACGCTCTGCGCATCGAAATTGAAGCGCGCGCGCCGGTATAGTTCTCCCCAGTAGCGGCCATCGGCCTGGCTCAGAGCAGGTGACGCCGGGCTGCTTTTCCTGCGCAAAGGCGAGCAGTTGCGCATATTCCTTTTTCGCGGCAGGAAGGGAGACGGCGTTCACTTCAGCAAAAAGCTTCTTCACATTGTCGGCGTTGCCGATCATCTGGTCGGCGGTGGCCAGGTCGGCATAGTGCGCGAAGCCGAGCGTGGTTGCCAACTCCTGACGCGCAATGAGAATGTCGCGAAGCACCTGCTCGTTCTTGGGATAAGCGCGGCTGTTGTAGGCTACGTACATGCGGCGGCGGAGACCGGCATCCTGCCCAAAGCTCAAGACAGGCGCCATATCCGGCGAGTCGGTGGTCAGCGTGTACGTTCCGTCGGCCTCGGGCTTGTGGCGCGCGATGTAGTCGTCGGGCAGGCCGGCCAATTCTGCCTTCGTCGCTTTCACCGTGAGGGTTCCGTCGGCGACATTGCGTCCGAAGACCAGGGTAAGGTCTGTGATCTTGTCCTGCAAGGCGCGGATTTTCTTGCGCGTCGCTTCGTCTTTGTCCACGCCGCTCAGCCGGTATTCCAGCAGCTGACGCTCGAGGTAGTGGCGCGTGGCTGGATCGGTGGGCGTGGGGATCGCCGCCAATGCCTTGTAAACGCCTTGATCCAGGCTGAGCTCCGTGCTGACTGAAGAGACTTTGGACGACATCGCCTGTCCCTTGTCGCGCAACCCCGCGCTATCGGCGAGCGAGTACAGAAGGTAGGAGTTCGCTCCCGCGAGCATGAGCTGGTTTTGCGCGTCGTCGAAGGGACGCAGCGTGTTCTCGATTGTCCGGGGTCCAGCGGATGCGAGCAGTTTGGCGATATCGGCCTTTTCTTCGTCGAGCCGCAGATTGACCCAGGACTCAAGCGCAGCGGGGTCGTTTCCGCCGACCCACGCATGCAGCGGATCATTTGGCGTCGTGGGGTTCTGCTGGGCAGAGGCGGGGGCTGGGGAGGAAAGCGCGAGGCCAAGAGCGGCCGCGAAGAACGCGGGCTTCAACAATCGATTCATGCGGGGAGTATTTCATCTGGACCGGCTTTCAGAAAAGGCTGTTGTGGCGAAATTAAATTCCCGGAAGCACCCCCCGGTACACTTGAGACTGCCCCATGCCCGCCTATTGCGAAGTCGCATTGCCGGTTCCGCTCGACCGCGCGTTCACCTATGCGCTTCGCGACGACCAGAATGCGCTTCGTGGGGCCCGGGTCATTGCGCCCTTTCGCAACGAAAAACTGATCGGCGTGATCACGGGCGTGAATGCGGCTGCTCCGGCCGATGTGGAAGTCCGCTATCTCGAAGCGGTTCTCGACGACCAGCCCATTCTGAGTGAGCCGCTGCTGGCCCTGGCCGAATGGATGGCGCAGTACTACCTGGCGCCGCTGGGCGAGGTGTTGCGTGGGATGTTGCCGCTTGGCGCGGAAGTCCGCCGGACGGTCTATTACCGCATCACCGACCTGGGGCGCGATGTGCTTGCCGGGAGCCACGACGGCGACGGCGGGACGGCCTCGAAGGGCAGAAAAGGCAGGGGCTCGAAGGGCGCGGGGAAGCCTCAAGAGCGCAACGAGAGCGACGAGCCGGAACTCGACGAGCTGGACATGAGCCGCCGCGTACTGACTCATTTGTGCTCTGGGGAGCCGGTGAAAGTCTCGGCGCTGCGCACCGCAACGGCCGCCTCGTTGCCGGAGCTGGCTTCGATGGTCCGCAAGAAATGGATTGTGCGCGAGACCGTCGCCGTTGAGCGCGATGCCCGCCGCACTGAGCGCTTCGCTGTCCTCATCCCCGAGACGCGGCTGCCGGCTCTTACTGAGAAGCAGCAGTCTATCCTGGCCGAGCTTGCGGCGTGCGATGGCGAGTTGCCGCTGGCCGAGCTGCGCGCGCGCGATCTGCCTTCGTCGACTTTGCAGACCCTGGTGCGCCGCGGGCTGGTTCGCATCGAAGAGCGGCCTGCGGTTTTTCGTCTTGGGGGTATCCAGGGCAATGAGGCCCCGATTCGACTCAACGAGCCGCAGACTGAGGCGCTGGCGTCGATTGCATCGGCCCTGGGCGGATTTCAGCCCTTCCTGCTGCATGGGGTGACCGGCTCGGGAAAGACGGCGGTCTATCTGGCCGCTATGCAGCGCGCGCTTGATCGCGGGCTGTCGTCAATTTTGCTCGTCCCTGAAATTGGCTTGACCCCGCAAACGGCTGGTCTGCTGGATGCGGCGTTCGGCCAGCGGGTCGCCCTTCTGCACTCTGCGCTCACGCCTGAAGAGCGTAGCGAGCAGTGGCGGCGCATCCGTCGTGGCGACGCGCCGATCGTGGTCGGCACAAGGTCCGCAATCTTTGCGCCCGCGCCCAACCTCGGCCTCATTCTCGTCGACGAAGAACACGACCAGAGCTACAAGCAGGAAGAAACGCCCCGCTACAACGCACGCGACGTTGCGGTGATGCGCGCCAAGCTCGCCGATGCGGTGGTGGTGCTTGGTTCGGCCACGCCTGCTCTCGAAAGCTGGCAGAATGCGGTGCAGAAGAAGTATCAGCTCATCGCGATTCGCGACCGGGTCATGAATCGGCCGCTGCCCGAGGTTGAGCTGATCGACATGCGCACGGAGTTTCAGCAGACCGGCCAGGATCATATTTTCTCGCGCGCCCTGATTCAGCAAACCAGTGAGGCGCTCGATCGCGGCGAGCAGGCGCTGATTCTGCTCAACCGGCGCGGGTACTCCTTTGCTGTGATGTGCCGCGCCTGCGGCGAAAAGCTGGAGTGCCAAAACTGCGCGATTGCCCTGACGCACCACAAGCCGTCAGAAGATGGGCTGGCGCGCGAAGGCCAGCGCCTCGAGTGCCACTACTGCGGATTCCGCCGCTATGTGCCGGCGCGCTGCCCGAAATGCGACAGCGAGCATCTCTATTTTCTTGGCGCGGGATCACAGCAGGGCGAAGAGCGGCTTGGGGAAATCTTTCCCACGGCGCGCATCGGCCGCATGGATCGCGATACGGTGCGCGGCCGCCACGATTTGGAACGACTGCTGGCGCGACTGCACTCCGGCGAGATCAATCTGCTGGTGGGCACACAGATGATCGCGAAGGGGCACGACATCCACGGCGTCACGCTGGTCGGCGTGGTCGGCTGCGATCACTCGCTCTCAATGCCCGACTTCCGCGCCGCGGAACGCGTCTTCCAACTCATGACCCAGGTCTCAGGGCGCGCCGGCCGCGGCAATCTTCCCGGGCGCGTGGTGGTGCAGACCTATTATCCGGATCACTACGCGATCATGGCGGCGGCGAAGCATGACTACGCGAGCTTTGTCGAAAGAGAACTGAAATACCGGCGCTGGATGCATTACCCGCCCTTTGGCGTGCTCGCCAACGTGCTGGTGCAGTCGCAGAAGCTGGAAGAGGCTGCCGCCTGGTCGGCTGAGCTGGGCAAGTGGTTTCAGAAGACCGCACCGGAAGCGATTCGTGTGCTGGGCCCTTGTACAGCACCCATCGCCCGCATCAAGGGCATCTATCGTTTCCACCTGATTCTCAAAGCTGCTTCGCGCAAGACGCTCAACGTGGTTTTGCGCGGCATGCTGGCGCACGCGGATGCGCTGCAGATTCCGAGGCGCAATGTTGTGGTGGATGTGGATGCTTTGCGGCTGATGTAGCGGGTCGCCGAAAGTCCCTCAGGGGCTCAAGCCCTCTGTTTATGCGCCTTTGCGGCACGACTGAAGTCGTGCCCTTTCAAATATCCATCCCTTTTGCTAGGGCGCGGTGCGATAGGGATCGACGTGAAAGAAGTGCATCAGGGAATTGTCGTAGAACGGCGTGGGCGTGAAGGTCAGCAGGAAGATCGCCAGGCCGATCCAGCCGAGGATGCGCCGGCTCTTGTCCAGCTCAGGCTCCATCGGCACCTGAGGGTGGCGCATGGCGGGGATCATCAGGAAGCAGCCCCACAGCATCCAGCCCACCCAGAAGATGGTGCCAGCAAGGAACAGAATGATGGGCAGATAGTCGGTAAAGATGCGATGCATTTTGGGCGAGATCGCGTAGAGGATGTGTCCGCCGTCGAGCTGGCCGCCGGGAATCAGGTTGAGCGACGTGATGAACAGCCCGATCCATCCCGCCACCAGCACGGGATGTGGCGCGATGTGATCGAACGAAGGCGTCGATGGGTCCCACAGCACCATGAGCGCGTGCAGAATGCGAATGGTGAGCGGCTCGCCGCCGAAGCGGACGATCGCTGCCGGGGCATTGGCGGGCGACTGGTAGCTCATCGCAAAGCCCGCGGCGACCGTGATCGCCGACGCAACATATCCAGCAAGCGGCCCATAGATTCCAACGTCCATCAGCGCGTCGCGGCTGGGGATGCGGTTGCCGATCTGGATGATCGCTCCGGCCGTTCCGCTCAGCGTGGGAGCGGGGAGCACCCATGGAAGCGTGGCGCGAATCTTGTGCCAGCGGCAGGCGAAGTAGTGTCCGAACTCATGGATCAGCAGAATGCCCAGCAGCGCGACTGAAAACATCCAGCCCGAGGCGAACTGGTCAGGATGCTCCGACAGCCAGCCCCACGGCCATAGATCGCTGTCACGCACAACGGGGGGCATGCCCTCCATGAAGTTCTGCATGAAGCGCGCGCCATTTGCTGTGGTTGTAATTGCACTGAGGCTCAGCAACAGCAGAGGAAGGCCATATTCCCTGAAGTAGGAACGCGCCTGCCTCTTTGCCCTGGGCGGCTGCAGGCGAACGCCCCCTTGCGCATAAAGGTCCGCGCTGATTCTTTCCTCTCGCGACGCTTCGTCGGCCGGGGGAATGACTTGGGGCGTGACTCCCACTTAGCTTTGGGGCGCCCCGCCGGTTTCCAGGGAATGCAGTTCTTTGCCGGGCTTGAACCGCACTGCCTTGCCTGGGGTGATGTTGACTTCGGTGCCGGTGCGCGGGTTGCGGCCGATGCCGGTTTTGCGCGCGCGGACACTGAAAACTCCAAATCCGCGCAGTTCGATGCGCTCGCCGGCGGCCAGAGCCTGTTTCAGGCCCTCAAAAACCGTATCCACCGCGGTCTCCGCCTTGGTGCGCGGCAGGCCCGTGCGCTCGATTACATGATGGACGATGTCCTGTTTAATCAAAGGGGTAACCTCGCTCGCGACTGGTTGAGTCTATTTTTTGCCTTACGAGGTGATGCTACAGGTTTTACGGCAATTAGGAAATAACCCAAGAGTGCCAAAAGGGATTTCTTCCCGGGAAATGCACCGGGTCTGGTGATGACCAAGCACCTGTGACCACTATCACCCAAATACGGGGTTCTTGCCATTGTCATTTCCACCCCTCTTCCGTACGATTAAGAGGCAGTTCAATCCAAAGTAACTTCATGAGCATTTTCCGGAAAGCAAGCGATTTCCGGAACCCGGAGATTCATGTCAATTAAGAGTGATCGTTGGATCCGGGAGCAGGCCATCCAGCATCGGATGATCGAGCCCTTCAGTGAAAAACAAGTCCGGGAAGGCGTCATCTCCTACGGGCTATCGTCCTACGGTTACGACCTGCGGGTTTCCGACGAGTTCAAGATCTTTACCAACGTAAACAGCGCGATCATCGATCCTAAGGCGTTCGATGAGCGCTCTTTTGTTTCTGTGCAAGCCCCCTCGGTGATCGTCCCTCCCAATTCGTTCGCCCTGGCCCGTTCCATTGAATACTTTCGAATTCCCAGGGATGTCCTGACGATCTGTGTTGGAAAGTCGACCTATGCGCGTTGCGGAATCATTGTGAACGTGACGCCATTTGAACCGGAGTGGGAGGGTTTCGTGACCCTTGAGATTTCAAATACCACCCCCCTCCCGGCCAAGGTTTACGCCAACGAAGGGCTGTGCCAGATTTTGTTTTTCCAATCCGACGAACCTTGCGAGATCAGTTATGCGGACCGCAAGGGGAAATACCAGAACCAACAGGGCATCGTGCTTCCCAAGTTGTAGTTTTCGGGGGCGACTGGTCCATTCGATCGGTATGGGGAAGCTGTGCGTTTCACGGGTCCTGTGACCCCCGCGATCGCTAAGCACAACCCTCCTTCAGTCACGAAGAGGGGAAGGAATGGGTTCTACTCGCAGTCTCGATCCAATTCATATAGGCCTTGTTTCCGATGAGCCCGTCCGGCTCATGGGCCTGGCTTCAATCTTTGACCAGCCTGCTGCCGAAGGAACTGCGCCACTGGTCGCGATCCCAGGAAAAATTGAGGATCTTCTTACCCAGTTCAACCTCAAATACATCGTTCTTCATCTGGAGTCCATCACCGAAGGGTTGCGGACTCTGGAGTCGATTCGCCGGGCGCGCCCCTCGCTCATGATGATTGTGATCGGCCCGGAAGGCAATGACGAGTTCGTGCTCCGCGCTATCAGCGCCGGCGCCCGCGGGTTCCTCTACCTGAATTCCGGCACAGACAAGGTTCTGAAAGCGATTGAGATGATCGACAGCGGATCCATCTACGCTCCGTGCCGGTTGCTCTCGAAGCTCGTGGACCGTCTGCTCAAAGTTCCCGACTCCAGCGTGGCCATGAGCGGGCCGCATCTCACTGCACGGGAGAAGCAGGTGCTCGACTTGATTCTCCTTGCCCGCTCGAATCGCGAGATCAGCCGGACGCTGGGCATTGAAGAGCGAACCGTCAAATCGCACGTTGGCCGCCTGATGCGCAAGACGGGTGCGGATAACCGCATCGAGCTCTCGATGTGCGCCCTCTACCGGCCACCAGCTTCGGCGTCGCGGCTCTCTGATGTGCACAGACCCATTCTGCAGGCTGGTATTTACTAGAAAGTAAATAATTTCTTTTCAATCAATGTTCTAGTCCTTACGTACTCTTTCGGAGAAACATGAAGTCCAGCATGATGTGTATAGAAACAAGGCAGATCTGGGGAAAGGAGTTCCTCGGCAGCATGTTTTCCATGAAGCCCGGGAACTCCTCTTTTTTTGATTGACTTTGAAGATTCTGCGAATCTCCGCACCACACGACCTTTCCAAGCCCCTCCCCGTCTAAACTGCACACTGAAAGCGCCTTGGCAGCCGTTGCTGTCGGGGCGCGTTCTGTAACCGAAGAGCAAGCGGATGCTGTTAGCCTTGTTGTGTAGAGTCCGTGTTTCGTCCGTTAAAGTTCGACCCCAACCCCGCTGGCTCCCCTTATGGCCACGGAGAATAAAAGGAACGAAAATGATGAAGAAAATCGCATCCCTCTGCGTTTGCCTTGTCCTGACATGCGCTGCCCACGCAGCATCCACGCGCGCTGACCTGCAGGCGCGCATTGAAGACGCCAAGACCGTCCTCGACCAGATCATGGCCGCGCAAGACCGCACCATCCCCATGAACATTCTTCACCAGGCCACTTGTGTCGCGGTTGTGCCAGGGATGCTGAAAGGGGCATTCCTTGTGGGAGCCCAATACGGCCAGGGAGTCGTGACCTGCCGCACCGGCCACGGCTGGAGCGCGCCAGTGTTTATCCGCATGGCCGGCGGGTCTTTTGGTTTCCAGGCCGGCGGCACGTCGACCGACCTTATCCTGATTGCGGTCAATGAACGCGGATTCCAGGACCTGCTCAAGAGCAAGTTCAAGCTGGGCGGCGATGCTGCCGCGGCGGCCGGCCCCGTTGGCCGCAGTTCTGAAGCCTCCACCGACTGGAAGATGAACGCGGAATTGCTCAGCTATTCGCGCAGCAAGGGCCTGTTTGCAGGCATTGACCTCAACGGCACCAGCGTTACGCAGAACACGGACGATACGGAAATCTACTACGGTGCGCCGCATACCTTCGAGTCCATTCTCAAAGGGAACGTCGATGTGCCTGAAGGCGCAGTCGGCTTCGTGCGGGGCGTCGCGCAATACTTTGTTGAAGCCAAGGGCCGTTGATTCAAGGCAGGGGTCAGGGATCGGGGCTGAGGGTTCAGTTCCGATCCCGTGATCGACTCGCTTCACGGGCCACTTGGAGCAATCTCCAGGCCCGAACGAGCAATTCGTCTCAAAGTGTAGACGCTGAACCTCGACCGCCTGGCGCCTGACCCCTGACCTCTGGCCCCTGGCACCGGCCTCCCGCCCGGTACACTGATAGTTGCCTTCCATGCGGGAAAACATCGAGTACTGGCTGGTCATTGCCATCGCGCGCTGCCTGGGTAGTATGCCGCGGGGGCTGGCGCGCTTGTTTGCCAACCTGCTTGCCTGGGCTGTCTACCACGGCTTTGGGCGCCTTCGTCGGGTTGGCCTACGCAATCTCGAACTGGCTCTTCCAGATCGATCTCTCGCTGAGCGGGACAAGATCTTGCGCGGCGTCTACCGTCATCTCGGCTGGCAGCTTGTCGAATTCTGCCGCATGGCTCGCTACACCCCTGCCAATACTCGCTCCTGGATTCGCACAGAAGGCCTCGACCACTACCTGACGGCCTCGGCGCGCGGCAAGGGCGTGCTCATCCTTACCGGCCATCTTGGGGCATGGGAGCTTTCCAGCTTCTACCACTCGATGATGGGCCATCCCATGGGCATGGTGATTCGCCGGCTCGACAACCGTCGCCTCGACCAGTATGTGAATGCGATTCGCTGCCTGCACGGCAACCGCGTTCTGCACAAGGACGAGTTTGCCCGCGGTCTTCTCTCCGCGATGCACGCCGGGGAGACCGTCGGCATCCTGATGGACACCAACATGACCCCACCTCAGGGCGTTTTCGTCGATTTTTTTGGCATCCCAGCATGCACCGCGTCCGGCCTGGCCCGCGTTGCGCTCAAGACCGGCGCGGCGGTCCTTCCGGGGTTCATGGTTTGGGAGCCCGCGGAGAAAATGTACGTGCTCCACTTCGGACCGCAGCTCGAATTTGCTCGCACCGGCAATGCGGAAGCCGATATTCTCGCTGCCACGCAGGCCTGCGCTTCCACGACCGAAAAGTGGATTCGGCGCTATCCTGAGCAGTGGTTGTGGATTCACCGCCGCTGGAAGACTCGTCCCCCTGGCGAACCGAGCCTCTATTGAAGGAGACGCACCGATGAAGCTGGGCGACCTGGTCGACAAGCTGGGTGGAAGACTGATCCAGGGAAATCCGGAGATGATGTTGGTTGCGGTCGACGATCTCGAATCGGCAGGCGACATGGACCTTATCTTTGCCGAGGACGCTGCGTCGGCCGCACGGGCGCTCGCGAGCAAGGCCGCGGCCGTCGTGCTCAAGACGGGGAGTTTTACCTCGATCCCAGCAAAGGAACGCGGCGAGCCAAGCGACCCCGGCCTGGACCTCCGGATGGGTGTGGTTGAGTCGGACCAGCCGCGACTGTGGTTTTCGCGTGCGGCGCGGTTGCTTAATCCTCCGCCATCGCCACAGGGCGTTCACCCCACGGCGATCATTGGGCCACTCGCCGAGATTGGCCCTGAAGTCACCATCGGCGCAAACGTGGTGATCGGCCAGGTGGCGCGTATCGGGCGGGGAACCCGCATCGAGGCCGGCGTCGTGATCGGCTCCTACGTCGACATCGGCGAGAACTGCGTGCTTTATCCTCGCGTGACGATTTATCCGGGGTCATCGCTTGGCAATCGCGTCGTGGTCCACGCCGGCGCGGTGATTGGAGCGGATGGTTTTGGCTTTGTGCGCGACCCGGCAACAGGTGCTTACACGCAGTTTCCCCAGCAGGGAACCCTGGTCATCGAAGACGACGTTGAGATTGGCGCCAACTCCACCATCGACCGGGGCGCATTGAAGCAGACCCGGATCGGCCGCGGCACAAAGATCGATAACCTCGTTCACGTCGGCCACAATTGTGACATCGGCGAGGACGTCATTCTCGTTGCCCTCACCGGCATTTCCGGTTCGTCCACGGTGGGAGATGGCGCCGTGATTGCCGGCCAGGTTGGCATTGGCGATCACGCTCACGTTGGTCCGGGAGTGATTCTCGGTGGCCAGGCAGGCGTTCTCAGCGGCAAGACGGTGACCAACAAGGGGCTCAAGCCTGGAACGGTGCTGTGGGGCACCCCAGCGCGTCCGCTGCAACAAGCATTGCGCGAACAAGCGGTCCTCACGCGGCTGGCGAAGCGACGCGGCAAGGATCCGGTTAAAGACCAATCTTGATTGATGGGGTTAGTGGGTCCCACCCATCCACGATGAGGCCGCGGATGGATGGGGCACCAATCCTAGTTGCGCGGAACCAGTTCTACTTGCGCCAGGCTGCCAGGGCTGGGATTCTCGCCTCGACCTTTTGCCAGAGGATTCCTCGAACCTCATCCAGGTGAAACACCCAATAGCAAAGAGCGAAGAAGGCAACGAACGTGGCCAGGGCGATTGCTCCCTGCGCAGGGTAAGGAAGACTAGCAATGTGATACATGGGCCAGTAGGTGAGAGCCGTTCCTCCGGCGAGGATGGCGAAGAGCTTGTACACGCCGCGGTGGTCTGCAACCGCCTCCTTGCCGAAGAGCAGATCGTTCAGATGCAGCAGGTAGAACAATTGAATCGTCTCGCAGATGAGCAGGACCCAGAGGAAGCCGAGAACACCAAACGCATGCATGGCAGGAATGGAAATCATTGCCATGAGTACGTAGGAAAAGAAAGTGAAGTACGAAAGCTTTCCGATCTGGTTGCTTGAGAACTGGAATTGGTATTTGTGCTCCTTGATGCCGAGGATTGAAACTCCGACCCCGAGCATGATGGAGATTCCGGGATCGTAGAGATTCCCCTTGTGCAGCCAGATCCAAAGAAGCAAAGGTGTCGCCAGCATGAAGCCGAAGGTGATTGGTGGGACGAGGAGCAAGATGACACGTTCCGAAAGATCGTAGAGGCGATGCAGGCGCCGCCAGTCTCGCTGTCCATAGATGATGGTGAACTCAGGACCGAGCGAATAGGTGATGAGGTTGAGCGAGCGGCGGCTCATGGAATAGATGGTCCGAGTGAGCGAATAGACCACAACCGCTGAAGGCCCAAGAATGCGCTGCATAAAGACAATGGGAAACTGATAGGCGAAGAAGGTGTACGCGGCAAGCAGAGTGTACTGCGCGCTCGGCTTGACGATGGCTACGAATGACCCCGGAGGCCAGTGGCGCAGCGTAGCCCGCAGGAGCGGGGCGCGATGGGCCAGATCAAAGTAGAGAAAAATGGTCAGCACAAGAGTGACTACTACTTGAGCCGATGCGATCGCGCCAAACGGAAGCCGCAACATCACGCATGTCACGGTGGCCGCCAATCCCAGCATGTAATTCAAGTTTGCAATATGCGTGCCGCGATGCGGCTCGCCGAAGACCATATAGCTCAAGCTGAAGAAGCTGAAGACGGTGATCGCCATGATCTGCATGCCGAGGAAATAAAGCGCCCATTGCGCCGATCGCAGAGGCATCGTCAGATGAAGCCAATGGTCAAGGGGCATGAGAAAGATTGTGCAGAGCAGGAGAGTCCACAACAGGAATGCGGAAAGGATGACGCGAAAGCCGGCGGACTGGACCTCCTGACAAGCCTGGATCTCTCCACGGTTGTAAAGAATGGTCATCTGCATGTTGGTGTAGGTCTGCACACCATAGTTCAACGTGCTGATATAACTAACGGCTGCGCTCAGGGTGAGCCATTGGCCGTAAAGCGAGGTGCCAAACACATGGAGAAAAAGAGGCGGGAGCACCAGCTGCGTCAGAACGGTGAGAACCTGGGCGATATTCTGGGCTACATAAACCTTCAGGATGCGGCGTAGGGTCATCCATTTTCCGAGGAAACAGTTTGGTCAAGAATCGTCAATGCGACTGGCCCGCGGGGAAAGAGCACGCACGCCCCGGTTGATTGCATCAGGGCCACACTGCTCTAGGAAGTCGGCCTGCGACAAGTATATATGTTGAGTTGTGAGCGCATTCGTATGCCAGGCGTCCGGCTAAGTGAGAAACGGCTCCGTCTTCAACGAGCCATCGCGCTGTTTGACCAGCAACTGCACCTTGCCCTCAGCGGCATCGAGTTCCTGCTTGCACGAGGCTGAGAGTCCGACTCCTTCTTCGAACAGCTTCAGCGACTCTTCAAGGGGCAGATCGCCCTTCTCCAGGCGATCGACAATGGTCTCGAGCTTCTTGAGCGATTCTTCAAACGTGGCCATGGGCGGACTCCGTTAGGCAGTTGCGGGCAGAACACTGGCGATCACTTCAGCTGCTGCTGTATACCGCCCGAAGGGCGCGCTCACCTGCACACCCTGCACGAGCGGCCTGACGGCCTCCAGCATCTCTTGAGCGATTTTGATTCCCTCTCGCCGTGCGGCATCGGGCGAGTCAGTCTGCGCCATGCGCAGCATGATCTCCTCGGGCATCGAGACCCGCAAATCGTTCTTCATAAATTCAGCGTTTCGCAGGCTGGTCAACGGCCAGATGCCCGCAATCACTGGAATGCGAAATCCTTCGATGCGCTTCAGGAAGGACTCAAGCAGCCGCAGGTCAAAGACCGGCTGGGTGATGGCATACTCAGCCCCCGCTTCAACCTTGTACTCAAAGCGCCGCAGCTCATGGTCGATGTCCGGGACGCCAGGGTTGGCCGCCACGCCGATTGTGAAGTTGGTGCTGGCGCCGATCGAGTTGGCGCCGATGTCCAGCCCGTGATTCAGACGCCGCACGATGTTGACAAGACCGATAGCGTCTACGTCAAACACCGCAGTTGCGTCAGGATAATTTCCCAGCTTGGGCGGGTCGCCGGTGAGACACAGAATATTGTGCAGCCCGATCGACGAAGCCCCCAAAAGGTCTGACTGAATCGAAAGCAGATTTCGATCGCGGCAGGTGTAATGCAAAATCGTCTCGATGCCCGTGTGCTGCTGAATCTGGATGCAAAGACTCTGCGCGCTCATGCGCGCCGAAGCGCGCGGGGAATCCGGCACGTTGATGGCGTGGACGCCGAGTTGCGCAAGCAGTTGCGCGCCCTCAATCTCACGGGTGCAATCGATCCCTTTGGGCGGCACGATCTCTACCAGCGTGACAAAGGTTCCGGACTCGACCAGGTTGCCGATGCGCGAGCGCGCCCCCAGCGGTGCCGGGGGCGTCTCGCTGTTCAGGGCAGGCGCTGCTCCGTGAACCTCAACGCGCGCCTGCGCATCGAGAGCCCGCATTGCCGAGCGCATGGCGCGAATGTGATTGGGTGTCGTTCCGCAGCACCCTCCCACCATCTGCGCCCCGGCCGCAATCGCCTTGCGGGCAAAGCTTGCCATGTATTCGGGCGAGCACAAGTAGATGTTGCGCCCCTCAACGGCCCTGGGCATGCCGGCATTGGGCATCGCGGCAAGAGGGAGTTCTGTCGCCGTACGCATGGCCTCGATCGCGGTCAGCACTGTTGCCGGGCCGGTCGAGCAGTTCACGCCGATCGCGTCCGCACCCCACTCGGTCAACAACGCAGCGGCCTGCGCCGGGGACGACCCGTCGAGGCAGTTGCTGTCGTCGTCGACCGTGACCATCACCAGCACCGGCAGATCAGGCGCAGTTTCCCGGGCGGCCTTGAGCGCTTCACGGGCTTCGTTCAGCGCCGGCATGGTCTCAAGGATCAGCAGGTCGACGCCGGCCTTCGCCAGCGCGGCAATCTGCTCAGAAAATGCCGCGCGCGCTTCGTCGAGCCCGACTTTGCCGAGAGGCTCCAGACGAACCCCGAGGGGGCCTACCGATCCGGCGACCCAGGCTTCGCCGGCCTGCTTGTCTTTCAGATGTTCGACGGCCTGACGCGCCAGCTTCACGCCCGCGGTGTTGATCTCCGCGACTTTTTCGGCCAGGCCATGCCGGGTGAGGCGAAAGCGGTTGGCGCCAAATGTGTTGGTTTCAAGAACCTCCGCGCCGGCCTGCAGATACTCCTCGTGGATGGAGGTAATCAGGCCAGGGTCAGAGAGGTTCAGTTCGTCGTAGCACCGGTTGATGAAGATTCCCCGCGCGTAGAGGACGGTGCCCATTGCGCCGTCGGCCAGCACCGGTCGGCTCGAAAAGAAGTTGGCAAATTCCGGCATTCTCTAGTCATGCTAAGCCAACCAGCCCTGACGCGCCAGAGCGAGGGTCTGCTTTGTTATACTTCGGTAGTCATAAGCGGGTTTGAACAGGGTTCCGCAGCGCAGACTGGGCATCCGCTTCACGCCTGCGCCGGCAGCCGCCGCATCCACCCCATGATTCACTTCGCGGCCAGCGCCGCGCATGTTTGTTCGCGGTTTGCTTCGCGGATTCATCGAGGTAAGGGATTTTGAACAAGAGAAGTCTTTGGATCTATGCCTCCGCGGCGCTTTTGGCCGCTGCTGCGTTAGCCGGTTGCGGTTCCACCACCTATTTTGCAGGTCGGCCATTGCCGCCAAGCGGCCTGGTCAACCGCGTGCTCATCGCCATCCAGAACCCCAGCGCCTTCTCAAAGGGTTCGCTTCAATTTGTCGACGCCTACTATGACATTCGCGCCGGCTACAACGGCACGCCCGCCGCGTACAGCATCTCGGGCTACGCCGGGGCGCTTCCAGTCACCATCCAGAACATGCCCGAAGAGGAGTTGGGTGCAGTCTATGGCTCTGGCGACGGGTCGCTCGCCGTCATCAGCTATGCGAAGGAAACCAACAACGGCTCTCAATCGGGCCTGAACGGCCTCTCTTCAAGCGTATTTATCACGCGTAATCAGGGCTACGTATTTTGCACAG
>CAWBSV010000011.1:0-101238 GCA_963791505.1 uncultured Acidobacteriaceae bacterium
TCGAGGATTCTGGCGGGCGAGCTCTGAGGCTCGTCCCCGCACCCAGGCTGAAGTAATGACCCCCGTATTCCCCGCGAAAGCCCGCGCCCCGCGCTTCTCCACGGCCGCCCTTTGCCTCTTTTGTTAGACGCGTTCGGGGTTTAGCCTGGGCGAAAGCACCGACGGGCGCGGCCCGGCCGGCGGCAGGGGAGGGGCATGGATACCGTTTCGCGATGCACCACCGGCGTCGAGCTCGCGGCTCGCGTGGGCGAGGGAGCCTCGCCCTCTCGTCCTGGACGATGATCGACCAGGCGCGCATCGACCTCTTCGCCGACGCGACCGACGACCGGCAGTTCATCCATGTCGATCCCGAGATGGCGAAGGACACGCCGTTTGGCGGGACCATCGCCCACGGTTTCCTGACCCTCTCGCTGCTGACGAAGATGGCCTATGAGATCGCGCCGCCGATCGAGGAGATGCAGGTCGCGGTGAACTCCAGCTCGACAAGGTGCGGTTCCTGCATCCGGTACGCTCCGGCGAGCGGGTGCGCGGGCGGTTCAGGCTTGCCGAGGTCGCCCGGAAGGACGCGAACCGCTGGCTGGTCCGCTACACCGTTACGGTGGAGATCGAGGACAGCCGGCGCTCCGCCCTGATGGCCGACTGGCTGAGCGTGCAGATCGTCTCCGGCTGACCCCGGCGTGGCGGGGCGCGCAACACCTTGTCCGCTAATGAATTTTCAAGACTGCCGCGCCAGAATGATACCGTTATCTTTTGGGCAAGGCGGCATTAACCGCGCGGCCCGATCCTCGAGCGAAATCCGAGGGGGAGGAACGATTGAGCCGGTTGGCCCTGCTGGCCGACATCTGCGCGGAGACGTGCCGGTTCGCCCTGCTGGCGGGTCGCGACGGCGGCCGGCCGCTGTTCTCCCACTACGACGAGTGCCGCGTCGCCGACCGGGCCGACGCCTATGAGGCGCTCCGCATCTACATCGACGGCCTGAAGGTCGCCCCGCCCAAGCTGCTCGGCCTGTCGATCTCGGGCCCCATGAACGTCGAGGCCTGGACCGTGCCCCAGTCGGGCTGGACCGTCTGCCTGCGCGAGCTGCAGCGCCAGTTCGGCTTCGACGACATCGTGGCGCTCAACGACGTGGCGGCCACGGCCCATTCGCTGCGCTGCGTCGCGCCCGGGGACCTCACGCCGCTGGCGGCGGTCCGATCGTCGGCGGCGCCGTCCTTCAAGGGCCGCTCGGCCGTGATCAACGTGGGCGCGGGCCTGGGCGTCTCGGTCGCCGACTTCACCGAGGGCGGCTTCCGCGTGATCGACACCGAGAGCGGCCACACGTCCTTCGCGCCGGCCAACCGGCTCGAGTTCGAGGTGCTGGATTATCTGAAGGCCTTCTACGGCCGCGTCTCCTACGAGCGCGTGCTGTCCTGGTCGGGCCTCGCCCAGCTCTACGCCGCCCTGGCCGATATCAACGGCGAGCCCTCCCGCCCGCTGACGCCGGTCGAGATCCTGCTGTTCGGGCGCACCGCGTTCGCCGCGGTGCGCCCGAACAGCAGGATCTCGACCGGCGTCAGCGGGCGGGAGGGCTCGCCGTTGATATCGGCCAGGGCGGCGTAGAGCTGGGCGAGGCCCGACCAGGACAGCACGCGCTCGTAGGAGACGCGGCCGTAGAAGGCCTTCAGGTAATCCAGCACCTCGAACTCGAGCCGGTTGGCCGGCGCGAAGGAGGTGTGGCCGCTCTCGGTGTCGACCACGCGGAAGCCGCCCTCGGTGAAGTCGGCGACGAGACGCCCAGGCCCGCGCCCACGTTGATCACGGCCGAGCGGCCCTTGAAGGACGGCGCCGCCGAGGATCGGACCGCCGCCAGCGGCGTGAGGTCCCCGGGCGCGACGCAGCGCAGCGAATGGGCCGTGGCCGCGCGTCGTTGAGCGCCACGATGTCGTCGAAGTCGAACTGGCGCTGCAGCTCGCGCAGGCAGACGGTCCAGCCCGACTGGGGCACGGTCCAGGCCTCGACGTTCATGGGGCCGGAGATCGACAGGCCGAGCAGCTGGGCGGGGGGACCTTCAGGCTCTCGATGTAGATCGGAGCGCCTCATAGGCGTCAGCCCGATCGGCGACGCGGCATTCGTCGTAGTGGGAGAACAGCGGCCGGCCGCCGTCGCGCCCCGCCAGCAGGGCGAACCGGCAGGTCTCCGCGCAGATGTCGGCCAGCAGGGCCAACCGGCTCGACCGTTCCTCCCTCGGTTTTAATCGAGGATCAGGCTGGCGGTTAATCCCGCCTTGCCCAAAAGATAACGGTATCATTCTGGCGCGGCAGTCTCGGAAATTCATTAGCGGACAGGCGTTGCACCGCCTGCCGCCGAGGGTCAGCCCGGAGACGATCTGCACGCTCAGCCAGTCGGCCATCAGGGCGGAGCGCCGGCTGTCCTCGATCTCCACCGTGACCGTGTAGCGGATCAGCCAGCGGTTCGCGTCCTTCTGGCTGACCTCGGCGAGCCTGAACCGCCGCGCACCCGCTCGCCGGAGCGCACCGGGTGCAGGAAGCGAACCTTGTCGAAGCCGTAGTTCACCGCGACCTGCATGCGCTTGATCGCCGGCGCGATCTCTAGGCCATCTTCGTCAACAGCGAGAGGGTCAGGAAGCCGTCGGCGATGGTCCCGCCGAACGACGTGGCCTTCGCCATCTCCGGATCGACATGGATGAATTGCCGGTCGTCGGTCGCGTCGGCGAAGACGTCGATGCGCGCCTGGTCGATCATCGTCCCAGGAGAGCGGCCGAGCTCCTCGCCCACACGGCTCGCCAACTCGACGCCGGCTGATGCACCGCGATCCCGAACCCATGCCCCCTCCCCGGCAGCCGGGCAGGCCACGCCCGCCGGTGCTTTCGGTGAGGCTAAACCCCGAACGCGTCTAACAAAAGAGGCAAAGGGCGACTGCGGAAAATAGAATTGGGCGCGGCAAAGAGGACTTGCCGCGGAGATCGCGGAGGAAGCGCTGAGCTCGCAGAGGAACCCCGATCTCCGTATTCCCCGCGGAAGCGGGGACCCAGGTTTTTTGTTTATTCCGCGTCCCTCAGGCGAAGACCGCCCGCCACCATCCTCTCTGTGATGCCAGCGGGAAAAAGCCTGGATCCCCGCTTCCGCGGGACACGGAGTTAGATCGGGTCAATTGGTCGAACGAACGCTTCGAGCAGCCTGAGCAGGCCTCAGATCTCGCCGGCGAGCACCTTCGCGAACAGCCCCGGATCGACATTGCCGCCCGACAGCACCACGGCGATGGTCCGGCCGCGGGCGTCGATCTTCCCGGCGAGCAGGGCCGCCAGCGACACCGCGCCGCCCGGCTCGACCACGAGCTTCAGCGTGGAGAAGGCGAAGCGCATCGCCTCGGCGACCTCCACATCGCTGACGCCGAGCGCCGCCTTCAGCCGCGGCCGGGCGATCGGGAAGGTCAGCTCGCCGGGCAGGGGCGACATCAGGGCGTCGCAGATGGACGCGGCGCCCTTGGCGTGGGTCGTGCGCTCGCCGGCCTGAAGCGAGCGGGCGTAGTCGTCGTAGGCCTCCGGCTCGACCACGGTCAGCGTCGTCGCCGGCGACAGGGCCTCCAGCGACAGGGCGATGCCGGCGATGAGGCCGCCGCCGCTGGCGCCGCAGTAGACTGCGTCTAGCTCGACGCCCAGCGCCCGGGCCTGCTCGGCGAGCTCGAGCCCGACCGTGCCCTGACCCGCGATCACGTGGAAGTCGTCGAACGGCGGCACCAGAACCGAGCCGCGCTCGCGCGCGATCTCGGCCCCGATCGCCTCGCGGCTCTCGGTCCAGCGGTCGTAGGAGCGCACCTCGCCGCCGAGGCTCTTCACCCCCGCGACCTTCACCGCCGGCGCGTCGGACGGCATGACGATCAGCGCCGGGGTCCCGACGATCTTTGCCGCCGCAGCGACGCCCTGGGCGTGGTTGCCGGAGGAATAGGCCACGACCCCGCGCTTGCGCTCTTCCTCGCTGAAACGGCTGATGCGGTTGTAGGCGCCGCGGAACTTAAGCTGCCCGACCGCTGCAGGGTCTCGGGCTTGAGCAGCACTCGCCCGCCCGTCGCTCGTTCAGGGCCGGGCTCTCGATCAGGGGCGTGCGCACGGCCAGCCCCTTCAGGCGGGCGGCGGCCTCCTCCACGTCGGCGAAGGTCGGCAGGCGGGGATGAACGGCGTCCAGCGGCATAGCGGGCTCCAACTTCCGCCGTCATCCCGGAAATCGCCCCCAGGGTCCAGCTTCGCTGGCCCGAGGACAGGCTACGCGATTATCCGGGACCTTCACATAGAAGCGGCTGCCTCTGAAAGGTCCCGGCTCTCCGCCTTCGGCTACGGCCGGGATGACGGGGAGAAGCTAAGCTCATAGCGCAATTCCCGCCCGGGGAAACCCGTGGCTTCAACCGCTGGCGCGCAAGGATCGGCGGCCGCGTCGTAGAGGGCCACGATCGCCCGCCAGTCTGCGCTCGTGAGGCTGAGGCCCCACCGGTCGTAGAGCGCCTCCCCGTTGGGCGGGGGGCTGCGCAGGTCGTAGGCCGGCGCCAGCCGGATGCGCTCGGGCGCGAAGGCCAGCCGCGCCAGCGGCTCGGCCTGGCTGGCGTGGCAGGCGAGCGCCGCCGCCCGGGCCCGGCGATCGGCGTCGGAGGTCTCCACGATCCGCTCCGGCGCGAACGGGGACGGGTGGAACTGCCCCGTCCTCAGCGCCCCAGCCCTCGCGTGGTAGCCGGCGAACTCGAAACGCACCGCCGCGGCCGCCATCTGCACCGCCGCCGCGGCCGTGTCGTGGTCGGGATGACCGCCTTCGTAGGCGTGGGTCACCACGGCGTCGCAGCTGGCCAGGTCGCGGCCCAGCCGCTCGACCAGCTCGGGCAGGCGGAAGATCGTCTCCTGGTCGGTCAGCCCGTACGCCAGCCGGGCGCGGGGCCGGACGCCGAGGGCGTCGAGCGCCCGGTCCAGCTCCACCCGGCGCGCCGTGGCGTAGGCCTCCGGCGTGACGAAGCCCGCCCGCGCGGCCGCATCGCTGTCGGCGGGCGCCCGTCGGTCAGGTGGATCAGCCGAGCGCGCCGGCCCGCCGCATCAGGGTGGCGGCGAACAGGGCCTCGTCGTCGGGGTGGGCGGCGACGATGGCGATGCGCAGGCCCTCGGCTTCGCCGCACGCCAGGCGATCGAGCAGGTCGAGCCGCGCGCGCCGGCCGCTTCGCCGAGCCCCGCCGCCGGCATGATCCCCCACACGGCTTAAGGCTCTGCGGCGGCGCCCGAGCGTCGGCCCTCGAGCGGCGCGCCCCAGGCTGTCGAGCAACGAGATCTCCCCCCTCTGGGGGGAGACAGGCGGCGAAGCCGCCAGAGGGGGGCTCGCGCCCGCCGCTGGGACGTTCGAAGCCCAGTGACAACGCGGCTCCCGCTGAACCCCCTACGGCGGGCTGACGCCCGCCTGCTCCCCCAGATGGGGACCGTTGCGAAATCCGGCTGGTGTGATTCCCTGCGTATGAGCAGGGATCGGTGGGATGTCGGTGAAGCGGACGGGTCAGTTCAGCTTTGTGGAGGCGCTTGCGCCGCAGGGGCTGGGGCGCAATGCGCGGCTGGATCGGCTGAACGAGCTGGTGAAGTGGTACCGGTTCGAGAAGCTGGTGGGTCACCTGCGTGACGAGCCGGTCCGGGCCGGCCGGGGTATCCGGCGCTGGTGATGCTGAAGGCGGTGATCCTGGAGTCGCTCTACGGGCTGTCGGAGCGGGAGCTGGAGGAGGCGCTGGACGACCGGCTGTCGTTTCGCCGTTTCGTGGGTCTGAGCCTGGAGGACGAGAAGGTCCCGGACCACACGGCGCTGAGCCGGTTCCGCAACCGGCTGGTCGGCGGGGCTTGCTGGAGAAGCTGTTCGCCGAGCTGGACCGGCAACTGGAGAAGGCCGGGGTGATCCTGCGGCGCGGGACCATGCTGGACGCCACGCTGATCGAGGCGGTGAGCGCTCCGCCGAAGGGGGATCGGCCCTCGATCGACCCGGACGCGCGGGTTCGCCAAGCCGCCGGCAAGGCGTGGCTCGACCTTCGGCTACAAGGCCCATGTCGGGGTGGACGAGGGCTCGGGGATCATCCGCCGGGTGATCACCACGGCGGCCAACGTCAACGACACCACGCCGGCCGATGACCTGATCTGCGGCGACGAGCGGGTGGTCTGGGCGATGCGGCCTATCACACCCATGCTCGCGAGGCGGCGCTGAAGGCCCGAGGCGTCAAGCCGCGGCTGATGCGCCGGCCTAACAAGCACCATCCGCAAGCTGCCGCCCCGGCTGGCCCGCTACAACCGGCTGATCGCCCGCCGCCGCGCTGCAGGTGGAGACCACCTTCGCCACCCTGAAGAACCGCATGGGCCTGACCCACATCCGCTACGTCGGCCTGGCCAAGGCCTCGGGCCAGGTGCGCTCGCCGCCATCGCCTTCAACATGCGCCGCTGGGTCACCCTCGCCGCCTGATCCAGGGGCCCATTGCGCCCAGCACGACCCCAATCCCCGCCAAACCCCCCCGAAAACCTCCCCAGACCGGATCGCACGGGCGGCCTCCACCGCCAACGCTCCCAACAACCTCGCCTCAGCAGGCTTTGCGCAACGGTCCCCAGAGGGGGGAGATCTGGGATGATGACCTTCGACGCCTACGTCACCGCCGTCCTGTTCGAGCGCTCGGGCCGCGCCGTCTTCGCGCTCGGCGACGGGACGGTGCGCTTCGAGGACGGCGCCGTCTGCGAGGCCCACCCGGACGGGGCGGTCCAGTGCGCGGCGCTGCATCCGTCCGGCGAGGGCGTGATCACCGGCGGCGACGACGGGCGCCTGGTCTGGTCGCGGGCGGGCGAGGCGCCGGTCGAGCTGGCCGAGATCAAGGGCCGCTGGATCGACGCGGTGGCGGCCAGCGCGGAGTCCGGCCTGATCGCCTTCGCCGCCGGCCGCGAGGCGCAGGTGCTGCGAGCGGCCGACGACGAAGTTCCAGCGCGTCTTCGCCCACGAGCGCTCGGTCGCCGACGTCGCCTTCGACCCCAAGGGCCGCAGGCTCGCCTGCGCCACCTATGGCGGGGCCGATGCTCTGGTTCGCCCGCATCGAGGGCCAGAAGCCGCAGCTGCTGAAATGGGCCGGCGCGCCACATCGGCGTGCGCCTTCAGCCCGGACGGCAAGTTCCTGATGTCGTCCATGCAGGAGAACCGCTGCACGGCTGGCGCCTGGCCGACGGCGGGACCTGCGCATGGGCGGCTATCCGGCCAAGGTGAGGAGCCTGGCCTTCCTGCTCAAGGGCCGGCTGCATGGCCACGTCCGGCGCGTCCGGCGCGGTGGTCTGGCCCTTCGACGGCGCCAACGGGCCGATGGGCAAGGAGGCGGCCGAGATCGGCTTCGACGAGGGCACGCCTGGTCACCCGGGTGGCCGGGGCGCCGTCGAGCGGCGCGCTCTGGCCGCCGGGCTGCGACGACGGGCGGGTGTGGCTGGCCGAGCTCGGCTCGACCGGCGCAAGGCTGGGCGAGGCCGGCGCGACGTGACGGCGCTGGCCGTTTCACGGACGGCCGGCGGATCGCCTGAGGGGACGAGGCGGGCGCGGCGAGGTCGCGGACGCCCGTTCTGAGCGAGGCGGCGCGATGGGCGGCGGGTCCATGGCCTTCGCGCCGTTCTGAACCGATTCGGCGGGCCGGCCGCACAGGATTTCATCGCCGATTTACGTTCTGCGCGATAAGGTTCGCATCCGTCTCGCGACCCCCGAGTTCACGACCCATGGCCCGCATCCTGCTCGCCGAAGACGACGATTCCCTGCGCGGCTTCCTCGCCCGCGCGCTGGAGCGCGCCGGCTATGAGGTCGCGCGTCTGCGCCGACGGCGACGAGGCGCTGCGACGCCCTGCCCGAGCGAGTGGGACCTGCTGCTGACCGACATCGTCATGCCCGGCATCGACGGCATCGAGGTGGCGCGCCAGGCCGCCGCTGCGCCAGCCGGACCTGCGCATCATGTTCATCACCGGCTTCGCCGCCGTGGCCCTGTCGGCCGGCGAGCCGCGCCGCCCGGCGCCAAGGTGCTGTCCAAGCCCATCCACCTGCGCGAGATCGTCGCCGAGGTGGAGCGGATGATCGCCGCCTGAGCCTTGCGCTATCGGCCGTCGGCTGCTTGAGCGGGGCGCTATCGCTTCGCGGCCCGCGCCGCTGGCGGCTATACCGCCCGCCTTCCCGAGGCGGACGCGTAGCTCAGCGGGAGAGCACTACGTTGACATCGTAGGGGTCACAGGTTCAATCCCAGTCGCGTCCACCATCCAAGCCATTCAATTCGTCCCAGAAAGTCCGCGCTGGTTCGTCGGCGTCGAATTGGCGTGGCGGGGCCGCGCGTGGCCAATGCCATTGCGTCAGGCGGGCGCGCCGCGGCATACATCCGGGGTGGCCGGCTTAGCTCAGTTGGTAGAGCAGCGCTTTTGTAAAGCGAAGGTCGCGGGTTCGAGCCCTGCAACCGGCACCAAAATTCCGAAAATCAAGGATTTAGCGCGAAAGTCCGATCAGGACCAACGAAGTGCGCTCTGGTGCAACATACCCCTTACCGAAAAGGCGTTTCCTGGCGCTGCGCTAAGCGCAGTCGGCCCGATCTGGGTCCAGCAAGGTCCGGCTGCGTCGTTGGACATCCGATCGAAAGCGGGGCAGTTTCTCGGGCGCAATACCCCCGGCCGTTAGGTCGATACCCCCTAGCCCTGGAAACCGAGATACCCCCTATGGCCCTCAGCGACGTCGCGATCCGCAACGCCAAACCGGCTCAGAAGCCCTACAAGCTGGCCGACGCCGGGGGCCTCTATCTCCAAGTCACGCCTTCCGGCGGGAAGCTGTGGCGGCTGAAATACCGCCATCTCGGAAAGGAGAAGGTGCTCAGCTACGGGCATATCCCGGCGTGGGCCTTGGCGAGGCTCGCTCGAAGCGTGGCGCCTCCAAGAAGCAGCTCGAAGAGGGGATGGACCCCGGCGCGCTGAAGCAGGAAGCGAAGCGGCGCAATCTCGAAGCGGCGGCGCAGACCTTCGGCCGGATCGCCAAGGAGTATCTGGAAAGGCAGGAGGCGGAGGGGCGCGCCGACACCACGGTCAGCAAAAACCGCTGGCTCCTGGAAGACCTCGCAGCTCCGCTGGCGGATCGCCCCATAGCGCAGATCACCGCGCCCGAAGTGCTGGCCATCCTAAAGAAGGTAGAAGCCAGGGGCGCCTGCGAAAGCGCCGTGCGCCTGCGCAGCGCCATCGGGCGCATCTTCCGCTACGCCATCGCCACCGCTCGCGCCGACAACGACCCGACCGTCGCCCTTCGCGGCGCGCTCCAGGCCCCCCGCACGCGCCACCACGCAGCGATCACCAAGGCGGAAGGCGTCGGCCAACTCCTGTGCCTGATCGACGTGCTCGACGGGACGGTGGTCGTTCAGTCGGCGCTGAAGATCATGGCCTTGTGCTTCCCGCGGCCCGGCGAGCTTCGTTATGCTGAATGGTCCCACATCGATCTCGACAATGCGGTTTGGACCATCCCGGCCGAACGCACCAAGATGCGCCGCCCGCACGCATCCCCCTCGCCCCCCAAGCGGTGGCGATGCTGCGCGAGCTTCACAAGTCCACCGGCAAGGGCCGATTGGTGTTTCCCGGCGTGCGTCGCTCGGACGTGCCGTCAGCGAGAACACCCTAAACGCTGCCCTTCGCCGGATCGGCTACACGGTCGACGAAATGACAGCCCACGGCTTCCGGACGATCGCCAGCACTCTGCTCAACGAGTTCGGCCAATGGAGTTACGACGCGATCGAACGAGCGCTGGCGCACCAAGACGCGAACGCCGTGCGCCGGGCGTATGCGCGGGGCGAGTATTGGGACGAGCGGGTACGGATGGCCAAGTGGTGGGCCAACTATCTGGACAAGCTGAAAACTGACACGCCAGCCTCCGGCCCCGCGGCCGCAAACGCATAAGCCCCCTTCAATGCGCGCCACCGCCGCGACGTGCTGACCTCGCTAGTCGACCTCCTCAATTGGAACAGGATCGTTCTCATCGTCTGCGACCACCATCAGATCAAGAAGATCGCCTGCTTCGTCGTCGACAGCAGGAGGTCGGCATTCCTTTTCTGTAGGCTTGTGGGTAGCTCCGCGCCTTCAAAACAGGCCCCTTACGACGGAATCCAGACCGCCGCGAAGTTCCGGCTCCAAAGCGATTGTAGCCTCCAAGACCCACAGCAATTCCAGAAACTCATCCGTCATCCGAGGAATCCAGGACGCCGGCCTGATCTCATCGAGCGCAGAGGACTTCTTGCCCGCCCGCTTTTTCATCCGGTAAGCCAGCCACGATTGGATTACCTTTAACCCCGAGATATCGGTAGGCCCACACCTCTGGCGCGACCGGGCCGAAGGTCCCTTCACCAACACGAATTACGTTTGCACCCGCGTCGTAAGAGAACCGCTCAGGGTATTTGTCGGCACTGGACGCCACGCCAACGATGCTCTTCGCCGCGCCTGTTGGGACCTCGGCATCCTGTCCATCGCCCTGAAATCTGGCTGCGTAGGTTCAGCCGTATCAGATGACGTCCAAGCCTCGCCATTTCTTTAAAGACACTGGCATCCTTGGTGAGCGGGATCTGCAGTCCGGAGTCTCCAGCTCGTCCCAAAATCGCTTCGTGTACGACTGACCGCCGAGGACCGCATACACGTAGGCGGCTATTTGCTCGGCGCTAGGTTCGAAAACCGTAGGCAGTCTCAAGTCTTTCGGACAGCCCTATTGTAATGTTCGCTTCTGTACCTGCACCATCCCGGTATAGGGGAAAAATATCGCGGCCGCCGAAAGAGCCTCGGAAGTGATGCTGGTCGGGAATGTGCGGCGTCGCCACCATCGCCTGGCCAACGCCAACGACAAGAGTGTCCGGTGCGACTAAAAATATCTGGTTGTCGCTCGCCAACACGTTCAACATGGGGCGCAGGTAGTCGCCAACCCTAAAGTCGTAGAAGGCGACCTGTCTATCGAACGCTCTAAATCCGTAGGTTATTCTTCTTCGGCTCAGTAGACTCTGAGATCGAGTTTCGAAATTGATGGTTGGGCATATCCAGGCAGATATTCCTTGTTAACTTTGTATTCCACGCCCCGATCTCTACTCACTTTGAAGAGTTTTTCACGTTCGCCTGACGCGGATGCCTTTAGTTTCCCCCATCGGCTGCTGAGAACGTCGGCCGTTTCCGCAATTGGCCAGGAGCGATAGAATACCGCGCCTGCTGTATGGAGCGGAAAAATTTGTGTTAACTCCGGCCATTCGAAGTACCGCCCTTCGCCGGCGGGCCGAACGGCGAATGCCAATCCGAAGGACAATCTTTCCAGGTAAGGGAACCCAGCTTATCGATGCCTTCGAGGAGCGACAGTTTTCCGTCGCGCGTTAAGCTTTCTAACTTAGTATATCTTACGGTAGCTGGCGCTTCCTTATTGGATACCGCTCCCCGCACGCCTATTGCGATGGCGACAGGCGTCTGGATATTAAAAACATTGGGCGTTTTTCGTGCTCCTTAATTGTCACCCCCGAGGTCTATGATCCAAAGTTCATCAAATGTCCGGCGCATCATCTCGCGCACACCAATAAAACCTGGCCCGGACAGGTAGCTAGACGCCGTAATAAAACTGATTATTCCGCCGGTTGTTTGTTGCTCGAACATCCTCCAGAGCGCCCAGCGCCAAAAATATACGTAGTCATTATAGATAACCTGAAGGTACAATCCCTTCCCGGCGTTTCGAGCAGGTTCAGTAAAATCGTCAAATATTGGTCGTTGCCCCTGGTGCGTTTGCTTTGCACCGCCCTCTTCCTGATCGCCAAAGCGAACCCACCCACCTTTCCTCGCACGCTTCGGATCGGGCTCGCTTCTTTGACCTCTGTCGTATGGCGGATTGCCGAGGCAGACGAGAATATCGCCCTCGTTCTTTAGCTTCCTCGCTGCCTCATGCTCCTGCGTAAGAGCGCGGTGCGTGAGCGAAAGTCCGCCCGGAGGTGATGCGTTTGGGCTTTCAAGTGTATCCGACAGAAAGACATTCAGTCGCGGAGGTAAGGTTGCGCCCGCCCCCTCAAGCATTTAAAGGCGAAGATGTGCGACAGCGTAAGGGCCTGACGAAGATTTCGAAGCCGTACATGTTTTCTGCGCCACCGCGCAGCGCGCGCGGGCACGGCACCCGCCCCCGAACGACTAATGACCTTCTCAATCGAGTGTTGGACTGCAGCGACAAGATATGTACCCGTACCGACGGCGGGGTCGAGAAATACAACCCCATCGTCGCAGAAACCCAACTTCTTTCCGAATTTAGATCTCCAACAGGTCTGTTACGAGTTTGACCTGTGAAATAACGACTTCGCGCGGGGTATAGTATACCCCATAGTCTTTACGTAATTTCAGATCATATGCAGCTAAGAAATCCTCATAAAAAATAAAGCCATAAATCTGGCTTAGATTTAAGAAAAATGGCGGGGTTAAGAGCCTCAAGCGACCTCTGCAATAACTCAAATCCAACTCGTAACTCGTCCCGTGCGCCAGGTTGACCTAACAGCTCCAGAGTCCTAGCCAAAAGCTTGTTGCCCTTGTCCAACACTTTGGCCGCGTCGTGGGCATCAAGTTTCTCAGCTCCAGAAAGGCGCGCCAGTAGCATCGCGTATGTAACTGTCTGCGCGTATGCATCAGAAAACTGCTTGTCGTCAGCAGTTGGAAAGAAGAAATTGCGCCATTCCGCGGCGAGCGCTTCTATATTTGAACCAACAGTCCTTACCGCAACCTCAACTTCTGCCCGCAGAAAGCGCGTCAAAGGCGCTAGGTATTTCGCCAATTCGGTAGGGCGATGAGGAACTATCGGCTTCCAGCCGAGAAAATCATGCAGCAAAGACCCTAATGCCTCAGCGTCCTCGTTTGTTACCGCTTCTATACCATCGGTCGATGGATCGCCCTTAAAGCGGATGAGATTTCCCAGCTTCTGACCGTCTCTGATATAACGCCCATTCGCGGCCATCAGTGTAGATAAGGTTCGGGAGCCCTTTAAGCCGCCTCCACTGCTCTTTATTTCTCTTCTCTTTAAAATTTGGCGCATCGGCACCCGTACCCGGGGCGCTTTTGAACCACAGATATCCCGGCCCATCAGTTTGGCAACATATATTGCAATGTCCGGCCGAACTTTATGCTCTGAGAGATGCGTCTCAGTTCGGGAATTGACAGTGTAGCCAAATTCAAGGCCAGCCGCAGTGAATACCTCAGCCACGGACCCCTTAAGCTGATCTTCCGGTGCCGCCGAACCTGGGAGTTTAAATTTGTCGGTCAACTCCGCGGCAAATTTCTTTAGGATCTCGACGTTCATGCCGACCCGATCCCTCCCTCATAGTTGAGTTGGTACAGTAGGGAGAGCTGCCGGATTGCGCAAAGCGGTTCTTCAACCCTGGCCAAGCGGGGGGCGGGTTCTCAACCTCGTTCGGAGTTTCCCGTTCCCTCGCTAGCAACGGCACGAGCGCCCGGATCCTTAGTCTCCTTGGTGACCGCCCGACCGATAGCTCCCGTCCGCCCTCCCCACGGGTGCCCCGGGACTGTTCCGCAAGCCGACGTAGCTATTCTAGGTCTCGTTCACCGTTGTCAGACGGACCAACCGCGCGACCTGTTCGAGGATCGCGGCGGCTTCCGCCGGGGGGGCGGCCTTCGGCGCCAGAGCTGGCGCATGATCTCCGCCTGCCGGGCGGGCGCCACCGCACCGTAGCACGTCCAGGTCGTCGCCTCATTGTCGTGGCCGAGGGTCTGGCTCCAGGCCTTTTGCGCCTCCTTATTCGGGCACACGCGCTCGCCCAACTGCGCCAGCGTGTTTCGGAAGCTGTGCGGGTTGAAGTAGTGCAGCCCCGCCCGCGCGAACGCCTGTCGGAATATTTCGCGGATGGGCTGAGACGTGCTCCAACATTCGCGCGCCAATCCGACCGCTTCGAATGCGCGACCGGCGCCCGGGACGATCTGGGTCTTGGGAAATAGCGGGTGGTGATTGCCCCAGAGGAGGCGCTCGCGGAGGTGTTGGACCCATTCGACAACGATCCGCCGTGGTTCGTCGCCCACTGGGAAGAACCAGCTGTTGAAGGTCTTCGAGGCCTTCGTCTTGACCTCGCTCCCGTCCTGGAAAACCAGCTCCTGGTCGATGTCGACATGGCGCAGCTTGAACGACGCCAGCGCGCCGGCGCGGGCGCCGGTCAGGATCGTGAAGGCGATCAGGGCGCGGTCGCGCAGTTCAATGTCTGTGCCGTTGGGCATGGCGGCGAGGACCGCGTTGATCTGTTCCAGGGTCGGGACTGGCTTGTCGCGGCGGGCCTTGGCGATGCGCGCGTCCTTTTCCGAACGGGTCCAGTCGGTGTTGGTGTAGGTGATCTTGGATTTGTAACCCGGCTGGGCGACCAGCCAGCGGAAGAAGGCGCGTAACATGCGCAGGGTCGAGACGGTCGCCTTGCTCAGGCGCTCGCCTGTAGCGGGCGCTTCACTGGGCCGCAAGCTTGTCTTTGAAGCCTTTCGCCCGCTCCCGGCGGAATTGCTTGAAGCTCGGTGGGTCGTGTACTGTTCGAACCGGGTCCAGCGCCTTGTCGACCTCGGCGCCAGAGAATCTTCATCAGCCGGAGTTCGGCTTCAGTCAGCGTATTGGATTTCTTCGGCGGCATATCCTCAACTCGGCAGATCCCATCAGCGAAATGATCCGTGCGGGGAATCTGCTGCTGGAATTATAGACGAACAACTAATGGATTAGTTTCGACCGTACGCTCAACCTTCCGTCGGCGCGCTCAACTGCCGATGCAGAACTCCGGCGAGATTCGCGACAATGCGCAGCTTCTCGGCAATCGGCGGCGGCGTCTGGGCATCGGCAAGCGCCAACTGCGAATGCAGCATCAGACCGGTAACAGTCGTTTTGAGCTCCTCGTCAATCGCTTCAGCGACTGCGCGCCGCGCCAGCAACCTCTCCCGGTCACGGCGCTTCAGCGCAGCACGCACCTCGCGAACCAGGCGTGCAGCTCCCGAGAGGGCAAAATTGATCTGAACCGGAATCGCCGCACCGGCACGTTCGCAAATTGCGTCCGCTGTCATCGGATCGCAGACTGCCAGAGTCTCGTCAACAATCACGGCATCGAATTCATGAAGGCGCATGGCCGCCAACGCCGCCTTGCGGCCGTCTGCGACTTCCACTTCCATGCCCAGCTGTTTGCTGACAACCTCAGCGCAATTTAGGGCGCCTTCGATTCCAGTCACAATCAGGATGCTCATGCCCAACTCCTCGCTCAGATTCTCGTCCCGCGTCTGCGGGCGATAGGGGTGGTTTTTGTCGCAACGTGTTTACGGATCGGCTATTCGCCCAGCTCATCGCCCGCGACGCCGTATTCCTTCAGCTTGCGATACAGCGTAGTTTTGCCGATGCCCAGCAGTTTGGCCGCCTTGAGCTTATCGCCGTGCAGAATGCGGATGGCTTCGAGAATGCACTTCCGCTCCTGCTCCGCCAGCGGTGTGATCACCGGGGTACCATCGGCGAGAGGCGTTGCGTCAGCACTCGGCCGGTGAATTGAAGCAAGTCCGATCTGCTGCAATTGGGTGGGAAAGGCATCGAGCGGAAGCAGGCTGTCGGACGCCATGGTGCACGCACGCTCAATCGCGTTTTCAAGCTCGCGCACATTCCCCGGCCAGTCGTGGCGCATCATCGCAGCGAGCGCAGAATCGCTGAACTTGAAGGTCCGCTGCAAATCGCGGCTGAAGCGTTCGAGAAAATGCGCGGCCAGCAGGGGGATGTCTTCACGGCGGTCGCGCAGCGAGGGCAGCCGCAGATTCACAACGTTGAGACGGTAAAACAGATCCTTGCGGAAGGTTCCCTGTTCCACCATCGCCGCCAGATCCCGGTTCGTCGCGGCCAGGATGCGCGCTTTGATCGGAATCCGGTGCGTGGCGCCGACCGGTCGGACTTCCCTCTCCTGCAGCGCCCGCAGCAACTTCGCCTGAAGGTCGAGCGAGAGCTCGCCGATCTCATCGAGAAAGACCGTGCCTCCCCCGGCCGAAACAAGCAGACCGTCCCGCGAGTGGTTGGCGCCGGTGAACGCGCCCTTGACGTATCCGAACAGCTCGCTCTCCATCAGATTGGGCACAATCGAGCCGCAGTCGACGGGCAGGAACGGCTTCTGCGCATTCGGCCCCTTGACATGGATAGTGCGGGCGACAAGTTCCTTGCCCGTTCCGCTCTCGCCAAGAATCAGCACCGGGTGCGTGCTCTGCGCAACCTTGATCAGGATGCGGTGAAGCTTCTCCATGGAGGAACCGCCAACCATGCCGTCGAAGCCGCCGCAGGCACTCACTCTTTCCCGAAGTTTGCTCGATTGCCTCTCGCTTGCGTGACGTGCCGCTGTCCGCCCAAGAACGGTGGAAAGCTTTTCGCGATCGAACGGTTTGGTGAGGTAATCGGCTGCGCCGCGCCGCATGGCGTCGATCGCGTCGCGCACCGAGTGATCCGGCGTCATCACGATCACCGAGGTCTCAGGATGAAGCAATTTGACCTCGTCGATCAGATCGCGATGGACTGAGTCCGTCGAAGCCAGGTCACACGTCGCTCGATCGACCTGGCTCTTGCTGCGAAACGGAAGACTCACCAGGAAAATGTCCGCCGTGTGATGGCGAAGCAGTTCGCGGGCGCGAACCGGATCCCCGGTGCACTCCACCGCGAAGCCCAGAGACGTGGCGACTTCCGCGCAGCCGGAACGAGCTGCGTCATCGGGATCCGCGATCAGCAGGCGCAAGGACGCCGCGGGTCGGGCTAGTTGGGGGAGATACTCCATATTCTCTTGAACGGTCGATGTTGCGAGCATTCTATTCGCCTCGTACGCGTGTTGACTGTGAGGGATGAACATCAGTGGACGCTGCCATTCGCCGTCCTTCAATGAGGGACGCCTTCGTGCCGCCGGACCGGCAGATCGATCTCAAACGTCGCCCCCGCGCTCGCTCCCTGGATCACTCGAATCGAGCCACCTGCCGCTTCAAGGATTGATCGTGTAATCGACAGACCGAGGCCGCGATGCCGCGGCGCCCATCCATCGCTGGAGCCAGTTTCATGGGAGCTGAAACCCGATTCGAAGACCTTCTCACGCATCTCGACCGGGATGCCCGAACCATTGTCCGCTACGGTCAGCCGCAGCCCCGTACAGCTCACGTTTCCAGAGGATGTTTCGGTAGGGGCAATCTCGACGAGATCCATGTCGATCCGTCCCCCCCCGGGCATGGCGTCGGTGGCATTGCGAACCAGGTTGACGAGGATTCGGGTTAGATCCTCGCCGGTCAGGTCAACCGGGAGTGCGCCCCCTTCCACCGTCATTGCAACAGAGATAAGGGGTCCGGCCAGCGCGGCAAGAAGGCTGCGGTTCGCCCCCAGCTCGCGGGCCATGCTCTCAATCGGTCCCGATGGCAGAAGTTCCCAAAGAGGATGAAATCCGGCACTCGAACCCTCAGCAGCCGGCAGATTCTGCGTCAATCCAAGCAGGATCGGCGAGGCGCCCGGATCCCGCCTCGTCGGCCGGGAATCGAGAGAAACAAGCTTCTGAACCAGACGGCGGCTAGCGTCGGCGACAAGGCGCAGCTCACTCCCGTAATGGGCAAAAGGGGCATTCAGCACCCCGGGCTCCTCCAGCAGATCGCAATAAAGGCCCAGGGTTGTGATCATGTTGCGGGCGTCATGGGCCACCTCCTCCAGGCTTTCACCTTTCCGGTTCTCCCTCGTCAGGCCATCACCCTCAATCCCGCTCGCCCTCAGAGAAACTTCAACTCCTTGCGCGGTATGCCTTACCGCCTCATTCTTCCCCACCGCAGACTCGATTAGCTGCATGAAAGCTCCTTGCCAGGAAAGGCTTTACTCCCTGTCCTGTTTCGATACATGGATATACACGCAGCGCGCCACATCGATCAGTAGCCATTAACTCCATAATTTTCATATCGTTATGCGTTAAACCTACAGGCCAATCAAATGCGGTCTGGGTTCCAGAACGGGACAAAGACAACACTAGTCCGCCAAAAGCCGCCTGAATTGTTTGGCTTAGGTGCCTTTCCCGGAATCGATTGCAAAGATTGGATTTTTCCAATAATGGGAACATTAGGCGAAAGTCGCGCGGCGCACATTAGCATTAACGCAAAGAATTCCCGCAAGAGAGCGTAGCGAACCGTCAGACAACTGCGACCAGCCGAGCCGTTAGGTGAATCGCGGCCTCCACGGCATCGCACCGTACAATCCGAGCATGGCAACAACCGGAAAAACTCCCATCTATCGCCCCGCAGGCAGGTCTGCTTCGCAGTTGCGCCCCCTCACGCTCGAACCTGGATTTGTGCGCACCGCCGAAGGCTCCGTCCTGGTCTCCTTCGGGCATACACGCGTGCTGACCAACGCGACCATCGAGCAGGGAGTTCCTGGCTGGCTGCGCAACTCCGGCCGCGGCTGGGTCACTGCCGAGTACTCCATGCTGCCCCGCTCAACCGTTACCCGCACGCCCCGTGAAAGCGAACGCGGCAAGATTGGCGGCCGCACGCACGAGATCCAGCGCCTCATCGGCCGCAGCCTGCGCGCCGTCGTCGACATGAAAGAGCTCGGTGAGCGTACCGTCATTCTCGATTGCGACGTGATTCAGGCTGATGGCGGCACGCGCACCGCGGCCATCACCGGTGCCGCCGTCGCGTTAGCGCTTGCGCTCAACGCGTTGGTGAAGGCAGGCACCCTCAAACAGTCGCCCATGAAACAGATGGTGGCAGCCACCTCCGTCGGCATCGTCGGTGGAGAGATGCTCCTCGACCTCTGCTATGAAGAAGATTCAGCCGCCGAAGTCGACATGAATGTCGTGATGACCGCCGATGGCGGCCTGATCGAAACCCAGGCAACAGCCGAAAAGGGCTCATTCTCGCGCGCCCAGCTCAACGGCCTCGTCGATCTGGCGGAGGTCGGCATCAAGCAGATTTTTGAGGCCCAGACGAAAGTGCTGACCCCCGAATCGTGATCGTCGCGAAACATCGATTCGACACCCTCACCATCCCAATCGGACGTAACCTATCTTTGGGCTTTTAGAACTGACATGGTCGTAATTTTCCTCTAAGCTGAGCCCATGTTCAGGCGCTTGCTCGGTACATTATTGATCTGCGTCACGATTGTTGGACTCTTTGCCGTGGTCCTCAAGTTCCTCGGCATCGATGTGCGCTACGTATTCTAATCGTCCTGAATCTAAACAAAACCGGGTGTCATTTCCGAGCGAACGGAGCCCCGAATGTTTTTCAGTTCGGGGGGAGTCGAAGAATCTGCGGTTGTTCTTCGATGAACTTCAGACCACCACACCAAATTACGAATCCTTCCCGACAAACCTTCATCTCCTCCGTAGGCCGCCCTTGCCTTCGCACCGGCAAGCCGCCATCGATCAAATCAAAGGAAATGAAGGCCATGTCCAACGACCCTTCCCTGCGCCAGCATCTCGTCAACCTGCTCACCCTGGGCGAAGCCCATGTCCCCTTCGAAAAAGCCGTCCAGGACGTGCCCGCCTCGCTGCGCGGGAAGAAACCCAAAGGCGCGGATCACACTCTGTGGCAGTTACTCAAGCACCTGCGCCTCGCGCAATGGGACATCCTCGACTTCTCGCGCAATCCGAAATACAAAGAGCGTCCCTGGCCCAGCGGCTATTGGCCCGCAACCCCCGCTCCCCCCGACGACAAGGCATGGGACAAAAGCATCCGCGCCTTCCGCCGCGATCAGAAGGCCTTTTGCGAACTGGTGAACTCCGAGTCGACTGACCTGTTCGCCAAGATCCCCCACGGAACCGGCCAAACCATCCTTCGTGAAACCCTTTTGGCCGCCGACCACAACGCCTACCACGTTGGCCAGCTCGTTCTCGTTCGCCGTCTCCTCGGCAACTGGGAGTGAAGGATAGTTCGCAGTTCATAGCCAGCCACCAACCACGCCCAGGATCTGTGAACTACGATCTGTGAACTACGATCTGCGCCGTCAGCGCATCGCCGCGGCTAGGAGCAGCGTCGTCCCCAGCCCCGCCACCGAAAGCACCGTCTCCATCACCGACCACGTCGCCAGCGTGTCTTTCACCTCGAGTTTGAAGAACGACTGGATCATCCAGAACCCCGGATCATTCACGTGCGAGAGGATCAGCGAGCCCGTCCCCGTGGCCAGCACAAGGAGCTCGGGGTGCACGCCCGCCTGCCCCGCCATCGGCGCCAGAACGGCGGATGCCACAGCCATCGCCACCGTGGCCGACCCCATCGAGACGCGGACAACCGCGGCCAGCAACCACGCAAGAACCAAGGGGGGCATATGCGCGCCCAGCGCCAGGCTCACCGTCGCCTGCGCCGCCCCCGAGTCGCGCAGCACGCCACTCAGCCCTCCCGCCGCGGCAAGAATCACAAGCACGTTCGCAATCGGCTCGAAAGACTCCGTAGTCAAAGCGCGCAACAGCTCGCGGCCGTGATGGCGTCCCGTCTGAATGCGCGTCCCCAGCGTGATCAGCGCGACCAGCACCGCAATCAGCAGCGCCACATCGGGACTACCGACAAAGTGAAGAATCTGGTTCGCGAGCGTAGCCGGCGTAAAAAGCGAGTCCGCCCAACTCCCCAGAAAGATCAGCGCGACTGGGAGAAGCACAGCCGCAGCGGCCCGAAACGGCCCCGCAGGCGGCGGAATCGCTTCCTTCGACGCAGCCGGCTTGCCCCGCTCCAAAACCCGGCCCGCAGCCACCGGCATTTCATCGCCCTCGCGCTCGTCTTCCGGCATCGCCGAAAACAGCGCCGGGCTCTCATCCGCCGGCCGGAGCGTGGACGATTCCCTGCGCGGCTCCCAGCGCCGAATCATGATCCATCCCAGAACCGGGCCGGCCAGCGCCGCCGCAGGCAGCCCCACACACAGTCCCCACAAAATAGTGCGACCAAGATCGGCATGGTATTGCGTCGCCGCCAGCATCGCCGCCGGGTGCGGCGGCAGCGTTCCGTGCACAATCGAGAGGCCCGCCAGCAGCGGCATGCCGGCAAGAATCGGAGGCCGCCCGCTCCTCCGCGCCGCTTCGGCCACAATCGGCATCAGCAGCACCAGGCCCACTTCAAAAAACACCGGCATGCCGACGACGATGCCGAGACAGAGCAGAGCCCAAGGCAACCCCTTCGGCCCGCAGTTCTCCACCAGCACACGCCCCAGGGACGCCGCTCCACCCGAGCCAGAAAGCAACCTGCCAAGAATCGCCCCAAGCCCAAGAACAATCGCAATATGTCCCATCAGGTTGGCGACGCCGCCCGTAAACGACAAGGGAACCTGGCGCAGCGGCATGCCCGCCGCAACCCCCAGAGCAAGCGCCGAAACCGCCAGCGCCAGCGCCGGATGCAGCCGCACCTTGACGATCAGAATCAGCAGCAACAGGACCGTCGCCCCCGCGCAACCGACCAGAAACCAGCTATCTTGAGCGACGCTCGCAGGATTCACCGGCCCATTGTTCCACACCGAGGCCTGGTCTGTGCCCACTCATAGTCGGCTGCCCCCGGTCCCGCGCCCCTGGGGCGGGCAATGTTTCTCTGTCTTCCCGTCTCTCTGTTTCCCTGTTTCTCTGTTTCTCTGTTTCCCTGTTTCTCTGTTTCTCTGTTTCCCTGTTTCTCCGTCTCCCTCATCTCCCGTGTCCCACGGCACACTTTTCCCTTGCGCGCCTCTGCTACCATAAGGACGATTGCAGTTCCTGCCGCTCGTAGGTCTGTTTTCCCGTCCCTCCAGGGCTCGATTCGTCTCCGCGGCCGGAGTCAACCCCAGTAAGGAGAATTCATTATGCCTCTAGTCTCCATGCGGCAACTCCTCGACGAGGCCGCCAAAGGCGGTTACGGCGTCGGCGCATTCAACGTTAACGATATGGAACAGATCCAGGCCATTATGGAAGCGGCCAAGGAAACCAAATCGCCCGTCATCATCCAGGCCAGCCGCGGCGCGCGCCAGTTTGCCCAGGACCGCTATCTCTATCACCTGATCCTTGCCGCCAGCGAACTCTATCCCGATATTCCCATCGCCATGCACCAGGATCACGGCAACAGCTTCGAGACCTGCAAGAGCGCCATCGAGCTCGGCTTTACCTCCGTCATGATGGATGGCTCGCTGAAGGCCGACGGCAAGACGCCCTCGTCGTTCGAAGAGAACGTTGAAGTCACACGCAAGGTGGTTGACTTCGCACACGAGCGCGGCATCACCGTTGAAGGCGAAATCGGCGTGCTCGGCGGCGTTGAAGATGGACACGGCGCCGGCGGCAGCGGCCTCGACCACATCACCGATCCCGACCAGGCAGTCGAGTTTGCCGAGCGCACCGGCGTCGACGCGCTGGCCATCGCCATCGGCACCAGCCACGGCGCCTACAAGTTCAACAAGAAGCCAGACGGCTCGGTCCTGAAGATGGATGTGCTCATCGCCATCCACAAGCGCCTGCCGCTGACCCACCTGGTCATGCACGGCAGCTCCAGCGTGCCCAAGGATCTGCAGGACATCGTGAATCAGTACGGCGGCAAGCTCAAAGAAACGTGGGGCGTGCCGGTCGAAGAAATTCAGCTCGGCATCCGCAACGGCGTCCGCAAGATCAACGTCGACACCGACAACCGCCTCGCCATCACCGGCGCCATCCGCAAGGTTCTCTGGGAAACTCCAGAGAAGTTCGATCCGCGCGACTACATGAAGCCGGCGCGCGAAGCCATGCAGAAGGTTGTGGCGCTGCGCATGACCCAGTTCGGACAGGCCGGCCACGCAGGCGACTACGCGCCCAAGCCGATCGCCGAAATGGCCAAGGGCTACGCCGACGGCACCCTCGATACGCGTCCGTCCCTGACCGCCGCACGCTAAGAGTCAACCCGCTCCAAAAGCAAGGCCGTTCCGCACTCGCGGAGCGGCCTTTGCATTTGGTTATCTCGGCTTTGGGGACTCCGGATTTCGGGTGCCCCACTCGTCCACGGTCTCATTGTGGATGGGTGGAATAGAACCCTGCAAGAGTGAAGCTTTGAAAGGGCACGAGTTTACTCGTGCCGATTACGCTCTAACAAGCGTGCGGCTTAAGCCGCTGAGGGATGAATTTGATGGACTCTCGTTCACTTCCCTCTGGATCGCCTACCGCCACCGTTCATCGCCAATTAATGTGGATCAGGTTCACTGGATCGGGTAAACGAGCAACTTGAGCGATTCACAGATGCAAAAAAATCAACGGACCCTTGCCGCTCTGATACTGATCTTCGCCGGCCATTCTCTCTGGGCCGCTCCTTTTTCTCCAGCCAAAACCCCATGCCCGCGCCCCGCCGTCGGCAGCGTGGTCGAAGAACCGACCGACCTGCGCAGCCAGAACGGCGTCCTCGCCGTCGATCTGACCGAGTTTGACGTTGCAGCCGAAAACGGCGCAACTCTCTATTGCTTTCAGGATGCGGCCGGACACGAGTCGCCCACTCTCCGTGTACACCCCGGCGACCAGGTCGTGATTCATCTCAAAGACAAACTAATCGACCTGAGCAAGGCAACCATGCCACCCGCGCACTCGCACCAACAGAGCGCGAGTACCGACCCCTGCACCAGTGGCATGATGAGCCCGGTCTCGACTAACCTGCATTTTCACGGCCTGACAATCCCGCCCGTTTGTCACCAGGACGACGTCATGAAAACCTCGGTGCAACCTGGAGACAAGCCCTTCGAATACCGGTTTCGCATTCCCGACGACGAGCCACCCGGACTGTATTGGTATCACCCGCACATCCATGGATTCAGCAAAGCGCAACTGCTTGGCGGAGCCTCGGGAGCTCTGATCGTCGAGGGTATCGAGCGCGCCAAGAAGGTTGTAGCTGGTCTCCCCGAGCGCGTCTTCATCATCCGCGACCAGGACTTGTTGAACCCCAACGCGCCGCCCGCGAAATCAGAGCCCGTAGTGCCCAAGTTTCTCGTGGATCGAGACGGCGATGCCGCCAACACGGGAACCGGTTTCGGCAAGCCTGCGAAAGATCTATCCATCAACTATGTCCCGGTTCCCTACCCTGATTACACCCCGGCCATCATTGCCATGCGTCCCGGCGAAAAGCAGCTTTGGCGCGTGCTTAACGCGTCGGCCATCACCTATCTCAATCTCGAAGTGCACATCCATCACAAGGCCCAGCCGCTGGGCCTGATCGCAATGGACGGCGTGCCGATGACCCACAACGATGCTGCAGCAGAAGCCGTATCGTGGCAGACCCACCTGGGTGTCCCGCCCGGCGCGCGCGTCGAGTTCATCGTGACTGGGCCGGCAGAGGGTGAGCCCGGGTTGCTCGTCACGCGCACCGTCGACACCGGGCCCGGCGGCGAAAACGATCCCAACCGCATGCTCGCCAGGATTGTTGCATCAGCGAATGCGCCCGAACCGCAATCGATTCTGAGCCAATCGCCTGAGCCATTGGCTGTCTCCACTCAAGCCTGGCTCGGAGATGTGCAGCCGATCCGCGTTCGTCGTTTCTATTTCTCTGAGAAGCTGGCCGACCCCAACGACCCAACCAGCGCAATTGAGTTTTACCTCACGCCCGAAGGCCACGAAGCAAAGATGTTCGACATGAATGAGACCACGCCCGACGTCGTCGTCCAACAAGGCACGGTCGAAGACTGGATCATCGAAAACCGGTCAAGCGAGTTACACGACTTTCACATTCACCAGTTGCATTTCCTTCTGCTCGACTACATGGGCCAACCCACGCATGAGGATTTCGTGAGGGACACCGTGAATGTTCCGTACTTCAACGCGCACACACTGACATATCCGAGCGTGCGCCTGCGCATGGATTTCCGCGATCCCAATACGGTCGGCACATTTGTCTATCACTGCCACATCCTCGAGCACGAAGACAAAGGCATGATGGGATCCATCCGTGTCGATCCCGCGCCGGCACCCGAAAATCGAAGAGCCGCAACGAATGTGAAGCCGTAACGCCACGTTCTTCAAACGTCCATCGTGCGTTCACACAACAACCACATTGCTGATTGAATTTCCACACCGCGAAATTCTTGCGTCGACATTTCCTATTTCGCTCGATCTTTTAACACGTCTTCAATGAAGATGCGACGCGCAAGTAATGTGCAGTGTCTATAACCGCACGAGTTGAACCTGAGGGTTCAATCTTGGAGGTTAAAGAATGACCGTGAAGCATCTCACTTCACTAGCTAGACAGACAGCGCAAACGGGATTGCTCTCCCTCGCGATCACCCAACTCGCGGTCGGCAACTCGTTTGCCGCCGCGTTGCCGCAAGGCGGCGAATCACGCGACAACGAAACGGCAACACCGATCAAGCACGTGATCGTGATCATTGGCGAAAATCGCAGCTTCGATCACGTCTTCGCCACCTATATCCCCAAAAAGGGCGAGACCGTGTGGAACCTGCTTTCGGAAGGAATCGTTAAGGCCGACGGAACTCCAGGCCCCAATTTCTCCAAGGCGCAGCAGCAGGCCGCGAGCGATGTGGCTCCCGATGCGTTCCTGCTCAATCCCGCCAAGACCACCTTTGCCGGTTCCGTTCTTCCCGCACCGCTCGTGGGCGGGCCAGCTGACTCCTACGTTCCCAACAACAGCCTGACACTCGCCCAGCAGTCGGAGAACGGCCTGCCGGCGGACTATTACACTTACCTCGTGTCCGGCGGCACGGGCCTCACCTCGAAGACGCCCGACACCCGCATCACCAATGTGAATGCGCTCCCGGCGGGCCCTTTTCAGCTTACCAACGGCGATACCTTCACCTACAACTCCTACGCCGCAAGCCCAGTCCATCGCTTCTACCAGATGTGGCAGCAGTTGGATTGCAGCCTCGAACACGCCACTGCGAAGAACCCTTCAGGCTGCGACGCGAAGCTCTTCCCCTGGGTGGAGGTCACGGTCGGCGCGGGCGACAACGGCTTGACTCCACCTCCAGGCTTCAGCACCGAGTACACCTCCACCGGCTACACCACGGGTGAAGGCTCAACCGCCATGGGCTTCTACAACGTACAGAAGGGCGACGCGCCGTACTTCAAAAAGCTCGCCGATGAATACTCCATGAGCGACAACTTCCACCAGTCGGTCAACGGCGGAACAGGCGCGAACCACATCATGCTCGGCCATGCCGACGCGATCTGGTTTAGCGACGGCAACGGACACGCCGCGGTTCCCCCGCACAACGTGCTCGTGCAAAAGGGCGGCGCAAACGCGGGCGTTGTCGACGAAGTTGAAAACCCAAACCCAGCCGCGGATACGAATAACTGGTATACCGAAGACGGCTACGGCGGCGGCTCCTATGGATCGGCCTCTTACGGCGGCGGTTCCTACACCGACTGCGCCGATGAAACCCAGCCCGGCGTAGCCCCCATCCGTGCATACCTCAAGTCGCTTTCGCCGCCCATCGAACCCCGCTGCGAAAAAGGCCACTATTACCTGCTCAACAACTACAACCCCGGGTACTTCGGCAACGGCAACAACGCTTTCACCGATACCAACGCCAACAACACAGTGTTTACCATCCCTCCGTCGTCCACTCCCAGCATCGGCGACAAGCTCATCGCCAACAAAATCTCGTGGAAGTATTACGGCGACCAGTGGAACAACTACGTGCCCGATCCTTACCAGCTCAACTATGGGGCAGTCGGCGCGGCCACAGATGAGTATTGCAACATCTGCAACCCCTTCCAGTACGACACTTCGATCATGGCCAACGCCACCGTGCGTGCTGCCCATATCCAGGACACAGCCAACCTCTACGACGACATCAACAATGGAACGCTGCCCGCAGTTTCATTCGTCAAGCCGAGCGGCCTCGTCGACGGCCATCCAAACTCTTCCAAACTTGACCTTTTTGAAGGCTTCACAAAAAAGATCGTCGATGCCGTCAAGGCCAACCCGAAGCTCTGGGAAGACACCGCGATTTTCATCACCTTCGATGAGGGCGGCGGCTACTACGACTCCGGATACGTGCAGCCGGTTGACTACTTCGGCGATGGAACCCGCATTCCCCTACTGGTCGTCTCCAAGTACTCAAGGGGCGGCCACATCGCGCATGAGTACTCTGACCACGTCTCGATCGTGAAGTTCATCGAGCGCAACTGGGGAATAGAAACCATCACTCGCCGCAGCCGCGACAACTTCCCCAACCCAATCACGCGTTGGGGAAATCCGTACGTCCCCGTCAACAGCCCCGCTCTGGACGATCTGTTCAGTTTGTTCCACTTCTACGATCACGAATAAAATTTGGCCGTAACAAGAACTCCGGAGCCGCATTTACGGCTCCGGAGTTTTGCTTTCTGGGGCAGGATATTTCAGGCGAGCCCTACTTCTGAGCGGTAAAGCTGGGAAAGGGCTGGTCGGTCTGAGCCGTTGGTTGCGCATAATAACCAGTTCGTGTGTGGACCTTCAGACCGGGTCGATCGACGACCTGAAGTTCAAGCGCGTGATACTCATTTGCGTGCCCAGCCGCGGGCGGCTTGTACGTAACCACGTAGTACGACGTCGCGTCCCGAACGCATCGATCAATCAAACTGGCGAGGTCGTTGTTGCCGAATAGAACCTGGCCGCCACTTTGCGTAGCAAGCACCTGGAGAAATAAATCGCCGTAGTCCACGTGCTTGGGATCGTCGACTCCTTTCAGGTAGTTCATGTAGAAAAACTCGCCGCGTCCCTCCCCTGCGGGATCGATGCTGTAGAGCGTCATGCGTGCCTGCCGCAACGCAGTCGAGAGAGCCACCACATAATTGAAAACAATCTTCTCGTCGCGCGGACCGCCATTCCATGAGGCATTGGAGAAGATGCGCCAGCCGGGGCTGATCCAGATCAGAAGTTTTCTTCCCGGGCGCTTGGTCGCCTGCACCGCGAGATAGTCGAGCGCGTTCAGTGACGTCTGCTCCCGCTCCACTGCGCCTTCTTCTCCCTCTGACCTGCGCACGCCGCGCAATCCAGTGGGATTGGCATTGAGAAACTGCGCCAGTGCGATGCCATCGTGCGTTGGATGCGTCGTCATCTTCATGCCCTTGTCCGTGAGGATCAGCAGGGATGTGGGCAGCGCAAGGTGGCTGTCGTTCTCGCTCAGGAAGCGCATGATCCACTGCCGTTCGTTCGCCACGGTGACGAATGTCGGGTTGACGTCGTCAATCACAATCATCGCTTCAACCGGAGGACCGGCATTGGCAGCGGCCCCATTTGCGGCCTGAACGGAGAGAATATTCTGCGGCTGCTTGTTATCGAGCAGTTTGAAGTCGCTGGGCTGCAAGCCGGAGACCGGCGAGCCCGATTTATCCGTGACCACCACATCGACCGTGAGCGCGTTGCCGCTGCCTTCAGGATACGGCGAGCCCGTCGCAGGTGGCCGGCCGGTGACCAGAGCGGCGGCGCGGGTCTGCAATGCCGGCGCCGGGTGTTCCGGATCAAATTTTCCGTCGGCGATAAGATGCAGCAAATCATGCGCCGGCTTCGTTTTGCCTTGCGCGAGAATAAAGATGGCCCGCTCGCGAAGGCGATCAGACCCGTCTCCCTTGAGAATCTCCTGAATCTGCAGGAGGGCCCGAGGTTCGTCCTGATGCATGAGTGAGTTGAGGGCGAGAAGCTTCAGATCCTCGTCTTGCGTGGGGTTTGGCTGCACGGGCTTGCCGGCATTGGAACGAATCTCGATCTCTAGAGCGCCGCAGTCATCAATCCAGCTGCTCGACGGGAAACTTGAACGCAACTCGCCGCAGCCAGCGAGCGCACGGTCCGCATGCCCCTGCTTGTTTTCAGCATAGGCCTTCCAGTAGAGGGCGCCATCCGCGTGGGCCTCGTGCTGGGCGGCCACGCGCGTGAAGATGCTGACAGCGTCGGCCCAACGGCTCTCGTTGATGGCTCGGGTTCCATCCGCATAAAGCGCGGCGTCAGGAGCATCGGAACCCAACCACTCGCCCAGTGCTGATGCCGGGCCCAGCGCCGATGCCGGATGGCGAAACGCCGGATCAAGAAAAGATTGCGCGCTCGCGCCCTGCGCTCCGCTCAGCGCGGAGATCATGAGCACACAGGAAGTAAGCAAAGCCGAGCTGCGCGTCATATCGTGCCTCCGCTCGCAAGATGGGGCGGGGCACCCTGGTCATCCGGCATCTTCGACCGCAAAACGCGTACCTCAAAGAGCAAGCTGTCGGAGTTCATCTCGCTTTGCAAACGACTGATGGTGGCCGCATCCAGCGGCCCCTGCTGCGACGATAGCTCGGTCAGAAGAGCGTCGAGATGATCCAGCGCGCCGGCCAGCGCCGGGTCCCCAATCTGCGCCGCGTCTTTGCGGCAAACGCGATTCGCGGCAAGCAAGGTGCGGGCCTCGTCGCGAATGGGGGCCACTGTCTCGGCGCTGTTTGTATCCGCGTGCTTGAGTTCGACGAGCAGCCGCTCAGAGCGGTCGAGATGATCGCCAAGTACGACGAGAATGACTTTCTGCTTGTTCTGATCCGAATTGGATTGCGCGACCGACTCCTGCTTGCGAGTCTCCGACAGGCGTCCCGCATAAAAGGCGCCCACCATCAGCACCGCACACCCGGCAGCGTAGACGAGGCCCATGCGCATACTAATACCAAACCAGCGCCGAGGCTGAGGCGCGTAAACGGCCAGCGAGGGAGAGATCGAGTTCCAGACCCGTTGGCCATACGAAGCAGCGCGCACTGGCGTTGGCACTTGCCGCCACTCAGTCAGGTCGCTCTCCAGCGCGGCGTACGACGCGGCACACTCCGTGCACGTCTTCAGGTGATCCTCAAAACCCGCGCTGGGCTGATGGAAATGCTCGATCATCTGTTCTTCGGTGAGATGGTTCATCGTGTCGTCCTCAATGCGGCCAGGCGCGTCCGGAGTTTTTGGACGGCGCGAAACACGGCCTGTTTCGCTGCGTTCGGTTCGATATTCAGTGCCGAAGCAATATCGGCGATGCTTGCATCTTCAATATGCCGCAGAACAAAAGCGGTCCGCTCGGTCGGCGTAAGACTGCGCAGAGCGAACTGCTGCATGGCCCCGATCTCGCTGCTGAGCAGCATGCGGTCGGGCCCTGCGGCCGTATCAGCAACCTGTACCTCATCCTGCTCCGGGTCGGTTTGCCCCGCGACCCGTCGCGAATCATCCACGCGGCGCGAACTCAGCCGATCAAGAGCGCAACGCACGGCAATCCGATAGATCCAAGTCCCGAAGTTTGCGCGCTCCTGAAACTTGTCGAGGTTGCGATAGCCGCGCAGAAACGCATCCTGGACAACATCGTCAGCATCGGCTTCGTTCCCGGTGATGCGAAACGCAACCCGGAAAAGCTGATGGCTGTGCTGGACCACGAGTGTCCCATAGGCTTCTTTGTCCCCGGCGAGGACCGCCCGTATGACCGCGTGGTCGTTCTTGCCCATGCAAAACATTAGACACGAGCCCGAGGAGAGCGGTTAGGGCGGATGTGCAATGGTTGGGCCGTGCCTAGCCCGGTCGGGACGCCCTAAAGCGCGGTGGCCGCCGAGGGCTGCGGCATGGGCATCGCCGCGGCGTGCCCCTCCTGATCCTTGTACTGAAGCTGATAAAGCTTCCAGTAAAGCCCCCGCTGGGCCAGCAGTTCCTGATGCGAACCCATCTCGCGCAACTGTCCCTTGTGCATCACCAGGATGGTATCGGCGCGCTGCACAGTCGAGAGTCGATGCGCAATCAACACGCTGGTCCGGCCCTCCACCATACGCTCCAGAGCACCGCGGATGCGAAGCTCCGTGTCCGTGTCCACAGACGATGTGGCCTCGTCGAGAATGAGAATCCGGGGATTGTAGGCCAGCGCCCGGGCGAAGTTGACCAACTGCTTCTGGCCCGTTGACAGCGAGTTGCCCCGTTCCCGAACCGGCTCATGAAACTTCTTGGGCAAGGACTCGATGAAGTCCAGAACGTTCACGTCCCGGGCAGCCTGGTGCAGTTCGGCGTCCGTAATCTCCTGGTTGCCGAGCCGGATGTTTTCCTCCAGAGTTCCCGAAAAGAGGAACGGGTCCTGAAGAACCACCGCAAAATGACGGCGCAGCGCGTGCAAATCCTGCTGCCGCAAATCGACCCCATCCACCAGAATCTGCCCCGCCGTCACATCGTAGAAGCGCATCATCAGGCTCGTGAGCGTCGTCTTGCCCGCGCCTGTGTGCCCGACGATGGCAACCGTCTGGCCTGGCTCAACGGTGAAAGACACGTCTTTCAAGATCCATTCCACGCCGTCCACCCCAGCCAGGCGCGTTGAAGGGGAAGCGCTCGCACTTGCCTCGTCGACAGCTCTTTGTTGCTCGGGCGTCAACTTCTGGTAGGTGAACCACACATGCCTGAACTCGATGCGATTGCTGCCGTCGCCCGTGCGCGGATCAGCCGGTGAAACAATCTCCGGCTCCGTATCCATCAGCTTGAAGATGCGTTCGCAGGCAGCCATCGCCGCTTGCAGGATGTTGTATTTGTCGCTGAGATCCTGAATCGGCCGCCAAAAGCGCTGCGAGTACTGAATGAACATCGCCAGCACGCCGATCGTCACCGTCGCCGGCACCTTCAACACCCCAAACCCGCCCCACCACAGAACCATGGCGATCGCAACCGATGACAGAATCTCGACTGCGGGATAGTAGAGCGCGTAGGCAAAGATCGTATCCTTGAATGCGATCATGTGCAGCCGGTTCACATCTTCAAAATCCTTGTAGGCGCGATCTTCGCGATTGAAAAGCTGCACGATGGCCATACCCGTGATGTGTTCCTGCGTGAAGCTGTTGATGCGGGCGATGGCCGCCCGCACACGCCGGTAGCTCTCGCGAACGCTGTCGCGAAAGATGCGCGTCACAATAAAAATCACCGGCAGTACAGCAAATGCAATGAGCGCCAGGCGCCAGTTGATCCGCAGCATGACAGCGGCCATGAAAACGATGTTGAAGAAGTCGTCGACAATGGCCAGCACACCGGCCGTGAACATCTCGTTGATGGCGTCCACGTCGGACGTGATCCGCGTAACCAGTCGCCCCACAGCATGTGTGTCAAAAAAGCCAATATGCATCCGCTGCATGTGGCGGAAGATGTCGCGGCGCAGATCGAACATGATCTTTTGCCCGGTCCACTGCATCAGGTAGATCTGAATAAATTCGAAAAGGTAAGCGATGAGCAACGCGGTCATATAGATCGCCGCGAGCGTGGTAATCCCCTGCCATGGGTCAATTGGCAGTCGTCGTGTGAGCCAGTTGTCGATGGAGCTGTGCGCCCCGGTCATGTAACGATCGATGGCCACCATGACCAGGTAGGGACCGAGCACGTCGGCAAGGGATTTTAGGCTGACCGCGATCGCCGAGATCGACGCCTGGAACCAGTACGGGCGTACGTAGTGGCCCAGACGCCGCATCAGCCGAGAGTCATAGACTTTGCCGACCGGGTCTTCGTCCTGCTTCTTGTCCTGAGGCTTTTTTTGCTCTTCCGCCATGATGAGGTCAGGTTTCGGCCTTCTTCCCTATTGTACGGGGACTTCACACCGCCCTCGAGTGGGACGGAGGAAAATAGCCAGGGACGATCGAAGCGCGATCCGAGGAACAAGCGCCCACCCGCGCACAAGCCCCGTGGAGCCGCCCGAGAGGTCCAACACCCCTAGCTGATTGCCACCGTCACACTCGCAAAGTTCGTGCACTCATCAGGGATCCCGGGCAGTGGATCCCAGCCCGTCTGGCCGCCGTGGTCCTGAAAGTAAGTGAAGTAGCTGATTGACGTGGGCGGCGCGACGACAGCCACCACATAGATCTCGGTCGCCCCGGTGGCCGCATAAACATAGCCGGTCCAGGTCCCTTCTTCCACCGAATAAGAAGCGCGGCTGAAGCTCTGCGGCCAGACTTTCCGCGTCACAGGATCCTGGATCAGAAGGCAGACTCGATGGCGATCGGGAAGACTGGCAAGATGGCCCGTGACCTGGAAGCAGCGCAGACCGGCGATTAGATGAAGAGGGCGGACAGATTCCCCTTCGCCCGGGCTGTCGATGACGATCCGATTCGCTTCCTGTTCCTTTTGCGAGAGAACGCGCGTGCTGGCCCAGTAGGCGACGCTGATGACCGCGCCGATGGCGACTCCCAACAGGATGTCTAACCAACCGCTTGCTGACACTGTCACTCTCCTCGGGGGTTGGGGGATCAGGAGCTTCGACGACCACAGTAATGACGGACGAAGTATGTGTGAGCCCGCAACAAAGCGGGGCGATTGCCGTCCCAGAGTCGACGCGGACGGTTTATGAGACCGGTCCCAGTGTAGGTCAGGTTGACGATAAACGAAAACCCCCGGTTCTTGACCGGGGGTTTTATTCTTGCCGGACTCGAAAGTCACCAACGCGACTCAGGAGCCGGTTTGGTTAGGCGCTGAAAAGCAGAATGCCTGCCGCCTTCTCCTCCGACGCATTCTCGTCGCTGGAACTGACCGGGCGATAGAACAGTTGGTTGTTTTCGAGATAGACCTCAAGAAAGGCGGGACGATCGACGATCTGGCCCGCGATGAGAGCCTCCGACAGGGGGTCCTCGACGTAGCGCTGCAGGGCGCGACGCAACGGGCGCGCACCGTAACTGCGATCGACGAGTGTCTTGTCGAGGATCCACTTTTTGGCTTCCTCAGTGACGGAGATGGTGATGGCCTTCTGCGCCAGGTTGGTGTTGAGCTGCTGCACGAGCAGTTCGACGATCTGGATGAGGTCGGCGTCGGAGAGCGACTGGAAGAGGATTACCTCGTCGAGACGGTTCAGGAACTCGGGGTTGAAGGTCTTCTTGACCTCCTGCTTGACGAGTTCTTCCACCTTGTCAGAGACGATGTCTTCGCGGTCAGACTGGAAGCCGAGCCCCTGCTTCTTCTGCAGGTGCCGCGCGCCTATATTCGATGTCATGATGAGGATGACATTCTTGAAGTCGACGGTATTGCCCAGACCATCGGTCAATTGGCCATCTTCAAACACCTGTAGCAGGATGTTGAACACATCCGGGTGCGCCTTCTCGATTTCGTCCAGCAGGACGACCGAATAAGGCGACCGCTTGACGCGCTCCGTGAGCTGACCACCTTCCTCATAGCCCACATATCCCGGAGGCGAACCGATCAGCTTTGAGACCGAATGCTTCTCCATGAACTCCGACATGTCGAACCGGATCAGAGCCTTGTCCGAACCAAACAGGAACTGGGCCAGCGTTCGGGCCATCTCCGTCTTGCCCACGCCCGTCGGTCCAAGGAAAAGAAAAGAGCCGATAGGGCGATGCGGAGACTTGAGCCCTGCACGCGAGCGGCGGATGGCGCGTGCGAGAGCCGAAATGGCCTTCTCCTGCGAGATCACGCGCTTGTGCAGTTCCTCTTCCACGCGCAGCAGCTTCTGCGTCTCTTCTTCCTTGATGCTGGTAACGGGAACGCCCGTCCAGCGCGAAACGACATCCTCAATATCCTCGCGGCCCACAATGCCGGCAGCGGAGTCGTCAAGATGGTACTTGTCGCGTAGGGCGCGAAGATTCTCGCGTTCCTTACGCTCCTCGTCGGAGTAGAAGCGAGCCTTCTCGAACTCGTGGTTCGCAATCGCCGAGTCCATGCGGTGAACGATGAACTTGATCCGCTTCTGGACTTCGGTGATTTCCTCAGGCAACGAAGTCTGCCGAAGCTTGACCCTCGCGCCTGCCTCGTCGATGAGGTCGATGGCCTTATCCGGCAGGAATCGATCCGGGATATAGCGATTCGAGTGCGAGACCGCAAATTCAACCGCCGCATCGGTGTAGCTCACAGCGTGGAACTTCTCGTAGCGGTCCTTGATGCCCATGATGATCTTGATGGCATCGGCTTCGTTCGGCGGCGGAACTTTGACGGCCTGGAAGCGCCGCTCCAGCGAGCGGTCCTTCTCAATGGACTTGCGGTACTCCGCCGGAGTCGTAGCGCCGATGCACTGGATCTCGCCACGGCTCAGCGCCGGTTTAAGAATGTTGGCCGCATCGAGCGAACCTTCCGCCGATCCCGCGCCCACCAAAGTGTGCAGCTCATCAATAAACACGATGGAGTTCTGATTCTCCATCAGCTCTTTCATGATGGTCTTTAGCCGCTCTTCAAACTGACCGCGATATTTGGTGCCGGCAACGATCAGCGACAGATCGAGCCCGAGCACGCGTTTGTCAGCGAGGAACGACGGAACTTCCCCGTCCGCGATGCGCTGGGCGAGACCCTCAACAATAGCCGTCTTCCCAACGCCGGGCTCGCCGATCAGCACCGGATTGTTCTTGGTGCGGCGGCAGAGAATCTGAATCACGCGCTCGAGTTCTCCATCGCGGCCGACAAGCGGATCAAGTTGCCCGTCCATCGCAGCCTGGGTAAGATCCCGGCTGAACTCCGCCAGTAGGCTCGACTCGCGTTGACGCTGCTGCGGCGGCGCCTTCTCCTGGGTGACCCGGGCAAGCTCTTCGCGAATCTGCGCCAGCTTCAGTCCGCGTTCCTGCAGAATTTCCGCCGCGAAGCATTTCTCCTCGCGCAACAGCCCAAGCAGCAGATGCTCCGTTCCAATGTGCTTGTGCCCCAGGCGTTCCGCTTCCTCAGCGGCATACGCCAGCACCCGCTTGCATTCATTCGATAGCGGCAAATCAACCGAGGTAGAAACTTTCTCGCGAATGGTGGTATGCGCCTCGATCTGCTTGCGGATCGATTCCACCGAGGCATGGGAGCGCAGAAAGCGATTGGTTAACGCCTTGTCCTCGCGCAGCAGGCCAAGCAACAAGTGCTCGGTCTCGATATAGGGCGAACCAAATTGGCTGGCCTCATACCGCGCGAAGAAGATCACACGCCGTGCCTTCTCCGTATAGCGTTCGAACATTGTGTTCTCCCTTGACCGGGCTATTCGCTGGAGTGGCCGTCCGGTTTCAATGCCGGCTTCAGCCCTTTCGAGCGCATGCCCTTCTTTGAACTTCGCCGCCGGAGGCCCCTTTTGAAGAGCGACCCTGCCCCGAACAGCTCTTTGGGATGGGCCGGTAATGCAATCTCCCCGGCTGTCCAAAAGGCGGTCGGTCTGCCTTCCGAACTCCCATCCTGCATATTAAAAACTGGGAGGATGAACCAGAATCCATCCCAGGCTGCCTGCTTGTTATGACTCCAAAACCTGCCCGAAAGGTGCTTTATTCGTCGAATCTTTCCCTTTCAGGAGTTTTGGGAAGCGGTTGCAAAGTCGGTAAGCCGTCCGCCTTCCAGACGAAGTGCCCTGGTACAGCGCGCGGCGAGGTCAAGGTTATGGGTGACGAGAATTGAAGTGAGGTTATGCGTTGCGTGGATACGCTCGATCAAACTGAAGACGCGATCGGCAGTAATTTCGTCGAGGTCGCCGGTTGGTTCGTCCGCCAGAAGAACGCTCGGGTTGTTGACCAGCGCCCGAGCCAGGGCGACGCGCTGTTGTTCGCCGCCCGAAAGTTCCCCAGGACGGTGATCGGCTCGATCTTCAAGATCCACTTCCCTGAGCCAGTTGGCCGCGAGCACAAGCGACTCCGATTTCTTGGTGCCGCGCGCAAGCAACGGCAACGCTACGTTTTCAAGCGCCGTAAACTCCGGCAGCAAATAATGGAACTGCCACACATAGCCAATCTGCCTGTTGCGAAACGTTGCGGCCTCGCGTGCGGAGAGATGAGCCACATTGGTTGAGGCGCAGTATACCGTTCCCGCGGAGGGAGCATCAAGAGCGCCGAGAATGTGTAAAAGTGTGCTCTTACCTGCGCCCGACTGACCAACGATGGCCACCATTTCACCAGTGTTGACTTGCAGGTTGAGATCGCGAAAAAGCGTCAGCGCCCCACGCGCCGTGCGATAGGTCTTCTCAAGATTGTGAACGTCAATTATGTGGCTGGCCGATGGTTGTGAGTCTGTGTCGAACCCAGGCCGCAGTGTGGTGTCTCGCTCAATGCGGGAGGACGGGCCGTCAACCGCTCTAGGAGATGGATTCATTCGGTCCTCTCATTTTATCGCGCCAGGCTCAGATTCGCGAGATACGAAGGTGGGTGCGCGGCAAACGTTGGTACCTTGCGGGTTATTACGGAATGGGGACGAAAGCCCTTGGCCGCGCGGCAATGGACACTTCGCTTCCTTGACCGATGAAGCGCAATGGCTTAACACTAGAGCAACTCCATTCGCGCAGATCCCCGCAAGCCCCCGAACAGAACAACCCAGCAGTGAAAGGCCCACCCGGTGACCAACCCCACCACGGACGCAGTGTCGACAAATCCGGAAGACCGCGAGAGCTATGGGCTGCATGCTGGAGTGCTGGGTCCGCTTGAGACCTTGGCGCAAAGCGTCTCCGCGATGGCTCCCTCCACTTCGCCGTCGCTCACCATTCCGCTCGTGTTCGCGCTTGCCGGCAACGCCACATGGTTTGTGTATCTGCTGGCGACAGGCGCAACGCTGCTGGTGGGATTCTGCGTCAGCCGCTTCGCGCGCCTCTCGGCTTCGCCTGGCTCTCTCTACAGCTACGCCGCCGACACGCTGCCGCCTGCATTCGGCGTCATGGCCGCGTGGGGATTGCTGCTCGCCTACATCGCAACCGGAGCCAGCGTGGCCGGCGGCGCGCTCTATTACGGCAGCGTCATGTGCCAGGGATTCTTTCACTGGACCCCACCCACCCTTCCGACGCTGGCCCTGATCTGCGTGGCCGCCGGGCTCACCGCCTACAGAGATGTCAAGCTCAGCGCGGAGTTGATGCTCTGGATCGAAGTGATCTCGGTAAGCCTGATCCTGATTGTCCTGGCAGTGCTGGTCTTCCACTTCGGCCTTCAGCTTGATCTGGATCAACTGCGGCTCAAGGGCGTCTCGATCTCCGCTCTGGGGCCCGCGCTGGTGCTCGCCATGTTCAGCTTTGTCGGGTTTGAGAGCGCAACAACTCTCGGCGGCGAAGCACGCGAGCCGCTCAAAACCATTCCGCGCGCAGTCCTCCAATGCGCCATCCTGGCCGGCGTGTTCTTCATGCTGTGCTCCTACAGCGTGGTGCTCGGATTTCGCGGAGAGCCCTCCGCCTTAAGCGAATCAACCAGTCCGCTTCATCAGTTGGCCACCAAGGCGGGCGTATCCGCATTGGGAGTGGCAATCGATTTCGGCGTAGCCGTCGCTGCGTTTTCCTGTGTGCTCGCCTGCACCACCGCGGCCGCACGCGTGCTGATGCGCATGGCCCGCGGCGGTTTATTGCCGCACTTGCTCGAGACCACCAACCAGAAGCACGGGACCCCAGGCGCAGCTGTCACACTCAGCGCCATCCTCATGTTTGCCATGACTCTTGTGCTTGCCCTGGCCGGTACATCCGGCGCCGACATGTACGATCTGCTCGGTTCGCTCAGCGTGTTCGGATTTCTTACCGCCTACGCGCTGGTAGCGGCCGCCCTGCCTTTTGCGCGCAGAGCCTTGGGCCAGCATTCGCATCTGATTGCCGCAATCAGCCTGCTCACGGTGCTGGTCATGATCCTGATTGTCGTTTTCGACATCCGCTCCGCGGCCGATGCAAACCATGCGCGCCTTCCCTGGATCTACCTCGGATACATCGCGGCTGGCCTCGCGTGGTATGCAATTCGGCGGCAGGCGATCCGGGTAGCAGCCTGAGAGTTTCCCCGCCGAAATCCACATCTTCACCAACTGAAAACGCATAAAGACCGTATAAAAATCCTGCCGATTTCGGCTTGCCTCGAACCGCCCAGCCATTATGCTAATGGGAATCCGCAGAGCAATTGGTGTTTTCCGATGAAACGAGCCTGACTCGTAGCGGTGATTATCCCCTTCCCCTTTTTTGGGACCGACCCAACCGAAGTCAAGATTTCCATTTGCACCTTGGGGTCTCGCAACTCCCTGAGATCACTGGGGCAATCTCTATTCCCGAGGCCATAACCCGTGAGGTATTCCATGCGTAGCTTCTTCTCTTCGATTCCACGGCTGCTCGCGACACTGGCGGTCGTTGCGCTGATTTGCTCTCCGCTCTTTGCCCAGCAAACCCTCGGCGGGCTGACAGGCGAAGTAGCCGATCCTTCCGGCGGCGCAATTCCCAACGCCACCGTCACGGCCGTGGATGAGCAGACTTCCCTCACGCGCACGGTCAAAAGCAATGCCTCGGGCGTGTACTCGTTTGTGAACCTGCCCATCGGCACATACACCGTCACCTACACAGCAGATGGCTTCGACGTCCAGAAGACGCAGCACATCACCGTGCAGGCCGACCGAACCGCAACCGTGAATGCCGCGCTCAAGGTGGGCAAGACCAGCGAGACCGTTGAAGTCGAAGCAACTCCGCTGATGAATGCGACCGACACCACCAACGGCTATGTGATGGACAAAGTGCAGATCGAAGCCGTTCCGCTCGCCACCGGAAGCTTTACCGGACTGGCAACGGAATCCGCGGGCGTCAATGCAGAGCTCTCGGGCGGCACCGGCGCCAATAGCGGTCTTGGCAACGCGCCCATCTGGGCCAACGGCCAGCGCGATACCTCAAACAGCTTCAGCCTCAACGGCGTTGACTCCAGCAACCTTTTCAACGGAAAAAGCACCAGCCAGGTTCCCTCAGCCCGCGTCATCAATTCAACGGGCGTTTCAAGCAGCGCGGGTGCAGGCGGAGCAATCCCGACCCTCGCTTCGGTTTATCTGTCCATCGGCAATGCCATCCCAACGCCGGCGCCCGAGACCATTCAGGAAGTGCGCGTCAACGCCTCCATGTATGACGCACAGCAAGGGTCAACTTCAGGTGCGCACATCGACGTCAGCACCTCGGCCGGCACCAACGACCTCCACGGCCAGGCCTATATTCACCGCGGCACCAATTGGATCAATGCAGCTCCATTCTTCTTCAATCAGGACAACGACATCCCTGCCTACAACAAGACGCCCCAGCTTCACCGCTACGTTGCGGGTGGAACCATGGGCGGGCCGATCATCAAGGACAAGCTCTTCTTCTTCGCGGCTTACCAGCATCTGCATGTTTCCGATCAGGAGATCGGCGACTCGGTGCTCGATGTGCCCGTCGGGCTCAACGATGACCGCTCCGCGGCGGGCCTGGCCAGCGTCAGCAACAACTCGTTTTGCAGTGCATACGATCAGGCCAACTACGGCTGCACCCCCATCACGGCCGCGCAAATCGATCCGCTCGCGCAGATTCTCTTCAATTCGCCATCTCTGCCCGGCGAGCCCGGCAAGTGGCTCATCCCCAACGATGCCCTTGCGCCACTTGGGCAGACTCCCACGGCAGCCCACATCGATAACGCCTTCCTCCCGGGCACCGCGACTTTCATCAGCGACCAGGCCGTTGCCGACCTGGATTACAACCTGAATGCAAAGGACACGATCTCCGCGAAGTATTACTACCAGCACGACCCCGCCACTGCGCCCTTTTCCTACTCCAGCGTCCCCGGCTTCACCGAACATCTCGACTCGGGCGCGCAGGTTGTCTCGCTCACCAACACCTATGTAGTGAAAAGCAACCTGAGCACCACCGAAACAATCGGCGTGTTGCGCGAAAAAATATATGCTGATAACGAACAGCCCTTCGGTCCCGACTCGATTCCGGGCGGGGCGGCCGGCACCGGATCCATCAACGTGTTCGGTTCAAAATACTTCCCTGGAATCTCGGTCTACAACGTACTGGGGGACTATCAGCCAAGCGGCGAATCCCAGGCCATTCTCAACATTGGACCGAATGCCGAAGGACAGGCACCCAACACAGGCGTCTTTCAAAACCGCCTCGCTCCTTCAGGCAATGCCATCTGGATTCTCGGCAAGCACACCATCAGCTTCGGCGGCCTCTACACCTACACCCAGCTCAACACAATCGACAAGCGCACCGGCACCGGCACCGTGGCGACCGACGATTTCAGCCAGATGATTCAGGGCTACGTGACTCCGGGCAGCTCCGCGACAGGGTTCTACGTCTCGTCCTTCCTGCAAGGCGATGCCAGCCGCTACTACCGTTCCAATCAGCTTGGCACCTATATCCAGGACAAGTGGCAGATTACCCCGTCCCTCTCTCTCACCGCCGGCGTGCGCTATGACTGGGATGGTGGCCTTACCGAGAAGTACGGCCGCATCTTCAACTTCGACGCCAAGTCGTACGCCTACAGCCCCGGATCGGATACCATCACCAACCCAGGTCTGATCATCGCCGGCAACAACAAGAACGGCACGCAAGGTGTGAGCAACACCACCCTGACAGGGCGCCAGTGGGGCATTGGCCCGCGCGTCGGCGCAGCCTGGCAGCCAGGCTTCGGGCACAGCAAACTGGTTGTGCGCACGGGCGCAGGAATCTATTACGACCGCGGCGAACTGTTCAGCTACTTCTCCCCGGGATACGCCATCGGAACCGTCACAGGCGGCCCGTTCGGCGTCAACCAGCAGCTCCCCTTCGTCAACGCCTCAAGCTGCCCCACCAGTTCGCAGTCGCTGTATGAGTACTACATTCCTACCTGCGGCGGAAACGGCGGCTTTGGACCTCCAACTGGACCACCCACCGCAGAGACCGGCAATCTTGAAAACCCCTACGGCACAGTGCTCCAGTACGCCGCCCCGACGAACCCCAAGGCATCCGATCTGGCCAACTTCCTGCCCAACGCGTGCAGCATCGAAAACACCGGATTGAGCGGCATCAATAATATTTGCCAAACCACTTCGTCAAATCCGAATGGCCTAATCACCAACAACGGCGAGCCTATTTCACTCGGCGTCTATGATCGGGCCAACAAGCTTCCCTACACGATCAACTACACCCTCGACCTGCAATGGCAGCCCCGTCCCGACGTCGCCATTGAAATCGGCTATGTCGGCAACGTTGGCCGTCACCAGGTCATCCCAGTTCCATTCAACCAACCCAACATTGCGTCTCCCTCAAGCCCGACATTGTCAGGAACCCCCTATCAACAGAACTACACATATGGTTACAACGTTGGCGGCGCCTTGCTGCCCGACGGGTCGGCCTACCAGGCCAACTACGAAGGTGGCAACGTCGATCTCCGCGTTCCCTACATCGGTTATGCAGCCGAGTCGATTGCGTATCGCGCGGCCGGCGTCGATGCCTATAACGCCCTGCAGTTCCATATTGACAAGCGAATGAGCCACGATCTCCAGGTCGGCGCGTCGTATACCTACTCCCACGCGCTCGATGAGCAAAGCGGCTTGGGTCTCTTCTACAACGGCAACAACGCGCTCAACCTGCGCAGCGGCTATGGATCGGCCGATTTTGACCGAACCCACGTCATCAACTTCAACTATGTTTTCCTGCTCCACAACTATGCCAAGAAGAGCTCCGTCGAGGCCGCCTTCATCAATGGATGGTCGCTGCAGGGCCTGACCGTGTTGCAGAGCGGCCAGCCCTACAGCATCATCGATTACTCCGGCGCCGTCGGCAGCATCTACTACTCCACCGCCGACGGCATCACCAACCCAATCGTGCCCCTGGCCCCAGGATGCACGCCAAAGAGCGCGAAGACCGGAGCTTCCGGAGCCTTCACGCCGATCGGCGCGCCCGCCGCGCTGAACGCGAACTGCTTCACATTGCCACTGCTTCCCGCAGGTGGACTGGGAGGCGCGATTCCCACCTCCGACCCCTTCGAGACTACCTTCACCACAGGACAGCGCAATATCTTCCGCCAGGCCTTCCAGAAGCGCGCCGACATTTCCCTGGTGAAGACTCTCCAGATCAAAGAGAGATATAACCTGAAGTACACCTTCGACGTCTACAACCTGACCAACACCACCAGCTTCGACGTGCCAGGAAATGAGGTCTCGCAGAATGCTGGCTACAATCCCTTCCCGGAATCGGGCACGCCAGTCCTGCCCGGCACCTGCAGCGCGGACGGCACCGGATCGGTCAGCGGCAGCTTCTATGCCTGCCCTGCCGGACTGGGCATCGTAACCCATACCATCGGCAGCCCGCGGCAGGTTCAGATGTCCCTGCGCTTCGATTTCTAACCCGCACCGCTTCAAACACAAAGGGCGTTCGCAATTGCGAACGCCCTTTGTTTGCTGCCCACTGTTCACTGTCCACTGTTCACTGTCCTTCCCCAATGTCTTCATTCCAGACCTTCGGGTGATGGCGGATGAACTTGGCCAGCAGTTCCCGGCATTCCGCGTTGTCAAGATCGATGATCTCCAGTCCGTTTTCGCGCAGCCACTCCAAACCGCCAGAAAAAGTGCGGCTCTCGCCCACCACCAGCGTGCCGATGCGAAACTGCCGCAGCAAGCCGCTGCAGTACCAGCAGGGGGCAAGCGTCGTCACCATGACGATATCTTTGTAGCTGCCCTGCCGCCCTGCACGACGAAATGCGTCCGTTTCCCCATGCACGCTGGGATCGCTCTGCTGCACGCGCCGGTTTCGTCCCCGGCTGATCAGTTCCCCCGAGCGGGTAAACATCGCAGCGCCAATCGGGATGCCGCCCTCGTCAAATCCGATGTGCGCTTCTTCAAGAGCAACCGCCAACATGCGCTCATACAACTGCCGATCCGTCACTGATTTCCTCGCAGCTTTAGGATAAGGCAACGGCCATCAGAAATCGGCATCTCCGGCATCCGCGCTGCGGCCTTCCGCATCAAGGTGTAGGGTGAACTTGAAGCGAATCATGGATCAAGGAGAATCGCAATGAAGAGGCGCAAGCTGGGCGCGTACGGTCCCGAGGTTTCGGCAATCGGTTTGGGCTGCATGGGTATGAGCGAGTTCTACGGGCTCCGCGACGAGCAGGAATCAATCGCCACCATTCACCGTGCGCTCGACATTGGAATCGACTTTCTCGACACCTCCGATGTCTACGGACCCCACACCAATGAGGAACTAGTCGGCAAAGCAATCAAAAGCCGGCGCGAGAAGGTTTTCCTGGCGACAAAATTCGGGATCGTCCGCGACCCCGAAGATCCCACCCGCCGCGGTGTCGATGGAAGCTCCCGCCTACGTGCGCCGCTCCATCGAGGGCAGCTTGCGCAGGCTGGGCGTGGAGACAATCGACCTCTACTACCAGCACCGCGTCGATCCCAAAACGCCCATCGAAGAAACCGTCGGCGCCATGTCGCGTTTGATCGAAGAGGGAAAAGTCCGCTTCCTCGGATTATCAGAAGCCGCTCCGGAGACTCTGCAGCGAGCCTGCGCCGTGCATCCCATTACCGCTCTCCAGACCGAATATTCTCTCTGGACGCGCGATCCCGAGCCAGAGGTTTTGCCGACCTGCCGCAAACTCGGTGTTGGCTTCGTCGCCTACAGCCCGTTAGGGCGCGGCTTTCTCACCGGGGCATTCAAGAGCCCCGACGATTTTGAGACCGGCGATTACCGCCGCAACAGCCCGCGCTTTCAGGGAGAAAATTTCAAGCGCAACCTCGCCCTCGTGGACAAAGTGCAGAAAACGGCTGCGCAGGCCGGATTAACTCCGAGTCAACTCGCGCTCGCATGGGTGCTGGCTCAAGGGGACGACATCCTTCCGATCCCGGGGACCAAGCGGCGAAAATATCTCGACGAAAATGCCCGCGCCGTGGATGTCAATCTCGCCCCGACACTCCTTGACGAACTGAACAACGCCTTTCCACATGATGTCGCCGCCGGCGATCGCTATCCCGAAGCGATGAAGGCCCTCGTCAACAAGTAAATGACCTACCAGCTCGCGTATCCGCGATTGGGAATGTAGTCAAACTTGATTAGCCCATCGCGATAATCAATGTGCATCACAAGCAGGCTATACGTATTCAGCCCGATTGACCCCGCGATGTCCATCCCATTGGCCTTCGAAATCCCCGCAGTGTCCGCCGTTACCACGTTGTTCACTTTCTGCGACATGTGGGCGAAGTTGTACGTGATCTCATCGGCAATAAAAACTTTTCTCGATGGTCCCGGCCCGCCAACCTCTTTTTCATGAACCTTGGTGACATCCATCGCCACCCCTGGAGCGATATTGGTCTCGGATCCAAATGGATCAAGCAAAAAGTCCATGACAAACAGCTTCACCTTCTGCCCGTTGAGAGCCGCCGGCAAGATGATGCTGTCCCCGACGCGATAGACCTGGGTGAAATCCTTCGCATCGGGAGAAATCACCCGATCGCCCAAGTCAGCGAGATTCTCCAGAGCATCAACCGATGCAGTCTTAAGGCTCGGTGCGGACGCGGGATCGCCAGACTTAGCAGGCAACGGCGCAAGTTGAAGCTTACGCATGGGGTAATCAAGTGTGATGAGAAATTCGGAGAAGACATCCACGCCGATCGTCCCGTCCGTGTCATCAGCGCCGCTGGCCGTGTCCGTCACGTCGATCTTGCAGTTCTGAAACTCGAGATTGCCCACCTTGAGCATGTCGGCAAACGCGATGTTGCTGCTCTTTCCGCTCGGACCCTTTTCAGGCTCAGTTATTTTTTTCAGGCCCGCGCGCTCTGCCATCGAGCGATTCAACGTGATCCCGCCTTCATTGCTCCCCACCTGTAAACGCGTTGGCGTGTTATTCAAGATGACCTCAAGCCCCGCCGCCCGCGTATGCCCCCTCCCATCCAAAAGCTTGATGAAGGGAATGTCCGCCGCGGCCGCCGTCGAAACCATGCGGCATGTATGGGGCGCGGCCGATTCCTTCTTCCAGACTTCCAGGTTGGCTTTCATCTGGCCGATCGTCCCCGCATCGTCGCCGGTCGGCGCGGCGAGATACGTCTCCATCTCGGTAATCCGCTGCGCCAGCGGCAGAGTCTGAATCCACGCAGCCCGGATCTCCGGGTCCGCTGGATCGAACTTATAAGCGAACCCAATCTGCTGCCGCGCCGTTGCATAGCGGGAGTTGATCTGGGCGATGTGCGCATACAGCAACCGCGTGCGCGCATTGCACGGGTCGAGCTTGTAAGACGCAATCACCGTGGGCTCGGCCGCCCACGGTTCGCCCTGGCGGAGTTCCACCTCGCCGCGAAGCGTCAAAAAAGCCGCGGTATTGGGGGAGACTTCAAGTGCCGTGTGAACCGCCTCCTCAGCATCGATCACCTTTTGTTCGCGCAGCAGAACACGAACCAGCCCAACGGTGGCGTCGATGTCACCCGGATGAGCAGAAAGCGCAGCCGTGTAGAGCGACTCAGCCTTGGCAAAGTCGGCTGCAAGGAATGCTTTGTCGGCTTCCGTCGGCGGATTGTGTTTGGTCACCTCGCAAGTGGTTGCGGCAAGCACTGGTACGCAGGCCGTGAGCAGCACCAATGCGAGGCTCGAACGAAAGGAGAGTGGCGTGCGCTGGCGAAGTGAAGCAAAAAGGGCGGTCATAGTTTCCTCGTTAGCTCGGCTCAAACGTCATGCAGACTGGAACGCTGGCGCTCTGGTAAATCGATTGGGTCGGCCCCTTCGCGCAGAATTTGAGCAACAGAAGTGTAACAGGCTGCATGGGCGATTCGCCTCGACACCCAGCCGCGTGGAGTCGGTATCCTGATAAGAGCATTTCGCACCGGATCAAGACACGAGAAGGAATTCGATGACACACCTGGCGCCCTTTCTGATTGAACCGCAATTCCTCGAACGCATTTGGGGATATCGAGATCTGCGCCCGTGGTTTGACAAGGTTGCCGGCGAGCAGCCCATCGGCGAGGTGTGGCTCACGGGCGATGCGTGTGTCGTTGCTTCCGGCCCGCATAAGGGCAACGCGCTCGGCGCTCTCTTCGCTCTCGATCCAGGGGCAATGCTTGGTGCGGATGCGGGTTCCAGTGATTCTCCCTTGCTGATCAAAGTGCTTTTTGCCCGCGAGAAACTCAGCGTGCAGGTGCACCCCGACGACATTCTCGCTCAAGAGTTCGGAGAGCCGCGCGGTAAGACCGAGTGCTGGTACGCGCTCGCTGCCCAGCCCGGTGCCGAGGTCGCCCTCGGGTTGAAGCCGGCCGCGACCCTTGCCGCCATCGAGCAAGGAGCCAGAAACGGAACGCTTGAAGAATGGCTCGAATTGCTGCCCATTGCGACTGGGGACATGGTCTACGTCGACGCTGGAACCGTCCACGCCATCTGGCCCGGTTCGGTTCTGCTCAAGACCCAACAAAACAGCGATTTAACCTACCGCCTCTATGACTACGGACGCGGTCGCGAACTGCACGTAGCGAAATCCCTCCAGGCTTTAAAGTTCAAAACTGCGGCCGGCAAAGTCGCACCGAAAATCCTCTCCGACCGCACAGTCCTCCTGGATGCCCAGTACTTCCGCATCGAGCGCATCACAGTGAGCGGCCGCAAAACAAGCGCGGAGCTCCGGGGCCACGACGCCGCAGGCCTGGCTTATGTCTTCGCCGCTGCCGGGTCCGGCCATATCTCCGGCGACGGATTCGAAGCCGTGGCTCTGCCCGCGCGCGGCATCATCGCCATTCCCGCGACGGCGCCCGACTTCGTGCTCGAGAGTGCCGACGGCCTCGAGTTATTTCGCATTGTGCCGAATCGCCCCGGCAAAGAATAAACCGCCGCATCCAACTTTAAGACAGAACTGGTCAGCGCCCCGAAAACGAGAGTTCGAAACCCAAAAATTCATGAATACAGTCAGCACTTCGAGCGTCGCCGAAATCGCCCCCGTCCCTTCCGACGCCAGCAAGCGGCTGCTGCCCTGGCTCGTTGCAGTGGCCTTCTTCATGGAGTCGCTCGACACGACGATTCTGAACACCGCCGTCCCCACAATCGCGCACGCCTTGCAGGTACCCACACTGAGCATGAAGGCGGTGCTCGCCAGCTACACGCTCAGCCTCGCGGTCTTCATCCCCATCAGCGGTTGGATGGCCGACAAATTCGGAACCCGGCGTATCTTTGCCGCGGCAATCGGCCTCTTCACGCTCGGCTCGCTGCTCTGCGGCATCTCAGGAAACATCCATCTGCTGGTCGCGTGCCGCGTCTTGCAGGGCATGGGCGGTTCCATGATGGTGCCCGTGGGACGGCTCACTCTGGTGCGAACCTTCGCCAAATCGGACCTGCTGCGCATCATGAGCTTTGTCTCCATCCCCGCGCTGGTGGCGCCGATGCTCGGCCCCATCGCCGGCGGCCTGATCGTCGGCTACTTCCACTGGCGCGTCATCTTCTTCCTCAACATTCCCATAGGGCTCATCGGCCTGGTGATGGTCTACATCCATCTCCCCAACTACTCCGAAGAGAACATTCATCCGCTCGATCTCGTTGGGCTAATCCTGTTCGGATCCGGCATCGCCCTCCTCTCCTACGTGCTTGAAGTCTTCGGCGAACACACACTGAGCTCGCGCGAGGTGTCAGGCCTCCTCGCGCTCTCGCTCATGCTGCTCACCGGCTATTGGGTCCATTCACGGCACCTCGAATCCCCGCTTCTCGATCTCAAGCTCTTCAGCCTGCGAACATTTCGCTCCGCGGTGAATGGCAGCTTCTTCACCCGCCTCGGCATCGGCGGAGTTCCGTTTCTGCTGCCATTGCTTTACCAGACGGGACTCGGGTTCACGCCCATTCAGTCGGGACTGCTCATCATGCCGCAAGCCATAGCCGCCATGAGCATGAAAGTGATCATGACGCGCCTGCTTCGCATGATCGGATTCCGCGGCGTGCTCATCTCAAACACGCTCATTATTGGAGTGTTTCTGGGCCTCTTCTCAACCATAGGACTCCGCACGCCAGTCTGGATGATCGTGCTCCTCGCCTTTGGCTATGGCGCCGTCACTTCGCTGCAATACACCAGCATGAACACGCTTGTTTATTCCGATGTGGCCGAGCACGACACCAGCAGCGCCAGTTCCATTGCCAGCACCATGCAGCAAATGTCGATTAGCTTTGGCGTGGCAGCAGCAGGCCTGACCACGGCATTCTTTGTGCCCAGTGCGCTGACATCCAATCCAGTGGAGATGATCCACGGAATCCATAAAGCATTCTGGGTTTTGAGCGGGATGACCATTGCTTCAACCAGCGTATTTCTGACCTTGAAGCACGGGGACGGCGAGTCAGTGAGCCAGCAAAAAATCCTCCATCCCGACGGATGAAGTGATGCACAGGGCAGCAATAGACTTTCGCTCTTTATTCGCTTATGCTTGGACCTGTGTTCGACCCCGACGCCCATGTCCCTCGCCTCAATCGCGGAATGATTTATCTGGGCGCATGCCTCATCGCCGGGATTCGCCTGGCACGGGAGAAACAGGTCAATACGCAAGTCGTACCCACGCGGGCAGCGATTGAAGAGTCAGTCGAGCTTGCACACGAGATTTTCAATAAGGTCTTTCGCAACGTCCCCAAGCGAATCAACCTCGATTGACCAAAGCCGCAATCGGCTCCTGTGTCTAAATGTCGCGCACTAACCCGCATTTCTCACAAGGCGCTTCAACGGATTTGTAGCGCCGGCCTCCCGGCCGGCTGTAGCGTGGGTCTCCCGACCCACGCTGGATGCCAAATGCGCCGTCGCGGTGTGCGCAAAAGCCCTTACGTGCTCGCCCGCTCCAGCTTCGTCACGCGACCCGTCTTGTTCCAGTCCGTGACGTAGATGTTCGCCTCGCGATCGATAAAGCAGCCATGCGCCGCACTGAAGAGCGCGGGCGCAACCTCGCCCGGCATCACCGCATAATTGGCCCATTGCGACTTCTTCGGATTGTCGCCGAGAAACGCAACCGGCGCATTGTCGCGGTCAAGAATTGTCACCCGCCCTTCCAGTTCCGAGACCACCGCGTAATCCCCATGAAAGCTGATCTGGCACGGACGCCGCAAATGCATGGTCGTGGTGCGAACAAATTTCCCGTCGAAATCGAAATGGCAGAGCCGACGATTCTCGCGGTCACACACCATCAGCAGCGGCTGATCGTAACGCGTGTCAACGGCAAGCCCGTGACTGCAGTCGAACAGGCCCTCGCTGTTCCCCTTACCCGCGTAGGCCGCGCGATAGGACCCATTCTTGTCGAAGCGAAACAAGCGCGAGTCGCCATATCCATTCGCAATAAAGATGGACCCGTCGGGCGCAGGCACAGCCGCAGTCAGACGCCACTCATTGGGCGCCTTGAACCCGGCTTCCGGCGGAGCAGTAATTTTCTGAACCACTGTTCCATCCGTCTTCATTTTGATAAAGAGCCAGTTCTCCTTCGGGGTTCCCTTCTGCACCGTGCAGTAAAAAAATTCTTCCCCGCCCTCGACCGCATGCACCATCGAATGCACTTCAGGATATTCGTGCGCAATCGTCTTCAGCAGCGCGCCCTCCGGGCTGTAAACAAGAATCCCCGTCTCGCTCTGCGTGCTGACATAGACATGCCCCGCGTTATCTGTCGCGATCCCCCCGTGCGTGCCTCCGAAGACGACATCCGCAGGCAAATGGCCCCATCCCTCGGCCACTTTGAAGGTCCATTCGCCGTTGCCAGTCTGCGTACCGGAAGCCTGCGATGAGTCTCGAATCGGCAGCGCACTTGCTGATCGAACACCGAGCGCTCCGATGGCTGCCGCTCCCGCGATGGCGCCGAATTGCCGCCGATTTAAATCCTTTTTCTGAGAGCGATCGTCTTTCATGGCGCGTTCCTCGCAATGGGTTGGGCCGCCTGCGCAGCCGGGACTGGTTGCGCAGCAACCGGCTGACTCGGGGTGTTGTAGAGATAGATATGCCGCAGGCTGCGGAAGGAATTGAGTTGATCGCCCGCGGCCTTGGTCACGCGCGTGTTGCTCAGGTTGAGATAGGTCAACTGCGAGAGCGATGAAAGCTTCCGCAATCCATCGCCGGTAATCGCCGTGCCCTCCAGATGCAGCGCACGCAAATGAGTAAACGTCGCCAGCGTGCTGAAACTCGCATCCGTCACCGCCGTCCGGCCCAGCTCCGCTTCAACGATATAGGGAGCGAATTTGCTGAACTGCGCAAGGTCGGCATCATTGAAAGAGGCGCCCACATCGACAGTATTGAGAATCAATCCATCCGACGGCTTGCTCGAAACCTGCAGCAGCTTGGCTCCCTGGCCTTGCTGCATCCGTCGGATCTCGTCCATCAGCGCACTATAGTCGCCCACGGGTTCGAGCGGCACTTCCGGCGCCTCGTCGCGAATCACAATTCCATCGAGCTTCGCCACCGTGGGCGATGCGCCCTGCTGAATCCACGCCTTGATCCACGCAATCTCCTCCGGCTGCAGTGGCGGCTTTCCTTCTGCCGGCATGAACTGCTTATGATCCGAAGGCAGTGTCACACGGAAGAGAAGCACGCTCTTGTCCGGCTGCCATGCAACCACAACCGGCCCGTCCTTGCCACCCTTCATCACCTCCGCATAAGAATCGAGCCGCAGGCCGCCATTCGACTTGCTTTCGCCATGGCACGCTACACAATTCGCATCGAAGATCGGATTGATGTGCTTCGCATAGAAAGAATCGGTCGCCTTTGTCGAGTCAGTCGGAAGCAGACGCTTCAAAGGCGCCGGCATGTATTGCGTCAGATAGTTGGCGCCGTGGGTGAGCGAGCCTCCCTGATCCGCAGTCCAGATCAGCGCGAGCAACACACCACAAAGAAGCGATGGATAGAGCCAGGGCACACTCCCTGAAAACCACGATGGGCGCGCGAGAAGGCACAGCATCAAGCCGATGGTCAGGACAATGCCTCCCCACATGTGCCGCGTCATCACCGCGCCTGTTGTCCCGCCCCCAAAGGCAAGCAGGTAGCCCAATGCCAGAGAGCCGAGGCAACAGATGAAGCATAATCCAAGAACGAAATGCGCCGCTTCTCGCAACGCCACTCGCCGACGGCCGGCGATCTCAAGCAACGGAAGCAGAACCAGCAAGCCGATGGGCAGATGCACAGCAAGCGGGTGAAAGCGCCCCAGAAATTGTTGCCAGTCCGCATGCGCTTTTCCGTCGAGGCGAAAAAGAAACGGTAGCGCAAGCAGAGCCCCGCTGAAAACCAGGGCCGCGAGCCAAGCCTTGCGTTTGCGCCGGCCCTCGCGAAGCAGCCCTGTCGCGAAGCCCGCCGGCTTCTGCACATCAGTCACGCGAGCAGCCCTTTGACGACGCTTGCCGGCACAGGCCCAGTAAGCTTCTGATCGAGGCCTTGAAACTTGTAAGTCTGCTTGTTGTGATCGATGCCCAGGCAATGCAAAATTGTTGCGTTGAAATCACGCACCGGCACGGGATCCTTCACCACGTTGTAGCTGTAGTCATCGGTCTCCCCATAAGTGATGCCCGGCCGCACGCCGCCACCCGTCATCCATGTCGTGAAGCAGCGTGGATGATGGTCGCGCCCATAGTTGTCTTTGCTCAGCCCACCCTGGCTGTACACCGTGCGGCCAAATTCGCCGGCCCAGATCACCAGCGTATCGTCAAGCAACCCGCGGCGGCGGAGATCCGTCACCAGCGCGTAGCAAGCGCGATCCACTTCTCCGCAAAGAATCGGCAGCATGCCCATCGCGTTGTCGTGCACATCCCATCCCCGCTTGTAGATCTGCGTGAAGCGTACTCCGCGCTCCGCCATGCGCCGCGCAAGCAGGCAATTGTAGGCAAAAGTTCCCGGCACTTTCGCGTCCGGCCCGTAGAGATCCCAGGTCGACTGCGGCTCCTTGCTTAGATCGGTAAGTTCCGGCACCGAAGCCTGCATACGAAAAGCCATTTCGTATTGAGCAATGCGCGCGTTCGTCTCAGGGTCACCCACTTCCGCAAGCGTCTGCCGGTTGATCTCCTCCACGGCGTCAAGCATCGTGCGCCGCACCTCGCGATCCACGCCATCGGGATCGCTGAGATAAAGCACCGGGTCGCCACCGCTCCGCAGCCCCACCCCCGCATACTCCGAGGAAAGAAAACCGCTGCCCCATAAGCGCGAGGAGACGGGCTGATTGTTCTCCTTCGGATTGGTCTTCGTCTGCAGCACCATGAATGTCGGCAAATTGTCGTTCATGCTGCCCAGCCCATAGGCGAGCCACGAGCCCAGGCAAGGCTTCCCCGCATTCATGTTGCCGGTATTCATCAGCATGATGGCCGGCTCATGATTGATGGCGTCCGTGTTGGTTGACTTCACGATCGTGAGGTCATCGACCATGCGCGCCGTGTACGGCAGCAGGTCGCTGACCCACGTCCCCGATTTGCCATAGCGCTGAAAAGCCCAGTGCGAAGGGGCAATCGGGAAGCGCGCCTGGCCCGCGGTCATTCCCGTAAGCTGCTGGCTTCCCCGTACCGAGTCGGGTATGTCTTTATCGTAGAGCGCCGCAAGCCCCGGCTTGTAATCCAACAAGTCCATCTGCGGCGGGCCGCCCGACATAAACAGATAGATCGCGCGCTTGGCCTTGGGCGCGAAGTTGGGCAGCTTCAAATTCTCAGCTGCCTCCGGATAGGCGGCCGAAGCAGCAGGATGAGAATCACCGCGCAGCCCGCGGGCTCCCAACAAACTCGCCACCGCGGCCCACCCCAGCACCTTGCCCGAGCGGCCAAGAAAATTGCGCCGTGTCTCCAGCGCCGCCCACTCCTGCTTCAACCCCGCTGGAATCGGCAGCTGCAGCACGCCATCCCTGTGCTCGGTATCGGTGCAACGCGGATGTTGCTTCATTCCCCCTCCACTACTTCGTCAACGTCTCGTCCAGATTCAGCATTTCGCTCGCGACCATCGTCCATGCGGCAAGCTCCGTTTCGGGGATGGACGACGCATGCGGCTTTTCCCCAACTTCCACCAGTTTGTGCGCGGCGGCCGGATCGGCACTGTAATGCTTCTCCATCTGCCCCAGAGATTTTTCAAGCACCGCATCCATCGGCTGCGATGGATCGTGCCCCAGTAAAATCTCGCTCATCAGCGCGATTCGCTGCTCCGGCCGCTTGCCTCCCTGCGACAGCGCACGCTCAGCCAGCGCCCGTGCCGCCTCAACCCACTGCACATCATTCATGGTCACCAGGGCCTGCAACGGCGTGTCGGTGCGTTGCCGCCGCGTGCAGACCACGTCCCGCATCGGCGCATCGAAGGCATCCATGTCCGGCATATCGGCCATGCGCTTCCAATAGGTGTACATGCTGCGCCGGTAAAGCGCCTCACCATGTTGTTGCGTGTAGACGAGCGTGTCGCTGCTCGGATAACTCACCTGCTCCCACACGTTCTGCGGCTGATACGGCTTGACGCTCGGACCGCCAATCTGATCCACCAGCAGACCGCCAGCCTGCAGCGCGATATCCCGCAGCATCTCCGCATCCATGCGGAAGCGCGGACCATGCGAGAGCAATTGATTCTTCGGATCCCGCGCAAGCTGTTCGGGCGTCGACTTCGCGCTTTGTCGATACGTCGACGACATCACCATCAGCTTATACATGTGCTTCATGTCCCAGCCGCTCTCGCGAAACTCGACCGCCAGCCAATCCAATAACTCGGGGTGCGACGGCCGCTGCCCCATGATGCCAAAGTCTTCCGTGGTCTCCACGAGCCCAGCGCCGAACAGCTCATTCCACATCCGATTCACCGTCACCCGCGCCGTCAGCGGATTCTCCGGGCTCACCGTCCACTCCGCCAGCGCCAGCCGATTGTGAATTTCCCCCGCCGGCAAAGGCGGCAGGTAATGCGGCGTATTGGCCTCGACCCGCTCGGTGCGTGCCGTATAAACGCCGCGCGTCAGCACATGCGCATACGCAATCGTTGGCTTCTCCCACGCCACCTGCGTCAAATCCCCGCCCGCCGAGAGCCTATCGAGTTCGCTATCGAGCTGCTTCATCTGCGCGCGCATCGCGATCGCCGACCGGTCCACATTGCCGAGGTAATACTCGCCCGCCGCATGCCATTCGTCTTCATTCCATTTGTCGATCGGCTTCGCAACCAGTTCGGCAACATAATCCTCGAGCAGGGTCCGCTTCACTTCGTCCGCGTTCAGCGCGCGCCCATAGAGCCGAATATCCTGATACCGCGTCTCCCTCAGCGGCTTTTCATCAGGAGAACGAGCCCCAAGCTGCATCGGCGCCTGCGTCCGGATGCTCGCCTGCCCCAGCGCATCCGCATTCACGCGCGTCGCAACTTGCGCTCCGTTCACAAAAACCTTCACCCCCGCCGCCTTGCCCGAGCCGTCGTAAGTAAAGAACACATGATCCCAGTCGCCGTTGATCGGGATCCTCTCGACCGTTGTAACCTTGAGCGCAACCAGCGGCGTTGGATCAGGTGGCGGCTCCGCCTTCGGCTTCCCTTCGGGCTTCGGTTTCTTCTCTTCCTTTTTCTCGTCGGGCTTCTTATCGGGTTTTCCCCGCTCCAGATCCTTCGCCGTCAAATCCCCAGGCGTTGGATAGCGAAACGTCTCCTTCGGCGGCTCGGGCTTCTTGGCCTTCGCATTTTTGTCCTTGGGAGGCGCATGTTCCTTGGGCATTTCATTCGACAGCTCGACGGTCACATATCCCTTCTCGATCGAAAGCGCCCAGCCGCGGCTGTGCTGCGTCGCATCCATCTTCGAGAGCAAAGTCCCCGTTGTGCTGTCCACGTACCCACTCGCCGTCCACCTCGGCTGGAACCATCCACCCGACGAGAATGCCTGGTCCGACTCGAAGTCTCCCGTCTGGCCCAGCAACACATGCGTGGTCGTGCTCATGCGGAAATCCGGCCACAACCACGTCGACTCGCCCCAAACGGGCAGCCCGCTGCCGAGATCAAAGCTGGCCGGCTGCGCATGCGGCGCGCTGTTCTTGATCACGTTGCCGCCACCCTCATCGAGCCGCAGCCGCAGCATCAATTTATCCGTCGACACCGCCTGAGGCGCATCCTGATGCGACTCGATCCACTTCGCCACCAGCTTGCGTTCATCGCGCCGCGCCGCATTCATCTCGACCGCCAGCGCCGATCGCTTAGCGAGCACGCGGTTGTACGCTTCCTCATTTGCAGCCTTGGGAATCCGCACCAGCGGCGCCCACGTCGGCCGATCCCCGTTAAACGGCACCTCGTCGACATTATTGAAAAAAGCCGTGAGAGCGTAGAAATCCTTCTGCGTCGTCGGATCGTATTTGTGATCGTGGCAAACCGCGCAGCCAACCGTCAGCCCCATGAACGTAGCGCCGAAAGCCTCCGTTCGCTCGCGCGCCATGTTCACGCGCAGCTCTTCATTGATCGTCCCGCCTTCGTTGCTGCTCACACCCATCCGCACGTAGCCGCTCGCAATCAGCGGATCAAGATTCTTTGCCGGCAGTAGATCGCCCGCAATCTGTTCCTTGGCAAACTGATCGAAGGGCTTGTTCGAGTTGAATGCACGAATCAGGTAGTCCCGATAAGGCCAGATATACCGATGATTGTCATAATGCAGCCCGTATGTGTCCGAGTACCGCGCGTAATCAAGCCAGTAGCGCGCACGATGCTCCCCATAGCTGGGACGAGCCAGAAGCCGGTCAACCAGATGCTCGTAAGCATCGCGCGATTGATCCTTCTCGAACGCCGCAACTTCGGCTGGCGTCGGCAGAAGTCCAGTCAAATCGAGCGTGACACGGCGAATCAGTGCCGCCTTATCCGCTTCTGGAGAAGGATGCAGCCCGTCTTTCTTCATGCGCGCCAGCACGAACGCATCGATCGGATTCTTGGCCCAGCGATCGCCTTTCGCCTGCTCCTGCAACGCTGGCCTTGCCGGCTTCTCGAAGGCCCAGTGCGGCCGATAGACCGCGCCCTCCTTGACCCACTCGCGAAGGATTGCAATCTCCTCCGGCTTCATCGGCTTCGCTTCGCCTTCTGAGGACTGAGGCATCAGATGATGCGGATCTTTGGATTCAATTCGCTTGATCAGTTCGCTCTCATCTGGATGTCCAGGAACAAGCGCATCCGGATGACCTTCGCGCTTCTTACGCGCCGACTCTTCCAGGTCCAGCCGCAATCCGGCCTTCCGCATCTCCGGGTCGGGCCCATGGCAACTGAAGCAGTTCCTGGCCAGAATCGGCTGTACGTCCTGATTGAAATCAAGGTGCTGCGCAGTCGCAACCTGCGGCTGCCGGCTTCGGCATCCCGCCATTCCGTACAGCGACAAAATCGAAAGAGCCAGAATCGTGAGATGAGCGAACACCGGCAGGGTGTAGGATGCCCGACGGCGTGCACTCGTTCTGCCTCGATGCGTCGCACGCAGCTTCATTGTCCCTGTTGCACCTGATCGCTTGACAAGCTTCGCCGCCGACATGGGGAGACTCCAGCGAATGCTCTTACTGCCCTTTGAATCGCCTACGCTCTGGGCGCGTGGATTCCGTTGCGCACAGGGTTTCATTCCGCGGGGATGGTTGTCCAGCGGAAGTTGCCCGCCCAGGCCTGCATCCCTGAATTTCGGGCGAACTTGCTATCGCTTGGCCGCCATCGCCAAGCGCTTAAAAGCGCGGTTGGAGGTTTTCGGTATCCAGAGATTACCCCGGAGAAAAGTGTTCTGTCCGCATAGGCGCGCGTTCACCCACGACTTCCGAGTGCTGGCAATGAGTGAACAGAATCCGATATCATCTTCCATCGATTTGCGGTGACTAGCCGATAAGTCATGGAGATCTTCATGAGCATACAGAAACAGCTTAAGGAGTACATTGCCACTCAACCGGAACCGAAACGCGGCGAAATGCAACAGTTGCATCAGATTATTTTGGCGTTGATGCCAGGATGTAAATTGTGGTTCCTGGATGGAAAGGACGAAACAGGAAAAATCGTTTCCAACCCAAACATCGGATACGGGTCTCAAACGACTCAAAATGCCAATGGGAAAACCAAGGAGTTCTATCAAATCGGAATAAGCGCGAATACAACCGGCATATCCGTCTACATTATGGGAATAAATGACAAGAAGTATCTCGCCCAGACATTTGGGCAGAAACTCGGCAAAGCAAGCGTCACGGGGTATTGCATTAAATTCAAAACACTGACCGATATAAAAATCGATGTACTTGAAGCAGCCTTGCGATCTGGAATTGAACAGACAAGCATTCAAAATTAATTTCAAGTTGTCGACTCGAACTGCTATTCCTCGCCGGAGATGCTTGGCTATCCGGATCGGCCCGCAAGGAACTCTTGGAGCCCCTGCGCCAAGTCCTGCGCGGTAGCCTTCGTTTTTCCCCTCAATGCGCTTGCCGAAGACCCGGGAAGCGAGAGAAAGGCGGTTTGCGCGGATTCAGAGACGGCGAGAAACGCAGTCTGCTCTCCCTCAGGAAACCGATCCACACTCATCCTTATATAGCGCGCCAGAATTAAGGCATCGACTGCGCTTCCTTGCGGATCATCAACGTCGGGCAAAGAACTGATGCGCTGCTGGTTTTCGAAGATCGCGATTCCGGTAAATGGCTTCGGCCGCGCACGAAGCCCGAAGCGCGCGACAAGCACCCGCGGACGAGCGCGACGCAGAGCTTCCGTGGCTGCCCATTGGACAAACGCGTTCGAAAAGATCAGAGCGCCGTTTCCGCTAAGGTAAAGATCAATCAGGAATCGCTTCAGCTGCGGATTTGCGGAGAGATTCTGCGGCCAATAGAAACCCATGTCTTCAGAACGGATGGTAGCGAGGGTGCGGTCCGTAGTCTCGATGCTACGGGGAACGGTGTTGACACGTTCGAGCACGTGATCCCGGAGCGGCCGAAGCGCTGTCCAGCTCAGCGACGAATTCGGGAGAGCTGTAGGCGCGAGATTCTGCAGGATCAATTCGGCGTCGATCAGCCAGAATGAGGAGCTGTCTTCGGGATGAGAAAAAGTCGCCTGCGGGAGGCCTTCGACAAGAAGCTTCGGAATGCTCGCGGCATCGCCATCGATGCGGATTGGCATACCGCGATCTCCCCAATGCCTCCAGACTATAGCGGGATCGTAGGGCAGGATGGCGGGAAGGATTACCACTGCCAGACGCGGAGCCTGGACAGGCGGCGTGGACGTGTGAGCAGCGGACTCCACCGCTGCGTAAATGATGCGCACCTGCTCGCGCCATTCGCCATAGAACTCTGAGCGAGCCAGAAGCGATGCGTTCTCCATGGTGTCAGAGCTTTGGGTGAAGTTCCAACCGTCCACTCCCATCTTCGCCTCGAGAGTCCGCAAAGGTAGCATCAGGGCATCGAGTGCGGGTGCGGAGAAAGACGCAAGACCGCGCAGGAAAGTGCTCGCTCTCTGCCGCTCATACTGAAAAAGCGTCTCCCACTCGCCCAACTGACCGTTGAGCGAGGGCCTGAGAGTGACGGGCAGACGCGCGATGAGCGCGCGATACTTTGCCAGCTCGGCTAGCTCGATGGTTTGGGAGCTCTCGCGCGTCACAGCCACATCCCCGGCAAAGTCTTTCCAGGGAGGTCGAGATTCTTCATCCCAAAGAGACGCGCCACGGTAGGGCAAATATCGGTTTGCGTGATGGGGTCTTCGAGAATCTGCGTGCGTCGAACTGCTTCACCGAGACACATCATCCAGGTGAGTCGCGTCGATTCGCTGCTGTTTCTGTGGTTGAAGAATCCATTGGTTGTGGTCCCGTCCATGTCGCGGCCAAACTCCGGCATCACAAGAAGAGTTGTCTTTCCTTTATAAGCGGGCAACGTCTCCAACTGGCTCCAGAGCTCGTACACCAGGCGATCGACGGTGTTGATGCCGCCTAGATGAAGCGAATACGACCCGAAGTGCGCCACCTCCATATCTGAGAAGGTAATGACGAGCAGAGATGGCGCAAAGCGCTTCATCACTTCGAGGGCGACGAGATAAGTGAACTCATCGCCGGTCACGGGGGCATTCGTGCGCACCAGATCGTCAATGGCCTGCTGCATCGTGCCGAGCGTGATGCGGTCGAGCGCGGACGAATCACCGCCGACCGTCCAGCCGAGCCCGTCGTAATTGTCGCTGTTAAGGATGGCCTCGATCTCCGGCTGAACTGCGCCCCGATTGGCGCTGTTGACAGCGTGCCCCTGCTGCGCCGCATGCACTACGGCATTGATGAGCAGTTGCTTGGGGAAGACAACGTTGGCGCCGTAATCGTGGCCGTAAGCAGAAGCAGAGCTGGCGCCGATGCGGTTGGTGAGCGCCTTGTTACTGGAGATGAACCAGGTCTGGTCAGCGCTAAGCCGAAGCGTCTTGCGCATATATTCAAAGATTGTCGGGCTCTGAGGAGCGGTCTTTCCCCAATCGTCCAGACGTTGCCAGTTGCCAGTGAGCACACTCGAGATGGTGTTGTAGTGGGAGGTGACGCCATTGTTTTGCAGGAAGGGAAAGAACAGACTCTGCGGCAGCAGGTCCTTGTGCAGGTGGGGGATGTTGGTGTATCCGGAGTCGGCGAAAGTATCTTCGCGGCGCATCCCGCCGCATGTAACCAGAACAATCTTTCGGTCAGAGGCTGAATGCAGTGTCTCCGCGATGCCCCGGGCACCGGCCCATTGGTCAACGAGCAGTGCCGCAGTCATTGTCATCAGCTCGCGGCGAGTCATCTCCATGGAAACTCTCCTATCTGGGACTTTCCACCACGAACGAAGCGATCTCACGCAGCCGTCGATTCAGATCATCCTCTTGCTGACGCGAATACTTCTTCTGCAAATCCATCTGCGCCTCGGCTTCCTGCTTTCGGCCTGACCGCCAATAGGCCAGTGAGAGATGATAGTGCGCAATGGCATAGTCAGGTTTAAGCGCGATGGCGCGCTCCAGGTAGGGAATGCTCTCATTCCACTTGCCGTCGTCCTGCAGAAAGGTTCCCATCTGGCATTGCGCTTCAGGGAGTTTTGGATCAGCGGCCAGGGCTGCTTCGAGCAGTGCCCGCAATTGCGCCCTTTGCTGCCGGGCCTCGGGCTGCTTCTCAATATATTTCGCCGCGTAGGCCGAGGCTCGTGCGTCTTTCGGATGAGAATGCGCATAGCGAACAAGCGCAGTGCAACCCGGCGACGGCTGCGACATCAGCGTAGTGCACGAGATTCCCAGCATGCCGGCGTACTCTTTGTTGTCTTGATCGCCGGCCAGCAGATCCGCAAACACGGGAATCGCCTGAGCGTATTTTGAATCGCCGAAAAGTGCCGCTCCCAGGCCCAATTTCAGGCGCTTGCTGTCTGGGAACTTCGCAACCGCGGCTTTGAACTCAACCACTGCTGCGTCGAATGTCCAATGGCGAAGAAGCTCTGAGCCCAGCAGCCATGCGTTCTCCTCGTTGGGCTCGAGCTCTACAGCCCTGTTGAAGTGTTTGCCCGCCTCAATGTAATTTTTGTCGCGCTCCTCAGCTTCTCCAAGCAATGCCTGCGCTCTGGCCGATTGATCTGGATTTGCGAAGCTGGCTAGAATCCGTCTGGCTTCTGCGGAGCGCCCGGCCGTCAGCAACGCAGTCACGCAATCCAGTTGTAGAGGCGGGTCATCGGGAGTCAGCTTGAGGGCCGCTGAAAAGGCGGTCGCGGCCTCCGCCGGGTTGTTCTCTTCCATCAAGAGGCTGCCCAGGCTTTGCCATGCAGAGGCGTTGTTGGGGTTGAGCTGAACCGCGCGCTTGAACTCGACGATCGCAGGTTCCGTGCGATGAACCTTGTAGAGAGCCGCGCCGAAGTTGGCGTGCGCGATATCGGAGTCAGGCTGCTCGTGAGTCGCCGATTCAAGCAAGGGCAACGCATCATTGTGTCGCTCCCGGGCTTCGTAGAGCAGACCTAAAGACTCGTTGACGGGAAACAGGTCAGCCCGTTCCCGGTGCAATTCTTCCAGCAGGGATTGCTCCAGGTTGAGATCGCCTTTGTCCTGGGCCGCCATCGCGGCTTCAAACTTGCGCTCCATCTCTGCGCTGGGCGCGGAAATGGGCGCCTGACCGTAGATAAATGCGGCAGACGAGATCAAGAGGAGTGCCACTGCTGACCCTCGATTCGTCCCCCGCCTATGCCGCCTGGTCAACTCGCTACTCCCTGAACCGCGCAAGGTCTCGCACCCTGCTCAAGCAAGAACCATGGTACAAGGCTTCATCCTGCTTGATCTTGCTAATGAATTTGGATCGGCCGAAAAAAGTGGCCTCGAAAAGTGAGGAGATCCTCGGTAGAGGATCTCCTCGATATCACCAACAGGTTCAAGCGATCCGCTAGAAAGCGTACCGCAGAGACAACTGCAGGAAGCGAGAGTCGGGTGCGTACCGCTGCAGCGAACGCGTGCCGGTAATCTCGCCTGCCTCGTTCCCGCCCAGGCCGGTATTGCTTGGGTTGCCCAGAGCGGGCGTGTTGAAGAGGTTGAAGATGTCCGCGCGGAAGTCGAGCTTGTTTTCGCGGTAGAGAGTGAAGCTCTTGAAGATGGACATGTTGACACGTTCATAGCCGGGGCCCGGGATCGCGTCGCGACGTCCGCCTGAATAGCCGATCGCACTTGCGGTGTCAGTGACCCATTGGCCAGCTGCCAGCGGATGATCACCGCCGGCTGCCGCATTCCACGGGTCGGTGAACGCACAAGTGTTGTACCAGTTGTTGTGATTCTTGACTGCCGAAGCGCAATTCTGGCCGGGGAAGGAAGAGTTTCCACCCGTCGAGAACGGATCGCCCACCTTGACCGCACGCACGCTGCTCAGGTTATCGGGGCTGCTGAAGCCCGTGTAGCCCGAGGAGTAAACGGTGAAGAAGTTGCCGGACTGGGCCGTGAAGGTTGCATTCGCTGACCAGCCACCAATAATGTTGTCGACCACTGCGTTGTCGTTCAGGTACGCGCGGCCCCTGCCAAACGGCAATTCGTACAAGCCGTTAAACGTGAAGCGTTGCCGGGTATCCCACGGAGATTGCGAGTAGTCGTGGCTGATGGGAACCAGGTTGTACTCCACCGGGCCCGAGTCGCCGCTGCTGCCCAGGGGCGTATTTACATCGTCGAGCGCATGGGACCAGGTGTATGTGGCCAGCAGGTTATAGCCATGCGCCATCCGCTTCTCGAGTTTTGCCTGCAGTGAGTTGTAGTCGCTCATGCCGGCGTTGATCACTGTGGCCGATCCGCCGTAATCGGGGAATGGGCGGTTGGCCTGCGAGCCCTGGCCAGGAGCGGCAAGGGCAAGAGGAGCGTTTGCGTCGACGTTGGTGAGAATGTGGCGTGCCGTGTTGCCCACATAGCTGGCAGTTGCCACCATATCGGAGTTCAGGCTGCGCTCCACCGACAGGTTCCAGCTTTCGGTATAGGGTGTCTTAGGATGGAGATCTGCGCCGCGGAAGGTCAATCCGGTGGTTGCCGAAGCAAAACCGGCGGCGATGATCGCCGAGAACCCGTTGTCAATGGTGATTCCATCGGTGGGGCATGTGTAGGTGCCGCACGCAGCGGGGTTGAAGTTGGTGCTGATCTGGAACGGATAGTTCTCGCCCAGGTTTGGCCAATAGCCCACGCTCTCGATACCGCCATAGAACATGCCGAACCCTGCGCGCACAGCGGTCTTCGCATCCGGCGACCAGGCAATGCCGACGCGCGGTGCAAAGTTGGTGTGCTGCGCCTGGAACAGGTGAGGGTCCGAGACTGACACGGCAGTGATTCCATCTTTGGCGATGGCGGTGGAGAAGTTCGGCGTATACGCGGGGTCGTTCATAATGCTCTGCGCATACGCGAAAGACTCCTGCGGAATCAGGTACTGTGCTGTGCCGCTGCCCACGCCGGTCGTTGTATTGAACGAGAAGCTGCTCGGCGTCGGGTCGAAGGATGCCTGGTAGCCACCTACGTCCTGATAGGGCTGGAAGAACTCCCAGCGCAAGCCGAGGTTGAGCGTGAGGTTCTGGCGAACGCGCCAGTCATCCTGGAAGTAGACGCCGTTGTTGGAGCGCTGGTCGCCGTTGGTCACTTCGTTGGAGAGGCCGGCGTCGTGCTGCTGGTCGAGCAAGAAGTCGGCCGCGCCGTAGCCGGTATTACCCACCGTCGAGCCCTCTGAGAGATTCGCGGTGTAGCGACCGGTGTAGTCGTAGCTGCCGCGCGAGTTTTGCGGCTGCAGTGTGGAGAAGCGGATGTTCTGGAAGCTGACGCCCGCCTTCAGCGAGTGGTTGCCCCAGATCTTTGTGATGTTGTCGATGATCTGGTAGACGTTGTTGTGCTCGTCCGTTGGCGACCAGCCTGGCGTGCCGAAGTTCGACTGCAAGCTGTTGAGGCTCACGCCCGGTAAACCGCCGTTCAGCAGTCCGTCCGGAATTCCGCCAAAGCCTTGAGTCGCCTCAAAGCCCGAAATTGCGGCGTTGGGTGCCTGGAAGCCGGTATGCAGGTAGTTGAAACCGAACCGCGCTTCGTTGGTCAGCGTCTGCGTGAAAACGTGCGTCTCGCTGAACATGAAGTTGGCTGAGTAGTTCTTCTGCTTGCCATCGTCGCCAAACCCGCCGCCATCAAGAATGCTGCCCAGCGGAGGCGTGTTGTGTCCCACTTCGTTGGCAAAGCTATAGCGGCTATACGCGGAGTCCTTGTTGCTGAGGGTATAGTCGAGGCGGGCATCCCATTGGAACGTGTTGTCGATGACTGGCCGCTGGTTGATGTAGTTGTTGTAGGCGTTGCTCCCATTGGTGTTGGGCAACGGATAGGCGTTCATCATGGCCAGTGCCGTCGCGTTAAGCGTCACGCCTGAGACGTTGCTTGTGCACGAGGTGCTCGTCACCAGGCAGTTGTTGGCAAACTGCACCGGCGCCTGGCCTGGAGATTGGTGATACAAGGTAACCGGGCTGCTGTAGCCGGTCAGGTTGGTGCTGAGCAACTCAGAGAAGTCGCCCACACGCATCAGGGCTGTCGGCACTGAATAGGTTCCGGGCTCGCTGTAGGTGATGCGCGTGGCCTGCGCATCGCCGAAGAAGAACAGCTTGTTCTTCAGGAATGGGCCGCCCAGCGTCGCGCCGAATTGATTGTCGTGATACGGCGGCACGGGCTGGTACCCGTTGGGGTTCCAGTCGTGATTATCAAAAGCCGTGTTGCGCAGATACTCCCACGCGCTGCCATGGAAACTGTTGGTACCCGACTTGATTGAGGCGTTGACTACCGCACCGGCTGAGTGGCCGAACTCCGCGGAGTAATCGCTGGTCTGCACCTTGAACTCGGCCAGCGCGTCCGGAGGAGGATTGGCCACGAAGCTGGCGCCGTTGTAGAAGTCGACAACGTTTGCATTGTTGTCCACACCGTCGAGAATGAAGTTGTTTTCTTCCGCGCGCTGCCCGTTGGCTTCAAAGTCGCCCTTGCCGCCGCCGCGCGAACCGTCCGCTACAGCAGTGCCCGCCGAGAGCTGCGCAATGTACACCCAGTTTCGGCCATTCAGTGGCACGCTGTTAATGGTCTCTGTGTCCATCGTCTGGCCGATCGAGCTCTCCTGGGTCTGCATCAGGGGAGCGTCGGTGGTCACGGTCACTGTCTCGGTCGCTGCACCCGGCTTCAGCGTGATGACCACGTTGAGGCGTTGCTGGATCGACAGGCGCAGGTTGGTCTGAGTCGTCGTCTCAAATCCAGTGGCGCTCGCCGACACTTTGTAATTGCCGATCTTGACTGGGGAAAAGACGTAGACGCCGGCGCCGTCGGTCGTCGACTTGAGCACCTGACCTTCGTCTGTGTTGGTTAGGGTCACACTCGCTTTGCCGATCACGGCCCCTGAGGGATCTTGAACGACTCCGGTGATGGTGCCCTGGTCTGTCTGCCCGAAGAGCGAAGGAACAGCCATTCCCAGCGCGAGCACCACCAGGCTTACGATTGTCCAGGTGCGTCTGAATTTCATAGATTGCCTCCAAAAACTATTTCGATCGAATTCAAGAGCGGAACTACGTTTTGCTCGGGGTCTTGCGTGCGAAGCAAACGTTTACCTCAAAATGTATACGGTTACATTGGCGGGCCCTAGGAACTCAGGAAAGGACCGTACACTTGCACTTAGGCGCTTGTCAAGGTATATTTTGGCTCTACATCCGCACCCTTGAGTGAAACGATTTACTGCACACGGTTACATATCACTAAAGGCCTTCGGCGGGTGTCCGGGAATTTCCCTAGAGACGGTCTGTCACCCGCTTCCGAAGCACCCAGTTCGGGCTCTTGTACGAAACCCGAACAGTGAAACCACCGGGAGTGTCAGTATGCTTCAACGGATTCTTGCGAGATTGGCGGGGTAAATGTGCGTATCGTGAAGAAGAATCGTCCAACAAGCTAAGGGAACCTCATGTCCATCAGCATTCGAGAGATCGCGAAGATAGCCGGAGTGTCGAGCGCGACCGTCTCGCGTGTGATCAACGGGTCCAAACTGGTCACCGACGAGACCACGCAGAGGATTCGTAAGATCGTTCAGGACCTGAAATTTGTTCCAAACAATAGCGCCATTCACCTCAAGAACGGCAAAAGCCAGATTTACGGAATCATCATTCCCGATCTCACCAATCCTTTTTTTACTGAGACCATCAAGATTTTCGAAGAACTCCTGGTCGAGAACGAAAAGGAGTTGCTGGTCACCAGTACCGACTTCCACGCCACCCGCACCCAGCGGTCGCTGCGACGCATGCTGCTGCGGCGCGTCGATGGCGTCGCTCTGCTAACGTCGGAATTCGAAGCGGCGCCCCTCGAGTCGCTGGTGCAGAATCGAATCCCGGTCGTCACCACAGACCACTACCGCACAGCTCCTGGAATGAGCGACGTGGTCATCGACTTCGCCGGCGGCATGGCGCAACTGGTTGCCCATCTCAAGAGCCTCGGCCACAAGAAACTCGGCTTCATTGGCGGCACGGAAGGTCTCATCACTTCGCGTGTCCGCCGCGAATCGTTCATGGACGCGGTGGTCAAGCAGGGACTTTCATCACGAGAGGGCTGGATCGTGGAAGGAGACTTCAAGATCGACGGCGGCTCTGCGGCGATGGAGAAGATCCTCGCGCAGGCTGAGACGCCCACCGCGATCGTCACCGCAAACGACCTGACCGCAATCGGCGCCTTGCGCAAAGCGCATGAGAAGGGCTTGCGGATTCCCCTGGACGTTTCCATCACCGGCTGCGACGACATCGCCATGAGCGACATCGTTTATCCGCCGCTCACGACACTCCGCATCTCGCGGAGGGCGTACGCGGGCCTGCTCTTCGAAGCTCTGCGGGCGGGCAGCGAAGACCTGACGCGGCAGGGAAAGCAGTATTCCCTGCCAACCACACTCATCGTTCGTGAATCGACGGGCCCCGTTCCCGGTTCGAAGAAGCAGCGGCACCGCCCCAGAGGCTAGCGCAACCACAGGTTCACCGCGATGCAGGCCCCTGACACAACAAGAGCCCAGGCCAACGTGGGTATGGAGTAGGAAACCGGAATCGGGGTTGATGGGTATTCATGGCCTGAAGATGCAGCCCTCTTGGTTGCGAGCGCGCTGAAGACCATCGTCGCGGCGGCAGTAATGCTGAAGCTGAAGATGGCTGCGTAGAAGTTCGCGCTCATGCGGCTGCCGTAGTTGAGAACCGACGCAAAGACCAGTCCCTGGTGCACGCCCGCGGCCGTCAGCCCCGCAAGCAGGCCCGGTAATCCCCCACCGGCTGCGCGTCTGGGAGACAATGCCGCCAAGGCAACCAGCGCGAAGATGGGCGCATTGAACGTGGAGAGAATCATCTGGATGTATTCCATCAAGCTCTCGTAATGCAGAGCCGAATAAGCGCCTCCCACCGAAAGAAGAATCGCCACCACATTCATCAACCGGCCCATCCAGAGATAGTGCCGGTCCGACGCGCCCGGCCGCATCCACGCCTGATACACGCCCTGCACAAAGGCGGAACTGAAGCCGGAGATGTTGTTCGCGAAAGTTGAAACCAGGCTTGCCGCCAATCCCATGACCCCGATCGCAACCCATGAAGGATTGAAATAGTGGAGCATTAGCGTGGGCAGAGTTGTGTTCCAATGACCCGCGAGGCGGTTGCCCAACACCACTGGCGCCACTATGCCGGGAAGCACGACGATGAAGGCGAACACAACTTTCGCCGCGGCCATCGACAAGGGAACGAACGGCACATCGTTCTGTCGTCGCACCGCGAGCGCCCTCTGCATCTGCACAAAATCTGTGCCCCAGAACCCGAAGCTGAGCACCAGGCCGAGTCCAAAGACGACGCCAACGCCATCCATCGTCGAGGCCGGATCGAAGATGGGCATGGTCTGCCACGCGTGCCGATGGTCCTCAGGAAGATGCGCGATCAGCGCGCTCAATCCGCCGAAATCGCCGACCACCAGGAAGAAGAGCGGAAGGATAGCCAGCAGGACCACCGCGAAGTGCAGCAACTCGGTGTAGATGGTGGCGCGCAAACCGCCCATCGCCGTGTAGAACACCACCAGAGACGCGGTCACGAGCACGCCAAGGCCGAAGCTCCATCCCAGAAAGGCCGTCATGGTCTGCGCCACGGCGCAAAGACAAACCCCGGCCAGCAGCAGCATCATTGCAGCCATGCACAATGCGACGACCGATTGGGTCTGTTGTCCGTAGTACCTGCCGATAAACTCGAGAACCGTCGGATAGCGGCCCCGCGCATACGCCGGCAACAGCCAGAATGCCACCACCACCAACGCTGGGACGGCGCCAATCCAGTAGAAGTGGCAAGCAAGCATTCCATACTGCGCGCCCAGCGCCATCATCGCGATCACGTCCAGCGAGCCGCAGTTGGCTGCGATGCATGCTGCGATGCACATCCATAGCGGAAGCGACGCGGTGGCATTCAGAAACTGATTTGAGCTTTCCTTTCGGCGACTGGCCATGACGCCCAATGCAAGCAGGGCAGCAAAGTAGAGACCGCCAAGCAGGGATGCAAATCGATTCCAGATCATAGCGTCTGCCGGAAGGCAAGCATGATTGTAAGCGACCGCAACCGTGCCGCGCCCGAGCGATCAAACGTAATCCGTCGGCCCCAACCGCTGATCGCTTACCCCTGATCCCTGATCCCTAGAAGCTTTGCATCTTGACCCGAACCACAACCGGCTTGCCATCAAAGCAAATGCCGCGGTCGGTTTCATCGCCATTCCACAGCCGGATCGGGGTCCACACCCCTTTCTTGTATGTGCCCTCCTCGGCGGTCAGAATCTGGCTATGAATCCATGGTTCTTTGTGGGGCAGATGAAACACCACGCTGGCGTCGACGCCCGTCAACAGGAATTCATCGGGCCCAATCTGCGCAACCAGCGCGGCGCCGTGCGCGTCCTGGGTGCCTGGCGCGCGGCGCCCATCCTGTTGCGGAAAACCGAAGGCGACCGTCGCCTGCCATGCGCCGAAATCCACCTCTTGCGTGGCCTGCCCCGGCTCTTCGACCGCCGTCTTCACCTTGCCGTCGAACTCCAGTTGCGCAATCTCGCGATCCATGGGCTCGATTAGCGCGAAGTTTCTCGCATGCGCCGTCCACGGATGATCGCCGAGGATGTTCCATCCTGTCTGGTCCACGCCAAACGGCGAAAAGCCGATTGCCCCCTCGCCCAGCGCATAGAAGAAGAACTTCGCGAAGCTGTCGCTGCGTCCCGTCTCCGGAATCCAGAGCGGATTGTCCACCCGCAGATAGGCGTTGATCGTTTCTTTGTAGAACTGCGAATCGTCGGCGTAAATATCCGGGCCAATCATGTCAATGGAAGGCGCGAGTTTGCGCCACAAGCCCACAAATTTCTGCACCGCTCCGCCACTTGGATACCCAATCCCAGGCTGATCAATCTGCCGTTGCGCCAGTTCCGCAGCCGGATAATCGATCCAGACATTGATGTAGCAGGGAATGTCGAACTCGCGCTTGCCGGCCGCAACAATCTCGTTGATGTACTTTGCCTGATGGTAAGCCTGAAAGATTTCGTCGGCTTCGCCGCCGAACACCTGGCCCCATGTGCCGGCCTGCTTGCCGGTGGCCGTAAGCAGGTCAGCGGGGACTTGCCCTGCGAACTCCTTGTTGGCGCCCGCCGAGAAGTCGCGAACGCTGCCGATATTGCCCGACTCATTCTCGACCTGGATCAGAAGCACCGTATGCTGGCTCCCATCCACCTGTTTGAGATGCCGCATCAACGCCATGAACGCTGTCTTGTCGGCGTCAAGCGTATTGCGCGAAAGCGGCGAAAGAACGTCGATGGGCTCGCCGTCCGGCCGAATGACTCGTGGAAAGCGGGTCGTATCCGTCTTCACCCACGAAGGTGCATAGTGCATGTTCCCGTTCTTCCATGTGCCGAACCACAAGAACACAACGTGCAGGTCGTGTGCGCGGGCGCCTTCGAGGATGGCGTCGATGTTTTTGTAATCGAAGTTGCCCGGCTGCGCTTCGAACTGTTCCCAATAAACCGGTGCTTCAACGGTATTGGCGTGCAAGTCTGCCATCGACTTCCAAACCTGTGGCAACTCGCTCGGCCACGCACTCGAGTTGTGAATCTGGCCTCCAAGAATCAAGTAAGGCCGGCCGTCGACAAGCAACGCATGGCGGCCTTCCTTTTCCACAATGCGGGGACCATCTTGAGCAGGCAATTGCGAGACTGCGGTAAAGGCGCAAGCGGCCAAGGCCGCCAAACGCCAAAAAGAGGCAAGAGAAAACAGAGAACGAGCATGCATGAGAATCACCTTGCTTGGCAATGTAATCGTGTACATCGGTTTTTTCAAGCCGCCCCTGACCTGGCACAGGGATTGAGGACTTCCCATTCCGCACCATCACGCGTCGGGGCAAGGACGTGGGTGGCAAATGTATCGGAAGATACGTGGCGGCTCTTGCAACTTCCGAGGAGAGACTCGGGAGGGAATCCCTTCGATCCCTCGCCAACGTGCATCCCGCTAATCGACATTGGGATCGACGTCTACAGTCGAGCGGTCAATTCCCGATCAGCGGTCAGGGGATGTTGCGATGCCAGGTAAGCCCTGCATGAGGTGTATGGGCCCCGTTGCCAAGGAGGCTCTATCAAAAGAAGGCAAGTGTGTCTTTGATTTGGGTTGCCTTCCAGGGCCTGACGGGTCACCGCCCTCTCGTCCCTGCCTGGTCACAGATAATCCCAGTGAGGCGGGAGAATACTTGCTCCACCGCAACACTGAGATCTCTTGAGCCGCCACGATACCAGGAGATGATCGCGACATTCATCGCCGACATGGTCAGGGTTGCAAGCAACCGCTCCTCGAGATCATCGTGCGACGAGCCCCCAATGCGCTGGGCATAGGCCTTCGCAACTGATTCCTCCACTTCAACCATGCGCGACATTTGCGCTTGCATCGCTGATGCACTTCGCTGGGAGATGTCGACGACTTGGCGCGTGCGCGGGTGCGTAACCGTGTTTTTTGCAACTGAGAGAACGGTCTCACGCATGACCTCGAAAGGCGTGAGCGAAGGGCTGCATGCCCTGATGGCCTCAGTCAACGCGTGCCCGTACTTGATAACGTTCTGCGCCAGCAGGTCATCTTTGCTCGAGAAATACCTGAAGAACGAAGCGCGCGACGTTCCTGCGGCCTGAGCCACTTCCTCAACGGTCGTTTCGTCGAAGCCTTTGGTCGCAAACAGTTCGATTGCTGCGTCAAAAATCGCATCCTGAACAAATTGTCGTTTGCGGCTGCGAAGGCTCGTCTTCGTCAAGGCTCCACTCCAATCCGGGTGGGTTTCGATCGTTTCGTGGAGAAACCCAGAGCTCATGATTCAATTGTAACATTTTTCGAGAATAAGTATTGATTTTGAGACTATGTCTCACGTATGCTCTGCAAATGGCACTCCTGGTGCCAATCAATCCACGCGAGGTTTAGCAATGAAAGCACTGCTCCTATCAGCTCTTCTGGTGTCATTCGCGGTCCCAGCGCTCGCGGCCGACAACCCCACTATGGCCGGAAAATGGAAGATTCACAGCAGCATCGCCGGTAACGACAGCGACAGTGAATGCACCCTGACCCAAACCGGCAACGACATCGGCGGAACCTGCAAGACCGCCGAAGGAAAGGATACGAAAGCCATCGGGAAGGTGGACGGCGCAAAGGTCTCGTGGCAGTTCGAATCTGAATACAACGGCACCCCTCTCACCATTAAATACACCGCTACGCTCGATCCAGCAGCCGCCGGGAAGATTGCCGGCACAGTAAGCGTTGATCCGTTTGGTGTGGACGGCGACTTCACGGCCACTCTGGACCAATAAGAAGAGGAGCATCGTGTGGCGTGCACTAAAAACAGTCTATTGAGATCAACGCATGCGCTGGCAGCGGCGTTGCTGTTGATGCTACCCCTGCACCTCTGCGCGAGAGCAGTTCCCGCACCTCGAACTGTTTTCGCTGCCGATGCGGACTGGAAGTTTTCGCTCGGTGATCCCGCTGGCGCGGAGTTAGCCGCATTCGACGATCACACCTGGCGCACAGTCACGGTGCCGCATGACTGGAGTATTGAAGGACCGCTCAGCGAGAAGAACCCTACCGGCGCGGGAGGCGGATACTTTCCCGCCGGTATAGGCTGGTACAGAAAATCGTTCACGGCGCCAGCCAACTGGGCGGGCAAGAGCGTGAGTCTCGAGTTTGATGGAGTAGCGTCGAACGCGACCGTGTATCTCAATGGCCGGAAGGTTGGCATTCATCCATACGCTTACACGAGCTTTCGCTTCGACATAACATCGCTTCTGAAACTCTCGGCGACGAATGTATTGGCTGTGAGGGTCGATAACTCAGAGCAACCCAACAGTCGCTGGTATAGCGGAGCGGGCATTTATCGCCATGTGCGCGTCGTGGTTACCGATTCTGTTCACGTGGCTCCGTGGGGCGTGTTCGTCAGCACTCCAGAAGTCTCTGACAAAACGGCGAGCGTTGTCGTGAAAACCGAGATCCAGAACGACTCCGACGATAACTCGGATGTCACGCTGAGGACCTTTCTCATCGGTCCATCCGGAATCAAGACGCGCGCAATTGAAAGCAAGGTCACCGTGAGCGCCCGTCATTCAGCCGAGGCCGCGCAGCATATCACGCTTGACGAGCCAATGCTTTGGTCGCCGGCGACCCCGCGTCTTTACCACGCGAGAACTGAAATCCTGAAGGGCGGAAAACTCCTCGACGTAGTCGACACGACGTTTGGTGTTCGGTCACTCACTTGGTCAGTCGACAAAGGACTGCTCCTGAATGGTCATTCGATCAAGCTCGCCGGCGGCAGCGTTCATCACGACAATGGACCGCTGGGCGCCGCGGCTTTCGATCGAGCCGAGGAGCGGAAGGCAGAATTGCTAAAAGCGGCCGGCTTCAATGCCGTGCGAACTGCCCACAATCCGCCTTCCTCCGCATTCCTCGACGCGTGCGATCGCATAGGTCTGCTCGTTCTCGATGAGCCATTTGATGTCTGGACTGAGAGCAAGCGTAAGTATGACTACGCCCGCTTTTTCAAGGATTGGTGGCAGCAGGATATTGATGCGCTGGTTAAACGGGACCGCAATCATCCTTCAGTGATTCTGTGGGGCATCGGAAACGAGATTCCAGAAGTGTGGACGGCAGAAGGCGCGCCCATCGCGAAGCAACTGGCCGCGCGTGTGCGCGTGCTCGACTCGACGAGACCGCTGACGCAGGCCTTTCCCGGCGCGACTTATGGCCCCAATCCGGATGCTGCGATCGCTCAAGTCGACATCGCGGGCTACAACTACAATCTCGCGCAGAACATGACTGAAGATCATCGCCGCGTGCCCGAACGAATCATGATGACGACGGAATCCTTTCCTGCAGATGCCTTCGAGCAGTGGGAACTCGTTCAGAGCCAGCCCTATGTTTTGGGTGAATTCGTGTGGACAGCGATGGACTACCTTGGAGAATCCGGAATCGGTGCGTGGAGTTACGGAACTCCCAAGCAGGCAACGCAAATCGGTCAAATGAAGAGCTTCATTCGAACCTATATGGCGAAGATGGGCGCCGATGGGAAAAACCCGATGGCGGCCTCTCAGAATGGGCAGTCGTCCAATCCACTGATGTCCGGGTATCCCTGGCACGCAGCGTATTGCGGAGACCTGGACCTTACCGGATTCAGAAAGCCGTCTTCGTATTACCGCGACATCCTCTGGAATGGCGGCGATCGCGTCTTCGCCACCGTGCGTTTGCCTGAAACTGAGGACAAGAAAATCATAGCCGCGGGATGGAGCGTCTTTCCAACCCTGCCAAGTTGGACCTGGCCTGGTCAGGAAGGGAAGCCTCTCACGGTCGAGGTCTATTCCGGAACCGATTCCGTTCGCCTTTACCTGAATGACAAGCTAATCGGGGAGAAGCCCACTGGACGGGACCAGGCATTCAAAGCGGAATTTGAAGTTCCGTTCACCCCAGGAACCTTAACGGCAGACGGCATTCGGTCCGGCAAGGTCGTGGCGAAGAGCGTGCTTGAAACGGTGGGAGATCCCGTGGGGCTAAAGCTCACTGCAGATAGATCCGTCGTCAACGCGAATGGGCAGGACCTCTCTTTTGTGACCGTGGAGGCCGTCGATGCAAAAGGCCGAATCCAAATCAACGCAAACCAAAAAGTGACGTTTGCTCTCACCGGCGCCGGAACAATCGCTGCCGTTGGGAATGGTGATGGCAAGGATTCTGAATCGTATGCAGGAGACACGGTTAATCTTTTCCAGGGCCGCGCAATTGCGATTCTGCGCAGCACGCGCAAAGCCGGTCCGATCAAATTATCAGCAAGCGCCGACGGCGTGACCGGCTCCTCGCTTGTCGTCGAGTCAAAATCTGCTGAACCCGTGGCCGAGCTTCGATAACTCGCATTTGAAAGAAGGAACTCATGAGGCGTGCATTCCTCACCGTTAGTTTGATTGTCCTCGGTTTGACCGGGGCGATGTCCCCGCAAGCGAACAGACCCACTTATCAAAACGAGAAGGCGCCGATTCCCGAGCGTGTACGAGACTTACTGGGAAGGATGACTCTCGAAGAGAAGGTCGCCCAGTTGCAATCCGGAGTGAATATGCCATCCTTCGGCCCGCAAGCCTCAAGCCTCTTCAACAAGGACCAACTCAACGAGGCGGCGGCGAAACAAATCCTTGGCAAGGGCCTTGGCACGTATGCCTTCCTGGACGAATTCATGAGCATGAACGCCGGTGGACCACGGGAAGGCGCAGAGAGACGGAATCTTCTTCAAACGTGGGTTATGAACAACACACGTCTTGAGATTCCGATCATGTTTCACGGGGAGGCGCTCCACGGGTCGGTCGTGAAGGGGGCGACGTCCTTTCCACAGGCCGTTGCGCTCGGCAGCACCTTGGATCCTGACCTGCTGAAGGAGATGTTTACGACCGTCGCGCAGGAAGCGCGCGCTACGGGAAACGTGCTGGTTCTTGCTCCGGTGCTCGACTTGAGCCGCGATCCGCGCTACGGGCGAGTTGAGGAGATGTATTCCGAGGATCCTTATCTCGTGGGTCAATTGGGTGTGGCAGCGGTGCGCGGACTCCAGGGTGACGCGAAAGGCGTTGGACCAGGAGCATGTCTTCGCAACCGCAAAGCACTTTATCCACGGCCAGCCGGAGAACGGAACCAACGTTGGGCCGAATGACTTTTCAGAGCGCACCATGCGCTCGGTGTTTCTTTATCCCTTCCAACAGGTAGTTGAGAAGGGCCAGATTGAAGCTGTGATGCCCTCCTACAACGAGAACAACGGCGGCATTCCATCGCATGAGAATCCCTGGCTGCTGAAGCAGATTCTTCGCAAGGAATGGGGATTCACGGGCCTGACGGTCTCAGACTACTTCGCCGTCGAACAACTCAACACGCTGCAGCATGTCGCAGTCGACAAGCCGGCTGCCGGCGTTCTCGCACTCAACTCCGGCGTCGATATGGAATTGCCGTCGCCATCGGGTTATGCAGATCTTGCAGCCGCAGTTCGAGCAGGCAAAGTATCTGCGCAAGATCTTGACGCTGCTGTGGCACGCGTCCTGACTGCCAAATTCGCAGCCGGCCTATTCGAGCATCCGTATTCCGATGCGGAGCGCGCCGCTAAGGTGATTGGCAGCAAGCAGCACGGGGAGTTTGCGCGTAAAGTCGCGGATGAAGCGATTGTGTTGTTGAAGAACAAGGATAACGCTCTTCCGCTCGATCCGGGAAAGATCAAGACTCTGGCCGTGATCGGTCCGAACGCAAACAAGAAGCGGCTTGGCACTTACAGCAGCACTCCGCCCTATTACGTTACTGTGCTCGATGGCATCCGCAATCGGGTTGGCAGCGACACCAAGGTCGTATATGCGGAGGGATGCCGGATCTCCGAGCCGGACAACGCGCCGAATTTTAACGCCATCTTCGCCTATAAGGCACCGAGCGAGGAGACAGATCGCAAGCTGATCAAAGAGGCTGTCGAAACAGCGAGTTCGGCCGATGCCGTCGTTCTCGTTTTGGGTGGCAACGAGACATGTTTCTCGCGAATCGATTGGAGACATGGGGCCCACGATGGCGCCATCGTATGGCGATTCCGACTCGCTGGAACTACCAGGCCGGCAAAACGAGTTGGTCGAACGAAATCGTCAAGCTAGGGAAGCCCGTCGTCGCAGTGATGCTGAACGGAAAAGCCCTATTCGATCGAGAAACTCGTGCAGCAGGTTCCCGCGATTGTGGAGGGCTGGTACCTGGGCCAGGAGACCGGGAATGCTGTCGCCGACGTTGTCTTCGGCGACGTCAATCCCTCAGGACATCTTCCTGTGACGTTTGCGCGCAACGTTGGGCAACTGCCGGTGTACTACTACAAGACGCCAGCGGCCCGGCGTGGATATGTATTCGACGAGAACACTCCGCTGTTCCCATTCGGGTTTGGCCTGAGCTATACGACCTTCAGTTTTGGCAAGCCGACCGTCGATCGCGAGAAGCTCTCCGCCAAAGAGAAGGCTAAGGTTTCAGTCGTTGTAACCAATACAGGCTCTCGCGCGGGAGATGAAGTTGTTCAAATGTATATCCATCATCCGATCAGCAGCGTCGTTCAGCCGGTGATTGCATTGCGCGGCTTCAAGCGCGTCCACCTCAATGCGGGCGAGTCGGTCACCATCACGTTCGAAGTGGGTACAGAAGAATTGTCAATTCTCGATGCGCAGATGAAGCAGCGTGTGGAACCCGGATTAGTCGACGTTCTCGTCGGCGCCAATTCCGCCGAAACGTCGGCTGTAGAACTTACGGTCGTGCCATGATCGAGACGATGGTCCAGATCATCCTAGGGTGATTACTGGCTCTTCATCACGCCCTTCAACTGGCCGTAAAAAAGGCTTCCCGAAGACGAGCTAGCCGTCTTGCGTCCGACATCTGCTTGCCGGGGGAAGGAACCAACGGCTTTGCGCATCAGCGTGCAATCTTCCCTCCAGGCAAGATTGAAGTGGCCGCCCTCACTGCTGGCGGGTTCACAATGGATGAGGAGGAGCCTCCGGTCGGGCTTGCCATTTTCCGAACCACAGGCGCGAATTGCCAGCGACCGGCGAGTCGGCGATACTGTAGGAGGTTGACTTGTTACGACCACCCTCACTGTCCACGTTGCGGGAGTAGTTCAGTGGCAGAACGTCAGCTTCCCAAGCTGAATGTCGCCGGTTCGATCCCGGTCTCCCGCTCCAAGTCCTCCGCTGACTCCCTACCTTTTCCCCTCGGCGGTCTCGCGCACCTTCACCACAAACGCCGCAAAGCTCTTGTCACCCGACACAAGCATCTGATGTGGAACCCCTGCGGGCACATGCGCAATGTCCCCTGGACGCAGCTCCATGCGCGACCCGCCCTCCACTGAATCGCCGCGAGTCTCCCCCAGGCCAACAGTGTGGCTGCCAACAATGCGTCCCCCGGTGACCAGCGTCGCACGTCCCTCAAGCACAATAAAAACGTCCGCAAAATTGTCGTGGAGTTCGGCAATCCCGCTGCGCCCACGGAAAGAGAGCATCGTGCAGTGCTGCGGATAATCCTTCACCGTCTCGCTCGCTGATCCCTCCGAATAGCGCGCAAGTTTCCGAAGGTAGGCGACACGCTCAAGAAGAACCGCATGCGTCCAATGGTCAGCCTCTGGCGGATCGGCCCTGCGGCCACGCCTCGATTTGTTCGGCAACGGAACTTCCTTCTCTACGGGAAGAAGCTCGCGAAGAATCTTATGATCGATCGGTTCCATCATCTCTTCTTTCTCCCCCCGTCAACGGCCGCCAGTTGGCGCGCCCGCATAAAAATGGCCAGAAACATCGCACGAGTTAGCTTGCCGGTGTTGGTGTTCTGCAAAGACGGATGATAACTCGCAATCAGCGTCACTCCCGAGGGCAGCACATACTCAGCGCCGTGACTAAAAACAAATCCAGTTTTCGACGGCAACCCGCCCGCGCGCACTTGATGCGCAAGAAATCCATCGAACGCAATCTTTCCCAGACACACTACCACGCGCAAATCCTTCAACAGCCTAAGCTCCTCATCCAGCCACGGCGCGCAGTTCCGCAGTTGTTCCGGAGTGGGTTTGTTCGCCGGTGGAGCGCACCGCACAACCGAAGTGATCCACAAATCTTTGAGCGTCATCCCGTCATCGCGCGAGACGGCCTTGGCTTGCGAGGCGAACCCGGCCTCATAGAGCACGGGAAACAAAAAATCCCCCGAGCCGTCGCCGGTAAAAGGCCGCCCAGTCCGGTTTGACCCGTGCGCACCCGGCGCCAGGCCAAGAGCAAGTACGCGCGCCTTCGGATCGCCGAAAGACGGAACCGGCCGCCCCCAATATTCGTGATCGGCATAAGCGCGGCGGCGGACACGAGCCACCTCGGCGCAATACGCCCGCAGATCCGAGCAGCGATCGCACGCAACAACACTCTCGTTCAGGACGGCCAATGTGCGAGGGGGGGCAGGCCGGGCGGCAGACAAAGACATCGCTTGATTCTAGAAGAATCAAGTTCATTCCCGGACCGGAGCCCCTTCGGGTAGAATGGCTCGGCCCGCGAAAACCGATTTTCTGCGGGACGGATTCGCGGCCGCACCCGCGCACACAACCGATTCGCAATTTCAGGGATGGGCGAAATGAAGTCACTTGTTGGCGTTGTTGCAGGAATTACTTTTGCCGGGATGGCTTTGATGACTCAGACAAGTCAGGCGCAGGCCGTAACCGAAATTGGTGGGGAGAAGGTCGTCACCATCACCCGCAAAGCAGTCAGCACCACCAAGCCCGAGTTCACTAGCGTCACCGTACTCCCGGGCCGCGGCATGGAAGTCCTCCAGATCACCGCGAACTTCCCCGGCAAAGGGGAAGTGAATGTCCTCGCGTCGCCCGACTTTGACGCCGCAAAGAAGATGCTCGACGTCGACGACACGCCCAACGGCGATCTCGGCTATCGCCTGGGCGCCGCGTTTCTGGCTCCCTACCCCAACCGCATTCGCGGCAAGCTCTCGGCCGATCAGAAGACCCTGACCACCGAATGGCACGGACACACCATCACTCTCCCAGCCAACAACATCGGCAAATTGCCCACCGCCGAGCGGCACGCGATGCACGGGCTGATTCTGAAAGCCAAAGCAGACAGCGTCGAAGTCGATCAGATCCCCGGCGGTCAAGAAGTCTCCGGCGTCATTCACGCGGGAGACTTTGGCGGCCACTGGCTCTCGAAAACGCAACTCGTGGTCAAGATCCGCATGACCGCCGAGGCCGTCGACGCCACCGTCGAAGCCCGCAACGTCGGCTCTGAAGACGAGCCCATGGCCATCGCCTGGCATCCCTACTTCAACCTGCCTTCAGGAGACCGAACTCAGGTTCGTATCAAGATTCCGGCAGAAAGCATCGCCGAAGTGGATGGCTACGACAATGTGTTCCCAACCGGCAAAGTTTTGCCCGTCGAGGGCACGCGCTACGACATGCGCTCCGCAGGCGGCGCGCCGCTCGGAAAAGAATTCTACGACGATAACTGGAACCACCTCGATTGGACCGGCAAAGCAGTCACGGTGCGCGTCATGGACCTGGCCGCAAAATATGGCGTGGACATCACCGGTCTCTCACCCGAGATCAAGGCCATCCAAATGTACGCACCGCCAACCGCCAAGTTTGTCGCCATTGAGCACCAGTACAACTTCGGCGATCCCTTCGGCAAAGAGTGGGGCAACACCGACACCGGCATGGTAACCCTCAAGCCCGGCCAGAGCACCATCTGGCACGTCCGCCTCCACGTCTTCGTGCCGTAAAAGCAGGTCATCAGGGATTAGGGTTCAGGGAAACACCGCCGGGTGCCCCATCCATGCGCAGCATGGGTGGGAATCCACAAACCCCGGTTCTGAACGGTCGATAGCCAGACCAAGGGCCCGACTTGGTGCACCTTGGGTCGCGGGCCGTTGAGGCTTCGAAAACAATGGGGTTTAACCCCCGAAGAGATAGCTCATCCGAAACTGACTTCACCACGTAACTACTTATCTCCATTGAGAAGCGCAGCGACGAACATGACCGCGGCGATGACCCCAACGACCATCAGAAGTTTGGGAAGCGCATTCGCCGTCTTTTGGGCCTGTTGCGCCGCGTATTCCTTACGCGTCGGCCGCACCCGCTTCACATCGAGATAGTCGATCGTCTGCACCGCCCCACTCACTGGATCAACAAGAACAAAGGAAGCAGACCCAGTCTCCCTCACCTTGCCAATCTTGTGCGATCCATCCTCGAGCAACACATCAACCTTCGTCCCCGCATCAAAGCGCGCCAGCGTCCTCATCACCTTATTGATATGGTGCGTCTGCGCCGGAGAAAAATCAGGTTGTCGCGACTGCTGCCCACTCGCCGACAACGTCACCGCAAAAAGCAATACCAATGCAACCACATATCGAACCGGCTGCCGATGCTCGAACATTTGCATGCGCCTCGTTCAGGGTTAGACGCAATCATAAGACCTTTCGAGATTTCGATCCGCGATTGTTCCGCACAACCTGGCACAAAAGCGGAAGCCTCACGGAACCCGACGTGTTTCCATTGCGTAGATTCGCCTGGAGGCAAGTGTGGCCAACCGATCAACAACACTCGGCAAACAAGCGCAAAATGGAAAAGACCCCGCTTGGCTGAGCGCAATCATGCTCCTGCTATGGAGTGCGGCGGGAGTGGTTGCCTTCCTTCCTTTCGCGCTAAATACCTCACCATGGGATGCCGTCACGCTGAGGGTACCGGGCAATCAGGGGAACTGGTGGCACTTCCTTGCCGGTGCCCCGTTCTTTCTTGCCTTCCCGTCCATGTGGCTCCGCCTCCGCTCCCTGTTCTCATCGCCGCATACAAACGCCACCGGCCACCGGCTGATCTGGAGCCTCGTAGGCATCTCCATCTGCGGAACAATCCTGGTCGAATCGCCGTTTTTGCTGCATCTGGCCGGAACCAGCGACTGGCAACGGTTCGCAGTTCTAAGCCTGGGGTTCGGCATCATGCTGGCGAGTGGCATCATGCTGTGGAACCGGCGACGCTCCATCGCGCCCAGCCGCCGGTGCCTCGCCGGCCTCACCACCGCCTATCTGGCCAACGCAGCTTTGTGCCTTGTGGTGTATAGCGACGCTCCGGGCGGTGCCTCGTCCCGATACGGCTGGTTCGCGACCGTTGGTGTCGTGTGGCCCATGCTGCTCGAGCTGATTTGGATCTTTGTTCGCTCGGCAAGGCACCCCGACGACAAAGTGTGAGTTTAGTCTCCCAACCTCGTCAGTCGAATCGTCTTCCCTGTCCTCGCCGATTCACGCGCAGCATCCAGAATCTGCATCACGATCACATTCGTGTCCAGAGCCGACAAATCCCCTTTAGGCGTGATCTCGCCGCGCAGCACCGCCGCAAGATAACTCAGCGAATCTCGCCGCGCCCCACTCAGCGGCTCGGCCGTCACCGTGCTCTCTTCACTGTCGTGCTCGTGGCGCACACGCAAGTGGTCCGCCGCAACCGTGATGGCGTAGCCCGTTGCTCCGTAGACCTCCATATCCTTGCGACTGAAGGGCCAATTCCACGACGCCTGGATAACTGCCTGCGCATGCGGATAGCCAAGAACAATCGTGGCATCGTCATCGACATGCGGATAAAGCTGCGGCTTGTCCTGATTCGCAACCGCAGTGACCGTCAGCGGCGTCTCACCATGCATCAACCAGGTCATCAAGTCGACGCCATAACAGCCAAAGTCGTACAGCGCCCCCGCACCATTCTTAGCCGGATCGGTAAGCCAGCCCAGAAACTCAGGTGGCACGCCAATCTCCTTCGGTCCCTGGTGTCCGTCATGCACCACCACGCGGCGAATCGCACCCAGCTCCCCGCGTTCCACCTGTTCGTAGGCAGCTTTGTTGCTCGCGTACCACGTCGTCTCGTAGTTCACCAGCACCTGAATGTGATAGTGCCGCGCCGTGTTGCGAATCGCGAGCGCATCTGCCAGCGAAATGGTCAACGGCTTCTCCACCATCACCGAGACGCCATATTGCGCAGCAATCTCGATCGCGGGCCGGTGCTCGGCAATCGACGTATAAACCAGAACCGCCTGCGGATGCGTCACCTCGATCATGTTTGCTTCGGTCTTGAAGAAGATCTTGTCCGGCAGCGAGTATTTGTCCTTGTATTTCGCAATCAGCGATGAGTCCGCATCCGCAATCCCGACAAGCTCCACATCCTTGTGGCGCGGAAACGCAGCAAGAAATCCTTCCACGTGCCCATGCTCAAGCCCCACAATCGCAACCCGCAAAGGCGCAGTCGGTGCAAGCGGAGCGGGAGCAGCAGCACACGTCATCGCGAAAAGCATACTCGACGCAACACTGCAACGCAGAATCGCAGCGGCAACACGACGAAAAAAGATAGCTTGCATACGATCACACCTCTACTGCTTCTCAGACACTGGTCCACCTCCGTTTTGGGTTTGGGTGCCCCAGGTGCCTCGCACTTGGCACCTTGGATCCACTAACCCCGAGGCGCGCAAGCGCCAGTTGGCCCCACCGCAGGTGGCTTGAATTCTAATCGCACAGCCCCGTCCCGTTATACAGCCTGTTTGCTATTCGCTTTGTATGGATGACGCGCCGCCCGCACCATCCGCTTGTCCGCAACTCCGCTCTTACCCCTCCGGATGCGCTCTGCTCCGTCACAAAACCAATCCCCAAAAACAGCGTAGTAGCATACAGCCAGATTGGAGAGCCGATGCACCGGTCGCCAAGCGCGAGAAAACGCGCAGTATCCACCTTCATCCTTATTCTTGCCTGCGGCATGACCCAACCCGCCCACGCCGTCGGCCCCTCCGCCGATGTCTTCATCGGCTACAGCCGCCTCATGTCCAACACCTTCTACCCCAACACCGGCGGCCTCAACGGCTGGACCGGCGCAATGCAGGTGAAATTGAAGCCCTTTTTCGGAATCGAAGGCGACTTGTCCCATTACGGCATCGGAGCAAACTCATCCATCCCCAGAACCACCACTTTTCTCGGCGGCCCGCGCGTCACGCTCGGAGCTGCTGGGATCAAAGTCTTCGTTCACGCGCTCGCCGGCGGGGAGCACTCCTCCAACAGCAGTGGCGCTCCCATCTCCGGCACTGCCCTCGCCGTTGCCGTTGCCGGAGGCGCCGACGTCCGCTTCGCCCCGTTTTTTTCCTGGCGGGTTGGGGTTGACTACTTGAATGCGCCAACCCAGTCCCCCGGCTCGGGCACGCACGCCCGGTTTAATACTGGATTGGTCTTCCGCTTCTGACAGATTGCAGTGAAACCGGATGTTTACTGAACTTTCGTAACCGTAAACTTGCAGGCTGCGGTGGCCGTCTATCCGGGTAGGGGAAGCTGTGGAACATCGCTATCGCTGTCCATGCTGTGGATATAAGACCTTGGAGACGGCCGCCGCCAATGGCTTATGCCCCGTTTGCTGGTGGGAAGACGACGGCCAGGAAGACGATGACGCGGCCGACGTACGGCTCACGGTAAACGGCCAGCTCAGCCTCAACGAGGCGCGCACCCACTACGCCCAGTGCGGCGCCGCCCATCCCAGGTTCCTTCCCTACGTCCGCAAGCCTGAGGTTACCGAGCAGTAACGCGCTCGCCGTAACGTATTGCGGAGTAGACCTTCCACAGGCATTTTGCCCCACCCGGTTTGACCCTTTAGAGCATTCCCTCTTACCATGAGATGAGGCATATCCCCGGCCACACGGAGCCTTGTCTGTCCGCGGTTTCAACCGCAGGCAGCAGGCCTGAGTTTGAAGTTGAAACTATGCAATCCGGCTCGGATCGTTTCCGAGGTTGCAGTCGAACCGGAGTGGCAGCCCCAACAGCAGTTGTGCGGCGCGGAAGATGCGCCCGGAAGGCAGAACATTGAGTTCCACCGACACCCTCGAAAAGAATCCCTCTGCGCCCAATGAAGCCGCGCAAGAAACCCCCGAACACACTCACGACCACGACGGCCACAGCCATGAGGGACACAATCATGAGCACGGCCACCAGCATGGCCCCGTTCTCAATCCCGATTGCACCCGCGAGCTGGTTCTCGATATCCCGGCTGACGAAGTCAGCAAGGCCTACCGGACAGTGGCAGGAAACTACCGCAAATATGCAAAAATCCCCGGCTTCCGCGCCGGTAAAGTTCCCGAGACCGTTATCAAGCGCAAGTTCGCCAACGAGATTCGCAAAGACGTCATCGACGGTCTGCTGCCCGAGCGTTTCAACAAGGCAGTCGCGGATCTGGGTGTTCGCCCCGTCGGCCAGCCTCAAGTGACCGAGCTCACCATCGAAGACGGCGCCCCGCTCCATGTAAAGGCTGTCTTTGAGTTTGTGCCGGTGTTTTCCATCGACGGCTACCAGAGCGTCACTGTCGATAAGCCCTCCGTCGAGATCACCGAGGAAGAGTTCCAGCACGAGTTGGATCAGCTTCGCGACTCCCGCGCCACCATTGAGCCCGTCGAAGAAGAGCGCCCCCTGAAAGACGGCGACTGGGCCCAAATCACGTACAAAGGCCAAATTCAAGAGACGCAAGAAGGCGATTCAGCGACGGCCCCCATTGCCGGCGAAGATACCCTCGTCGAAATCGGCGGCAAAGATACCGTGGAAGCCTTTTCCACGGCCCTGCGCGGCGCCAAACCCGGTCAGGAGCTCAAAGCCGAGGTCATCTACCCCGCCGACTACGCCGAATCCAAGCTCGCCGGCAAAACCGTAGCCTACGATGTCGAAGTCAAAGCCATCAAAAAGCGCACTTTACCCGTCTTGGACGATGACTTTGCCAAAGAGCTGGGTGCCTATGAAAGCCTGGCCGATCTCGAAGGCCGGGTTCGCGAGCACCTGGCCAGCCGCAAGCGCCGCAGTGTCGAGGGCGAGACCAAAGACCGTTTGTTTGCCGCGCTGCTTGAGAAATATCCCTTCCCGGTGCCCGAATCCCTGGTTCAGGAACAGATCGACGCTCGCCTCGAACGCGGACTCCGCGCTTTGGCCGCACAGGGCATGGAAACCGAGCAAATGCGCAAGCTCGACTTTGGCCGCCTGCGTGCCGCCCAACGCGACAGTGCCGTGGCCGAAGTCAAGACCATGATCCTCCTCGACCGCATTGCGCACGATGAAAATATCACCGTTAGTGATGAGGATATGGACCGCGAATTGCAACCACCATCATGCTCGATCTCGAGCCCTACCGCACGCAGACCATCGATTACAGCTTCTACTTCCCGCGGGCCGGCACGCTTCGCCCACTTCCCGGTGCAGGTGGCGAAGAACGAAACGCTCGTCGCCGCCGCGGCACCGTTCACATTCAACGTGGTGGATAAGCCGACGAAGCTCGACACCGAATCGTGGGATTACGTCTGCCAGAACGGCACGAACGAGCAGGTGATCGCCTTCCTGGACCGCGAGAATGCCAGCGCCCTGGACCTCGACAAAATCGCCTGGCGGATGAAGGACGCGGCGTTCTTCAAAACAATTCTGACGCTGTTGCAAAACCGCCATATCTATCAATCGACATTGTGGAGTTATTCATTATTGCACGCCGACGTGCCGGCGATCCGCGAATACCTGCAATATGCCGATCAGATCGCCAACGAATGCGGCGGCCCGCTCGCAAGTCCGCTCGTGAACTACGATCCGGTGACGCGGCACGCTTACGAGCACCTGGAATACAAGCCGCTGGTGAACGCCCGGGCTCACTCGCTCGGCCAGCGGCGGCAGATCGTCAATGGCCGGTTCCTGGAGCAGTATCATCATTTCCTCAAGATGCTCAGCTACCGCAATGCCTCTGAATGACGACGACAAGCTCGCGGTCGTCTATTATTTATTATTGCAGGATCGCGTCGAGGAATCGATTGCTATTATTTGCCACTGTCAATGTCGATAAAGTGCCGGTGAAATTGCAGTACGATTATTGTGCCGCGTATCTGGCGATGTCCGAGGATGATCCGAAGCGGGCCCGCACGATCGCCGCGAAGCACGCGGCCGAGCCGGTCGATCGCTGGCGGATCGCGTTCCAATCGGTGCTCGCCCAATGCGATGAAATCGACGGCAAGCCGACCAAGGCGACCGACGCCGAGAACCGCCTCGCCCGGCAGACCGAGGAAGCGGCGAAGCAGCCGAGCTTCGACTTCACGCTCGATAACAAGGCCATCAATCTGAATTGGCAGAATCTCGAAGCGGTAACGGTGAATTATTATCTGATGGATGTCGAGCTTCTCTTCAGCCGCAATCCGTTCGTGCAGCAGACCGGCAGCCAGTTCGCGCTGATCAAGCCGAACCTCACGAAGGAGATCAAGCTCCCGGCCGGCCAGGCGAAGTTCAGCGTGCCGCTGCCGGAGGATTTATTGAAGAAGAATGTGCTCGTGGAAATCGTCGCCGCCGGGAAGACGCATTCGCTGCCATACTATGCGAACGCGATGGACGTGAAAGTGACGGACGCCTACGGCCAGTTGAAGGTGACGAACTCGACGACCGGCAAAGCCCTGGCGAAGGTCTACGTGAAGGCGTACGTCCGCACGCAGGACGGCCAGGTGAAGTTCCACAAGGACGGCTACACGGACCTCCGCGGCCGCTTCGACTATGCCAGCGTCAGCACGCCGGAGCGGTCGCGCGCCGGAGAAGTATTCGCTGCTGATCCTCAGCGACGAGTTCGGCGCCGTCATCCGCGAAGTGAACCCGCCGCAGCAGTGAAATTACTTCACGGTCATCAGCTTGTCTTCTTTCGGGAACGTTGTCAGCACCAGGCCCTTGAAGTGAATCTCCTGCGGCACATTGTTCGAATGCAGCTGCAGGCCGATGGGGCCTTCCTTGATACGAGTTCGGGCTCCGGATCGCGCCAGTCGACGACCGCCCGTGCCGTTGACGCGCCACGCGAACGCGGTTCCCCTGGGCGAGGATCTCCATGTCGTTCCAGTCGTGCTGCTTGCCGACTTTCTTGGCCGGCGCCGCCATCGACCGGGTCAGGCCGTTGCGGCCGAAAAGATCGTACATGCCCCAGCCGGAGGGGAACATCACCAGGTGGCCGGCGTAGGTGTACTTCGTGCGATCCTTCTCGGGGTCTTTGCTGACGTCCGGCTTGACGCCGCCCCAGAAGGCGACGCCGGAGTGCATTTCCGATTCGACCAGCTTGGCCGCGAAAATCAGGCGGAAATCGGTGTACTTGTCCTTGGTCAACAGATAGGTGCTGAACTTCAGCGGCTTCGGCGTTCTTGCCGACGATGACGCCGTCCTTGACCGACCAGAGATCGTCGTAGCCTTCCCAGCCGTCGAGGGTTCTTGCCGTTGAAGAGCTTGATGGTCTCCGACTTCGCCCTTGAGCGGCTCGACGACGGGCGCTTCCTTCGGCGGCCCTTCTTCGCTTCGGGCTTCTTGTCCTGGGCCGCGGTGAAATTGACCGTGACGCAGAGGAGCAGCATCGCAACAGATCGCATGGGAATCTCGCAAAAAGGGAAAGGGAAAATCGGGGGATGATAGCATATTGAACGGCTCGTGAGCTTCTTCGCCGCAACTTCGGATTCGGCGAGCATCGCCGCAATGTTCCGAGGTCATACTCTTTTCGTGAACGCAATATCGCGGCTCGACGCCCGGAGTGAGGGATGATCTCCATCGACGAAGCCTACGTGGACTCGGCGGCCCCGAATGCGGAGGCGGCCAAGAACGGCCGCGGCCTCGTGCTCAAGAACAAGTTCACCACGCTGCACATCTCCGAGGACGAAACGATCCTCTTCGGCGAATGCCAGGGAAGCGGCAAGGAGCCGTACCGCTGCTCCTGCGATTTCGCCCGGCCCGACAAGCCGACGCACCGCTGCACGTTGTCCGAGCCGGCAGTTTCCCTGCAAGCACTGCCTCGGCCTGATGTACGCCTACGCCCAGAGGAAAGAAGTTCACGCCGGCCGCCGTGCCCGAAGATCTGCAGGCCAAGCGCGAGAAGCTGCAGGACCGCGTCGAGAAGAAAGAAGGCCGATGCCGACAAGCCGCAAGCAGGTCAACAAGGCGGCACTGGCCAAGAAGATCAAGGCCCAGCTCGACGGCATCGACGTGCTCGAACGGCTGACGCACGATCTCGTCCGCGCTCGGCATCGGCAACATGAACGCCAAGCTGGCCGGCGAGATGGAAGAGCAGGCCAAGCAACTCGGCAACGCCTATCTGCCCGGCGCTCAGGCGGCCCTGCACAACTACACGCAAGCTCTTCGCCGGCGACGACGGCAAGTTCGCCGAGCGGTCCGCCGGCCAGCGCGAGCAGATCTACAGCGAAGCGCTCGACCAGCTCAGCCGGCTGCACGCGCTCGTCAAGCAGGGCCGGGCTTACCTGCAACGCGGCTCGACGACCCGGAACTCAAGCCCGGAGACCGATTCGAGCATCGCCGCCTGGCTCGGGCACGCCTGGCAGCTGCGCGAACTCAAGGACGCCGGGCTGGTCGAAGACCGACGCGAACTGGTGCAGCTGGCCTTCAACTCGCACGACGACGTCGCCCGGCAGGAATACGTCGATACCGGCATCTGGATGACGCTCGGCAACGGCCGGATCCGCATCACGCAGAACTTTCGGCCGTACAAGGCGGCCAAGTACATCAAGAGCGACGACAGCTTCTTTCAGGTGGCCCAGGTGAAGGAGCTGTGCGTTTATCCCGGCGACGTCAATCCGCGCATCCGCTGGGAAGGCATGGTGCCCCGGCCGCTGGAGCCGCAGCGATCTCGAGAAGATTCGCAGCCACGGCCAGGCCGATTTCGCCGCCGTCGTCAAGGAAGTGAAGACGCATCTCAAGGGCCCGCTGGCCGACAAGCAGCCGATCTATGCGCTGAATTTCAAGCGGCATCGGCGCAGGTCGGGAGACGTCGTGGTCGCCGAGGATGCGCAACGGCGAACGCCTGGCCATGACCGACGCCGGCATGACCGAGGAGCCGCGCGAGCTGCCATCTGCTGTCGCTGCTGCCGAAGGACAGCTTTCGACGGACCAGACGCTGATCGCCCGGTTCCGCCACGATCTCGACACGCGCAAATTGCAGATCAAGCCGCTGAGCATCGTGACGCGCGACCGCGATCGTCCGGCTGACGCTGTAGATGCGCTTACGTCGATGAGGATTCAGTCGCTATGAGCATCGCCGTCTCGACCAGGTCTACGACGAGATGCGCCGGCTGGCGATCGCCGGCAGCGTCGTCGCGCCGGGAGATTTCCGCCTCAAGAAGCTCATGCCGCCGCTGGAACAGGCCGGCGCCAAGGCCCCCGTCTTCGCAAGGTCGCCGAGGCGGTCAAGGCGCGTCGTCGATGGCAACGAACAAGACCTCCGCCCAGGCGCTGCTCGATCTCACGACGCTGGTCAACGCGATCCTCTACACGCAGGGTGAGACCGGCGCGGCCGGCGACGCTCGAGCCGATCGAGACGACCGACCTGGGCGTCCGACGCGACGCAGACCAGCGCCCGCGTGCTCAAGCCGCTGCTCGAAGCGCTGACGACCACCGGCTCGGGCCGGCTGGAATTGATTCGCGATGCCTGCGAGCGCGGGGCTTTCCGCGATCTGCGGCTGGTCAAGCCGTCGCTGGAGGCGATCGACGACGTCTACGGCGAAATCGCCGATCTGATCGCCGAGAAGGTCCTGCCGCTCTACGGCAAGGCGATCCTGCCCGAGCTGCGGACGAAGTTCGATCCGAAGGGCCGGGCGGGCCATCCGCGGCGGCTGCAGCTGATGCACCAGCTCGATCCCGGCGGCACGCGCGAGCTGGTCAAGCAGGCACTCGAGAGCGGCTCGAAGGAAGTCAAGGTCGCGGCGATCGAGTGCCTGGGCATCGCCGGAAGACCTGCCGTATCTGCTCGAACAGGCCAAAGCGAAAGCGCAGGAGTCCGCGCCGCGGCGTACGATGGCCCTGGCGAAGATCGATGATACGACGCGACAACGGCCCTAGAGAAGGCAATGGCGGGGAAAGATCTCGGACCGGCGGCGGCGGCGATCCGCGAACAGTCGAAGCCGAAAGTGGTCGCCGCACATCATCGCCGACGTCGAACGCGAAGTGGCGTCAACTGCCGAAGACAAAGAAAAGAGAACCGTGGGCAAAAGGTAGTCGCCCGCTCCGCATGCTCAATAGGCGCTGCCGAACATGGATGCGAAAACTGATGCATTTCTCCTGCGGCTTTTCGAGCCCGCGACGAATTGCGGCAAACCCAAAGGCGATACCCCCTCCGGCAGTGACTTCGTCGAATCGCTGATCAAAAAAATGTCTGCCGCCTCGGCGGGCGTGCAGAAGAAACTGGCCGAATCGCATTCTGAGTGAATGGTGAATCGGGCCAATGCCGTCGATGCCGCGAATGCGTCGCTTCCGCCTGAGCGGGTTTATGAAATGTTCTCGCCGTATTTCGCGATGAAGCCTGACGAGAAGATATTCGCGAAGAATCGAAAAGCCGAAGCCCGTGCGTGGGGGCGGAGGATACGTTCTATTTCTGGTATCGCGATGAAAAGCGAATGCCGGGAAGCGGCCCTTCGATCCGCGCTGGCTCGATCTCGCCGTGAACGCGAAGGAATCAGCCTCGTTCACTCTTCGCGCGGCCGGGCCATGCGAATGCGATGGCTTTTGCGAAAGGCGAGTTCGATGCTGCTCTGAAGAAAATCGAGGAATCCGATATGCCTCGAAAATCGTCTCGGGCATCCTGCGCCTCGGCCATCCTGCCGCGACCGATGCTTCTTCGTGACGGCACTCAACGGAGTACCACTAAAGTGCGGACCACGTGGATTATTACTGTTCGGCTATTCCCAGATTTGCCGAAGGGCGATCCCGAGGATCGAAGCACTACTGCCGAATTGCGCGATAACGATGGCGGACGCCTCTGATCCATTAATCCAGAAGCTCACGAGAGCAGCACTCGACCGTCACCCCATGGCGAGCATACACTCATGGCCAGAAGAAGATCGACCGCGGCAAGCCGCACGCGGAAGCGATCCTCGCGTGCCCCGGCCGAGGTGCTCTACGCCGAGGAAATCGACGCAGCTCATCAAGGAGGACAAGTACGATCGGCCGCCCGGCTGGAAGATGTCGGCGCGGGCCGTGCTCACCTACATCTGCGGCGGCAAGGCCGGCTAGCTGGAGATCACGCCCAAGTACATCGGCCACCAGCGGCTCGTCGAGATCGCCATCTCCACGCTCGTCACCGATCGCGCCCTGCTGCTGCTCGGCGAGCCGGGCACCGCCAAGTCCTGGCTCTCCGAGCATCTCGCCGCGGCCATCAACGGCGATTCGACCAAGGTCGTGCAGGGCACGGCCGGCACGACCGAGGAGCAGATTCGCTACACGTGGAACTACGCGATGCTGATCGCCCGCGGCCCGAGCCACGAGGCGCTGATCAAGAGCCCGATCTTCCGCGCGATGGAATCGGGCACGCTCGCCCGCTTCGAGGAAATCACCCGCTGTGCCGCCGAAGTGCAGGACGCGCTGATCTCGCTGCTGTCCGAAAAGCGCATCTCGGTGCCGGAGCTGGCGACCGAGGTGCCGGCCGACAAGGGCTTCTCGGTCATCGCCACGGCCAACACGCGCGACCGCGGCGTCAACGACATGTCGGCCGCCCTCAAGCGCCGCTTCAACATGGTCGTGCTGCCGACGCCGCCGACGCTCGAAACCGAGATCGACATCGTCCGCAAGCGCGTCCGCGAACTGGCGGTCAACCTCGAACTGCAGGCCGAGCGTGCCGGCCGACGACGCGATCGAGCAGGTCGTCACCATCTTCCGCGAGCTGCGCACCGGGCCAGACGCTCGACGGCAAGAACAAGCTCAAAGTCCCCTCCGGCGTGCTCTCGACGGCCGAGGCGATCTCGGTGCTGGCCAACGGCATGGCCCTGGCCGGCAACTTCGGCAGCGGGCGAAGTGACCGCCCACGACCTCGCCGCCGGGCTGCAAGGCGCGGTCGTCAAGGATGAGGAGAAGGACAAGATCGTCTGGCAGGAGTACCTGACGAACGTCGCTGAAGAAGCGCGGCGCCGAGTGGCGGCCGCTGTTCACGGCCTGCTCGGAGCATAACGTACGTGAGCAGCGACCATGGCAGCATCCACGTGTTTCGGCGTGCGGCATCTCGTCGCCCGCACGGAGCCTGGCACTGCCGCCGCTATCTCGATCGACGGTCGCGCCCAGAGGTCGTGCCTGATCGAAGGGCTCGACGACGCCGAGCGAGCTGATCCCGCACATCGACGAAGAAGGCGACCAAGCCGCCGATCGCCATTCTGGCCTACACCGATCGCGTCCCGGTGCGCACGCTGGTCTATCCGCTCGCCCGCTACAGCCCCGAGTACCAGGCGATGCTGTGGGCGCAACGAGAACGACGCCCGGGTCGAGTTCATCGATCTGCCGTCCGACATTTTTCTCGGCCTGCAGGATCTCGAAGCGAAGCGGCGCAATCGGCTCGCGACGAAGCCGCGAGAGCGAGCCGCGAAGCAAGCAGAGCAGACGCCGGAGGAGACGCCGAGCCGCCGCAGAACGCTTGGCGGCCCGAGCGCAGCCGAGTCGATCTACGAGCAAATCGCCGAGCGCAGCGGCGAAGCCGGACTACGACACCTACTGGGAACGCCGCTTCGAGCACAATCTCGCGGACGACAGCTACCGGCTGGCCGCGTTCGAACTGGGCCAGGCGCTGCGCGACGAGGAAGATCCGCCGCGTCTGGCGTGCCGAGAACCTGGTCCGCGAAGCGTACATGCGCCGGCGGATCGAGGAGGTCATCGCCGAGGGCGTCAAGCCGGAGCAGATCGTCGCCGTCGTCGGCGCCTTTCACGCCCCGGTGCTGAGCGGCGACTTCCCGGCGATGACCGACGACGAACTGGCCTCGCTGCGGCGCCGGTCGAGCAAGCTCACGCTGATGCCCTATTCGTATTTCAGGCTGTCGTCGCAGTCGGGCTACGGCGCCGGCAATCACGCCCCGGCCTATTTCGAGCTGCTCTGGGAGACGCTCGCAGGCGAGGCGACTTGCACGAGCTGCCGCTGCATATCTCTCGCTGGTCGCCCGCCACTTGCGCGAGGACGGCACGCATCGCTCCACGGCCGAGGTGATCGAAGGCGTCCGCCTGGCCCGAACGCTGTCCGCGCTGAACGACGGCTTGGCGCCGACGCTCGCGACCTGCGCGACGCCGCCGTGACGCTGATCGGCCACGGCGAACTGTCACCGTCAGCGAAGCGCTGTCGCACGTCGACGTCGGCACGGCGATCGGCGAACTGCCCAAGGGCGTCAGCCAGACGTCGATCCAGGCCGACTTCGACCGCGAGACTGAAGCGGCTGAAGCTGGAGAAATACAAGACGACCGTCAAGCAGGAGCTGACGCTCGACCTGCGCGAGAACCGCCAGCGCCAAGACCGAGGAGGCGGCGTTTCTCGACCTGAACCGCTCGTCGTTCTTCCATCGCCTGCGCGTGCTCGGACATCGGCTTCGCCACGCCGGTGGCTCGCGGCAGCAGTCGGCGACCTGGGCGGAGAAGTGGCTGTCTGCAGTGGAGCCCGGAGAGCGAGATCGCGCTGGTCGAGGCCGTGCTGCTGGGCGAGACGGTCGAACTGGCGGCCGCGTTCAAGTTCAAGACGCATGCTCGAAGCCTGCACAACGCATCGCCGACGGCGGCCGACCTGGTGCGCGACGCCTGCCAGTGCGGCCTGATGAAGTCGATGGACCTCGCCCGCCGCCGCTGCAGGAACTGGCCGCCGTCAGCTCCGAGTTCGAAGGCCATCGCCCATGCCGCGTTCAGCTGAGCCAGGTCGTGCGCTACGGCGACGTCCGCAAGTTCGATCCGCAGCCGCTGCTGCCGCTGATGGAGGAGCTGTTCGTTCAGGGTGCGCTCGGCCCTGCACGCCGCGGCCAACTGCGACAACGCCGCCGCCCAAGAGATTGCTGGTGTCGATCGAGGAACTCAACCGCGTCAGCCTGGAGCATCACGACCGCGTCGAAGAGCAGCTCTGGATCGAGCAGCTCCAGCGGCTCGCCGACGCCGACGACCGCAACCCGCTGCTCTCGGGCTACGCCTGCGCCACCCTGCTGGAACGCGGCCTGATCGCCAACGAAGACCTGGCCCGCGAAGTCTCGCGGCGGCTGTCGCCCGGCATTCCGGCCGATCTCGGGGCCGGCTGGTTCGAAGGGCTCGCCAAGCGCAATCGCTACGCCCTGCTGGCCCGGCAGCCGCTCTGGGAGCGAACTGGCCGGCTACATCGCAATCGCTGGACGACGATCAGTTCAAGCGGGCCCTGGTCTTCCTCCGCCGGGCCTTCGGCGGCTTCAGCCCGCAGAGAAACGGCAGATCTGCGAGAACCTCGGCGAATTCTGGGGCGTCCACGGCGAGCACGCCAGCGAGGCTGATCGAGCAGCCGCTGACCGAACAGGAAGAGAAGACGCTCAAGGATCTGAACGAGTTCAATTTCGACGATCTCTAACCATGGCCAACCACCTTCAGATCCCGAACAACTACGCCGCTGGCGGCTGATCCTCGGCAAGGATTCCCAGGATCCGCTCGGCGGCATGGGCGGCTGTCGCCTCTCCGCCGGCGACGCCGAAATGGACGACGCCCTCGCCGCCATCTACGACGAAACCGGAGGGCGATGCGGCGACTCAGCCGCAGCGTCAGGCCGGGCTCGGCGGCTCGTCGCCGCGGCTGGCCAAATGGCTGGGCGACATCCGCAACTATTTCAAGGAGGACGTCGTCGCGGTCATCCAGCAGGACGCCATCGAACGACGCGGACTGAAGCAGCTGCTCTTCGAGCCCGAGATGCTGGAGCAGCGTGCAGCCGAACATTCAGCTCGTCGGCACGCTGATGTCGCTCAAGCGGCAAGATCCCCGAACGGACCAAGGAGACGGCGCGCATGGTGGTCCGCGCCGTGGTCGAGGAGATCAAGAAGCAGCTCGAGCAGAAAATCCGGCAGGCGGTGCTGGCGGCGCTCGACCGCAAGGAGCATTCGCCGCTGCCCAACGCCAGCGCCATCGACTGGAAGTGGACGATCGGCCGCAACCTCAAGAACTACAACCCCGAGCTGCGGCACCATCATCCCCGAGCGGGTCTACTTCTATTCGCGCGCCGCAGCGTCGCAACAAGTGGACCGTCATCGTCTGACATGGACCAGAGCGGCTCGATGGCCGACTCGGTGGTCTACGGCGGCCGTCTGCGGCTCGATCTTCGCCAGCCTGCCGGCGCTGGAGACGCACGTCGTCGCCTTCGACACCGAGGTGGTCGACCTCACCGAGAAATGCGGCAACGACCCGGTGGACATGCTCTTCGGCGTCCAGCTCGGCGGCGGCACCGACATCAACAAGTCGGTCGGCTACTGCGAGCAGTTCATCGAGGAACCCGAAGCGGACGCTGTTCATCCTGATCACCGATCTCTTCGAGGGCGGCAACCAGGCCCAGCTCGTGCGCCGCCTCGGCGAGATGGCCGCGTCGGGCGTGCGGGCCATCTGCCTGCTGGCGCTCTCGGACACCGGCGTGCCGAGCTACGACGAGAGCCTGGCCCGCAAGCTCGCCGCGCTCGGCATCCCCTGCTTCGCCTGCACGCCGAGCCGACTGCCCGACCTCATCGAAGGCGCGTCTCCGCGGCGCGGACCTCGCCGCACTGGCCGCGAACGTGACCGCTCCGTGACGATCACTTCACGCTGATCACTTCGATCTCGGCGAGGTTGCCGCCGCGGCCGGCTCCGCCAATGAGCAGCAGGTTCCCGCGATCCGGCACGATGCGGTGGACCATGCGGGCCGACTCCGTTTTGCCGATCGATTCCCAGGCTTTGCCGTCTTTGGCGAAGACAAGCAAACTGCCGTCGATTCGTGCTGACGATGAGCTTGCCGGCCATCGCCGTGGCGGCGGGGGAGAAGCCGGAGCCGCTGCCGGGAAGGTCCGGCCCGCTCGCCCACTTTGCCGGTCGCGGTGTCATAAATCTCCACCTTCTGCTGCGTCTTTCCTTCGGCATCGAGGCCGCCGATCGCGTAGAGCTTGCCATCGAGGCCGGCACAGGCCAGAGCCCGCCGCTGGAACGGCTGCGGGATGCTCTTCCACTCCGGGGCCTTCGCGGCGAGGTCGAGCATCAGGGCCGTGTCGTGCCAGATTGATTTCTCCTTGCCGTTCATCGCCCAGCCGCCAATCACGTAGAGGTTGTCGCCGATCACCCAGGCGTCGTCGGAGGAACGCGGCGCCGGCATCTCCGGCAGCTTCGCCCAGGCTTTCGCGGCGACATCGTAGCGCGAGCACTCGGCCGTCGAGATCAGAATCGCATCCTCGCCGGGGGCGTTCTTCGGCGTCATGCCGCCGACGCGGACGAGGCTGCCCTTGTGGGCGACGAGTGCGAGGCCCTGCAAACCGGGCGCCGCCGGGGAGGGGCTTCCCAGGCGGTGCCGCCGTCGAGCTTGAGTCGCTGGAAGGTGCCGAGTGCGGTGGTGGAATCGTAGGTGTGGCGTTCGCCGGAGTGGCCGCCGTAAACGTAGAACGTAGCCGTCGCAGGCCGCCGCGCCGTGGCTCGACACGCCCTTCGCCAGCGGCGGCGGCGCCGCGGCGGGGAACTGCCACGCGGCGAGGAAACCCAAGGCGGTGATCCAGCGGTTCATGGCAATGCTCCCGGCGGGTGGGGTTCTTTGTATGGCTTGGCAACGCTGCGAGGCGACGGCCAAAAGCGGACATTTTGTCAGGGTCGTCTCATTGTCTCACTGTCTCACACACCCATTTTGGCGTGGCATGAATCGTGAAGCCGAGATTCGAGCGGACTACGGCTCTCTTCATTTAGTATATTACAGTACACTATTGCGAAAGTCAAGGAATTCATGGCACGATGTTCGACCAGAGATCCGCTGGCACAAACCTGGCGAGATGTGCGACGTTATCGGTGGCGACAATGAAAGGGACGTTCAGCCCCTCGGCTTGCCCTGCGAGGATGACATCGGCGTCCAGCGATTGAGGTGCGCGGTCGGCATTCCGGCGTTGCGGGCCTGAGCCCAATATTCGGCGGCTCGCCGCATGGCAGGAGTCGCCAGCGGCAGATACTCGTACGCCGCGCCAGGGCGTCGAGCATTGCCAGGCCGCGCAGCCGTCGAGGCGCGGATCAGTTCGCGGCGGACTTCGAAATCGGCAATTTCCGGAACGACGATCCGCCGCCCGGCGGCCTTCAGTGCTTGGCCCACGCCCGGCAGGCCACCGCGGCCGCCAACTGATTCGGATTCGATAGCAGCCCGAGCGGGCCGGCATCCAGAACGACCGCGACGCTCACGATTCGCCTCGCAGCGTCGCGTCCGAAAACAGCGGGCGCTCACCTGTCGATAGTCGGTTGGCATTTAATGCCGCTCGCACATCGTAGTTGTCGGTCGGCAATGCGTCAGCGATGGCGAAAAGCTCGTCCAGGCTTTTCGACTCTGCATTCGTGCAAGAACTTCGTCGCGGGCCGGCTCGGCTTGCGTCAGAGCGAGTTCGACGGTTTCGCCTTCGCGCAGACCCAGTGGCTTCCGCCGGATAACGCGCCACCATTGCGGTACTCGGCTGTGAATTGGATTGACATAAGACCCTCATGCGGAACACGAGGCCATCTTACCCGGCCAATCCACTGGCAGAAAGTATCTGCGGTGGAAATCACGGCCCGCTTTTCGGCAGCGGAGCGACTTCGCCCGGCGAGAGACTCTTTTCCCGCCGCTAAGGAGTCAAAGTCCTCGCAGGGCGAAAACCCCTGCCCATGTTCCGGTCAGCGGGCTCGTCGTCGTTGCGGACCGACGAACGGCAGACCGACGCGACATAGTAGAACGTGCCGCCGCGCAACGCACGATGATCTGCACTTTTGACCACGAGTTCGTCCTCCGCATCTTCGCCCCGTGGCTTCTTTCGAAAAATACTCTGGTTCCATTGCCACACATTGCCGAGGGCGTCGAAGCAGCCGAAATCGTTCGGCTTCAGCAGGCCCACGGGCTGGGCTTTCTGAGAAGAGTTCCTCTCATACCAGGCATACTTCGGCAGCAACTCCTCCGTCTCGCCGAAATAGCGGCTGGTCTCGCGATCCGGCCCGCGCCGCATACTCCCACTCCGCCTCCGTCGGCAAACGATAACCCGCCAAACTCAAATATTTCGGCTTCATCCGCATTATTCCAAGCGGCAGCGTGTCGTAGCACCATTGATCCCCGGGAATCCCTTCGCGCTCGCTGCAGCCAGTTGCAATACGCCATCGCATCGTACCATGAGACGCGTGTCACCGGCACATCGGCATTCTGCGGCTTCCGATCACTCTCCTCTTTCTCCGGCTTGTCGTGCTCCGCCCGGAACCGGCGATATTCCGCCAGCGTCACCGGCTTGGCCGCAATGGCAAAACTCCGGCCAATCTTTATCGAATGCTGCTTTTCACCGTAGTTCTGCGTCCGGCTCGCTCTCCGGCATGCCCATCAGGAACTCCACCGGGCCGGGGATGAGGATCATGGTTTGGCCCTGGCCGTTGACGTGCCAGCTTGGCGAGCGGGGGGCGTCAGCCCCAAGGTTCTTTTTTTGCGAAGATGTAGAACCGGGGGGCTGACGCCCCCCGCTCGCCTTTTGTGTCCATTCGTCGTTCATCTGCTTCAGCCACGGCTCCTGCTTCCAGGTGCGCAAGAGCCATTCCGCGGCGGCGTGCAGGCCCGCATCGGGATCATTGCGATAGATCTGCTGCAACTTCGGCAGCAAGTATGCGTTGATCGAGTGAATCGCTTTTCGTCGAACTCGCCGAGACTCAGGATCAACGCCCGGCGGATCGAAACCTCCGGCTCGTTGTCAAGCCGTGCGACGATTACTTAGGGTCTGCGCCGAGCGGGGCGAGCCGATGGATGATGTAGCTCCGCAATCGCGGGTCGGGCTGATGCATCAGCAGCGGCCAGACTTTCTCGGTGTGGTTGATCCGATAGAGGGCCACGGCAGCATTGGTCTGCTGCCTAGCCAGCTTTTCCTTCATCCTCGCTGGCGCTGCCGGGAAGCCTGGCGTCGAGGATGGCCAGCAGCTCGGCGGTCGCTTTCTCGTCGTAATTCGCGTACTTCTCAAAAAGAGGATGAATTGCCTCTCGTTGGCCATCGTCGGCGGTTCGGAGGTCGCGGCGAGCCCATCTCGGTTTCCACATCGGCGGCCGGCATTCTTCTTCGTTCGATTTTTCCGCCTCGGCATCCGCGTCGAGCGTCTTGGCATCGGCTCGCCGGTCTTCTTCGGCTTGCTTCGTTTTCTCCTCGGCAAGCTCGTCGGCACGCCAAGGTCACGATCGCAGAGTCGTCATGATCAGTGCGGCCAACAGCGACGCCGCCACGATCCCCGCGGCGAGCTTGTTCCGCTTCACCCACTTCGCGGTGCGTTCGAGGGGCCGGCGGCTTTCACGCTCACCGGCTCGCCAGCCAGCCAGCGCCGCAAATCTTCGGCCAGCGCGGCGGCGGTTGCGTAGCGGGCCGTCGGGTCTTTCGCTAAACATTTCTCGACGATTAATTCCAAATCCCTGGGAATCGTGGCGACGTGGCTGCGGAGGCTGCTCGGCTGATCGTCCACCACTTTGCGGATGACCTCCAGATCGTGCGAGCCGGTGAACGGCCTGGCGCCGGTCAGGCATTCGTAGAGGATCACGCCGAGGGCCCAGACATCCGCCGGCGGGCCGACGAATTTGCTCTCGCCGCGGGCCTGCTCCGGAGGCCATGTAGGCCGCGGTGCCCATGATGGCGTTCGTGTTCGGTGAGGTCGCCGCCGGCTTTCTTGGCGAGGCCGAAGTCGATGACGCGCGGCTCGTTGTTCGCATCGAAGAGGATGTTCGACGGCTTCAGATCGCGGTGGACGATCTGGCAATCGTGGGCGGCCTGCACGGCGAGGGCGAGCTTGCGGATGAGATCGGCGGCGGCACGAGGTGGAAGCCCCGCCTCTTGCCGCTTCTTTTCTTCGCCCCTCCCTCGGAGGGAGGGGTTGGGGGAGGGTTGTTTCGCCTGACCCTCCCATGTGCATCAAGTTAAGCGGTAGTCCAATCGTTGGCAGTCGTTGAGGAGATCATTGTTGCTGGGTCGCGGTCGCTGGTTTTGTCGGCAGGTTTTTTCGATGACGCGGCCGAGGTCGGCCAGTAACGCCGCGATGTCCAGGGGGCGATCCCACGCGGCGAGCAGCCGTCCGGCGAAGGTACGAACCGCTTCGTAGGCCTTGTCCCAACTCATGCTGGGATTGCCGCCGCCGCTGGCCGCCACGAGCCAGTGCTGCACCAGCACGGCGAGCAGACGCGACCAGAGACGCACCATTTGCCGCACTTCGGTCGATCCGCTCAACTCGGCGATCAGCCCGCGCGACTTCCAACGCTTGAACAGCAGTTCCACCTGCCACCGCGCCCGATACAGCACGACGGCCTCCCGTGGCGTCAGCAGCGACTCCGACACGCTGGTCACCAGGATCGTCCAGTCGCACCACGCCAGTCGGTCGGAACTCGGTGCGTGGCCCCCTTTGCGATCGGTGGCTCTCGCGCAGCTTCTGACGCCGGCGGTCGGCCTGTTCCTGCGGCAACTCGCCAGGCGATCAGGCGGCACGCCAAACGTTCGGATTTTCCGAGCACGATGCGGGCGATCGACGAACGGCCCGTTGTGTGCGGCGAGCCACGGCAGCAATTCGACGAATGTTCCCCATCGGCCAGGAACACGTGGGTTCCGAACTGCAAACGCGAGAGGAAATACTCGCCGGCGCGGGTCATCGCCGCGAACACCGCCCAGACAGAAGTAGCCGAGATCGGTGATCCGCAACGATCCCGGACCGCGCCGTGCATGCTGCCGGACATGTCGCGTTGTCGGTGCTGCGGCCCGGCTCCATTTCTACGTGGGTCATGGCGCCGCTGCGCAAGTCGAGTTCGGTTTGCAGCTTCAACGCCGCCCGGCCGCTGCCGCAACGGCCGCCGCACCCTGGATAGGTTTTCGCCAGGCCGTCCGGCAATGTGATGGTCGAACTGTCGAGCACGGTCACCGCGGGAAAGCGTTCGAGAATCGCCGCCAGAGCCTGGTCCGAACCGACCACAACCTGAGCGGCTCCGCGGAAGAGCGTTTCGAGAAACGCCACCAGCCGCGGCGTGTGCCGCTGCTCGATGGCCTGCGGCGTCACGGGCGTCTGGCAGAGCGCCGCGATCTGGCGCCAGGTCTTCGTCAGTGGCCCGCGGCTTCCGCAGGAATCCCAGCACGAAGGTCCGGGCCAGCGACGAAGCGGTGAGGGTCCGCTTCCGCTGAATCACTCCGCTGCTCGCGGCCGCGGCCTCCACGAGCGGGCCAAACAATTGCTGGATCGCCTGCACCCGCACGGGATACCATGTCCATGGGAAGTTCCTTCTTCCAATCGAGAGTTGTGGTTAACCCGAGATTGTGGAAGGACTTCCCGTTTTTTTACAGCTCAAGATTTGTTAACTTGATGCACATGGG
>CAWBSV010000012.1:0-150919 GCA_963791505.1 uncultured Acidobacteriaceae bacterium
CTGAACTGGCTGCGCTGGGAGAAGGTTGAAGGCAAGCAGTATGCTGTGTTTTCCTTTGCTGTCGACAAAAAGAAATCGCATTACACCGTGAACTACTGTTGCTTCCCTGTTACCTCAGATACGGGGCGCATGGGTTATGAGGGGACGGGTGCGAACTTCCAGACTTCGGCAGATTGGAAGGAATTCAAGACGACGGTGAGTTACAAGGGCGAGTTCTTCATCGATCCGGATACGGGCGCGATTGTGCGGCTGGTAACGCAGGCGGGATTGAAGCCCACGGATTTTGTTCACCAGGAAGACATGCGCATCGACTACGGGATGATCGTGGTTGACGGCAAACAGGTGGTGGTGCCCGTTGACTCGATCACGCTGACTGAAGTGGTGCCGAATGGCGATAACTATGCGGCGCGGTATTCCGTGCGCCATACCCTGTTTTTGTCGAGTTATCAGAATTACCAGCCGGCCCAGAAGTAGAAGCCTGGAAGTTACTCCAGGCAGGGAGCCTCAAAACCTTGGTTTGCGCGCTGCGCGGCGTTGGGGCTCTCGCGTCTTCCGAAAGGCCTGGGGCTTTGATACTCTTGCCCTACCATGCAGCGGACAATTTCAGCGTTTCTGATGGCGGCGGTCCTTGGCTTGTGGTGTGCGCAGGCGGGCGCACAGAAGTTCATTCCCAAGACCATTCAGTTCAAGGGCGCGCCGGAGTACTCTGACCAGGAGTTGCTGGCCGGCGCTGAATTGAAAAAAGGGATGGTTCTGACCGCGGCAGAGATGAACGACCATTCCAAGCTGCTCATGGACTCTGGGGTCTTCGACGGGATCACTTACAAGTTCGACGGAGTGGACCTGATTTATCAACTCTCGGTGGCGCCGCAGCTCTATCCGATACACCTTTCCAATCTGCCTATCGAGGCGGGCAGCGCGCTGGATGCGAAGATCCATGAAAAGCTTCCGCTCTATCACGGCAAAGTTCCGGCCGAGGGGACACTGCTGAAGAGCGTGATTGCGCTGCTGGAGCAGATGCTCGCAGCGCAGGGGATGCACGCGACAGTTACAGCCACGCCCGGGGGCGTTCCAGGATCGCACCAGGTGACGTCGATGGATTTTTCGATCCTTGCTCCGCCGGTGAAGGTGGGGGCGGTCGATCTGCATGGGGCTTCACCCGAGATGCAGGCGAAGTTGAGCGGGGTTCTTCGCCACGTAACTGGATCTGCGTACGACACGGCGCAATCGCGGGACAACGTGGAGCGGATGATTCGCTCGTTTTATAGCGATGAAGGCTACGCGGCGGCGAAGGTCCATGCGGAACGATCAGGCGAGCCGTTGGTGACGGATGCGTCGATTGATATTCCGTACACGGTCTCGATTGAAGAGGGCAAGATTTACAAGCTGGGCACGATCACGCTTCCGGCAGACGCGCTGGTGAGTCAGGCGGATGTGAGCAAGCTGGCCGCGTCGCTGCCGCTGGGCATGACTCAGGGAGTGGTGGTGCGATCGACGTGGGAGATGATCAGCGCGCGCTACAAGTCGAAGGGTTATCTGGACTGCAAGGTGGATCCGCACCCTGGGTTCGATGACGGGCAGGGCACGGTGAACTACAACGTCGAGATCAAGCCGGGGCCGGTGTATCACCTGGCGTTTGTCAAGTTTGATAACGTGGGTGAGCAAATGAGGGTTCTTCTCATGAAGAATTGGCAGATGATGCCGGGGGATCCGTTCGATCTGACCTATGTTGCGAGTTTCATCGGCAGGGTGCAGCAGCAGGATCCTGTGTTGCGGCGATCGCTTGCCGGCGTAAGGTCGAAGTACGATGTGACGGCCGATCCGCAGACCCACGATGTGAACGTGGTGCTTCGCCTGGAAAAGTAATAGCCGCTCGGCTATCCTCGGATTCATGCACTTTGAGCCCATGATGAACAGCATGTTCCATATGCCGCTTCCCATTCTGGAGAAGCTGGCGCGTCCTATCATCGTTTACCTGGTCCTGGTGATCTTGCTCCGGGTGTTTGGCAAGCGAGAACTTGCGCAGTTGAATCCGTTTGACCTGGTGGTGCTGCTTTCGCTGTCGAATACAGTGCAGAACGCAATGATCGGGGACGACAATTCAGTATCTGGGGGGTTGATCGGCGCGTTCGGGCTGCTGGCGATCAACTGGCTGGTGGCCCGGGTACTCTTTCGATCGGCGCGCATGACGCGGCTTTTGGAAGGGCGGCCCTCGGTGCTGATCAAGGACGGGCGCATCCTTGAAAAGGAATTGGAGCGCGAGTCTCTCACGCGCGAGGAGCTTCTCTCCGTCGTGCACAAGCAGGGATTCGAAGACATTCATAAAGTGCGGACGTGTCATCTTGAGCCAAACGGAACGTTTTACGTGGAGGGTTTTGATCCGTCTGTGGATGAGAAGCGGCATGAGGAGCTCATGGCGAAGATCGACACGCTGGCCAGGGAACTGGCATTGCTGCGGCCGCAAACCTCGCTGAATCCTGAAGCGTAATTTTCTGGAAAACTCAAATATTTCTGTTGCGGATATATCCGCCATGGATATATATTCCATTTCATGAGGAATGGAACCCTCCCTGCCGCCCCGCTGAGTCCTGCCGTTTTCGCGATCCTGCTTTCCCTTGCCGAGGGCGAGAAGCACGGCTACATCATCATGAAAGACGCGCGCTCGCCGGAGGGCGGGGGGATTCAGATGGGGCCGGGCACCCTGTACGGGTCCATAGACCGCATGATGCGCGATGGATTGGTGGAAGAGTCGGGGATCTCAGACGATGAGCGCCGACGCTATTACCGGCTGACCAAGCAGGGCCGGTCCGTGCTGGCGCTTGAGTTGCAGAGACTTGACGCTGCTGTGACCTCTGCGCGCCGGATAGGCCTGATTCCGCATGGGGGCCGCTCGTGACGCAAACGGAGCGTCTCGAGGCTTTGTATGCACTGGCGCTGAGACTTTATCCGAAGCGCTTTCGGGAGGCTTATGCGCAGGCGATGCGGCAAAGCTTTCGGGACGCGCTTGCGGATGGCACCGTGGCGCGGTCCTCAATTGTTGCGATGGTCTTCCGCGACCTCATCACTTCCCTTTTCAAGGAGTATTTCGCCATGTCCTATGAGACTTTTGGACGTCCCGCGCTCATCTACAACGCGCTCGTGTTGATTGTACTTTCAATAGGGATGGCGCTGGCGCTCAACACAATTCCGCAGCAGGTACTGCGACAGGGAGCCAATGACCCCCAAATCCAGATGGCCCAGGACCTTGCTGCCCGTCTCAATCAATATGGCGTGACCGATGGACTGCGGCAGGAGCCATTGATCAACACTGGCAAATTGGTTGACATGGATCGCAGCCTTGCACCGTTTCTGATTGTGTACAACGACCAGGGTCAGCCGCTGGCCTCGCAGGGGGAACTGAATGGGCAAACCCCCACTCTACCGGCTGGCGTTCTTGAACACGTTCGCCAGCACGAGCAGGAGAGAGTGAGCTGGCAGCCTGCACTGGGGCGCGATCACGGCGTGCGCATCGCCGCGGTCATTATGCGGGTCAACGGCACGCAGCCCGGGTTTGTGCTGGCCGGGCGCAACATGCGCGAGGTAGAGGCGCGCGAGGCGCAGGTTGGCCAATTGGCATTCCTCACATGGATCGGGATGATGGGCGTGATTCTAGTGGGCACAGCACTGTATGGGTGGTGGGCGAGGCCGAAGACGGCGTAGAGAAAGAGCGGCTCACTCTACTCCCACTCGATGGTGCCCGGGGGCTTGCAGGTGATGTCGTAGACGACGCGGTTGATGCCGCGGACTTCGTTGACGATCCGGCTGGAGATGCGCTTGAGGACTTCGTAGGGCAGCGGGGTCCAGTCGGCGGTCATGCCGTCTTCAGAGTGGACGGCGCGGACGGCGCAGGTGTAGGCGTAGGTGCGCTGGTCGCCCATGACGCCGACGCTCATCACCGGGAGCAGGACGGCGAAAGTTTGCCAGATCTGGTTGTAGAGGCCGGCGGCCTTGATTTCGGCGACCACGATTTCGTCGGCTTCCTGGAGCAGAGCAACGCGCTCGGGCGTGACTTCGCCGAGGATGCGCACGGCGAGGCCGGGGCCGGGGAACGGCTGGCGGCCGAGAACGTCGTCGGGCATGCTGCAGATCGCGGCCAATGCGGCGGACTTCATCCTTGAAGAGATCGCGCAGGGGCTCGATGAGCTTGAGCTTCATGTGCTCGGGCAGGCCGCCCACGTTGTGATGGCTCTTGATGGTCTGGCTCGGGCCTTTGACGCTGCTGGACTCGATGACGTCGGGATAGAGAGTGCCCTGGACAAGCCAGTCGACTCCGCCGGTTTCTTTGGCGATGCGGGTGGCTTCGTCGTCGAAGACAGCGATGAATTCTGCGCCGATGATTTTGCGTTTCTTCTCGGGCTCGGTGACGCCGGCGAGTTTGGAGAGGAAGCGCTGGCTGGCGTCGACGGCGACGATGTTGAGGCCGAGTTTGTCGCGGAGATTCTTCTGCACGCTTTGAAACTCGTTTTTGCGCAGCACGCCGTTGTTGACGAAGATGCAGGTGAGCTGCGAGCCGATGGCTTTGTGGACCAGGACGGCGGCGACAGAGGAATCAACTCCTCCCGAGAGGCCGCAGATGACGTGGCCCGCGCCGACCTTCTGGCGGATGGATTCGACGGTGGTCTGGATGAAGTGAGCAGAGGTCCAGTCGCCGGCGGCGCCGCAGATGCCGAAGACAAAATTCTTGATGAGCTGGGGTCCGAGCGGGGTGTGGTGAACTTCAGGATGAAACTGCACGGCCCAGATGCGGCTTTCAGGATTGGCGATGCCGGCAAGCGCGTTCGAGGTGACGGCGGTGCGATGGAAGCCGGGCGGAAGCTGGGCGGCTTCGTCGCCGTGGCTCATCCACACCGCAATGGTGGGGGGCAGCGATGCGAACAGGGGCGTTGAAGGATCTTCGATGGTGACTTCGGCGTGGCCGTATTCGCGGAGCGGAGCGGACTTCACCTTGCCGCCGAGGTGGTGAACGATGAAGTGCAGTCCGTAGCAGATGCCGAGGACGGGGACGTCGAGCTTGAGGAGGTCTGGATCGGCAGCGGGCGCGTCGGCGTCGTAGACGGAGGACGGGCCGCCGGAGAGGATTACGCCGAGGGGATTATGGGCCTGGATGTCGCTGAGCGGAACCGTGCAGGGCAGCACGACCGAGAAGACGTTGAGCTCTCGGATGCGCCGGGCGATGAGTTGGGTGTACTGCGATCCGAAGTCGAGGATTACTATTGTTTGGGTGTCCACCCCCTAGTGTGGCAGGGAGAACGCCGGGATGTAAACAGCAATTGCGGCGGCGGACTGCAAAGGCGGTAAAGGTTCTGTTGGGTGGAGATAACTCGAATCCCCTGAAGTTAGTGGTTGAGTTTCGTGCCGTTGTTGCCCGCTCCCTCCGCCGCAGAGTTTCATGTATTACGAGATTCCCCAAGCCAAAAGTACTACCCGACCGACCTTGACTTCGGGATTGGCCGCTTCTAGAGTTGCCCGTGAAGAAGCTGTGCGGAGACCACCCTGGCGCGCTTTGGCACTCGGGGATAGCCCCGGGAGGACAATCTGATGTCTGGGAGAAGCCGCCGACAGGCCGCCCGTGTGCTTTTGCGCCTTGCTGCGACGGCTATCTCGGTCACGGGTGCTTATCTTCTCCGCACGCACATGGTCCAGGCTTTTGGGATCGTACTGCCCCCTTACATCACTTATTTTCCAGCGGTGATGATCGTATCGCTGCAATTCGGTTTCTGGTACGGGCTTCTAGCCACGTTGATCTCGGCCCAACTGTCGAATCACCTGCTTTTCGTTTGGGCGACCAATCCGGGAAGCATTGATCCTTCAAGAAGAGCTTCAGGCCTGTTGTTTGCCGCGTTGGGTATCTTTGTCGCGGTGGTGGGCGAACGGTATCGCAGAAACTTACGCCGCATCCGGGCATTCGGGAAGGCGGCCATGCAGAAGGAAGAGGCGCTGCGGGAGACCAAGACGAAACTGGAGGCTGCGCTGGCGAGCATGTCCGACGCGGTGACCATCTTTGATACAGAAGGCCGTTTTATCGACGTGAACGACGCTTTTGCGCGCTTCTTCCGATACAAGAATCGCGAGGAGGGCCCGAAATCGCGAGATGAATTTCCCCCAATGGATTTTTTCACCATGGAAGGGGAATTGCTCCCGGCGGAGATGTGGCCCGGGGCGCAGGCGCTGCGAGGGGGAAAGGGCATCAACGTTGAATACCGTCTTTGGCGGAAGGATCTTGACGTGTCCTGGATCGGCAGCCACAACTTCAGCCCGATTCTCGACAAAGAGGGGAAGATCGCCGGCGCCGTGGTAGTGGCGCGCGATATCACGGAAAAGAAGAAAGCGGACAACGCGATGCGGGCCAGCGAGGAGCGGTATCGCACCGCATTTCAGACCAGCCTGGATGGGATCTCAATCACGCGCCTGCGGGATGGGCAGTACATCGATATCAACCAGACTTTCACTGAGATTACCGGCCATCAACGGGAGGAGATTGTCGGACGAACTTCTTTGGAGGTGGGATTGTGGGTGGATCGCGGGGACCGCTCGGCGCTGGTTGATCGGCTGCGCTCTGAGGGACAGTGCCGCGACGCGCAGATTCAAATGCGCAGAAAGAACGGCGAGATTTTCTGGAGCCAGGCGTCGGCCACGCTCTTTGAGCTCGATGGCGAGTCCTGCATGATGTACGTGATGCGGGATATTTCAGCCGCGAAATCGGCTGAGGAGGAGATCAGGAACCTGGCCTTCTTCGATACGCTGACGGGGCTTGCCAATCGGCGGTATCTCACGGAACAGGTGCAGAGAGGCGCACGGACCGCAGAGGGGACGCTGCGGGAGCGCGCCATGCTTTTCGTGGATCTGGATGATTTCAAGTCGCTGAATGATGTGCTGGGACACCAGGCGGGCGATCTTTTGCTGCGCGAGGTTGCGCACCGCCTCGAGAATTGCGTGCGCAAAGGCGATACGGTGGGCAGGCTGGGAGGCGACGAGTTCATCGTTCTTCTGGAAGATCTGGATGCGAACTCGAAAAATGCGGCGGCCCAGGCCCAGGCGATCGCCGAAAAGATCCTGGCCGAACTCTCGCGCCCCTATGTGGTTGGCGAACGGGAGAGCAACAGCTCGGGCAGCATTGGAATCGCTGTCTTCAGTGGGGGCGCGAACGCGGTCAACGAGATTGTGCAGCAGGCCGAGATCGCCATGTACCAGGCCAAGGCATCGGGACGCGGCAGCATGCGTTTTTTTGCGCCAGAACTCCAAGTCGCCGTGAGCGCGCGAGCGGCGCTGGAAGACGACCTGCGGGAAGGAATCAGGGAAAAGCAGTTTCTGCTTTACTACCAGCCACAGGTGGAGGACGGACGCATTATTGGGGCCGAGGCGCTGGTGCGCTGGAGGCATCCGACGAGAGGAGTGCTTGCCCCTGGTGATTTCATCGCGCTTGCCGAGGAGACGAAGCTGATTCTGCCACTCGGAGACCAGGTGCTGGAGACGGCCTGCACGCAGATCGCGAAATGGGCCGAGTCGAGGCAGACTTCAGGAATCAGCATGTCGGTCAACATCAGCGCGCTGCAGATGGGCAAAGCGGATTTTGTGGATTCAGTGCTGTCGGTGCTGGAGAGAACGGGAGCCAATCCCCGCAACCTGAAGCTGGAGCTTACCGAGTCGATGCTGGTGGACAACATCGAAGTCGTGATCGACAAGATGACGCGATTGAAGTCGTATGGATTGAGCTTCTCCGTCGATGATTTTGGGACTGGCTATTCGTCCCTGGCCTATTTGAAGCGGCTGCCTCTGGATCAGTTGAAGGTGGATCGAGCCTTTGTGCGGGATATTCTGGTGGACTTGAGCAGCCGGGCAATTGCACGGGCGATCGTGAACTTGAGCCAGGCGATGGGCATCTCGGTCATGGCAGAAGGCGTGGAGAACCAGGAGCAGCTGGATCTGCTGATCAGCATGGGGTGTCACGCGTATCAGGGCTTTTTCTTCAGTCGCCCCGTTCCGATTGAGGACTTCGAGGAGATGCTGAAACGCGAAGCGGTTGACGCGTGAACGAAGGGGCTCCACGCCAGTCGCTTGAATGATCGATCAAGCGACTGCCTGTGGGGTTGGATGTGAGCGCGCACGGGCTCTGGGCTTACGACCAGGCTTTTCCGATTGCGTCGAGGCCGGCTTCGGCCAACTCTTCAGCAACCATGGCAATCCTGTATTCGACCTTGGCGTTTAATCCCAGGAAGAGCGGTTCAGCGAACCGTGCCACATCGGCGCCATTGTGGAGATGGAGGACAAAGATGGCGCCGCGATGTCCGTCCTGCTCGGTGAACCACGCCGCTTCGGGCTTGATGGCGTCGAGGATCTTGTGGATTGTGGGCCCGATCTGTCCGCTACGGACCAGTGAATTGAATGGCTCAATTGGAAATTGAGCGTGCATGATCATGCGCATGACGTCCTCCTTGTGACCCACCCCTGTTTGAAAATGCGGGGGTATTTTTCGTGCGGGGGCAAGGACGTGCGGAGCTTATCACGACAGGAGTGCGATCGCATCTGATGCCGATTGATTATTTTTGAAGGCCCTGCCCAACACATCGGTCATGAAGTGGGAACTGTTCGCCTGGCGTGATAGCCTTCGTACCAACGCGGCTAATCCCGAAATCCTGGCACCAGATTGGGGCCGGAATTTCGAGCTGCTCGGCCCCCCGCTTCACGCGGAATGCGATCGCCAGAGGGGCCATCCGATCCCACCCCCTGAGGTTTCTTGATGCGCATCTCCGGTTTCGCCCTCGTTGTGCTTCTGACGGCCCCATCAACACTGACCCTATCCATTGCGAGCGGCCAGGCCACGGCATCCAAGCCCGCTCCGCCGCCGGTGATCAAGAGCCTGGATTTGAGCGCGATCGATAAAACAGCGGACCCCTGCGCGGACTTTTACCAATACGCGTGCGGGAACTGGGTGAAGGAGAATCCCGTTCCGGCAGACCAGGTGCGATGGGCCCGGTCATTCTCATTGCTGCGGGAGCGAAACAACTATTTGTTATGGGCGGCGCTTGACGCGGCGGCGCGGAATCCAAAAACTCCGCTGGAAAGACAGTTTGGCGATTACTTCGCGGCATGCATGAACACGGAAGCTTTAAACAAAGACGGGATCAAGCCCTTGCTGCCTGTGTTCAGGCAGATTGACGCGCTGAAGGATACTCACCAGCTAGGGCCGCTGATGGGCGATTTGGCCGCGGAGGGCAATCCGGCGCCGCTGTTCCGCTTCAACGTGCAGCAGGATGACAAGGACTCAACCAAACAAATTGCGGGCGTAGGCCAGGCGGGACTTTCGCTCCCCGACCGCGATTACTACATCGTGGAAAGCAAGCGATTCAACGCGATTCGCAAACAATATGTTGACCACGTGACGAAGATGTTCACGCTGGCCGGGGAGACACCGGAACAGGCGGCGAAGGATGCGGCAGCGGTGATGACGATTGAAACCGCGTTGGCAAGGGCCTCCACCAGCCGCACCGAGCTGCGCGAAGCGGAGAACCGCTATCACATCTATTCGCTTGCCGATTTCGAGAAGCTGACGCCGGACTTCGACTTTGCAGTGTACTTCAAGGATGTGAAAGTGCGGCCCTTCGATAGCTTGAATGTGTCAACACCGAATTTCTTCAAGGATCTGAATGGGCTGATTGCGGACCAGCCAGTCGACGCGTGGAAGGCTTACTTCCGCTGGCATGTGCTGCATGCTGCGGCGCAGAATCTGTCGCAGCCATTTATCGACGAAAATTTCGATTTTTTTGTGAAGACCCTGACTGGGCAAAAGGATCCCACGCCACGCTGGAAGCAGTGCACCGCGATGACCGACCGGGCACTGGGCGAAGCGGTGGGGCAGGACTGGGTGAAGCAGAACTTTCCGCCTGCGGCCAAAGCCAGCATGGATCAATTGGTGGCTGCGCTTGAGAAAGCCATGGCCGAGGACATCCAGACGCTGCCATGGATGAGCGATGCGACCAAGAAGGCAGCGGAAGAGAAGCTGGGGATGATCCGAAACAAAATCGGCTACCCGGATAAGTGGCGCGACTACTCGGCCCTGAAGGTGAAGCGGGAGGACCTGATGGGCAATCTGCGCCGCGAGGCGGTATTCAGCCGGGACTACAACCTGAACAAGCTGGGTAGGCCGGTGGACGAGAAGGAGTGGGGCATGACGCCGCCGACGGTGAACGCCTATTACGAGTCTTCTTTAAATGACATCAACTTTCCGGCGGGAATCCTGCAGCCGCCGTTTTTCGACTTCAAGATCGACCCGGCGGTGAACTTCGGGGGAATCGGCGTCGTTATCGGGCACGAGATGACGCACGGATTCGATGATCAGGGGTCGAAATACGACGGAACCGGCAACATGCGCGAATGGCAAACGGCCGCAGGACCGGAAGGCGTTTGTGGAGCGAACCGACTGCGAGGTGAAGGAGTACAGCGGGTTTGTGTCAGCGCCGGCGCATGATGACGTTCCCGCACAACATCTGAACGGCAAGTTGACGCTGGGCGAGAATACGGCGGACAACGGCGGGTTGCGGATCGCGTACCAGGCGCTACTGGACACGCTGGCGGCGGAAGGCAAGTCGATCGACGAGAAGATCGATGGGTATACCGAGGAGCAGCGGTATTTTCTGGGCTTTGCGCAGGTCTGGTGCGAGAACCGAACCGACCAGTCGGCGCGGCAGTCGGCGCTGATCGATCCCCACTCGCCGGGGGAATGGCGGGTGAATGGGTCGGTGCAGAACTTTGATGAGTTCGGCAAGGCGTTCGGGTGCAAGAAGGGTCAGCCCATGTACCCCGTCAATTCCTGCCGCGTGTGGTAGACGCGGGACGAAAATTCTCGAATCGAGAGATCGGCGACGCCCATGTCCGGCGCAGCGGCCTTTTTATGCTGCATCGCTGGATTGGCCAGAGGAAGCGAACCGGGCTCGCGTTGACCTTTCGGCCCAACCGGGCGTCCAAAACGCAACAGCGTCCCAATGTCAATCTGTCGCTTTTCCGGACGCCGGAATGGGAGCCAGCGGAGGCGTCCAACATCCAACGAATCTCACTGTTTTGGTTGGTCTTTGTCGGAAACTAGGCACAACGGACCCTTGGCTTTTACAATGCAGCAGGGGCCCCATCCCAACCCAGCTCTGCTGTGGAACTAGCAAACTTGGCGGCGCACGCCTGACCAGGATGAAGGAATCGCATGAAGTTTACGAAATTCGGCAAGGCACTTCTGATGAGCGCGCTCTCAGTTGCGGTCATCCTGGGCGTTTCGTCTTGCGTCGAGAGCTATACGGTCGGTTTTTTGTATGTGACGGGCAACGTTACATCCCAGTCCTCCAATAGCGGTATCATCAGCGGCTTCAAGATCGATCACAATACCGGTTTCCTAACCCCCATCAACACACTGCCCATCTCATCGGGAGGTTCGAACCCGGTTCGGGCAGCTCTGATTTCGGGCAGCCGGTTTCTTTACGTGTTGAACCGGGGCGTCAATTCGTCGGGCGGTTCGGATATGCACAACTTCCGACCCCTGCCAGAATTCGAACATCACGCAGTTTGCGGTGGGCGGGAACGGCGTCCTGACGGCGCAGGAAACCTTCTACACGCAGGGAATCAATCCGTTTCGCCTGATTGCGGACCCTTCGGGCGGTTTTTTGTACGTGCTGGATCATGATTCGCCCTCGTCGGCGGCATGCGCACTGGCGCTGGGTTCCGGCGTCACCTCGTGCGGCGACATCACGGCATTCTCGATCAATTCGACAACCGGACGGCTGCAACTTGATTCTCAACGCGCAGGTGACCGCGGCCAACGGTTCGGCGCTCCCTTATTTTCCGGTTCCGAGCAACCCGATCGATTTTCAACTGATCAGCGGATACCTGCTGACTCTGAGCGGCACACCTACGACAGGCGATTCGGTGTTCCCGTACACATTCGGCATCGGCACACGGGCAGTTGACGATCAACCAGAACAGCGCGCAGCCGCTGGGGATTTATCAGGGAACGGCGATCGTCAGCGGATCCGGCTATGTGTATGTGCTGGACAATGAGGGAACCGACGTGTCCGGCACCGGCGCTATCGAGCCAGATTCTTCCCTTCTCTCTGGGCGCCAATGGCGCGTTGCAGGCGCAAACCGGGCAGCATCGTCGCCGACGATCCGACCTTGAACAACCCGATCTACCTGCTGGTGGAGTCCAAGGGCAAGTTCCTCTATGTGGCCAACCAGGGCAACAACGCCCAGGGAACCAACGCGCAGAGCGGACTGGCGGGATATGTCGTCGATCCCTCGACGCACCAGTTGAGCTTTATTGCCGGAGAACCCTTTGGGTCCGGCGCGGGCCTCAGTGTCTCGTGGAAGATCCGTCGGATCAGTTTATTTATTCGGCCGATTTCAACGATTCCGCCGTCACCGGCCGGGTGGTGGACCCGAATTCCGGGGTGCTGAACAATTTGCGCAACACAACCACCTTTACGCTTCAGGGTCCGGCTACCTGGTGCCTGGTGGACGGCCGCACAAGTTGAGGGGCTCGCGGAACTCCGCACCGTTTGACGTGGACGTCGAGGGTTGCACGGGTTCCCTCCCCCGGTGTACCGGCGCTCTGTTCCTGAACGGAATTGAATGCGAGGCGCGGCCGAATCGCGGCGGCTCCTCGCTTCGCTTCCAAACCCGGTTTTTTACGGGGCCTGCCTTGCGGGTCCCCTGACGAAAGATGCGCATGAAGTTGAACAAAACGAGCCAGCTGCTGCTGGTGTCCGCGGCCAGCCTTCTGGTGGCCGGAGCTGATGACGGCTTGTTCCACGCTCACTGTGGATTTTGTCTTCGTGACAAGCGCCAAGGCGGCGGGGACCAATAATTACGGCGAGGTCGATGTCTTCGAGGTGAACTCGGAGTCGGGTCAGATGCGCCAGATTCCCACTTCGCCGTTTCCGTCGGGCGGGCGCAATCCCGTGGCCGAGGCGGTTTCATCGGACAACACCAACCTGTATGTGGTGAACCAGGACGATAATTCGATCGTCCAGTTCATCATCGGCAACGACGGCAAGCTTTATCCGCAGAACACCGTCAATACTCCCGGCATCTATCCCCTCGGCAGTGGCCGTGAGCGGGACGAATCTGTTCGTCGTGGATCTCTATCAGCCACTGCCGACATGCTCGACGGCGGCGCCGTGTTCCGGATCGATTGCGGCATTTCCGATCACCGCTTCGTCGACCAACCCTCCAAGCGATGTGCTGGGTTCGCCGATTGCAAACGGAGACCTGGATTACCTGCCGCTGTGCCTTATCGGGATACACGCATTCGCTAGAGCACCAGCACATGGAACTGCACCTGCACCGAATCGCATGTGCTCGTGCCCACGGCGGTGACAACGCTCAAGTCCGGTGGTTTCGTGTACGTCTCCGCATACGATTCATCGGTGACGCCGAGTGTCGGCTATGTTTTCGGGTTCGCGAATTCCGGCGGAGCTTTGAGTCCGGTCGAATGTTGGCGGGCCCACACGAGCGGGCGTTCATCCGTCGGGAATCGCGGGAGATCCAACCAGCAGCTATCTCTATGTGACCGACTTTGTCAGCGGAAACGTGGTGGGGTTCTCGGTTTCATCAGGAAATCTGAGCGCTCTGTCAGGCAGCCCGTTTGCGGCGGGAAATCAGCCATCGAGCATTGTGGTCGATCCCACCTATCCGTTTGCCTACGTAGCCAACGAGGAAGACTCCTCGGTGACGGCTTACTCCACCAGCAATGGCGCGCTCACGCAGGTGGGGACCTACTCCAGCGGACTGCAACCGGTTGCAATTGGTATCGACCCATCGACCAACCATTTTCTTTACACCGCCAACTATCTCGGCGCTGCGCGTCTGGAAGTGTCTCGGGCTGGGAGTTGAGTTCGTCGGCGGGAACGCTGCTGGTCTCAAAGAATTCTCCCTACACCTCCAATGCGTTTCCTACGGCTGTAGCAGCGATTCCGCATAACAGCTCGGCGAGCAACAGCAGTTCGAAGTGATTTTTAAGGCGCAAGCCGGGCAATGGACTGATGAGTCGGGATTGACGAACCTGGATCAATAAGCACCAGCCCGTACAGCTTTTACACTGGGTGCGGGACAACCTAAACGAGTTTGCCAGGGGGCTGGACGCGATGGCCCCTGACGAAGGAAGCGCATGAAGTTCAGCAAAGTGAGCCAGCTGTTTCTGGCTTCGATACTCGGCCTGCTGGTGGCCACCTTTTTGACGTCTTGCGAGATTGTCACGATCGATTACGTCTTCCTGGCGGATGCTTCGGGGTCTGGGGCAGGGAGCGCAGGGCAGATACAGACGTTCGACGCGGACTCCGAGACCGGTGCATTGCGTGCAGGCGGGAAGGATGTGGCAAGCGGCGGCGTCAATCCTGTCGCCATGGCGGCGACGTCGGACTACGCGAACCTCTATGTGGTGAACCAGGCCAGCAGCAACGTGGTTCATTTCAGTCTGACTGGAGGCGGCGCTCTCACGCAGAAAGATACCGTGACAACGAGCGCGAATCCGGTAAGCGTCGCCGTGAACACGGCCGGCACTTATCTTTACGTGATCTCAGGGCCGAGCCCGGCGGTAGTCACTGCTTACTCCCTGAGCGGTGGAACCATCGGCGCGGTTGCCGCGCAGGAGACGCTGTCGCTGGCGAACTTCTCGGGAGACACGATTGTTCCCACCGGGATTACGGTGCTGGCCAACAACGGCGCGATTTACGTTTCGGCTTACGATCAATCGGCCTACAACCCGGGTGGCTCGACGACAAGCAATGCAAATCCCGGATGGATCTTCGGCTACACGGTGGGTGCGGGAGGCGCGCTTGCTCCCTCGACCAACAGCCCGTACAAAGCGGGCGTCAAGCCGTCGGCCATCGTATCTGATCCGACAAACCGGTTTGTCTATGCAACGGATTTTGCTTCGAACCAGCTGATCGGCTACACGATTCAAAGCGGCAGCGTTTTGAACTTCCTGATCAACGGACCGTTCGCGACGGGCAATGAGCCTGCATCGATTGCGATTGACCCGCGCGGCAAATATCTCTATGTGGCCAACTCGCTGGCTTCGACGGTCTCTGCGTACGCGATTGACTTGACTACGGGCACTCCTTCCGCAGCGGTCAACGTGACGGGGAGCCAGTTGAATATTACTGATACGGAGCCGGTTTCCGTGACGGTGGACGCCGCGCTGGGACGCTTTGTGTATACGGCGAATCAACTAGGCAACTCGATCTCAGGATTTCGGCTGGATCCGAACTCAGGTGCCTTGCAGCCGACGCAGGCTACGCCTTATCCCTCGGGCGACAAGCCTGCGGCGATTTTAACGGTGCCCCACGGCAACCACTCGATCGAGACGGTAAACCCCTAGTTATTCTTGCATTCCGTAAAAAAGCCCAGCCAATCCGGCTGGGCTTTTTGTTGGCTGCCATCGAAAAGCTTGAGGCACTTTTCTCGCAGTATTCAGTAGCATGGGTAGGCACGGGGGGATTGCAAGATGAACAAAGTGGTTCGGCACGGGATTGCAGGATTCGTGGTGGGCGTTGTGTTTTCGATCGCTTTGGCGGCGGCGGCGCAAAGCCTGAAGACGATCAACCCTCCGTCGGGCGGGAAGATCGTGTACGGGCAGGTGGATGGGCAGACGACTGAGGCGGGAGCGATGGGCGCCGTTCTGCGCTCACTGCACCAATCACTCGGCGAAAAGCCGCAGGTGGGCAAGCTGTTCCAGGTACACGGAACGGAGTCGGTCGCAGTCTTTTTCAGCGTGACGCGCCATGACCAGGGGCCGGGCAAGGGTCCGCTGCAAGTGGGCGGATTGTTGATCGCAACCAAGGTCTCGACCGACCATGTGGAGGCTGCGCTGGTGACGGATGACGCTTCGCGGTTCCAGAAGACGCTGCCGGGGATGATGAAAACGCTGATGGGCGTTTGGCATCCGCTCGCAGGTGCGGGGGCTGGATCGGGTGGCGGCGGTGGCTCGGTCGCACCCTTGAAACAGATTGTGCTGCAGGATCGCTCGGCGAGCATCAGCTTGCCTGAGGGATGGCAGCTCAGTCCCACAGCCAGCGCGATGGGGACCATCGTCGCGAGTGGGCCGAGCGGAGAGATTGTTTCGCTGGGTCTGGCATTCCTTGCCGCCGACACGAATAATCCGCGCGTGCAGCAGACCATGCGGACGGTGCAGGCGGGTGGATTGCGCAATACCGTGTATGCGACAGCGCTCTACTACCCCTACGGAGGTGATCCGGGAAGGACGTTTGTGGATGTGCTGCACCATGCGCAACAACGCAGCGGAAATCCGCTTGCGGATTATCACCTGACCAGCGTGACGGCAGCCGAGTCGGGGCCGCGCCAGCGCTGCTTCAATATTCAAGGGACTGCGGACTTTCACGACGGGAAGGGCACGCGGGAGATGAATGCGCTTTATTGCGTGAGCCCTCCGAGTCCGATGGGCAACTGGGGAAGCCTTGTCTACGCCTGGAGCGCCCCGCTTGCCGTTGCGGCAAGAGAGCGGGCGACGCTTTCGGCCATTCTGCAGAGCTTCAACGTAAATCAAGCCGTTGTGGCGCAGCAGGCGAACCAGATTGCCGCGCCGCAGATTGCGCAGATTCACGCCATCGGGCAGCGCGCGGCGGCGCAGGCGCAGGCGGCGCACCAGGCGGAGGACATTCACAACTCGAGCGTGTACCAGCATTGGGACTCGATGGATAAGCGCAGCCAGGAGTTTGAGAATTATCAACTCGGGTACACGGTGATCTCCGACAGCCAGAACAACGCGCACGGCACGTTCTGGAATGAAGATGCGGATGCGCTGGTGAAGGCGAACCCGGATCGATTCGAGTATGTGAATGCCCCGAACTACTGGAAGGGGATCGATTATTAAGCCACCTGCGGTGGAGCCAGAGGGCGCTTACGCGCCTCGAGGTTCGTGGTGTCCCAGGTGCCCAAAGGCGAGGCACCTGGGGCACCCAGCCGACTGTGCACTGTTCACTGTCCCCTGTTCCCTGTTCACTGTTACAGTTGTGGTTCGCTGTTGGCTGGGAGCGGCGTGCGCCTTCCCTTCACCGCGGCTTCGCCCTTCGTCACCGAGGTGACGCCCATCCACTTGCGGAGCTGCCGCTGCGCCGGCTTTTCGATGAAGTAGAGAGCGAAGAGGGCCATGCCAATGAGGATGATGTAGCTAATCCACGGGTCGTATTTGCGCAGTCCGAGATGCTCGAGGATGTACGAGTCGTGAATCAGGTTCCAGAAATTGTAGTGGAGCAGGTAGAGGCAGTAGCTGGCTTCGCCGACAAAGACGAGCGGGCGCCAACTCAGAGCGTAGGCGAGCGGGTTGTTCCCTGCCAGGCCGAGGATGATGCAGCCGAAGAGCGGCATGAGCAGCCCGTCGTGAATAATGGCGTACGGGACAATGGGGCCGAGCTCCAGGATCCCGAATATGCCGATAAAGCCCCCGATGCCGAGGAACAGACGCAGGCGGTTTGACCGCCCGATCACAGCATCGAGATTGGCCAGCATCACCCCAAAGACAAAACTGGCCAGATGCGGGATGGGCGTGTATTTGAGCGCCTGTAACCACGGACCGTAGCTCCATCGGTCGGGATGCGGAATGCCATCGGGATTGAAAGCAATGTAGAGCGCCCCGGGAACCATGCCCAGAATCCAGACGACTGCCATCTTGGCCAGATAGGGCGGGATACGGTCTGCTTTTTTTCCCTTCGCCAGCCACGGGAAGAGAACGTAGTAGAAACTCTCCGCCGACATGGTCCACGCGGGCGTGTTGAGAAAGGTGGCGATCTCGGGGATCCAACCCTGCAGAAGAAGCGGCGACAGAACCATGCCGGTCCAGAACATGGCGTGGGAGTGATGGGTGTACTCCCCGGGGATGTTGCGCCAGCTCATGATCAGGCTGAGCAGGTAGATGGGATAGAGACGGGTGAAGCGAGCTTCCCAGAAACGGCGCGGATCGAGAGTGCCGGCGCGGGCCTTGTCGGCGTAGTTGTAGGCGAGGACGAATCCAGAGAGCAGAATGAAGAAGCTTACCGACGCATAGCCGGCATTGACCACGGGCGCGAGCGGGCCAAACCAGTTGGGGTTGGAGAAATGGAAGAGAACTATATTGATGGCCGCGAAGCAGCGCAGGCCGGTGAGTGCGTTCAGGCGAGATGGGCTGGGGTTGGACAAAGACAGCTTCTAGCTTTCAGCTTTTGCCGACTGCGGCACAGTTGAACAGATGCGAATCGATGCTTGATTTATGCGGATTCTGTGCAAGAAAACCTGAGGTGCATTCTTTTGCGGGCCTTGCGACGCATGGTTGCGAACCACGAGACGCCGAATGCGCATTTGCAAAGCCTCATTCGATTGGACGCTGAAACAGGAGGGGCGAACAAGGGTGCCGTGAATTTACGCAGTTACCAAAGAGCCGACCTTCTCTCCCATGACGACGCGCTTGATGTTTCCCGGGTGGTTCATGTTGAAGATGATCATGGGCAGGTTGTTGTCTTTGCAGAGACTGACCGCGGTAAGGTCCATGACTTTGAGGCCCTGGCGAAGGATCTCCATGTAGGTGATCTCGTCGTATTTGACGGCATCTTTCACGAGCACGGGATCGGCGTTGTAGACTCCTTCGACCTTGGTGCCCTTGAGCAGGACGTCGGCCTTGATCTCCATGGCGCGCAGACTGGCAGCGGTGTCGGAAGAGAAGAAGGGGTTGCCGATGCCGGCGGCGAAGATGACGACGCGGCCTTTCTCAAGATGGCGCACGGCGCGGCGGCGAATGTAGGGCTCAGCGATCTGATTCATGAAGACGGCGGTCATGACACGGCACTGGACGCCGCGCTTTTCGAGGGCGTCCTGCATGGCGATGGCGTTGATGACGGTGGAGAGCATGCCCATGTTGTCGGCGCTGACGCGGTCCATTTCGCGTGCCTGCTCGGCGACGCCACGGAAGATGTTGCCGCCTCCGACGACGATGCCGATTTCTGCGCCCAGCGCGTGAACATCAACAATCTCTTCGGTGATGGCGGCAATTTTGTCGGCGTCCAGACCAAATCCGCGCGGGCCGGCGAGCACCTCTCCAGAAAGCTTTAAAACGATGCGCTTGTACATGCTTTTTCGAGTATCGCATACCCACGCAGGAGGTGGTTTTGGCGGCGGCGGGAAGCAATTACGGGTGTAACCGCGTGTTGATTGTGGAGAGTGAGGCTGAGGGGTTTGGATAGCCGCGGGCAGCAAAAAAGCCCGGGGTGATCCCGGGCTTTTTGAGGTTGCTAATTGGCGTGCGGGTTTATTCGGCTGCTGTCTCGGCGGCCTTGGTGGTGGCGACGGTCCAGTCGGGTGCGCCAACTTTGAAGCGGGCGAAGCGGCGGACGGTGATGTTTTCGCCGAGCTTACCGACCTTCTGCGCGATCAGTTCCTTGATGCTGATGGCCTGGTCTTTGATGAAGGGCTGCTCGATCAGGCAGAACTCCTCGTAGTACTTGGCCATTTTGCCTTCGACGATCTTCTCGATGACCTGAGCCGGCTTGCCTGTGGCAGCGGCCTGGGCGCGATAGATCTCCTTCTCACGCTCCATGTCTTCGGGGGTCACGTCTTCTGAGCGCACGTAGCGCGGATCGGTCGCGGCAATGTGCATCGCGATGTCCTTGAGGAGCTCCTGGAAGTCTTCAGTACGGGCCACGAAATCGCTCTCGCAGTTGACTTCGAGCAGCACGCCAATCTTGCCGCCGGCGTGAATGTAGGTTCCCACCGCGCCTTCGTTGGTGGTGCGGGCAGCCTTCTTCTGCGCCGACGCCATGCCGCGCTTGCGCAGCACGACGAATGCGCCTTCCATGTCGCCCTTTGTCTCCTGCAAAGCTTTGAGGCAGTCGCCCATGGGGGCTCCGGATTTTTCGCGGAGCTCTTTTACCTGCTTGGCATCAATCTTGTCACTCACTGTCGTCATCTCTCTTTTCCCTGTTTCTGCGCAAGGGCTAAAGCCCCGCTCTTAGGTTGTCGCTGCGGCACGACTCAAGTCGTGCCCTTTCAAAACGCCGTGGTTCACGCAAACGAAAAGCGTGGCAGTCTAACTGGCGGCCACGCTCTTCGTATGATCCGCACATCTGTGCGACGGAGAGAACTAAACGCCGCCCTCGGCCACTTCGGCCTCTTCAAGGGCCTCGACCACCGCGGGTGCCTTGCGGATTCCGCCGCCGAGCGCTGCTTCGAGATCAACTTCCTCAGCAGGAGCGGCTTCAGCAGCTTCGGCTTCGGCAGCAACGGGCTCAGGCAATTCCTCGGCGAAGGCCTTGTCGCCAACCATGTTCACGCCCTCGGCCGCCGAATCGGCGATCTTCGAGGTGAACAGGCGGATGGCGCGTAGCGCATCGTCGTTGCCGGGGATCACGTAGTCGACCACAGTGGGATCACAGTTGGTATCGACGACTGCGACAACCGGGATGCCGAGCTTGCGGGCTTCCTTGACGGCGATCGCCTCGTTATTCGAGTCGACGATGAACAGGGCGTCGGGCAGACGCTTCATGGTCTTGATGCCGGCGAGGTTGGCCTGCAGGTGCTTGCGTTCGCGCTCGAGCTTGATCACTTCTTTCTTGGTGAGCAGCTCGTAACGGCCATCGGTGGCCATGTCATCGAGTTCCTGAAGGCGCTTTACACTCTTTTGCACCGTCACCCAGTTGGTGAGCAAACCGCCCAGCCAGCGCTGGTTGATGTAGGGCATTCCTGCACGATTGGCTTCTTCAGCCACAGCGTCCTGAGCCTGGCGCTTGGTGCCGACGAAAAGAATCGTCTTGCCGCTGGCGCACAGCTCGGTGACGAACTTGGACGCGTCTTTGAACAGCTTGAGCGTCTTCTGCAGGTCGATGATGTAAATCCCATTGCGCTCGCCGAAGATGTATTCCTTCATCCGCGGATTCCAGCGCTTGGTCTGATGCCCGAAGTGAACACCTGCTTCGAGCAGCTCCTTCATAGTGATCGTGGCCATTGGCCTCCTTATTGAGTTGCATCCGGGCTGGCTTTGCCCTCCCCGGATTGAAACCCGCTTGCGCGGGGGATTGAAAAACCGAGTTCACAGTTCGTAGTTCTTAGTTCGCAGTTAAATTGCCGATCGAGCGGGCTTCAAAACTGTGAACTACGAACTGCGAACTAAGAACTGCAAGCGCGTTAGCGCTTGCTGAACTGGAAGCGCTTGCGCGCGCCCTTCTGACCGTACTTCTTGCGTTCCTTCTGCCGGGCGTCGCGGGTCATCAGGCCTTCAGCCTTGAGGATCTTGCGAAGCTCGGGATTGAATTCAACGAGAGCGCGGGCAACGCCCAACTTGACGGCATCGGCCTGGGCGGCGACGCCCCCGCTCTTGACGGTGGTGACAACATCGAAGCTCGACACCAGGTCCGCGACGACGAGCGTGCGCTTGGCTGCGACGCGCTGCTGGTCGGTGACGAAGTAGACATCGAAGGCCTTGCCGTTGACTTTCCATTCGCCCGTGCCGGGACGCAGGAACACGCGGGCGATTGCCGACTTGCGCCGCCCCGTCCCGTAATACTGAACCAGATCTGCCATTCCTTGTTAGCTCCTAGCTTCTCAGCTTCTAGCCTCTAGCTAAAAGCCGCACAACTTAACCTTTAGGCAACCGAGCTAGCAGCTAGAAGCTAGCAGCTAGCAGCTAGCGGCTGCTTTACTTGATTTCCAATGCCACCGGCGCCTGCGCCTGGTGGGGATGCTTGTCGCCCTTGTAGACCTTGAGCTTGGAACCCATCGCGCGGCCAAGCTTGCTCTTGGGCAACATGCCCTTGATGGCCTGCTCGAGGATGGCTTCAGGCTTGCGGTTCAGGAGGCGCGTGAATTCTTCTTCGCGAAGGCCGCCGGGAAAACCTGTGTAGCGGCGATAGACCTTCTGCTGGCTCTTGAGACCGGTGAGGCGAATCTTCTCCGCATTGATGACGACGACGTGATCGCCCATGTCGATGTAGGGGACGTACTGGGGATTGAGCTTGCCGCTCAGCAAATCGGCCGCTTTGGTCGCCAGCCGGCCCAGTGTCTGGCCGCTCGCATCCATCACATACCATTTGCGGTCGATATTCTTTCCGCTCGGAACAAAGGTGCCCATTTCTCTCCTGCCCTTTTCAAGAACCAGTCTTAAAAACCTGCTTGATTCACTGCCTGGCCGCTTTGCGGCCGAAAACTTTACGCAAAAAATGCGCTCGCCCACGCAAAACGCGCACGGGCCCGATTTCTACCCACGTCCAAACAAGCCTGTTCGGGTGAGAATTGCGAAGGTTGGCCCATTGAGGGCTCTGGCTAAGCTGGATTCGCGCTCATTCAACCCGCATCCAGCCACCGGTGGCCTGCTCCAGCCGATCCCCACGGGGACTTCGACCAGCTTGGTCTGTGTGCTTTTAGCTAACCCGCCCTGAAACCGAGGCGGAACCCCTACGCACAGACCTCAGGCGCAACACTGCGCAAGGTCTCCAGAATACCCGATTCACGACCTGGAGTCAACGGAAACAACGGTGGGAAAAGCGGTTGGACGACGCAGGTTTTGCGCCGCCCTTTATGGCCTGATGCCCCATTTGGGGAAGAGTCAAAAGCCATTATTGGGTTTCATATAGAGTGATTCAAAGCAAAAGCCATGGTTGAAACTGGATCGTCCAACGCGGAAGCCCCGGAAGGCAATGCTCCGGTAGGGTCGACGGTGATGCGCCGGCTGCTGGCGGCGGTCGCAGCGCTTTGCCTTGCGGCCATCGGCATTGGCATGCTGTTTTTCATCGCCAGCAAAAACAACGCCGGGCAGCGGGACTTTATCGAATATTGGGCCGCGGGCCAGCAACTGGTGCATGGGTCGAATCCTTATGACGGGGCGGCGATCTTGCCGCTTCAACAGGGAGCCGGACTGATGCGGGCCACGCCGCAGGTTTCATTCAGCCCGCCGTTCACTCTTTTTCTTGCGCTGCCGCTGGGGTTTGTCGGCTCGAATTTTGGATTTGTTGTGTGGCTGTTGCTGATTGTGGCCAGCCTGGTGATCTCTGTGCGGCTGCTGTGGATCATGCATGGACGCCCCGACAGCCGGTTGCACCTGCTGGGCTATTGTTTTGCGCCGGTGATGATCTGCCTGATGGCCGGGCAACTGGGCATCTTCTTTCTGCTGGGGATCACGCTCTTTCTCTATCTCTACAGAACGCGGCCGCTGCTTGCCGGCGTGGCCCTGCTGCCGTGCGCTCTGAAGCCGCATCTGTTTATGCCCTTCGCGCTGGCGCTGTTGCTTTGGGTGGTCAGCCGGAAGGCATATGGGATTCTGGCGGGGTTCTTCGGCGCGCTGGCGGCCAGTTCCCTTCTGACGTTGTGTTTCGATCCGCGTGTCTGGTCGGAATACTCCGCCATGATGAAGACGTCGGAGGTTCTCGATAGCTGGGTTCCGACGCTGGCGTGCACGCTGCGGTTCCTGGTGGACAAACCGGCGGTGTGGATCCAGTTCGCTCCCGAGGCCGCCGCGTGCGTTTGGGCCGTTTGGTACTTCTGGACGCGACGTGCGCACTGGGACTGGATGGATCAGGGGATGGTGGTGCTGCTGGTGGGTGCGCTGTGCGCGCCGTACGCCTGGTTTACCGATGAGGCGATGCTGCTGCCTGCGGTGCTCGGCGGCGTTTATCGAGCGGAGAAAGATGGGCGGTCGCTGATTCCGTTTGGTGTGATTGCGGGAATCGCGGTGTTCGAGATGATGCTGAATGTTCCGCTCAGCTCGTCGTTGTATCTGTGGTCGACGCCGGCTTGGCTCGCCTGGTATCTCTATGCGACTCGCAGCAAGCGGGCGCCCGCGACAGAGTCCGTTTCAACACCATAATGCTGTTCTGATTGAAAGCCCCATCGTCCTGTATCGGGCGACGGGGTCTTGTCGGGGAGGGAGCAGGGGGGTTTAACCCCCTGAAAATGAGGCAAGAATTCGCGGCCTTCAGGCCCGGACCCACGCCCCCATGGACAAATACGACTGCCAGCTTACGCAGCCGTCTCTCCCAATGAGCGGACGCGGAAGCGCTTCATCTGAATGGAAAGCGCGCGCTCGATCCTGCGCAAATCGCCCCGTTCCGATGCAGCCGCAAAGGTCGAAGCGATGCCAGAAGCCGAGGCGCGGCCGGTGCGCCCGACCCGATGCACAAAGTCTTCAGCAACCTTGGGCAGATCGAAGTTGATGACGTGCGCAACGTTGGCGACGTCGATGCCGCGCGCGGCAACGTCGGTGGCCACCAGGATGCGGTGACGGCCTTCAGAGAAGCTCTTGAGCGCGGCATTGCGCTGCGCCTGCGAACGGTCGCCGTGAATCTGTGTAGCGGAGTGTCCGTTGCGGGTGAGGCGACGGGCTACGCGATCGGCGCCATGCTTGGTCCGGACGAAGACGAGGAAGCTTCCCTGCTCTGCGTCGAGCAGGTGCTCAAGCAGGTCCTGCTTCTTGTCGGGCTCGACTTCAAAGGTGCGCAGCTCGACATTCTCCGCCGGCTTGAGAACTGAGCCGATCTCGATGCGAACCGGGCTGTTGAGATACTTGCGCGCCACTTCTTTGACAGCGCCCTCAAGAGTTGCCGAATAGCAGAGCGTCTGCCGCGATGTGGGCAGCATGGCCGCGATGCGCGCGATGGCGGGCTGGAAGCCCATGTCGAGCATGCGATCCACTTCGTCGAGCACGAGGATGTTGATCTGGTCCATGCGGACCAGCTTGCGCTTGAGGAAGTCTTCGAGGCGTCCGGGCGTAGCAACGATGATGCGTGCGCCGCGACGGATCGCGTCGAGCTGGCTGCGCTCCTGAAGGCCGCCGACAACCAACGCCGCGGTCTGCAGCGAGCTGGTGCGGATGGCCTTGAACGCGGCTTCGACCTGCATGGCAAGCTCGCGCGTGGGCAGCAGGATCAGCGCCTGCGCGGCATTGCGGTCCTGCGTCTTCTGCAGCATTTCGATAATCGGAATTAAAAAGCTCAGCGTCTTGCCGGTGCCGGTCTGCGCGGTCGCGAGAACGTCGCGGCCTTCGAGAGCGGGCGGAATTGCGCCTGCCTGCACCGGGGTAGGGGTTTCAAATTTGTTGGCATTGAGCCGCGCCATCAGCGGGGCTGAAAGAGTGAACTGCGAGAACTGAGTCGTCAAAATAGTCTTTTCCTGTTGGGTTCCAAGAGCCTCGCATCAAGGAGGCCTGCAGTCGGAGCCCGGTCTTTAGGTGCGCACACGGATACACTTCAGGCGCGGACCTGCATTCATGAATCTTGCGTAAGGGAGAACCGTAAGGTCCTGAGACTGGCTGGCGGAGTTCGTTTGGAAATCCGCAGCCCGGAGCTGCCACACGCTACTGGTTTGCCAAACGGCATACTGCCGGATGACCCGACCTCTGTCACGATGCGTTGTGCATCGAAAAGACTATGTCTCACAGCAGGCAGACACAAAAGATCTCATCGGAGATCCAGGCGGTTACGCTGTAGGGGCTTGGGGAAAGAATCTGTGCCAGGCAAACTTGCCGCGACAGATTCATTCTGAAGGGGCAAAATGCTGCTCACGACCAAATCACTGAGCGCAAGTGCAGTATAGCATGGTTTCGCTTTTCGCTCGCCTTCAGGGCTACATCCACCCCGGGCCCGGCTAAATGCGCAGCGAATGGCATACAGGGATACTCCAATCTGTCGACACAAGGCCTCGCGTCCCCGAGAATCCTGTCAACCCCTTCAGGTCAATTTATTTGCGCATATCTCTCATTCTACACAAAATATAACTTCCAAAATTTTGCATATTATTTCTCCGAAAAGCCCACACTGTATCCATGCTCACTTCGCCCCACCATCGCGATGGAGCCCGAATCAAATCATCTTGCGGCACAAAGCGCCAAACAATCCCTCATCGCGGTAAACCGAGCCGCCCTCCAGGCAAAAGTCGAGTCCCTAACCCTTTGCCCGCCAGGAATCTGGCAACAAGTCTTTTAATTGCAACGGTTTGCAGCGCACCCCCGCTTGCATGTACCATGATTCGAGAGAATTTGCCGCCAGAACCTGCCCTCATTTTTTTTGCGTGCACTGCACAGACTGGCGGAAAAACCTGGCGTTCGACGAGGTAAGCAGTCAGGACCCCGACTTTCACAGCTTGGTGAAAAACACGGCACTTCGGTGTCCGGAGGGAGCGGGAGGCTTCAGCCTCCCGAAAAGCCGTTTTTGTTTCAACGTGGCTTTAGCCACGGATTCTGTTCTTGACAGTTGAAGAGACTCCCTTCACCGAGCTGTTTCAGTCGGGCCGTAAGTCGCTTATTACGAATGGGCTTTAGCCCCTGCGGGATGATTCCTCCCGAATTCGGGTTCCTCGTTGAGTTTTTCCGCATCCGTGTGTCGGCCTGTTCGTTGCAAGCAATCCGGGCTTTGTCTGGAGTATGGTCTGGGAGGATGACCATCTGCGCAGGGAGATTGATGGCGCAGAGACCATCCGGATTTCAACGGAGATCAAATGACAGCGATGAAACTGCGCGTAGATTCTGTCGGCGCTCCTACTCGGCAGCGCCTCTATCCTGCTGCACGCGCAGGCGATTCCGAATGCTACGGCGATCAATACCGAGGTGAAGAAGATCATGGATCGCACGCACGCCAACGGCATGGCGGTCGCGGTGGTCGATCACGGGCAGGTGGGCTTTGTGCAGGCCTACGGCATTCGCAACGCGAAAGGCGACCCGCTGACCACCGACACCGTGATGTACGGCGCCTCGATCACGAAGACGGTCTTTGCCTACACGGTGATGCAACTGGTCGACCAGGGAAAGCTGAAGCTCGACACACCCATTAAGGACGATCTTGACCATCCCCTACCCGCCTACGGGCCCGATCCGGTCTTCCCCGACAAGCATGGGCCCTATCCCGATTTGGCGGGCGATCCGCGCTGGGAGAAGATCACGCCGCGCATGTGCCTCACGCATACAACGGGATTCAACAACTTTTATTTTCTTGATCCCGGGCAGAAGCTGACGATCCACTTCGAGCCCGGCACGCAATTCAGCTATTCGGGCGAAGGAATGATCCTGCTGCAATTCGTGATCGAGCATGGCCGAGCGGCGCAGGGGCTGGGGCTCGATCTTGGCGACTTGACCAACGCGAACTTTGCGCGGCTGGGCATGACGCGGACAAGCCTGGTGTGGCGGCCCGATTTTGCCGCCAACTACGCCGACGGATGGGACGACAAGGGCGAGCCGCAAGAGCACAGCCGGCGCAAGAAGGTGCGCGTTGCGGGGTCGATGGATACGACCATCTCCGACCTGCCGAAGTTTGCGGCGGCGCTTGTCCGCGGCGAGGGGCTCAGCGCAGCCGCCAAGGCGGAGATGGTGAAGGGCTCGTTTCATATTCCGACCGCGAATCAGTTCCCCGATTTCGGCGTGGCTCTGCCGGCGAACGAGCAGCGCAAGGATCTCTACGCGGGGCTAGGGGTAGTGGTGTTCGATGGCCCGCAGGGGCACGGCTTCTACAAGGGCGGCCACGATGGGCAGACCGCCAACACCATGGTTTGTATCGAGAAGAGCGAACGCTGTGTGGTCATCCTGGCGAACGACGTCCGCGCCGAGGCGGGCTATGCCGAGCTGGTGAAGTTCATCCTCGGCGAAACCGGCGTGCCGTTTGACTGGGAGTATGGGGACCACGCTGGTAAGTCTTGAGGGCGTTGAATTCCTTCCGGCTTGCCGGTCACTCGATCAGTACGGGGCGACAGTCTGTGAACTAGCGCGGACTCGACCGGTGAGTAGTCATGCGAAAAGCGTTCCTCAAAAAGCGAAACGCAAAGATGCCGGATGGAGTTCCAATGACAAGACCGCAAATAATATCGGGCCAATCGCGCCCAACGACTGTGAGCACGACTGCGATTACGAAGAGAAAAAGGAAGCCAACTCCAAAGATTACGAGACCCACGCGCTGGACGCGCGTCGCTTTAGGGTCGCCCTTCCATAAGAACTCGTCTACGCTTCGTCCCGCTTCCAATGTTTCCGGCCACTCAACCGCGCCTTGTTGACCGTCAATCTTTTTCAGCATTTCATCGGTATCTTGCCCATGCGCCACTACCGGTCTCCTCTGGGCCTTCGGCATTAGCATTTCACATAAATAGACCTTGGAACGATTCATTCCGCCCGAATTATCGCCAACTCGGAAGTGATGCCGCCACAGTCGTGCGGGAATTACGGGGGGAGATCTGACTCGGTCAATTTCTCTTAGCCTTCCACCACTCCCGAATCTTTCCCGAATGCTCCGCAACCTTCTTGCTTGGCGTGGAGTAGAGATAAAGAGCCCAAACAGCCACCAGGATGAACGACGGAATCTGCCACCAAGCCCCCGGGACAACCAGGAGAGGGCTACGGCAAGGACTTGGAGCTTAGCTGTCGATGCGACTCATCCGCGCGTCCGGCAGGCCCATCTGGCGCTTGCGTTGGAGCAGGTCGTCGACCTTTGCGTCGGGGATCACCGTGAGCGGTTTTCCAATCTGCTGCGCGATTAGATACGTCTTGCAGTAGGTGTCCATGATCTCGCAGAGCCATTCGGCGTGGGTGACGGTGTCGGCCCAGCAGACGACGCCGTGATTCTGGAGAAGGATGGTGTTGTGCTGATGGACAAAGGGCAGGATGGTTTCAGCGAAGGCCTGGGTTCCGGGCGTTTCATACGGAGCCACAGCGGCAGGCCCGATGAAAACCTCATATTCCGGAATAAGACCCGCGGGCGGCGCCGTGCCGGTGATGGCGAACGCAGTCGCGTAGGGCGGATGGCAGTGGACGATGGCGCGCGCCTTGGCGTTGGCTCTGTAGATGGCGAGATGCAGAAGAAGCTCGCTGGTGAGGGCGCGGTCGCCGGCCAGGATTTTTCCATCGAGATCGGAGAGGCAGATGTCGGCGGCCTGAAGGTCTGCCTTGCTCATCAGCGTGGGCGTGCAGAGAACATATTTTTCGCCGAGGCGCACGCTGATGTTGCCGCCGTTGCCGTCGACGTACTGGCGCTGCCAGAGCTTGCGGCCAACGTGCATGATCTCCGCGCGCAGGTCGCTTGCTTCAGCAGAGCTTGCGGCTTCAAGCGGCGTGGTTTCCACGAGACTCCCCATGCAATGTTCCCTCGGGGTCCGATTATAGCGAGGTAAAATTCGACACCGCGTGACTCGGGTCACGACGCGAGGGCGTCCTCAATCGGCGGGGACGAGCTTGCGCTGCAGCGCTTCCAGGGTCTGGCCCTTGGTCTCCGGATAGGCGAAGAGAACGACGATGAATTGCACGGCGGTCATGACGGCGAAGAAGACAAACGGCGCGCCGCGGCCCATGCGCGTAGCCAGCACCGGAAACTCAAGCGCGATGAGAGTGTTCATGATCCAGTGGCTCGCATTGCCAACGCCCTGCCCCTTGGAGCGAACCGCGTTGGGGAAGACTTCGCCGATGTAGACCCAGATGACTGCCCCCTGCGACATGGCGAAGAAGGCAATATAGGTGATCAACAGCCATACCAGCGCGCCGGGGTGGGAGTTCGTGGTGAAGATCCACGCAACACCGGCAAGGCAGGCCGCCGTGCCAGCGGCGCCGATGAGCAGCAGCGTCTTGCGTCCGAGCTTATCGATCAGCGCTCATGCCGACCATGGTGAACAGCAGGTTGGTAGCGCCGATGGCGATGGCTTGCTGGTCGCCCGAAACCTGGCTGAAGCCGGCAGCGGCAAAGATGCTGTTGAGGTAATAGAGGATGGCATTGATGCCGGCGAGCTGATTGAATGCGCCGATGGAGATGGCGAGAAACAGCGGGTAGCGATACTTCCAGCGAAAGACGGGCACGTGCGCGCTGGCATGTTCTGCGGCCAGGGCGGCGCGGATGTCGGCGAGTTCGGCCTCGGGATCGGGATCGCCCATCAGCTTCGAGCACAGCGAGCGCTTCGTCGATGCGTTCTCGGGATGCGCGACCAGCGCGGGCTGCGCGGGATGCCGAAGAGGAGAACGAGAAATCCAACGGCGGGCACGGCGGCGACGCCTACCTGCCAGCGCCACTCGTTGGCGCCGAGATGCATGACGCGGATCAGATAATTGGAGGTGTAGGCAACCAGAATCCCAAAGACGACATTGAACTGGAAAGCGCCAACCAGACGGCCGCGCCACTTGGCAGGCGCCAGCTCCGCGATGTAGACGGGACCGAGCACCGAAGACGCGCCGATGCCCAGGCCGCCGATGAATCGGAAGACCATGAGGGATGGCCAATTCCACGCGAGTGCGCTGCCAATTGCGGAGAGAACATAGAGCATTGCGGTGATGCGCAACGTTTCGCGGCCGCCAAGCTTTTGTCCGATGACGCCTGCACCCAGCGCGCCGATGACCGTGCCGATCAGCGCGATGGCAACGGTCCAGCCCTTCCCGTAGTCGCTCAGGCCGTAAAGCTTGACCAGGGCATCAATGGCGCCGGAGATTACGACCGTGTCGAAACCGAAGAGAAGTCCACCGAGGGCGCCGGTCAGGGTCGCCTTCATCAGGTTGAAGTTGGGTCGCATCGCGCAGTTGCCCTCAGATTCCTGACCATCGTACACACCGACCCTGCTGCCGTAAACCGGCAGCCGATTGATCAGTCGACCGGCCCCGCCACTTAGTCGCTTAGTCGCCTGTGGTCTGCTCGGCCTCAGGTGGGGCCGTCGCCGGCAAAACGGCCAGGACGCGACAGCGGGTCTTCCCCGCGGCGCTCCACGCAAGGGCCATCTCGCTCTCGATATAGGCGCAGTCGCCGGGCTCGAGGGTCTCCTGCATTCCGCCGGAATCGAGTTGCAGCTTGCCTTCAAGCACGTAGAGCAGGCCACTTCCGGAGGCGAGGCGGCTGACGGTGCTGGAGGCAGCGCCGGCGGGGAACTCGATGACCTGCGCGGCAAGACGGGGATTCTCGGTTGGCGCATTGAGGGGGATGATCTTCACCTGATCCATGCCGCGTTCGCTTCCCTGCAGATGCGCCTTGCGCGTGATGGAGAGCATGTGCCGCGACGGCTCGGCGAAGAAATGACCCATGCCGACGCCGTAAACGCGGCTGATGGTGGCCAGCGTAGGAAGGGTGGGAATCATGCGATCGGTTTCAAGCTTTGAGAGCAAGGCGGTCGAAAGACCGGTTTCGGATGCAAGGCGAGCCAGGGTTAGGCGTTTCTGGGTGCGCAGAGAGCGGAGTTTCGCTCCAATGCAGTAGGGTTCAAGAGACCATTGAGCGTAAGAAACAGTTTTGGCCATTCGTTTGTCCCCCTCTTGAGATCGTCAGATCCCTTCATTAACAGTGCTCCCAAGCGGGGAGATTATTTCTGAGCAATTTCTGAAGTTTTCGCCCTCAGGCAGGACCGGGCCTGGATTTTGCGGTAGATATAATTGGAGAATCGACGGCAGCCCGTCTCTGCCTGCTCCGCGTGGCGTCAAATCACGAATGGCATTGATGTCTTTAGACAGAGCTTCCTGGTGCAAGACAAGAGGAATGCAACAGGCCGGGCGCAACCCATCCAAAGGCGAAACCATATTCGCTTCACAGTAAACCTAGCTTTGCTTAACCCTAATGAGAGGCAGTTCATGACAGAATTCCAGCATTCCATCTCCCGTCTGCGTACTCGGTCCATCGCGCTTTTCCTCGCCACCCTCACCGCGACTTTGACGGCCTTGAGTCAGGCGAAGCCTGCAACCGACGAGTTGGTTCTCAGCAATGGCGATACGCTGCACGGGAAATTCGTCAGCTCGATCGGCGGAAAGGTGACCTTTCACAGTGATCCGCTGGGGGATGTGACGTTGACATGGGACAAGATCAAGGAACTGCACACGAACGGGAAATTTGCCGTGGTCGATAACACGGTGACGTTGAGAAAGAAGAGCGAAGCAGCGAAGATTCCCGTGGGCGTGATCGAAGCCAGCAACGGAGTTCTTACGGTGCAGGCAGAAGGCGCCGCCGCGGGCGCTCCGATCCCGGTCAAGAATGCCCAGTTTGTTGTGGATCAAGCGACGCTCGATAAGCAGTTGAATCATTCGCCGGGATTCTTTTCCGGATGGAACGGCGCGGCAACGGCCGGAGCGTCGATCGTGACCAGCACCCAGAACCAGTTCACGGTCACAGGAGACATTGCGCTGGCACGCGTGGTGCCGACGGTGCCATGGCTCGATCCGCGCAACCGGACGCTGGTTGATTTCAAGGAGTCGTACGGAAGGATCACCCAGCCGGCGTATACCGTTCCCCCCACGACGCCGGGTGGAACGCCGACTGCTGTGGCCGAAACGATCACCAAGTCGGCGATCACGCATGCTGACGCGGAACGCGATCAGTATTTCTCTCCGAGAATTTATGCATTGGCGCAAGCGGCCTTCGATCACAACTTCGGACAGAACCTTCAACTGCAGCAGATCTACGGCGGCGGGCTCGGATGGACGGTGCTGAAGACACCCAAGCAGGAGGCCGATCTGAAGGCCTCAATGCAATACGAGCGGCAGCAGTTCATCGGTTCGAACACCGAACTGAACCTGATTGGCTCGACCTTCTCGGCGGAGTACGTGTTTCATACAAAGCTCTTCACCTACACGCAAAGCGTAGCCTTCATCCCGGCGTATAACGATGAAACCGCTTATTCGGCCAACGAAACCAACCTGCTGGCGTTCCCTGCCTACAAGAACCTGAGCTTCTCTTTGGGGACGACAGATAGCTACCTGAACGATCCGCCTGTCTCGCTTCCCCCAACCCAGCGGAACTCATTCCAGTTCACGATGGGCCTGACGTACGCGATCAAGTCAAAGTATTGAGCAGGATTTTGAGCTGAAAACTGAGCGAAGCGGACGCTTCAGCAACCTTCGGGGTTAACCAGAAGTGTTCGTGACGCTCAGGTTTCTGGACGGATTTTGTCCATTTTGCTCAGTTTTCAACAGGTCCTAAGAGGCCTTTCGCCCCATAAGCTTTTCGTAAAGGTTACCGTTTAGTCACCCTATCGAACGATAGGGTCCACTCCGCAAAAGGCGAAAGGGAGGCATTTTTCTGTGGGAGAACAATTTTAACTCCCATTATTCATATAACGCACATAAATGGCTTTTCCTGTTCAACATGCGCGAATCTTGGTAATTTACTAAATAGTCATCAAGTAATCAAAAATCGTTACTTTTAAAAAGGTTTTTCCGGGACGAAATCCAGTTGATCCGGCCCCTCGTACATCCGATAATCAGAGTGCTCCTGCGTTGGAATCTTGTCACATTCTTTGATTCGGCTTGTTACTTCGGTTTTTTGAAGACTTAGAAGTACCGATGCCAAGGCAGAAGCGAGTCCTGCTCGATTTAGCGCAGGCATTCCACCGGGACCATGACCGGCCTTCGAGGAAGCGCATTGGATCGAAGTAAGAGGGCTCTATTCGAAGTGGCCTCCCCAGGCCCGGGCTCCTTCTCCTTTGCGGGTGTTCGCCTGGAGGCAGACGGGACATTATTCCGCGGGGAGACAGCGATCCATCTCCCGCCCAAAGAGCTTGCGGCTTTGCGCCTTCTCCTGGCACGAGCTGGACAAGTGGTGAGCCCGCGAGAACTCAAAGAGGCCATTTGGGGTGGGACTCACGTTACGCCCGACAGCGTGACTCGGTGCCTGTCCTCGTTACGCGAGCATCTTGGAGCGGCGGACTGCATCCAGACAATTTACAAGCGCGGCTACCGTTTAACGGCCAAGGTTGATCGGTCGGCGAGCGAACCTGAAGCGCGGGTCCCCCGACTCGCGATACCGCCATTTACGACGCACCAAGGGGTTCCCGAACACCTGGGCACCGCCGTCGCAGACGAGACGATCGCCGGCCTGAGCAACGAAACCCAGTTTCCTGTGACGGTGCTGGCCCGCGACTCGGTGTTCACGCTTGCGAAACGGGGAAGATCAGCGCTGGAGATCGGCGAAGCGCTCAAAGCCGACCTGGTCTTAGCGGGGACGTTGCAGTGGCTGTCTACCCACTTTCGCCTGCGCGCGGAGATGATTCGTGTGGCCGATGGTGCGCAGATCTGGGTCGAAGACATGCTTGTTGACCGGACCCGGTTCGCGGCCGTGGAGGAGGAGTTGATCAAGCGCCTGAGGTTCCGGCTCGCACCCGCAGGAACGCTCGCAGACACCCCTCAGGCGATCGAGAGCGGGGAGCCAGGGTCCTCAGGGGAGGCGAGCGTCAAGGGCAAGCGGCGGAGAATGCCTGTGCACCTGACCTCGACCGCGGTGAATCCGGAGGATGAAACTCTGCTCAGGCAAAGGGACGCCTATAGCTTCTTCCTGCGCGGCCGGCACGAATGGCAGACACTTGAGCGGCATCGCATGCACGACGGCATGCAAAAGCTGCTTGAAGCGGTAGAGCTGGACTCGGATCTTGTGGCGGCGAAGGTGGAACTGGTCAACCTTTGCGTCACGCAGGCGGTTGCGGGGTACATGCCATCGTCTGAGGCCGCGGAGTTAGCGCGCAAGATCGCTCATTCAATTCCCGATTTTCACGGCGTGGCAGAGTCGGTGCTTCCCTCGCTGGGTTGGTTCAGTTACAACGTCGACCGTGATCTGCGCGCGGCTTTGCAATCGTTTTCACAAGCGGAGCATCTGGCTCATGATCCGTGGACGATGCGTGTCCGAACCATGTTCCTGCTCAGCCGCCATCGATTTGAAGAAGCCATCGTGCTGATGCAGTCGGCCATCGAGTCGGACCCATTCTCTCCATGGCTTCAGGCGAGGCTGGCCTGGGCATTGCATCTGAATGGACAAGTCGCGGAGAGCGTGGAGAAAGCTCGCGAGATCCTCACACTTTTTCCTTGTCACGAGGGAACGAGCCTTTACGGCTCGATCGTTCTGGCGTTCAACGACGACGCCGCGCGCGCGGTTAAGTTGGCGGATGAAATCACCAAACGCCTCCCGCTGTTTGACATTGCCAATGCAACGCACGCGTATGCGCTGGCGCAGGCAGGCCGTTCTGCCGAGGCCCTCAATATTCTGGAGCGCTTACAATGGATGGGTCGCGAACGGTATGTCATCAGCACATTTACTGCCGCCGTGCACGTTGCGCTTGGAAACCTGGAAGCAGGATTGGAGGAGCTGCGCGTTTCGGCGGAGGTCCGGTGCCCATGGTTCTTCCAGATGCTTGCCGATCCGCGCCTCGCGCCACTCCGACACCATCGCGGCTTTTTAGAGCTGAAAGCGATTCATACGAATCTTGAGTCGGGCGCGGCAGAGTCGAACATCACGCCCTTCTAGAGTGCAGCGGTCCCGAGTTGACGGATCCTTCGAGTAAACCGATAAACCTAGCCAAAACCTCCCTGTGCCCTGTAGAGTTTCTAGCGATTGCCTGCGCCTGACCCTGCCCTCCTTCGCATGGCCCGCAATCTGTTTGCTCTCAGGAGAAATCTCTTCATGGCCTCACGCTCGTCGTCGTATCTCGTTCTTCTCGCGGTCGCCCTTGTCGCAGTCTCGTCCGCCTTCTCACAAATTTCTGCCGCACCGGCTGATGCCGAAAGCAAGCAGACGCCCGCGGAAAGGGCGCATGAACTTGTCGGCAAGATGACGCTGGATGAGAAGGTGTCGCAGCTTGAGGACTGGGCAACAGCGATCCCGCGGCTGGGGATTCCGGACTACCAGACGTGGAACGAGGCGCTGCATGGGGTAGCGCGGGCGGGGTATTCGACCGTGTTTCCGCAGGCCATCGGCATGGGCGCGACCTGGGATCCAGCGATCGTTCACGCGATGGGGATGGTGGTTTCGACGGAGGCGCGCGCGAAGTACAACGAGGCTCAGCGCCAGGGCAACCATCGCATCTTTTACGGGCTGACTTTCTGGTCGCCGAATATCAATATCTTTCCGCGATCCGCGCTGGGGACGCGGCCAGGAGACATATGGGGAAGATCCATTTCTGACCTCGAAGATGGGCATCGCCTTCATCCACGGCGTGCAGGGCGACGACATGAATCACTTGCGCGCGGTTGCGACCAGCAAGCACTTCGCGGTTCACTCGGGGCCCGAGACGCTCCGCCACGGGTTCAATGTCGATCCATCGCCGCGCGATCTGGAGGAAACGTATCTGCCCGCCTTCCGCGCGACGGTGACAGAGGGGCATGTCCAGTCGGTGATGTGCGCGTACAACTCGATCGACGAGTTCCCTGCCTGCACCAACACCATGCTGCTGAAGGATCATCTGCGCGACGCGTGGGGATTCAAGGGATTCGTAGTATCCGACTGCGGCGCAATCGTAGATGTGAACCAGGGACACAAGAAGACTGCGGATGTCATGCATTCGGCGGCGATGGCAATCCAGGCGGGGACCGATCTGTCGTGCAGCATCTGGACACCTGGGTTCAACACACTGGCCGATGCCGTGAAACAGGGACTGGTCTCAGAAGAAGTGATTACGCGGGCGGCGGAGCGGCTCTATACGGCGCGGTTCCAACTGGGACTCTTCGATCCGCAGGGCTCCAACCCGCTGGATACGATTCCGATGACATCGAACGTCTCGAATGCAAACCGGCAGACGTCTCTGCGCGCAGCAGAAGAAAGCATCGTGCTGCTCAAGAACAAAGGCGTGCTCCCGTTGAAAGCTGCGCCCGGGCACATCGCGGTGATTGGGCCGACTGCGGATCTGCTGCCTTCAATCCTCGGCAATTATGTGGGGACGCCATTTCATCCGGTGACGCCGCTGGACGGGATCATGAACCACTTCCGCAGTTCGCCGGTTCTCTACGCGCAAGGGTCGACTTTAGCGGCCGGAGTCGGTGTTCCGGTGCCGCGGACGGCCTTCGGGCTCAACCAGGGATTGAAGACGGAGTTCTTCGCGACACCCGACTGGACCGGGCGGCCCGTGCTCACGGTGGTGCAGCCCGAGGTGCAGACGGACTGGGAAAGCGCGTTGCCGGTGCGGCAAGTGGAGACGCATGACTACTCGGTGCGATGGTCGGGGAAAATCACGGTTCCCGCCGCCGGGCATTATGTGTTCACTTTGGAGTCGGGAGACAGCTTCCCGTATTCACCCGCCGAGTCGTACCGTTTTGTGCTGGATGGGAAGGTGCTGGGCGAAGGCAGCTTGCGGCAGGGGCATGACATGAGCGCGATGGGTAGTTTCAAGGCGGCTCCGGGCGCGTCGCCGACAGCGCCGCCGGTGATGGACTTTCCCAAGACACCATCAATCGAGGTGGATTTCGCCGACACCAAGCCGCATGACATTCGCATTGAGTACTCGCATGCAGGCGACCGAGCGGGCGGAGGGTTGACGCTGAAATGGGAAGCGCCGGCGGCCGCGCAGATCGAAGAGGCCGTGGCCCGCGCCAAAGAAGCGGACGTGGTGGTTGCGTTTGTCGGCCTCTCGCCGCAACTTGAGGGCGAAGAGATGCGGATCAAGATCGACGGATTCGATGGCGGGGATCGGACAAGCATCGACTTGCCGGCACCGCAGCAGAAATTGCTCGAAGCGCTTTCGGCAACAGGAAAGCCGCTGGTCGTGGTGCTGCAAAGCGGCAGCGCGGTTGCGCTGAACTGGGCCAACGAACAAGCCGATGCGATTCTCGAAGCCTGGTATCCGGGGGTGGCGGGCGGCGATGCGATTGCCCGCACGCTTTCAGGAGCCAACAATCCCGCGGGACGGCTGCCGGTCACGTTTTATGCGAGCTTGGATGGCTTGCCTGCGTTCACTGACTACAACTTCAAAACGGCCAATGCGGGCAGGACGTACCGTTACTATCCCGGCAAGCCGCTTTGGGGATTTGGGTTTGGTCTGAGCTACTCCAAGTTCACCTACGGGCCGATCAAGCTTTCCGCCGAAACCCTGAAGGCCGGCGAACCCATCACCGCGACGGTGACGGTGACGAATGCGGGATCGATGGCCGGCGATGAAGTGGTAGAGGCCTACTTGAAGACGCCACAGGCGAATGGGCCGATCCAGACACTGGCAGGGTTTGAACGAGTCAATATTGCCGCCGGGCAAAGCCGTGAGGTCACATTGAAGGTGGATCCGCGCACCATGTCGAGCGTGGACGATCAGGGAAATCGCAGGATTCTGGAAGGCAAATACACGTTGACGGTGGGCGGCGCTCAGCCGCAGGAGGCGTCGTCGAAGTCGGACGCGGCGTTTACGGTCAACGGGACGGAGCCGCTTCCCAAATAAAAAAGCGGGCAGTCCGCGATGGACTGCCCGCGCCCCTGCAAATGCGGATTGGAGTCGCATCCGCGGCATGGCTCGAGGGCGGAGGGATGCGCCCGATCGAGCGAACGCGTTGCTTAGATAAGGGTCCGGTGGGGGTACGCGCGATCCGATACCGTGCTGTCCTCGACGACTTCTTCGTCGAGGACTTTTTCACGCCGCCTTGGGGAGCGACGGTCCGTGCCAAACATCGCGATTTCGCCGACGATCGCCATGAGGAAGGCCCAGATCAATAAGAGAAGTCCGAATGCGGTAAGGAAGACGCCGCCCACGGCAGCCGGCCCCGCCGTGGTGATTGCCATCTGCAGCATCGAGGCGGAGAAGGGGAAAGCCAGGCTCATGCTGGTGTTTCCCTGGCAATAAGCCAAGATCAAGCCCAACCCGGCAGCCAGGAAAAGGACGGCAAGAATCAGGGGACGGTTAGCGCGCATCGAAGCACCTCCACAGATCTATACGAGGATCAAACGGGACATGGGGTTGTCCGTATGCAAATGGGGAGGCAAAAAAAGGGCGGCAAAGTCATCGCTTTGCCGCCTCCCTGTCCCTGGGTTGTCTTGAAAATGAAGCAATCTTGCTTGGTTGGAACTGAACTTTATTGCAGGAGCTTCGTCACTTCCTGCTGAACGCTGTTTGCCTGCGCGAGGGCGGCGATTCCAGTCTGGCTGAGGATTTCGTACTTCGACATGTTCGAAGTGGCCGAGGCGTAATCGGTCGCCTGAATGGCATTTTGCGCTGAGACGACGTTCTCCTGCTGGGTGGTCATGACCTGGCTCACCGAGTCGAGGGTGTTGATCTGCGCGCCGATGTAACCGTCCTGCGCCGCCACATCGCTGATGGCCACATTCAGATCGTTGAGGGCTGTTTCCGCGTCGATCTGGTTGCTTAGATCGGTGCCGTTGAGTGCTTCGCCGGCGTTGTCAGAGTAGCTTGTCGTCGCCGTTCCGTTGGTGCCGTTGATATCGGTGGTGAGGCCGGCGTTGGCGGTGCCGCCATAGGTCAGATTCCCGTTGATGGTGGCGGCGGTGCTGGTGTCCTGCACGGTGCCCGTAATGCCAATGCTGTAGTAGCCCGACGCGGTCGCGTTCGATGCCGTGAGTGCGCCGACCGGAGCCGGGACGCCAACCCCCACGGCCTCATCAAGCGAAGACGAACTGACGACCAGAGACGGATTCACAGAAGTAAATGTCATGGTGCCGGTTGTCGCGTTGTATGCGGCGGTGACACCATAGTTGCCATTGTTGATGGCTGTCAGCAGAGTGGCAGCGGTGTTGTCGGTGGCCCCGATCGCGAGGGTGCTGGAGCCGATCGCCAGGCTGCCGCTCAGCGTGTCAGTGCTGACAATGTTGATCGATCCAAGGGTTGTCGAGTTGGGTGCATTGTTTGTGGGTGTATCGAGAAGACTGATCGCTGTAGGGCTGCCGGCTGGAGCGGTCTGCGTAAGGCTTGCGCCCGAAACGATGACCTTCGGGTCCGCGGTTGTGAATGTCAACAGCGTCCCGATCGCATGTCCGTTGACGACGGAGGTATTCAGCGAAGCAGTCACCCCGTAACCCGCGGCATTGATGGTCGACTCGAGATTGGCCAGCGTGTCGGTCGAGTTGGCGGTGCCCAGCGTGATGTTGTGGCTCAGTCCGTCTGCGCCGACGATATTCAGGGTGCCTCCAAGCGTATCGGCAGAGGGGAGAGCGAGCGCGCCGACGACGCCGACTCCATCCGTGCCGGTGCCGATACCGGCTGCCGAGATCTCGATGCCGGTGTCCGTCCCGCTGCCGCCGCCATCATTGGTTGCCGCGGCCGCGGCCTTCGCAGCGCTGCCCGCCTGGGCGGCCGTCGTAAAGGTAGCGTTGAGACCGAGGCCTGAATTGTCGATGGCGGAGATAAGACCAGCCGCCGTGTTGGCGTAGCTGGTGCCGGCGCCAACGCTGATGGTTGCGTTGGACGTGGTAGCCGATCCGCCTTCGCCTTTCGTCAGATAGCTGACGTTGATCGTCGTGGTTGCCGTGGACGCGCCGAGGCTGTCCGTCAGGGCCGCATTCTGGCCCGCGTTCGAGAGATCGATAAAAATATTGTCCTGCCCGGTGCTGTACGACATGGCGCCGTTGGTGTCGCCAATACTCGATTCAGAGAGCGTACGGATATTCAGGTTGTCGACTGAAGAACCTGCCGTAGAGGAGTCGCCTGTATAGATGGCGACGGTGTTGCCCGTGAAAACCTGTTGCTGGTTATAGGTCGTGGTGGAACCGATGTTGTTCACCTCAGACATGATCGAGGTGTACTCCTGGTTCGCGGCGCCTTCCTGCGTGCTGTTGAGGGTGCCGTTCGACGCTTCCGTCGCCAGAGTGATGGCACGATCGAGAAGGCTGGTAACCTGCGACAGAGCTCCGTCCGCGACATCGAGGAGTCCTACGCCTTCGGTTGCGTTGGTTTCAGATTGAGTCAGTGCTGCTGAGTTGGCCGCCAGTCCATTGACGAGAGACAAGCCCGCGGCATCGTCGGCGCCGGAGTTGATTTTCGAACCGGAAGACAACTGCTGCAGGACCGTCTGCAGGCTGCTGTTGGTGTTGTTGAGATTGTTTTCTGCATAGATCGCCGAGAGATTGTTGAGAACACCGAGGGCCATGGAAGGTACTCCTTTTCAGGATGTCTTGATGGCGACAATTGCCCGCGGGGTTTTGGTTCTCCGCCGGGCTCTCCGTTGGTGAGGAGAGGCGCTCTGGCATCCACTCAACTCATCGGAGTGGACGGTGGAAACTTTAGTCATTTTTGAAATCAACCTGAAAGGCTCATTTTGTCGCGTGTTGAATCAGGATGCGTCGGAGTGCTCCAGCGCCTGTCCCGTCCCGATGCGATTGCTGTCCTGAAGCGATGCACGCGCTGTCCTGATTTGCAGCAGCCGTTTGTGCCGTTTCCAGCCGGAGATGGGGCGGCCGGGGTCCCGGATTGGCCTCGAGGCAGCCGATATCCAACACAAAAAAATCGGCGGCAAGAGGTTGCCCCCTGCCGCCATCGGTTTTGAAAACAAACCGTATTTGCTCTCTGCCTGTAACGTCGTTTGAACTTGCTAATTCATTTCCACTTCGCCCACCGGCCGATTCGGCTCAGGCCGCAACGATCACTGCGGGGGTGGCCCCTGCGGAGCACCGCCGCCGGGTTGAGGCTGGCGATGGAATTGGCCACTGGGACCACCAGGGCCTTTGCCCCAATCGTGCATATGAGCGGAGCGGTCCGCCTGAAGCTGCTTCCATTGGTCGGGGGTCAGCTTGCTGCGAATCTCGAGCAGGAAGCGGGCGTTGGCTTTCTCCAGTTCAGCGCGCGCCGAGGCCACCTTGTCGATCTGGGCGAGAATCTGGCTCTCGTTGGGCTGATCCTGGCTCATCAGCGGTTCCATTTCCAACTCCGCTTTCTGCAGGCCGGCATGCAGGTCGATGAGCTTTTCACGATGCTCCATCAACGTGGAGTCCATCGCCTTGCGCTGATCGTCGGTCAGTTTTAGCTTGTCGATCACTTTGGGATTGTTCCACCAGCGGCCATGGTCACCCTGCGGTCCCATCGCCTTTTCAAAGGGAGGCCTGTGCTCGCCAAATCCGGGCCCCATTCCGGCATCCTGAGCCATCAGCACAGGGGCGCCGGCGAGAAACAATCCGGTAAGCGCTAAGCCAATCCGAATCGCTAATTTGTCTTTCATCGATCTGCTCCTTCCCCACCCCCGGCGGGGAAACTTCTTTTCATCTCGCCTGATTTACGCGTTGCTCAAAACAGTGCGCTGCTGCTACCTACTTCGAGTCTTCGTCCGGCATCATTTGCGCCAGTGGTTCCATGGCGCTCGGGACTTGCCGTGAAACATCGCTGTCCACCTTAGCCAGCAAATCTTCCTCATCCATCTGACGGGCCTGTTGCTCCTTGAGCAGCTTCTCCTGCTCGGCAGCCCTTTGTGCAGCGGCCTGGCGGGCCAGGTCAAGCTGATGCTGATGCTCGATCACTCCACCCGAGAGGGTGCCAACGACAAGAGCACAACCCAGCGCCCATCCAGCGGCCACGCGCCAGCTCCGATGCCTGAGAGTCTGAGCGGCAGGGCGCGGCCGGTTGTAGGCCGCGTCGCTCCAGGCGTGGACACTCAGCTTGAAGTTGCGCAGCGCATCTTCAACGGCCACATCCTGTGCCTCGGTATCCATCGTCCCCTCGGTTCCGTCGTCGTATTCTTCCCACTTGCCTGAACTCATCGTCTGCCTCCCAGCTCTGCCCTGACGCGGCCAACTGCCCGCGAGAGGTGCGCTTTCACAGTGCCTTCGCTGAGCCCTGTCTGCCGCGCGATCTCATTCAATTCCTGCTCTTCAACGTACCGCAACAGAAATACCGTCCTCTGCCGCTCACTGAGCCCTTCAACCGCTTTCCAAACCTGTCCCACCTGCTCGCGCGCGAGCAACTGTTGCTCCAGCGAGCTTTCGCCGCTTGCCAGCCAGTCGCTGGCCTCATCCAGGTCCACGGAATTCGTTCGCGTGGTCCGCCAGAACTGGAGGCGGCGGTTGCGCCAGTGGTCCTTTTGCAGGTTGATGGCGATGCGCATCAACCACGTCATCGCACTGGATTCGCCCCGAAAGCTGCCCCAGTTGCGGTGCGCCTTGAGGAAACACTCCTGCGTCAGCGTCTCCGCCAGATCGATGTCCCGCGTTGACGACAGCAGGAAACGAAAGATCTGGGGACGGTGACGCTCAACAACCGAAGAAAACTCTTCGGACGAAATTTCATCCGCCGTAGCCCTGGTCATTGTTTCCAATGTCGTGCCGGCTGCCATCACTCTGGTAGACGCCTGCTTTGATGACGAGTTTACAGCCGATCCCATTTCTCTGGTTTTGAACACATTGCTCCCCCGGTCCGGTGATGTTCCGGATGAAAGGTACAGATGTCCCCTTCTGGTGATAACGCAACCTTACCGACATAGTTGCGACGGGGAATTTCGGGACGGCCAGGGAAGCCAATTCGGGTAGCCACGCAATGCTATACTCCCGGCATTCTCCGGAGGCCCGAATCGTGATTTTCCGCGGTCAATTCGCCGGTTTGGCGTTGCTGGGGGCGGTGTCGGTGTCGGCGGCCATGCTTCCTGGACAGGAAGGGCGGTTCAATCAGCTCACACAACAGATCACCGCGCTTGGCAAACAGCAGAAATACGCCGAGGCCGTGCCGCTTGCCACGCAGGCGCTCAAAGTCGCCAAGGACACATACCCCGCCGGAGACGTGCACATCGTGTTCGCGATGACCATCCTCGCCCGCCTCTACGATCATTTGAAGGAATTTGACAACGCGGAAGAGCTTTTCAAAAAGGCGCTCGACACCACTGAAAAGGCAGAAGGACCGGACGATCCGGACGTAGCGACCGCCCTCACCGGTCTGGCCGACTTGTATGACGAAGAGGCCCGGTATGGCGACGCCGACCCTCTTTATGCGCGGGCGCTGAAGATCGATGAAAAGGCGCTTCCGCCGGACGATCCGGGACTGCTGGGCGATATCAACAACCTGGGGATGGTCTACGAGAGCGAGGATCGCTTTGCCGATGCCGAACCGTTGTTTCATGCGCGCGCTCAAGATCAGGGAGAAGGCGAAGGGGCCGGATGATGTCCTTGTGGCAAAAGCCCTCAACAATCTTGCCGAAGTGTATGAGGACGAGGGCAGATATAAAGATGCGGAGCCGCTGCTGGTTCGATCTCTGAGCATCCGGGAAAAAGCCGTGGGGGCAGACAGTCCCGAGGTGGCAACGGGACCTCAAACCTTGCCGGCATTATATCGCGACGAAGGGGATTATGCGCGGGCCGAGCCTTTGAATGCGCGCGCACTGCACATCGATGAGAAGTCACTGGGAAAGGACGATCCCAGCGTGGCGATTGACCTCAACGACCTGGCTTCGATCTACCAGGACGAGGCACGCTACGCGGAGGCGGAACCGCTCTACAAGCGATCGCTGGCCATCCGGGAGAAGGCGCTTGGGCCGGATCATCCGGATGTGGCCACGGCGCTGAGCAATATCGCCGACCTCTATCAGACGCAGGGGAAATATGCAGAGGCCGCGCCTCTCTTCAAACGCGCATTCCTGATCGATCAGAAATCGCTGGGGGCCGATAGCCTCGCGGTCGCAAAGGATTGCAACAACATTGCCACGTTGCTTGAATACACCGGCGAAGCGGCCGAAGCCGAGGAATTCTCGGAGCGCAGCCTTGAAATCTTGCAAAAGAAGCTGGGCGCGGATCACGCGCAAGTCGGTGAGGCTCTCAGCAATCTGGGCAGCCTCAAGTCGACCCTCGGACACAGCGAGAAGTCAAAGGCCCTTCTGGAACAGGCCATCCGCGTCGACGAGAAGGCGCTGGGCCCCGAGAACTCCAGCCTCGCTTTCCCGCTGAACAACCTCGCGTTTCTTTTGGACTCTGAGGGCAAATACGGCGAAGCCATGACCCTCTATCAACGCACGCTCCGTATCCAGGAGAAGACGCTGGGCACAGATCATCCGGCCCTTGTGAATACGCTCTCCAATCTCGCAAATGACTTTGACAAGCAGGGAGACTTCGCCCAGGCGCAGCCGGCATTCCAGAGAGCGTTCGAACTTCTCTTTCGCCAGTTTCAATACAACTTCACCTACATGACAGAGAAAGATCGGCTGAGCTTCATGGACACGGTCTCCGAGCTTTTTCCGGAGTACTTCCGGTTCGTGAACCGGTACCACGAGAAAGACCCGCAGTTGGTGGGATCGATGTACGACGTGCTGCTATGGCAGAAGGGTTTCATCGCGTCGAGCGTAGCCAGCATGCGGCGCCAGATCGAGGCCTCCGGCGACCCGGAGGCACTCAAGCTACTTGCAGAGCTGACCTTGAAGAGGACGCAACTTGCCGTACTGTTGAACACCAACCCGCCCGACCGCGACGAATGGCGGAAGCAGGTGGATCAACTCCGCACGGAGTCGGATGCAATCGAGAAGGAATTGGTCGAGAAGTCCTCTTCGTTCGCACAGCAGAAGCGCCTGGAGCGCGCGACATGGCAACAGGTGCGGAACGCTCTGAAGCCCGGCGAGGCCGCGGTCGAGTTCGCGCCGCTTCAATGCGGACGATCCCAATCAGCCCACTTTGTCGGATTACGCGGCGCTGGTGGTGACCTCTGAGACGAAGGACGAGCCTCAGTTCATTCTGCTGGGCGACAGCAAGCAGATCGAGGGCGATGCGGTCACCAGTTTCGAGCGTTCCACGCAGACGCGGGGATTTGTCGAGCCCGACAAGCCCGCAAGCCTGCCCGGAGCTAAGGCCTACGAGTTGATTGCCAAGCCGCTTGAGCCTGCGCTGGCGGGGAAGACGCGGGTTTATCTTTCGCCGGATGGAATGCTGAACCAGATTCCCATCGGCGTGATTCCCACGCCGGATGGAAAGCTGCTGATGGAGCGCTACGATCTGCGGCTGGTGTCGAGCACCAAAGACATTCTGCGGCAGCCGAACGCCGTTGGGCCGAAAGCGGCTCTTCTGGTGGGCGATCCTGCGTTCAATCTCACGGCGGAACAACAAACAGCGGCCGTGCGCAAGCTCTCTTCGAATCGGACCGGAGCGCACGTTGTGACGGCCGCGCTCAAGCAGGACAATCAATCGCGCGATCTAGCGGGCGGGACCACGCTGCCGCAACTCCCGGGTACGGGCGCGGAAGTCATGGCGATTGCCGGGTTGATGCAAAGCGAGGGCTGGAAGGCAACGGCCTACACCCAGGATCTTGCGCTCAAGCAGATTGTGGAGCAGGCCGGCAGCCAGCGCTTGATTCATCTTGCGACCCACGGATTCTTTTTGCCCGATGAAGACAGACAGTCCGCGAAGCCGGCAAGCACTGGACCCCGCCCTGGTCTTGAAGATCCGATGCTGCGATCCGGTCTTTATTTTTCAGGCGCCAATCGCACCATTGCGGGCAAGCCCACCCCCGAGGGGCTCGATAACGGCGTGCTCACCGCGCTGGAGGCAGGCAATCTCAACCTGACCGGTACGGAACTGGTGGTGCTGAGTGCCTGCAACACGGGACAGGGAGATGTTCACAACGGGGAGGGAGTGTTTGGATTGCGCCGCGCGTTGCAGGAGGCTGGAGCGCAGGACGTCATGATGTCCCTGTGGTCAGTTCCCGACAAGGAAACGCTGGAGCTGATGAAGATCTTCTATTCGAAATGGCTATCAGGGACCGAGAAGCATGAGGCGCTCAAACAGGCTCAGTTAGAGATGCGCGAGAAGGTGAAGCAGGAGCATGACGGAAAGGATCTCCCTTACTACTGGGGCGCGTTTGTGATGGTGGGCAATTAAAGCGGCGAGCGAGGGTGTCGAGCGGGGATGGGCGCCCTGCTAAACTGGACGCCGTAAACGCTTTCTCAAAGGACGAACATGCTCTTGCCTGCGCTGCGTGAAGAGGTTCTCCTCGCGAACAAGGAGATCGCCCGCCGTGGATTGGCTCCCCATACATTTGGCAATGCCAGCGGGATCGACCGCGCCGGGCGCGAGCCTTTGGTCGTGATCAAGCCGAGCGGCGTCGGCTACGAATCGCTGACCGCGGCGGACCTGGTGATCACGAATCTCGATGGCGAAGTGGTTGAGGGCAAGCTCAGGCCGTCGAGCGACCTGGACACGCACACACTGCTCTATCGCGAGTTTCCCCGCATCGGCGGGATCGTTCATACGCATTCGGAGTTCGCCACCTCGTGGGCTCAGGCCGGGCAGGGCGATTCCCTGCCTGGGCACAACCCACGCGGACTACTTCCACGGACCTGTTCCGGTGACGGAGCCGCTCACCGCTGAAGAAGTTGCCGGTGGCTATGTGCGGAACACCGGGAAGCGTGATTGTCCGGCGGTTTCGGGCCGAAGGGCTTGGATCCGGTCGCGGTGCCTGGGGTACTGGTGGCTGGGCATGCGCCGTTTGCGTGGGGCAAGTCGGCGGCCGAAGCGGTGGAACATGCCGATGTGCTGGAGTACATTGCACGTCTTGCGTTTCGCAGTGTGCTGCTGGGGGCGTCCGAAATCGGGATTCCGGTGCACGTTTCCGAACACCACTACCTGCGCAAACACGGCCCCAGGGCGACCTACGGACAGCCCTGTAGAAACGGCTTGAAAAAGCTCGAAATTCAGCTTTTGCGGGCTACCGTGGCACAACGTCCAGAGAGATTGTTGGTGTAAGCCTCAATCAATCCAGTCAGCATACCTGTTTTCATAGAGCAATCCCCTTCTACGGATAGGCCCTACTGTTTCCTGCATATTCCTAGAGATTTATTTGCCTTCGTCGGTTGACGTTTCCAGAAACTCCGAGTCCTTATCTCGCGTATTGTCATCGTGTTGCGGCGACCTCGACAAAGGGGCTGTGCATATTCCGCACATGGCAACTGACGTGCATTGCTTATGATTGGAGTCGAGCGCCCTCCAATGGAATCCAGCGTACTGAACCGGTTGCAGGCGATACTGTTGGCCCTGGCCACGGCGGGTCTTGTCGTGCTGGCGGTTCTGAACCTGCGTCAGGAAAACCAGTACCAGCAGCCCGATGACGGCATCTGGTGGCGCGAAGTTGCAGGCGGCCTGAAGGCGGAGCGCGTTCTGCCCAATAGCCCGGGACTAGCGCGCCGGCATCAAGGTGAACGATGTGCTCACCGGGGCACAGGTCATTCCTGAAGTTTCAGTGCCACACGCTCCGATGGCCGGCCAGGAACTTGTTCCGGACATGACCCTGCAGAGGAGCGCCCATCAAGGGCACAAATCTTGGCGGCGGCTGGAGAGACGCTTCCCAACCTGGTTTACCAGCCAATCACTCGCGTGGCTGATCTGGAGCGGATTCTCGATCGCACCGAGGTTTACGGCAAGGCCGGTTATCAGATCGTGCGCAACGGGGTAGCGCTCGACACATTGGTGATTCCTGAGCCGCTGGATCGAAGCCTGGCGCAGGCACAGCGGGTAATCGGGCTCGTTTATCTGGCGATCGGCGTTTACGTGCTCTTTCGGCGCTGGACGGCCCCGCGCGCCACGCATTTCTACCTCTTCTGCCTGGTCAGTTTCGCGCTGTTCACGCTCAAGTACACGGGCGCGCTGGACACGCTGGACTGGTCGATCTTCTGGCTGAACATTGTTGCGGAGTGTTTGCAGCCGGCTCTCTTTCTGCACTTTGCCCTGAGCTTTCCCGAAGAGCGCTTCAAGAAACTGCGCCGTTCGTGGTTGCTTCCCCTCATCTACGCGCCAGGGGTTGGACTGCTGGGACTGTGGCTCTGGGCGATTGAGACGAGACAGGCAACGGGCTTTTTGCGTCATCGCCTCGACCAGACAGGCACCGCGTATGTGGCGGCGTTTTACGTGCTGGCAGCGCTGCTTTTCCTGCGCAGTTACGATCGCGCCGACAGCCCGCTGCTTCGGCAACAACTAAAGTGGGTGACTCGCGGAGCGCTGTTGGCGGTTCTGCCTTTCACTGTCTTTTTCGCATTGCCTTACCTTCTCGACCTGCATCCGCCGCGCATTCTGACCAACCTTGCCGGGTTCTCGCTGGTGATTCTGCCTCTGACCTTCGGTTGGGCAATCGTTCGCTACCGGCTGATGGACACGGACCTGATCTTCAAGCGCGGCGTGGCCTACACGCTGACCAGCGGATTGATCTTCGGGGCGTCGTATGGGGTGATTGCTCTGGCTGCGGGTGTGGCGCACAACCGGTTGCCCGAGTCGGTGCGCGCATGGGGAGAGGGCGCGGCGATCGTGCTGCTGGCCGCGGTCTTCGATCCTCTGCGACGGCGCATTCAAGGGTGGGTGGATCGGCTTTTCGACCGGCACAAATACGACTACCGAAGCGCGCTGGTCGATTTCGGGCGAGGCCTGAGCTCTGAAACCGACCTCAATGCGCTGCTTGCGTCGATCGTTGAACGGCTGCCGCGCACCTTGTTGGTGGCGCGCGTGGCGGTTTTTTTGGCCGACGATGCGGGGCGATTGCAGTTGGCCGAATCGCATGGGCTGCCGCCCGAAGTAAGATCGGCCCGCGAGCCGCTCGCTGGTATCGAGCCGCTTGACCTGGGCTTTCTCAACTTTGACCAAGCCGTCGATCACACACATATTTTTCTTGAAAATGCGCAGCAGGCACTTCATCTGCCCACAGAGCAGCAACGCACGGCTGCGCTGCTTGACCTGAACTACTACCTGCCCTGCCGTGTTGCTTCAGGACAAAATCCTGATGGAGCCGGATCAAGCCGCACCATCGCCGTGATTGGGCTGGGACGAACGTTGGGTGGCGACTTTCTATCGAGCGAAGACGTGGAGCTGCTGGAGTCGCTGGCTAGTTACATCGGCATCGCCCTGCAGAACGCCAGCCTCTATGCCCGACTGGAAGAAAAGATCGGAGAATTCGAGCGGCTGAAGGAATTTAACGAGAACATCGTTGAATCAATCAACGTGGGAATTCTTGCCCTCGACCTTGAGGGCCGGATCGAGAGCTGGAATGCGCAGATGGAGGCCATGTACGCCTTCAGCCGCGGCGAGGCGCTTGGACAGCCACTGCGGAGCGTCTTCCCTGCCGAGTTTGTGGATGCGCTGGACAGCTTCCGCAACGAGGCGGGCGTACACCATCTCTATAAGTTCCGCCTCGTGACCCGCGCCGGGGAACAGCGCACCGTCAACATTGCGGTGGCGCCGCTGCTCTCGCGTGAGTTTGTCTCCGTCGGCCGGATCATCCTGGTCGACGACATTACGGAGCGCGTCTCCCTCGAGACTCAGCTAGCGCAGGCTGACAAGCTCAGCTCGATTGGACTGCTGGCGGCCGGAGTTGCCCATGAGATCAACACGCCGCTGGCAGTGATCTCGTCGTACGCGCAGATGCTCTCGAAGCAGATGAAGGGCGACGCGCGGCTGGGGCCGGTGCTCGACAAGATCACGCAGCAGAGCTTCAGGGCTGCCGAAATCGCCAACGGGCTGCTGAATTTCTCGCGTACCTCGACGACGGAGTTCCGCGATACCGATCTGAACCAGGTCATTCGCGATACGCTGTCCCTCTTGGAGCATCAGTTCAAGACCGCGAAGATCACCGTCGATCTGGAACTGGTTGAGCAACTGCCTTCGATTCACGGCAATCCCGGCAAGTTGCAACAGGTGTTTCTCAACCTCCTTCTCAACGCCAAAGACGCGATGCCGGGCGGTGGACGCCTGCGTGTGACAACATTGGTCAACGGCCACGTTGAAGCAGTGGTCTCGGACTCAGGCAGCGGCATTGCGCCCGAGCATCTGAAGCGCATCTACGATCCATTCTTCACGACCAAGACAACGCCCAAGCCGGGCGACAGGCGCGGCACCGGGCTTGGCCTTTCTGTTTCGTACGGAATTATTCAGGAACACGCCGGCAAGATCCACGTTGAAAGCCGAGTGGGGGCCGGAACCTCATTTCATCTCGAGTTCCCCCTATTAAGGAAATCAGTACATGCCTGAGGTCGACCTTCCCGTGAACATGCCCGTCTCTTCGTCTCCCTCATCGGGCAGCTCCGCCAATGCCAGCATCCTCGTCATCGACGATGAAGTGGGGATCCGCGAATCGCTCGAGGTGCTGCTTACGCTCGAGGGCTACGCGGTGCGCATGGCGAGTGACGGCGAACAGGGATTGCGGGTTCTGGAGCTGGAAAACTTCGACCTGGTTCTTCTCGACCTGGCATTGCCCGGCCAGAGCGGTCTTGAGCTGCTGCCGCAGATCAAAGAACGCCAGCCCGAACTGCCGGTCATCATGATCACCGCCTACGGGACCGTCGACAATGTCGTCGAAGCGGTTCGCGCGGGCGCGGAGAATTTCGTCCAGAAGCCGTGGGATAACGAAAAGCTTCTCGCCGACATTCGTTCGGCGGTTGCGCGGCACAAGGCTGAAGAAGAGAACCTGCAGCTCAAGCGCACGCTGAAACAGCGCTACAACTTCCACAATATCGTCGGCAAGAGCGAGATCATGCTGCGCGTCTTCGATCTCATCGCGCAGGTGGCGCCGAGCCGGTCGACTGTCTTGATCCAGGGCGAGAGCGGAACAGGCAAGGAGCTTATCGCCAAGGCAATTCATGCCAATTCGCCGCGCAAGGGATAAGCCGTTCGTTCCCATCAACACCGGCGCGATGCCCTCAGAGCTGTTGGAGTCGACGCTCTTCGGCCACGTGAAGGGCGCGTTTACTTCGGCCGTCTCCTCGAAGAAAGGCCTGTTCGAAGTTGCCAACGGCGGCACGCTGTTTCTCGATGAGATCGCGACCATGGGGATGGACACGCAAGCCAAAATTCTGCGCGTTCTGCAGGATCGGCGGTTCATGCACCTGGGCGGCATCCAGGAGATTCAAGTGGACGTGCGCATCATTGCCGCCACCAACATCGATCTGCGCCAGGCCGTGCGCGATGGCCGTTTTCGCGAGGATCTCTTCTATCGCCTGAATGTGATCACGATCGATTTGCCGCCGCTGCGCGCGAAGCGTGAAGATATTCCGCTGCTCGCCAATCACTTTCTGGAGTTTTATGCCAAGGAGAATGATCTTGCTCCGCGCAAGCTCACCGCGGACGCACTCCGCGCCCTGGTCGATTACGAGTGGCCGGGCAATGTGCGCGAGCTGGAGAACTCGATCGAGCGCGGCGTGGTGCTCTCTTCAGGGCCGATGATTGGATCGGACCTGCTGCCCGGGCATATCACCGGCCGCAGTTTTCAGGATGCGCTCCTGGAGCACAATCCGAATGCATCGCTGTTCGATATTCTCGAAGACATCGAGCGACGCATCATTATTGAAAAGCTTGAGCGCTGCAACTGGAACCAGACCGACGCCGCCGAGCAGTTCCGGATCCCTCTCTCGACGCTCAATCAGAAAATCAAGCGACTCAACATTGAGATACGGAAAAAGGGCCGGGAGTAAGCGATCCCGCTCCGGCCCTTCTTCTCGGCCTTAGTCGGCGAGTTCTTCCGTCATGGTCGCTCCGCCCATCGATGGCAGAACCGCACTGACCTTGACGACCTTGTGCGAATCGCGAGCGATCCACACCGTTCGCTTGTCAGGGCCGCCGTCTGCGGAGTTGATGTCGAGGCGGAATGCATCGAAGCTTCCCGCCGGCACCGTGATCTTTTCAACTCCCGCTACCTTCAATTGATAAAGCTTCACCTTCTGCGTTTGGATATCGAAGTTGCGGAAGCTGGTGGTGTAACCGTTCGCCAGCGGCAGGCAGGCAAGCACCTGCTCCGCGGCCGCCGCATCGGCGAAGAGAGAGCCGCCGAGATCGGCCGCGACCGTCTGATCCGTTCCGTTCATGGTCATTTTGCCGGTGGCCTTACCGCCAGCGAAGCTGAGGTCAATGTTGACGGGGCCCTGGGTTAGCTTGCGCGACAGCAGGATGAGACTTCCCTTTTCAAGTGTCGCGGTATCCGTGACGTTGCCTCCCGGCGTCTCCATGGTGTCGACAGCAGACCATGCGGCGCCACCGTCTTTGATTTCCGTGGTGACCTTGAGATTGATTTTCTGACCGCCGGCATCAATCGTCACCTGGTAGTGCCAGGTACCTGCCTGCAGTTCAATCGCCGGTTTGGGAGTACCAACCGCGTTGGCATCGACAATCTTGGCGAGGACAACGGTTTTTGGATCGACCGTAATCTCTTTGAGGCGCGCGATCTCTTCGGGTGTGCCGCCTTGCTGATAGCGGCCGCCGAGATGGTCGGCAAGAAACTTCTCCGACTCCATAAAGAGGGCGAGGTTGTTGATGGGCCGGGCAAAGCCGTGGCCTTCGTCGGGCGCAAGAATGTACTCGATAGGGAAACCACGATCACGAAGAGCGATGACGATCTGCTCGGCCTCACGCTTGTTGACGCGTGGATCGTTCGCGCCCTGGGCCACCAGCAGCGGCGTCTTGATCTTATCGGCCAGGTTGATTGGCGACTCCGCCATAAGCATCTTCCTGCCCTCTGGAGTGCTCACATCGCCCATGCGCACGGCAAAGACCTTGCGGGCCGCCTCCCAGTAAGGCGGAATCGATTCCATCAGCGTGATGAGATTTGAAGGGCCGACAATGTCGACCGCTGCCGCATAGAGATCGGGTGTGAACGTGACGCCGGCCAGCGTAGCGTAGCCTCCATAGGAGCCACCCAGGATGCCGACGCGCTTGGGATCGGCGATGCCTTCCGCAACCAGATACTTGACGCCCCAGGTAAGGTCGTCCTGCATCAGGTGACCCCACTGAAGGTTGCCGGCATCGAGAAATTTACGCCCATAGCCGGTCGAACCGCGGAAGTTCGGCATCAGCACGGCGTATCCGCGATTGGCGAAGAACTGCGCCAGTGCGTTATAGCCCCACTCGTCGCGGCCCCACGGTCCGCCGTGCGGAATGATGAGCGCGGGAAGATTCTTTTGAGCAACGCCCTTGGGCAGCGTGAGGTAGCCAGGAATCTCAAGACCGTCTGACGATTTGTAGCTCACCGGCTTCATCTGCGCCAGGTCCTGACGGGGAAGCTTGTCGCGCACCGTGAACTGCGGAGTGATGGTGTGCTTTTTGCGATCGAAGAGAACCGTCTCTCCGGGCTCGGTGTCGCTGACTGCAGTCACAAGCCAGAAGTTTTCGTCCTGCGTGCGCGACACAACGCGGATTTCATGATCGGGAAAATGGCGCTCAAGCCAATGGTTGTCTTCGCCAAATTTCTTGTCTTTGAAGTAGATCCTGGCGCGATCCGCGATGTACCAGGTCTCGATCAATTGCTCGGTGGACTCAGAGAAAAGCGCGCCGCCAAAGTCGACCTTGCCCATAGGGTCCGACTCGACCATCTCGGTTTTGCCGGTTTCGGGATCGAGCAGCACGAGGGAAATCAGATCGGTCCCCTTGTTGGTCTCCATGTAAACGCGCTTGCCGTCGGGCATAAAGTGGTCGGGGCCGCAGCTCTCGAAGACGGTGCAGGAATAAATGGGCGTGAGCTTGTCCGCGTCGACACGAAGGACTTCGGTATCGCCATTGTCGGCATTGCGTGTGGCCAGACGAAGCTGCCCCTTGGTGTCGAAGCTCCAGCCGGTGATGCGGTCGGTGTTTTTTCTTAGGAGTGTCTTTTCGCCGGTCGAGATCTTCAATTTATAGAGATCGTGCCAGGCCTTGTCGCGATCGTTCAATCCGATATAGAGAATGTCGGGATCATTTTTCGGCGCTTCGAACAGCTCGACACGGACCCCCTTGAGGCCGGTAAGGTCACGGCTGGGAGGCGCATCGGCGCCGGCATCCGGCTTGGCTGACGGATCGACCGCATAGACGTTATAGTTTTCATCTCCGTCGTGATCTTTGACGTAGAGGATGTACTTGCTGTCGCGCGACCAGAAGTAGCCAGCGACGGGACGCTTGGTCTCGGTGGTCATCAGCCGGGCCGCGCTGAATGGCTCGGAAACGGTCTTCACATAAACGTTGCGCGTATCCTTCCAGGGTTTGACGAACGCGATGAAACGGCCGTCGGGAGAAAGCTGCGCCGCGGCAATTTCAGGATCGCCAAAGATCAGGTCGCGATCGATGAGCGGCACCGGGCTGGAGGACTTCTTATCCTGGGCGCGGAGGATCGGAAAAAGAATCAGGATGCAAAGGAGGCCGAAGGCGAGCTTTTTCATACGGGGAGTTCCCTTCCTGGTTGCTGGGTGGACTGCCAATAGTGGAAATCAAGACCAGCGACAGTCTCCTACAGCCGGGTGCAGGATGCAAGGGTGCGGTTCCGCAGAGGTGCAGAATTGCCGATGACCTCAGCACGTCCCTGGCGACTTTTGCGTCCGATCAGCCTCGCACTGAAGCTTGAATGACGGGGGTCGCTGCAATCGCGGATTTTATGTCAAGATCGTTCGCCACCAGGGCGACCAGCGCCTCGGTTATCTTTTCGTCGGTCTCGGCTGCCTGCTTGATCAGGACCGGGATTCGAGCCCAGAATTCAAACGCCCCGCCGCTGAATTGAAGTCGTGATTCAAGGGCGGGCGTTTCGATTGAGGTCTCCATCCAATTCTGAACCGCGGAATGCTGCTGATCGATTTGCGGCTTGTAGGCCGCGTAAATTGAGTCGAGTTGCTTGACGACTGCCTTGGAAACGGCCTGGAAATCCGATGCCTCGTTGAGCTTGATGATCACTTCATGCCACGCGTATTCGGTTCCCGGGATCTGCTTATAGAGGGGCGTACCGGCCTGGAACAGCACGGCGTTGGAGAAGACGGCGACGCGCCCGGTGGGATTGAGCGAATTGCCGCTGCCGGCCAGTTCCATGACGTAGAAGCGCACGAGACCCACATCGATGACGTCGCCGGTCACGGAGGCAACTGTGATTCGGTCGCCTACGCGGATTCCGTATCGGCCGATGATGAAGAAATAGGCAGCCACAGAGAGCAGAATCGTCTGCAGTCCAACCGCGATGCCTGCGGTAATGAATCCAGCAAAGGTGGCCAGCGACTCGAACTGGGTGACGAAGCCGAAGACGACCACCAGGATCGAAAGCAAGCTGACGACGACGCGGCGCACCACGAGAAATTGCCGGCGGCGGCGTGTGTCGCGAATGTACTTGTTGGTGGCGCGCGTCCACACTTCACCGCCGATGATGATGATGGCGAGTGCCATTGCCATGACGCAAACGCGAAGCAGGATGGAGTGGAGGACGCTCTTGTACTCGCGATCGACGGAGGCGCGCCAGGCGGATAGATTTGCGCGCGCCTCTTCGAGGACGATGATCTCCTGGCTCAAGGGAACGGCCGCGGCCGAGAGCGACTTGAACTGTTTGGTGATGGCTTCGATGTTGGCTGGCGGGGTTGCCGAGGAGGCCGGGCCTGCCGATGCAGCCGGCACGGCAGGTCTGGCAGTCCCGGATGCCGCGGGGCCAGTGGCTGGCGACGGAGCGGGCGCCTGTTGCGTGACCTGCTGGCTCTGCTGAATGATTGTGCGCAGCAGACCAGTCAACGGCGCGCGCAGGGCATACGCTTGCTTGTGAAGGCTCTCGTCCTGCGCAATCAGAGAGTCGAGCTGCTGACGCGAGTTGAGCAGATCAAAAACTGCAAGGGCCTGGCTGGTCACACCGGCGGAACGGGCGGTGTCGAGCGGGGTGAGTTGCGGCGGAGGCGTTTTGTTTTTGCTGCTCAACTCCGGAACAGAACGCTGCAGTTGATCCACTTCAGCAGCAAGACCGGTCTCACCCGCCGATCCGGAGGTGTTGGCAATTTTGTCGAGCGCATCTTTCATTGCCTTCGACAGCTCGAGCTCACCGGCAATCTGCTTCTTCTGCTCCTCGAGCGCAGGGGCGCTCCGCGCGCTCGCCGCGACAAGCTTCTTTTCGATATCGGCCTGCTGCGACTCGAGATCACTGATCTGCTTTTCGACCCTTTGCACCGTCGTCTGAATACGCTGATGCTCACTCGACGCTGAGTCATCGTTCGAAACATTGGCGGCATGGGAGCTTGCGAAGAAGAGGGCCTCCGCCTTGGCCGCGGCGAAGGCATACCCTGCGATTTCTCCGGACTGACTGACTGCCTGATCGCGATAGACAGCATCGTTCGGCTCGCCGATCTTTTGAATCGGCTGCACCGTGGCGCGGTAGAACTGGATGATCGCGTCGAGATGGACGAGCGTGTCGCGGCTGCTTGCCTGCACATCGAGTGCAGGCGCTGCTTGTTGCTGCTGCGCAATGGCGAGATACCGGATCGCGAATGGAACCAATATGAAGACCAGGATCAGGAGAGCTGCAGGGACGGCTCGACGGGTAACGCCGAACAGCACGCGACCCGTTTCTTTCCGCTTGCGATCAGGCTGGAGCATAGGGGGATTTGTCATCTTTACCTCGTGCTTTTTATGCGTTACGAATCAAATATGTCTTTCTTTTAACCGGCAATCGGCGCGCACTTCTCCACGTCATTCTTCGATGCGGCTCGTTCAATACCCAGTCTCTCATCGCGCCTCCGCTTCAATCCAATGACGCAGGAAGTCGATCACTTCCTGCGGCGGAGAGAGCCAGACATCCGCCGCTGTCTCTCGCAGCGAGCGTCGAACAAGAACGCTGAGATGCGCGCTACCTGCTTTGTTGACGACCGAAAACCCGGCTTCATCGGTGAGATCGTCTCCCAGAAAAGCCACCGGACTCGAACAGTGGGTTTCAGCAAGAATGGCCTCGATCGCGGCCCCTTTGTCGCGTCCGGTCCGCAGCTCCAGACCCGCCTCAAAGTCGAGCAGCGCAAGCCCTTCCAGATTCGACAGCGGCTCGAAGAGCGCCCGTGTGCATTGCTCAACCTGCTCGGCCTTCTTGCGGGTAAGGCCGCGCCAGTGCATGACTGCGCCGTTGGCCTTGTCTTCGAAGAGGCCGCCAAAGCTGTCGCGGCGCAGGTGCTGCTTGAGCTCCTCGAGCCTGCCCTGGGTCGCGGGCGGAGCCTGCTCGAGCTCCCGCCGCCCATCGGCATAGAGCCGCTCGGCACCGTGCAGGCCCCAAACCTCCAGCGGCCGATTCAATTGCAGCAGAGGAGCGATCTCGTGGGCAGGCCGGCCCGTGACCACGGCCATTCGCGTGTGGCCATGATCCTGGATCTGCTGGAGCAGAGCGCGCACGCCCGCAAACGGGGTCGCGGTGAAACGGTCGACGCGAAACGGAGCCAGGGTGCCGTCATAATCCAGAAGCAGTAAAGGATGTTGGGATTTTTCGAACGCGCCGAAGAAACTCTGCAGCTTTTGCGCCGCTTCTGGGGTCAACTTATTCTCGCTTTCTATGCCAGTTTACGGTGGGGTGTGGCTTCGACGGGTTCGGTTTGCGAGCGGGTCGCGCGCGGATCGGCAGCATCGGCCGGCTCTATTCGCAGTTCGCGTAGATCTCCAAGAACCCGCGCCGCCCAGCGATAAATATTGAACTCAGTAATCTGACGGCGCATGTGGCGCATTCGTTCACGACGCTCCGCAGGGTCCATCTCGAGCGCACGATGCAATGCTTCTGAGACGCCGGCAATATCGTAAGGATTCACGATAAGCGCGTCGCGCAACTCGATAGCCGCTCCGGCAAACTTGCTCAGGACGAGAACACCGTCTTCGTCGGACCGCGCGGCAACAAATTCCTTGGCCACCAGGTTCATGCCGTCATGCAGCGATGTGACCAGGCAAACGTCGGCGGCGCGATACCAGAGGTTGACTTCGTCGTGGCTGGCCTGCCGATAGACGAGCACGATCGGCTTCCACCATTCCGTCCGGTAGAGTCGATTGATGCGCTCCACTTCTTCTTCGACGCGCCGGTGCAGCGCAGCGTAGCTGGGAATATGGGTGCGACTGGGCGCGGCAATCTGCACCAGCGTCATGCGCTCCCGATGCCAGGGATGATCTTCGAGCAGTTGCTCAATCGCAAGCAGACGCTCGAGAATTCCCTTGGTGTAATCGAGGCGATCAACGCCAACAACCAGGCTTTCTGCGCGGACGCCGAATTCATTAAGCAGGGCGTCGCGGTCGATTTGGCGCTCTTCAGCACTCATCGGCGCACTGTCAATGAGAAGACGATCCATCGATGCTCCATCAATGCCCACGCTGACCGGATAGGGGCGCACCGCGCTCAGATGTCCATGGCGACTGACGGTCATCAACTCGCGATCGGTGCGGGATTCAATCACGCCATCGACCGTAGCAAGAAAATTATTGCAATAGAGCGGAATGTGGAAGCCGATCAGATCGGCGCCCAGCATGCCGTCAAGCAGTTGCGCCTGCCATGGGCAGATGCCGAACGACTCCGCATTGGGCCAGGGGATGTGCCAGAAAATGGCAACCCGGGCGTCAGGGCGCGCCGCCTTGATCATGCGCGGTAGCAGTGCAAAGTGGTAGTCCTGCACAAAAACGATGGGATTGGTAGTTCCCTTCATCTCCTCGACAAGCGCCGCAGCGAAGCGCTCGTTCACGCGCTGGTAGCACTCCCAGTCGCTGGCGCGAAAAATGGGCCTCGTGTGGGCGATATGGCAGAGCGGCCAAAGACCCTCGTTGGAGAATCCCTCATAGTAGGATTCCTCTTCTTCCTCAGACAGCCACACGCGGCGCAGCGTGTAGCGTGGATCGTCGGGCGGAACGCGCAGGCGGTCAAATGCATCCACGTTGGCCATGTCGGCGTCGCCGCTGCCGCAAGCTACCCACACCCCGTCGCAGGCGCGCAGCACTGGCTCCAGCGCTGTCACAAGTCCGCTTGGCGGGACCATGCACACCGTGTCGCGTCCCTCGCGTACGTGCATATAGGGCTCGCGGTTTGAGACGACAAAGATGCGGCTTGAACCTGAGTTGTCACGCATATGGACGGCAAGTCGCTCGGCGGTCCAAACATGCTCTCCGGCATCGCGCAGCCTGGCTTCGGTCGCCGCCGCGGCTCGAGCCGCAATCAGACTTTCGGCCATTGTCTCCACTTCGCGCACAATGGGAGAGAAAATTTCCAGTTCGCCGCCGTCGTGCCCCAGGTCTTCATCCGTGTGCCCGATGCGGAGACTGCGCAATCGCTCGGCTACACGTACCATCGGGCGCATGAGGAACCAGCGGACCATGGCCCCCGTGACAAGAATGATGAGGATGAGTACCGCAGCCGTGCGCAGGAAACTGCGACGCCAGATGTCATATCCGTCGGACCGGATGTAGCTGGCGTCCGCGACCAGCGCCATGGCACCGATGAGTTGATTGCCGTTATGGAGCGGCAGCGTCTCCTGCAGCCACTGGCGATCGCCGGCGTGGCCGAATCCGTTCACTTCGGCTCCCTTGGCAATCGATTTCTGAACGGCGCCGGGAGAGAGAGACTGGAGAATCTCCGATGGGCCGGAGGCGGCAATCAACTTCCCCTGCGTGTCGTAGACAGCCAGCCCAAGCGATTCGGTGCTCGCCCGGGCGTGGTCGGCAAGTTCGGGAAGACCGCCCGAGACGCCTTTTGCCAATGCGCTCTCAAAGCCTGGCTGCAGGCTCAGGGCCATCCACTTGGAACGGCGAACCAACTCCTGACGCAGCACAAGCTTATGCGCAAGTACGTCGAAGTAGGTCGACGCCAGCGAAACGAGGGTTACTCCGGCGACGAGCGCCAAAATCAGCCTGAGGCGAAAGAAACGCACTTTTTTCCCCTTTTGACTGTTTAGATGCTGCCGAGGCAAGCAGGGGTTGAGCCACGATGCAGGAGAAGCGAACCGGGTGGGCCTGAGAATCCTGAAAAATGAGACTCAGACCAGCATTACCCGTATTGTCCTCGTTGTGGCCGCGGATGTACATACCCCGGCAGGGTTAATCGGCGCAAAGACACAGCAGCCAGTAACATGCGCTATTCTGTGCATGCACCAATCGATGCGCGACTGCATAAGCAGGGCCGGGGGACCGGACCCGCTTCTTACCCCGCAAACCGGCAGGCCCGATGGCGACAAGCACGATCGAAAAAACCGCCCAGGAACTTGTACTCACGGTGCAGGAGTACTCCCTGTTCGCCTGGCGGGCGATGTCAAATGTCTTTTCCAAACCCCGCTACTGGACCGATGTCCTGATCCAGTCGGACATTATCGGCGTCGGTTCAGCGGCCATCGTGCTCTTGTCGGGCTTCTTTACCGGCGGCGTGCTTGCCCTGCAGTCGGCGGCTACCCTGGCGCAGTTTGGGGCCGCGGCGGTCACCGGCCGCTTTGTCTCAATCACCATGCTTCGCGAGCTGGGGCCCGTACTGACCGGCATCATGGTGGCGGGGCGCAATGCTTCGTCAATGGCCAGCGAATTGGGCTCGATGGTGGTGACGGAGCAAATTGATGCCATGCGCGCTCTTGGCGTGGATCCGATGCGGAAGCTGGTCACCCCGCGCATCTTTGCCTGCATCACCATGCTGCTCTTTCTCACCATTGTGGCCGATGCGTGCGGCATCCTGGGCGGCGGGTTTGTGACCGTGTTCATGAATCACCAGGACGGCGATCAGTATTTCTCCATGGCATGGCAGTACCTGCACCCGCCAGACATTATTCAGGGTCTAGTCAAGCCGCTGTTCTCGGGCTACATCATTGCCTCCATCGGCTGCTTCTACGGCATGCGCACCACCGGCGGCACTGAAGGCGTAGGACGGGCGACGATTCAGGCCGTCGTGACCGCATCGGTGCTGATCATCTTCGTGGACTTCCTGCTGACGCAGGTTTTGCTTACGCTATTTCCTCCGGTATGAGCGACTCCAGCCAACTCGCTGAAGCCCGTTGCCCTGCACCGCCTGAAGCCGGCGGGCCGGTCTTGTGCTTTTCTGATGTGTTTGTTTCGTTTCTCGGTCCGGCAGTCCTGCACCAGATCAACTTCTCGGTCGCCGCGGGAGAGACGAGGATTCTGCTTGGTCCAGCCGGCGTAGGCAAGAGCGTTCTGCTCAAACTGGCCATCGGGCTGCTTCGTCCCACTCACGGAAGCGTTCAATTATTTGGGCAGGAGATCTCGGACATGCCGGAACGAGAGCTTTTTTCGCTGCGCAAGCGTACCGGCATGGTGTTTCAAGAGGGCGCTCTGTTCGATTCGCTGAGCGTGCGCGACAACGTGGCGTATCAACTGATCCAGGAAGGTGTCTCCGACGAGGAGATCGATCGGCGCGTCCACGAGGCGCTGCGCTTTGTGGAACTGGAGCATACGTTCGACCTGTTCCCGGGCAGCCTTTCCGGCGGCATGCGCCGACGCGTGGCCATTGCACGCGCGCTGATCAGCAACCCGGAGTTTCTGCTCTACGACTCGCCGACCGGCGGACTGGATCCGGTCACCTCGACCACCATTATTGAGCTGGTGATGAAGCAGAGGGACATCTATCGCACGCCGTCCCTGCTGGTGACGCATCGCCTGCAGGATGCCTTCACGCTCAGCACGCATCGCTTCGACGCCGAGATCGGACACATGGTGCCTCTGCCCGATGGCGAGACCGACCCCAACACAACCTACCTGATGCTGGAGGATGGCCGCCTGATCTTCAACGGGTCGATTCATGAGCTGCTGCATACCGACAATGCATTTGTGCGGGAGTTTCTGGAGTAGGACAGGGTCAGCGATCAGAGGGCATCCGAAGACGTGAAGAATTCGGGCGCGCCGGCAACGCGAGTTAGACGGAGCAACAATGGCGTTCAAATTTCAGGGTTTTGATTTTCTCCATCTCGACGCGAGTTTTTCTGAAGACGAGCTCCTGGTGCGCCGCACTGCCCGCGACTTCGTCGATGACCGCCTGATTCCGATCATCGAAGACTGCTTTCGCGAAGGGCGCTTCCCCCGCGAACTCGTCGCACAGATGGGCGAGCTTGGTTTCTTCGGGGCCAATCTCCATGGCTATGGCTGCGCGGGCATGTCCAATGTTGAATACGGCCTGGTCATGCAGGAGATGGAGCGCGGCGACTCCGGCTTCCGCAGCTTCGTCAGCGTGCAGTCGGCGCTGGTCATGTATCCCATCTACACCTTCGGCTCTGACGATCAGAAGAACCATTGGCTCCCTGCCCTCGCGTCCGGCGAGAAGCTGGGTTGCTTTGGATTGACCGAGCCCGGCTTCGGATCGAACCCCGGCGGGATGACGACGACCGCGCGCAAGAATGGCGGCGAATACATCCTGAACGGCGAGAAGATGTGGATCACCTCAGGATCCATCGCGGATGTTGCCGTCATCTGGGCCAAGGTAGAGAACGAAGACAATCGCGTGCGCGGCTTCCTGGTCGAAACGGATCGCAAGGGATTCAGCGCATCGGATGTGCATGGCAAGTGGTCGCTGCGCGCGTCCGTGACCAGCGGCCTCACCCTGCAGGATGTCCACATCCCTGAGACAAATCTGCTGCCGGGGACAGGTGGCTTGAAGAGCCCGCTCATGTGTCTGAATCAGGCGCGCTACGGCATCAGTTGGGGCGCGTTGGGGGCGGCCATGGCGTGTTATGACACGGCCCTGCAGTACGCCAAAACGAGAAAACAGTTCCACGGGCAACCGATTGCCAGCCATCAGTTAATCCAGGAGAAGCTGGTGTGGATGGCGAGCGAAATTTCAAAGGGGCAGTTGCTCTCGTTGCACGTTGGCCGGCTCAAAGACGCAGGCAAAGTTGGCCACGAGCACATCTCCCTGGCCAAGCGGAACAATGTCTGGATGGCCTTAGAGACAGCGCGCATGGCCCGCGACATCCTGGGGGCGAACGGAATCACGGAAGACTACCCAATCATGCGTCACATGATGAACCTCGAATCGGTCAAGACCTACGAGGGGACGCACGATATCCATGCGCTGATCCTGGGTCAGCACCTGACCGGTATTGCGGCCTATTAGACCCTGCCGTCTCGTTGCGCCGTCTGGTTGTTGACTTCCATTTTGAGAGCCAAGTACGATGAAGCAGGCCAGACACAGCGCAGGGTTTTTTGCGCATCGTGGCCCAGGCTCCCCGCTGGCATGATCTGACCGCCAGGCTCGACCGCTCGACCGCTATTTCCAAGTCTGAAGGATCCCACGCGAGTGGATCGAAACTGAGCTGGAGCATGCAGACCTTCTACAAAAAGTTCAGCATCATTGGCGGCTTTGGCCTGTTGCTGGTCGTCCTCGTTTTAAATGCATGGGTGACCATGCGCCAGCTTTCCACGCAGACTGAAACCGCGTTCTGGCTCGATCACACGCAACAAGTTCTTTTTGAGTTGAGTCAGACTGAATCGCTGCTCAAGGATGCGGAGACAGGGCAGCGCGGCTATCTCTTCACCGGCGATCCAAAGTATCTTCGCCCTTACACTGCGGCAATCAGCAAGATTGAACCCCACCTCGATCAGGTGGCGGAACTCACGCGCGATAACCCCACCCAGCAGGCGCGCATCCCTGCGCTTCGCGTTCTCGTGCATGCCAAGATGGCGGAACTGGCCCGGACCATCGCGCTCTACCAGGCCGGCCAGCCCGAGGCGGCCAAAGCGGAGGTGCAAACCGATCACGGCCTTCAATACATGACGAGCATCCGCGCGATGATTGCGGAGTTGGAGGCGGAAGAGAGGAATCTTGAAACAGCACGCGACACGGCCTATCGACAGAGTATTCGTCGAACCGTCGCAAGCATCTATGTGGCCACGGCGCTGGCGGGAATAGGCCTCGTCCTTCTTGCCTACTTCATCCTGCGCGAGATCGCGCTGCGCGAGCAGCATGCCAGTGACTTGCGGGTGCGCGAAGAATGGTTCAGAGTGACCTTGACCAGCATTGGCGATGCGGTGATCGCAACAGACAAAGTGGGGAATGTCACTTTCCTCAATCCCATCGCAAGCACGCTCACCGGCGTGTCTCTTCGAGACGCCTCGGGGAGAAACATCAACGATGTCTTTCCCATCTTTAACGAGACAACGGGTAAGACGGTGGAGAATCCGGTCGACAAAGTGATTGAGCTGGGGCGCGTGATCGGGCTCGCCAATCACACCGTCCTGAAGCATCGAGAGGGACACCTGATTCCGATCGAGGACAGCGCCGCGCCCATCCGCAACGATTTGGGAGATCTGCTGGGGGTCGTGCTCGTGTTTCGCGACGTCACCGCGGAGCGCAAATCGCAAGAGGTGCTGCGCAAAACGGAAAAACTAGCGGCAGCGGCGCGGCTCTCTGCAACAGTGGCCCACGAAATCAACAACCCGCTCGAAGCTGTCGGCAATCTCATCTTCATTGCGAAGACAACGCCCGAAACCCCCGCCCCTGTGGTTGATCAGTTGACGATGGCCGAGCAGGAACTGGAACGGGTGGCTCATATCACGCGCCAGACGCTTGGTTTCTTCCGCGACTCAAAGGCGCCCGAGCCGATTCTGATGCCCACCCTTGTGGAGCAGGTGCTGGCCCTCTACTCCAACAAGATGAAGACCAAGAACATCACCGTGAACTTCGATTTTGAAGACTGCCCGCCCGTGATCGGCATGTCGAGCGAGATGAAACAGGTGTTGTCGAACCTCATCGCCAACGCTGCCGATGCAGTCAGCGCGAACGGGATCATCACGGTCAGGCTGCGCTGCGAAAAAAACAACGGAGACGAAGCCGTGGAGATGGTAGTGGAAGACAATGGGCCCGGAATTCCAGGCGATCTCGCCGACAGCATCTTCGAGCCCTTCTTCACAACCAAACAGGATGTTGGGACAGGACTCGGTCTGTGGATTGCGCGCGAGATTGTCGAGCGGCATGGGGGCAGTCTTCAACTCGAGACGGATCGCAAAGAGCAGGCCGGGACTGCATTCAAGATCGTTTTGCCCTGTGTTCCGGCGGGGATCGACGTCCAAAGCACGAACGGGAGCAGGAATGGGCTCCATGCGGATCCGACCGCGGCATCGCGCTCCGATGCGAATCTTTGATCGACAAGTCGCCTTGATTGCGGCATAGTCGTAGCCATGTCCAGTTTCAATTCTGCACAAACCATCCGAAGGCTGGAAGTCAGTCTTGCCGTTGCGGTCTTTTCCATGAACCTGGCGGCAGCCGCGCAGCAGGCTGCTCCAACGCCCATTGTGCTGCATGCGGCGCGCCTGCTCGACATCGACAGCGGGACAATCCTCAGGCCGGGCGAAGTACTGGTGGTGGGCAATCGCATTCACGCGACCGGATCAAGCGTCGAGCATCCGCAGGGAGCAAAGGTGATCGACCTGGGCGACACAACGCTGATGCCGGGCTTGATTGACGCGCATGTGCACCTTTTTCTCCACCCGGGGGCCGAAGATCTGCAGACCGTGGAGGAGTCGATTCCGTGGCGCACGATCTTGGCGGAGCAGGCGGCCAGGGCAGATCTGATGGCCGGCTACACCGCCGAACGCGATATGGGAACCGAGGGCGCCGGCTCGGCCGACACAGCGGTGCGCGATGCGATCAACGAGGGCATGATCGAGGGGCCGCGCCTGCGCATCAGCGGCAATGCCATCGACATTCTCGGCGGCCATGAGGATGCCAACAAATTCAATCCCGCGCAGCACGTGCTGTCGAATGCGGACTACGCCAACTCGGCGGAGCAGATCGTTGCCGTGATGCGCGAGCAGCATAAAGAGGGATCCGATTTCGCCAAGGTGTATGAGACGGGCCCCGACCGCATGATCGATGGCGTCCTGCATACACCGAATCAATATTCGGTTGCGGAACTGACCGCTGCGGTCTTGGAGGCAAAGCGGCTCGACACCGTGGTTGCGGTACATGCGATGGGCGAGCCGGGAACGCACTACGCCGCGGAAGCGGGAGTCACCTCAATTGATCACGCAACTCAGCTAAGCGATGAGACGATGCGCCTGATGCGCGAGAAGGGCATCTTCGCCGTGCCGACGTTTGCCATCTTCGATTACTTCGCGACGCACCAGGACTCGCCCGCAATCGCCGCGCGCGAGAAGGCTCTGCTCGATTACAAAATCAGCGAGTTCAAGAAGCAGGTTGCGGCCGGGGTTCCGTTTGCGGTTGGATCCGATGTGGGTCCGTTTCCGCACGGCACGCAGGCGGTGGAGATGGAACTGATGGTTCGCTATGGCATGAAGCCGCTCGCCGTTCTGCAGGCTGACCTGATCAACGGAGCGAAGTTGCTGCAGTGGGAGGGAAAGATCGGGCGGATCAAGGAAGGCTATCTAGCCGATGTCATCGCCGTGCCGGGAAATCCTCTCGAGGACATCACGGTGACCGAGCATGTCACATTTGTGATGAAGGACGGCAAAGTCGTTCGACAATGAGCGCGCTATTGCGGCGAAGACTTCTCGCGGTCGATGCGGATCTTCTCAAGAGCCCGCATGTAGCGCTTCGGCTTGACCGGCGCCTGCGAGTCTTCGATCGCCTTCCGATAGCCGCCAAGGTAAATCGAATAGAGGATCGCGAGCGAACACCCAATCCCCCAGAAGAATCCTAGACAAAGCCCGATGACGGTGGACGAGCCAAGATTGCCCATGGATCAAACTCCTTGCGTTTGTCTCTTGGGTGAGGAGTTGCCGGCAAGAGCCCAGAATCCGCCCCAGAGACCGAGGGCGATGAGCATGCTCGACCATTCATCCGGGCTCTTCGGCGCGCCGGGAATGCCGTAGAACCCCAGCACGCGCGGCAGATGAAGCGAGACAACCCAGATGCCAAAAATCAATCCCGTTCCCGCCGCACCACACGATGCAAAGAAGCCCGACGCGATGCTGAGCCCGCCCGCGATGAGTGCCACGCCAAAGAACACCACCCAGAAGGCATGAAACGGAATCCAGTTGGGCAGCAGCGATGCGATGAACGTCAATCCCAGAAAATGGTCAACGCCGAAGACGATGAGACCGAGACAGATGAGGTACCGGCAGGCGCGCGTGATCCACACCGGCAAGGGTGCTGTGCCAGGCAGCAGAAACGCGATACAGGCAAGCGTCAGTGGCTCGAAGACAACCGTCCGCATGCCCATGTCGCCGAGGGTGACCGCGTAGCGAGGCACGATGATGATGAAGGTACACAGCGCGAGCACGCTGCCCAGGACCAGCGCGGCGGGGCGACGCCAGCGCACAACGAGAGTGCCTAATGCGCACACAATCCAGAGCACACCAAACAACCACGCCACAACCGGAATTGCGGGTACCCAGGGAATAATGGGAATGGCGGAATAACCTGGACCCAGCGGAAAGTCGGCGGCTTGGCTGCAGACGATGGTTTCAATGCCCAGCGACACGAAGGCAAGTGCGTAGAGGATTCTTCCCGGCAGAACGAATGCGTCAGAGAACGATTGGGCCGATGCGCGGATAGTGCCGTTTTCCTGCATCGCAAGATCTCCTCGAATCGACTCTGTAAAGACGTCTGCCAGAAACTAAACAGCAACCGTAAAGCTGTCTTCGCTGCGCGTGACGGCGTGATAAAGCGTATCGCGCTCGATAGGGACGCGGCCCGCTTCAGTGATCAGGCGGCAAAGATCCTTGCGCGTCATGCCTTGCGGCGTGGTCGCGCCCGCATCGTGATAAATCTTCTCTTCGACGACCGTACCGTCCAGATCATCAGCGCCGAAACGCAAAGCAATCTGGGCAATCTTGGGCGTGAGCATCTGCCAGTAGGCTTTGATGTGCGGAAAGTTGTCGAGCAGAAGGCGGCTCACGGCGATCTGGCGAATGTCAGTCAGGCCCGTGGTCACGGGAAGATGATCGAGCGGCGTGTTCTCCGGATGAAACGCGAGTGGGATAAATGTCTGGAAGCCGCCTGTCTCGTCCTGAACGGCGCGCAGTTTAAGCAGGTGATCCACGCGGTCTTCATCGTTCTCAATGTGCCCGTAGAGCATTGTCGCGTTCGATTTGAAGCCATGCTTGTGAGCCAGGCGTGCGGTTTCAAGCCATTCATTGCCGTCAATCTTGTGATCGCAGATGATGGAGCGGACACGGGCCGCGAAGATCTCAGCGCCGCCGCCGGGCATGGAATCAACTCCGGCCTCGCGCAGCTTGACCAGCGTTTCTTCAATGGAAAGCTTGGCGCGGCGAGCGAGGAAGGCGATCTCGACCATGGTGAACGCCTTGATGTGGACCTTCGGAAACCGCTTTTTTAGCCCTTGAACCAAGATCGAGGAAGTACTCAAGAGGAAGATCGGGATGAAGTCCGCCGACGATGTGGAACTCCGTGACCGCTTCGGAATAACCGGAGGCCGCTGTCTCCCACGCCTCTTCGAGAGCCATGGTGTAGCCGTTGGGGTCGCCTTTCTTGCGGCCAAAGGCACACAGCTTGCATGCCGCAACGCAGACGTTGGTGGGGTTGATGTGGCGATTGACATTGAAATACGTCACATCGCCATGCATGCGTTCGCGCACGTGGTTGGCCAACCAGCCGACAGCCAATACGTCAGAGGTTCCGTAAAGCACGAGGCCGTCTTCAAAGTCGAGGCGCTGGCCCGCAAGCACTTTGGCCGCGATGGGCTCCAGGCGCGGGTCGTGCGTGCGAAACGCATGGCCTCCATTGGCGGCAGGTTGGCGGGATTCCGCAAGCTAAGTCTGCATATTAAGATGATACAGATTTCCGAGATACAGGTTTCCGGGATATGGAATTAGCGCCAGGCGATCATTTTCCGCCTGATTCGGCCAGCGCTGCGGTGGGCTCGATCAAAACTCCGTCAAAGAGCGATGCGGCGACTACGCGCTCGCCGGCGGCGCGAACAACCCCGATGCGGTAGCCGGTCTGCCACCATTTCCATGCCAAGGTTTTGGGATTGATAGCGTAGATCTGATCGCTGGAACGGGAGCTGGCAAGGATTTTGCCGGTATGCGGGTCAAAGCAGAGATCGTCCACATCGCGAAACGGGAATCGCTCCATCCACAGCCACGATTTGCCGCTGTCGCGTGTGAAGTAGACGCCTTCACGACCGCCCAGCCAAAGCGTTCCGTCGTCAGAGAAAGCAACCCGGTGAATCCGCGTGAGCATGCTCGGAATCGACATCGGCAACCAGGTCCTGCCGCTATCGGTCGAGAAGACCACCCCCTCCGAACGAGCGGCAGCCATGTTGCTGCCATGAACAGTCACCGACGTGTAGTCGCCTGAACCCATCACCAGGCCGCCTTGCCAGCTCGCGCCCTTATCCCGGCTGGTGAGCAGGCCATAAGTGGTTGAAGTGATCCAGACATCGCCGGAAACGTCGAGAGCGCGCACGCGGCTTTGCAGCTCGACCACCGGCGCCTTCTCTTGCTTCTCAATGTTGATCCGCTTGCCGGCATGAGTTTCCGTTGCGGCTTTGATCACCGTGTTGGCGATGAGATTTTTCGGTTGCCAGGCTGCTGGCGTGTCGGCCGCGCCCGACCCGAGAGCCCCGCCGAGCGCAAAGATGCCGCGGCTGGTGCCGGCCCAGATGGTTCCGTCCGCATCCTGCGCCAGCGTGAAGACGTCGCGGCCTTCCAGCCCCTGGCCCAGTTGCTTCCAGGTGACGCCGCCGTTGGTCGAGGCAAACACTCCGCCATAGGACTTGTCGTTCACGACGCCCGCATAGAGATGCGAAGGATCAGCGCGGTCGACGAGGAGAGCCTCAACCTTGCGCCCCGAGAAGCCTTCGTTGGCCACGGTGAAGGTGGCCGCACCGTCGTTGCTGGCCAGCACGCCGCCGCGATCGGTGGCAATCAAAACGTGGTTTGCATTGCGCGGGTCGACAAAAACGTCATTCACGATGACATCGGGGCCCGTCATCCGAGTGAAATTCCTGCCTCCGTCTGAAGTCTTGTAGAGTCCTTCCGTGGTCCCCGCGTAAACGACCTGACGGTCGCTCGGATCCTGCATCAGGACGCGCGTGCGGCGCGCCGTTGATGGGATCCCTTCTATCTTTTTGAAGAGACTTCCGGCATTCTCACTCTTGTAGATCCCGCTGCAGGCGCTTAAGAAAAACTGTGCTCGGCTTGACGGGATCGATGATGATCGAGAACACATCTGAATCTTCGATCACGCCCTGCTTGATGCTGCTCCAGTTCTTGCCGCCATCCGTGGTCTTCCAGGGCAGGTGCCACGTGCCCGCGTAAACAATGTCTGGATCATTGGGATCGATCGCCAGGGATTCAACTTCGTGGATCTCTTTGCTGCCCTCAGGGCTGATGAGGGTCCAGGTCACGCCCGAGTCGCTGGAGCGGAAAACGCCTTCCCAAGTCCCCGCAAAAACAACACGCGGGTTTGACGGGGCCTGCGCCAGCGCGAAGACCGACTGGCCGCGCAGACGTTCGACCGGCTTCCAGGTATGTCCGCCATCCTGGCTGACCCACAGGCCGCCATCGCGCTGATCGGGCTTCCAACCGCCTGCCCAGATACGGTTCGGATTTGCGGCATCCACCACGATGTTGTCGATGACCACGTCCTCAGAGGAGTCGAGCTCAGCAAGCCGATGCCACGTTCCACCCTGATCGAGGGACTCATAGATCCAACTATTCGTTGTGCCAAGGTAGAGGTGCGTGGGCTGGTTGGGAACGAATGCCAAGGAACGCGCGTCGCCGCCGTCTGGACCAAGTGTGGTCCAGGGAACTTCAGCCAATGCGCTGTGTCCCGCGAAACACACAGTAATGGTCGCGAAAGCCAGGAAACGCAAAAGTCGCCGGCGAATTACATCGAAGATGGGCAAAGCATTGCTCAAACAGAAAACTCCATCTATATGCAACCAGCATAGCCAAAATCGAGACGACAAGACAGCAGTGAGGCCGGCCAGTTGCCTGGCCGGCCTCAAAGTGTAAACCGGAGACATCCTCGTTTTCTTTAGGTTGGGCCTTCCCGTTTGGTGAAGACCCAACCGCGGACTTACTTCGAGGCAACCGCCTTCTTGTGGTGCGCCTTTGCACCAAGCGGCTTGCGTACAACCGGCTTGACGACTGTTTCATCGACCGGGGTTGTTCCCTGGACGTCAGAGGTGAAGGTTGCACCCGATGGCACCAGGTAGTCTTCAACCGTCTTGCCGTCTGTTGAACCGGTTGCGACGCTGATGCGCGATGGATCAATGCCCTTCTCCGTCACCAGGTATTCCTTGGTGTTGACCGCGCGTTCTGCGGCCGGATCCATGACCTTGACATGCTTGTTCTTCATGGCTGCCTTCTGCTCCTTGGCAACCACGATCTTCTCCTTGCCATCGGATTCGCCAACCACGACTGCCTTGGCATCCGCCTGGTTCTGGAGATCGAGGGCAACCTGATCAAGGCAAGCCTTGGCTTCGTTGTCCACGCGCGTCGGACGCTTCTTGTCCTTGTCGAAGGTGATGGAGCAGAGAGCCTGGGTATGAGGCGCAGGCGGGATATACGGAGCCGTGATCGTCACGCTGGTGTTGGCCGTGGCGGTCTGACCCTTGTCATCCGTAACCGAGCACGTTATGCCCACCGCGCCTGTCGGTGCGCCGGCGGATGCGAAGGTGGCCGTCGCGCCGCTGCCGCTGATGGTGCCGGCGGTGGCCGAGTAGCTATAGGTCAGCGGACGGTTCTGCGGGCTCAGGCCCTGTGCCGTGATGCTGCTGGTCTCACCCGGCTTGATGGTGGTGGGGTTGGCTGAGCAGCTGATCGTCGGTGGCTCGAAGGCCTTCACCGTAAAGCTGGCCGAGCAATCCGCGTTTTCGTAAGGCTTCAGACCTTCCTTGCCGGGCTTGCCTTCCTTCACGCTGCCCTTGACGGTGTAGCTGCCCGGCGCCAGCGATCCGGTTGCTACGGTTGCTGTCGTGCCGTTTCCAGTGACGCCGGATCCAGACCACGAATAGATGACATTCATCTTCGGATCAAGCATTCCGGGCGTCGCGGTGACGGTCACCGGATCGCCAGGAAACACCGAGGTCGGGCTGGCCGAGCAGGACAGGGTCACCGGAGGAGGCGGTGCGATGGTGCCGATGTGGTAGACGATGCCCGCGCTCAGACGCGCCATATTCACGTTGGCCCGGCCACCGTAGTAGCCGGTACCGAAATTCTCATGGGTGTACTGCCAGTCCGCCTGGAAGAGGCGAATCGCAAGGTGGTGGTTGAAACAACGGAGTTGCGTAGTCCATGCCGCCGCCGGCCGTGGCGACAAAGCCCCAGGTATCCGCCTGGTCGTCAGGACCGCCGACTCTCTCCACGCCCAGCAGCACATGGACGAAAGGCGTGACCTCGTCGGTCGGGAACCGGAAGATCAAGCCCGCCGATCCGCCGCCGAAGTCGTCATTCGGATGGGAGATCCCGTTCGCGTCCGGGGTTTCGCTCTCTTGATGCACGTCCCCAATCGCTTCCACACCGGCATACTTGTTGAAATAGCGGGCAACACTTCCGATGGCGCCGTAGTTAATGGAGTCATAGGAGAAAGGACCGCCCGCAGGGCTCGGTGAGGTGACGCTTCCATGCGGGGCCAGATAGCTGTAACCCACAAAAATATCCCACTTGGAAGGGGAGTCGCCCGTCGGATAGCCCTTGGCGGCAGGCGCGGCCTGGGCCGAAAGGATAACCGGTGTCACTGCCAATAACCCCACAGCAAGAACTCGGCTCAGAAACTTAGCAACTGGGTGCATACGCAATTCCTCCACAAATAAAAAACTGAAGTACCAAAAGGCTTGCAGATTGTCGAGCTCAAGAATCGGCTCGGACGGACAACGCCCCGCCGGGTGCGCGGAGCGGAACATCGGCCTACAGCTCAATTAAAAAGTACCATAGGCAGGAACGCGAAGAATACATTTTTTCAACGAGATGCATGAGAGTTGCGACTGAAATGAGGCAAACTTTTCCCCGCTCTTGGATGGTTACCTCAGTAACCACAACTCGGCAGAGAAATGCAGAAAACTTACGATCATACGGCGTTCAGAGTCTTCAAAAGGCTGCGCGGTTCACGTTGAATCTTTTCCTGTAGAAGCGTAATTGCGTATAAAAGTTGCTCGGGACGTGGTGGACATCCCGGAACATATACGTCCACTGGAATCACCTGGTTAACGCCTTGAACCAGTGCGTAGTTATTAAAGACACCGCCTGAGGTGGCGCAAGCCCCCATCGAAATGACCCATTTGGGCTCGGGCATTTGATCGTAGAGACGACGAATGACGGGAGCCATCTTATTGGAGACCCGTCCGGCGATTACCATCAGGTCCGATTGCCGCGGTGAAGGCCGAAAAACTTCTGCGCCAAAACGCGCCAGATCAAATCGGGAAGCGCCCATCGACATCATCTCGATGGCGCAGCACGCAAGGCCGAAGGTCATCGGCCACACCGAATTCTTCCGGATCCAGTTCACGGCGAAGTCCATCGAGGTAAGAAAAACTCCCTCAGGCTCTTCATAGCCGTAGTTCACTTCAGTCAGCTTGGCGCGATTGGCGGCGCTGCTGTCGAGTGCTCCGAAAAGATACCGGTCCCGCTCCGTACTTGCAGCCATAGATCAAATATAGCGCGGATTGGCGGTTGACCGTCCCGCACTCTCGAGTCGCATTGGTCGTTCAGTCTGTACACGACGACGGCGTGCCATGAATTGACGGCGGGGTCTTCCATGATCCAGGCAGCCAAAGCGAAATCGAAAAGCTGATCCAATGGAGTTGGCCCAAAGGCGTGGGTGCGAATCCGGGAGAGTCATAGCTCTGCCGGGTCTTCATCGACTGCAGTGCCCAGGTTTCGGCATAGGGTTGAGCGTCGGCCACTCCAGGGGCGAGATGGGCATCCACGATGCGGAATTGTCCTGAAGCGTTGGATCGCAGCAACCCAACGAGCTTCCGCGTTGCCGCAGCCTGTGCAGGCGTGGCCCCCTTTGAAGGCCCTGCTTGCAATCCACCCACACGCGCCAGTTCACGATATGCCGCTTGGGCCTGCTCGAACTCGCCTGGATCGGTAATGAACCGAAAGCTGCGCGGATTCCATCCAATCGCATCCTGCGCCCGCAAACCGAAAGTGGTTCCCACTTCGCGTTCATTGATGGAGTTGTAGGGAGGAGTCGCAAGCAGCAGCGCATCCGGAAATCCGGCAGGCGGATCCCGATCGACCACCAGATCCCAGCCACTGTAACTCGAATTTGCCGGCTGAATGGGGATCACTCTGAAGAACCAGCCCTGGCCAATCGGTGCTTTCCATTCGTGTCCCATGCTAACGTCGCCGAGGAGCACGATCTTCTGACATGGGCTCTGCGCCTGCGCGACGCCAACGCCCATTGCCCCCGCGAGGCCAACAATCGCCCATGGAATTATCCATGCGAAGAATCCCACGCGAGGCTGCCTTCCAATTCCATTCATCCAGTGCACGTTGTTCACAACGTCGCACAAGCTGCCGCGAGCTTGCAATCTTGAGGCGACTTCTTGAGAATCAATGCCGGCTCCATTTACCGCAACTCAAGGGTCCTTGTGATTCGCATCACGAGGTCCGCACTCTTCGGAACGGAACAAGCATGCACGTGTATCGATTGGTTTTGGCCGTCGTTCTGGGTGTTCCGGCTTTGGCCGGCGCCCAGGCAACCGGAGTTACCGCTGCGCAAGCACCCGCGACCCAGGAACAGATTGCCGCACTGCAGCAAAGTGTTCAGAACGCCCAGTCGGCTGGGGACAACGCCTGGATGCTGGTCTCCGCAGCGCTGGTGTTGATGATGACCGGCCCGGGGCTGGCGCTGTTCTATGGCGGCCTGGTACGCAAGAAAAACATCTTGAGCACCATGATGCAGAGCTTCGCCATGATGGGGCTGGTGACGATTCTGTGGGCCATTTGCGGCTACTCGCTGGCCTTCGGGCACGGCAACGCGTTCATTGGGAGCTTTGAGCATATATTTCTGCGCGGCGTCGGCCTCACTCCAAACCCTCACTATGCGGCCACGATTCCCGAACAGACCTACATGATTTACCAGCTCATGTTCGCCATCATCACGCCGGCCTTGATCACCGGCGCGTTTGCCGAGCGCATGAAGTTCAGCGCCATGGCGGTCTTTCTCTCTCTCTGGTCGCTGCTCGTCTATAGCCCCATGGCGCACATGGTGTGGGGCGTGGGCGGCTTGCTCAATGCCAACGGCGGCCGAATCCCGAGCCTGGATTTTGCGGGTGGCACCGTTGTTCACATCACAAGCGGCGTTTCCGCATTGGTGACATGCATCTATCTCGGCAAGCGGATCGGCTATCCGCAGACCAACATGCCTCCACACTCCATGGTGTTGAGCTTCATCGGCGCGTGCATGCTGTGGGTGGGATGGTTCGGCTTCAACGCGGGCAGCGCACTGGCGGCGAGTCCCCTGGCAACCAGCGCTTTTGTGAACACGCATTTTGCGGCAGCGGCGGCAGCCCTGGGCTGGACCATCGCGGAGTGGATCCATAACGGCAAGCCGACCGCGCTCGGAGCCATCTCGGGCGCGGTCGCGGGTTTGGTGGCCATCACACCCGCTTCAGGATTTGTGCAGCCGTTTTCGGCGCTTGCGATTGGACTCATTGCCGGAGCTTTCTGCTCTTTCATGGTCTTTGAGGTCAAGAGCCGGCTCGGATACGACGACTCGCTCGACGCATTCGGCGTACACGGTGCCGGCGGCACTCTGGGCGCCTTGCTCACCGGGCTGTTTGCGACCAGGGCCATCAATGAAGCCTTCGGCAAAGGAGTGGGCACCGGCGCAATGGATGGAAACTGGGGACAGATCGGCGATCAATTGGCCGGCGTCGCCATCGCCTGGGGACTCTCCATCGTCGGTACGCTCGCCCTGCTTTTTGTCGTCGACAAAGTGATTGGGCTGCGCGTCACCGCGGACCAGGAATCGGCCGGCCTCGATCTTTCAGAGCACGGCGAAGAAGGGTACGACTTCAGTTCCTGACCCACTAACCAGGGGGTTGCCGCTTCACTGAATCTTTTCTGAGGGCCGCGCCCAGCAACCGCCTGGGCCTGTTACGCTGTCAAGCGAGGCAGATTGAACATGCTCAAGATAGAAGCCGTACTCCAGCCGTCGAAGCTGGATGCAGTCAAGGATGCACTGCTTGAAGCAGGCATTGAAGGGATGACCATTCTCGAAGCGCGCGGACACGGCCGCCAGAAAGGCCACACCGAGTTTTACCGCGGCCGCGAATATACGGTCGACCTTCTCCCCAAGGTGAAAATCGAGATGGTGATTCCCGACGACCTAAAGGAAAAGGCTGTCCAGGCAATCATTGGGGCGGCGCGTACGGGCCGCATCGGCGACGGCAAAATCTTTGTCAGCCGCATCGACGAAGCCATCCGCATCCGCAACGACGAGCGTGGCGAGACGGCGCTCTAGGGATATCGAACCGACGCTGCAAGGGGTCATTTCGAGGCAAGTCCCTGATGATCCTTGGGGAACGGCCCCGTACCTTGAGGGCGCATTCCTGAAGTCCGCCTGGAAAGGCGTGCGCCTCTCGGGCAGCCAGACACGAATTCTGTCAGACATCGGACGAAAGCCCTGTTAGCCTCAAGAAAATCGCTTATCCTAAGTAGCAATCCCTTCTTGCTTCGGCGAGTCAAACAAAAACTTCATGAATCCAGTCGCATTCGCGGTTGACGATCTTCGGGAGCAGTATCTGCGAGAGATGGCGCTCGTCCGCCAGACCTGTGAGCGCACTGGCGACGGCACCGCGGCGATTCGCCGACGCTCCGCAATCGTCGACCGTATCCTCATTGAAATGTGGCGACGAGCCTTTGGCGGGCAACTCTCCAACAACGTTGCCCTGCTGGCTATGGGAGGGTATGGCCGCAAAGATCTATTCCCCTATTCGGATATCGACGTTCTGTTTGCCTTTGCCGACGAGAAGACTGAAGAGCAGTCGAAGGACCCAGTCCGCGGAATCATTCAAGCCATGTGGGACATCGGGCTGAGGGCCAGCCCCAGTTCGCGGACCGTCAAAGAAGCCGGCCGCTTCGATCCCGACAATCTCGAGTTCACCCTGGCGACTCTCGACCGCCGCTTCCTGGCCGGCCACTTCCCTCTCTACCAGCAGCTTCATCAAACCGTCCTGCCTGGACTGGTGCTCAGCGAGTGGAACACCATCACGCAAAAGCTAGGCGAATTGGCACGGGCGCGGCACTCAAAATATGGAAACACCATCTTCCACCTCGAGCCCAACCTGAAGGAGTGCCCCGGCGGCCTGCGCGACTACCACCTGGCCATCTGGTTCGCGCTGCTCTTCCATTTGAAAGAGACCAAGGAATGGCCTCGCCAGCGCGGCGGCGTTTTCCAGAGCGCGCGCGGCGACGCCGAGGCGGCCTTCGATTTTCTGGCGGCCGCGCGCTGTTTCCTGCACTTCCGCCATGGCCGCGACGACAACACGCTCGACTGGCAGTCGCAGGATGAAGCGGCGGCCAACTCGATTGGCCTGGAGACGCGCGGCACCGCCGACCCTAGCTATTGGATGCGCACCTACTATCGCCATGCGCGCATCATCTATCGTCGCGCGGCTTTGCTGATGGAACATCTGCCCGCGCCGGTCAGCTTCTACAAGCAGTTTCGCCGCCGGCGCACGCCCATTGCGGGCACTGATTTTTTGCTCGACCAGGGGCGCATCGATATTGCTCCCGGCGCGCAGTTCAACGACACCAGCGCCATCCTGCGGATTTTTTCGCTGATGGCGACGCACGGATACACGCTCTCGCAAGCCGCCGAAGACCGCATTACCGACGCTCTGCCGGCCCTCGCGATTCACATTCCCGAAGGGCCGTATCTGTGGAACGCGCTCCGCGAAGTGCTGCTGGGACCCCATGCCGCCCACGCGTTGCGGACCATGCATGCCCTGGGCGTGCTTGAGATGCTCATTCCCGAGTTTCACGGAATCGATGCGCTGGTCATTCGCGACAGCTACCACCGCTACACCGTCGACGAGCACACCTTCCTGACCATCGACAATGTGCACAGCCTTCGGCAGCCCACGCACGATTACGAACAGCGCCTGGCCCAGTTGCTGCCGGAGATCGACCGGCTCGACTCTGTTTCTGCTCGCGCTGCTGCTGCACGATACCGGAAAGGCGCGGCGCACGGGCGAGCATGCGGGGCAGAGTGTGGAGCTTGCCGATCGACACGCTGATTACGGTCGGCGCTTTTAGTTTGACGAATCAGGAGATAACCCTTACCGTAATCGCAGCCATCCTAACTTTGATCGGTTATTCGATGAACGACACGATCGTCGTCTTCGACCGCATTCGCGAGAACCTCGCGCTTTCGCGGCGGGAGTCGTTGCATGATGTCGTGAATCGGAGCATCAACCAGACGCTGAGCCGAACGGTGATCTCGTCCGGCCTGACGTTTCTGACCGTGCTGTCGTTGTACCTGTTTGGCGGTGAAGTGCTGCATGGCTTCTCCTTCGCCCTGGTGGTTGGAATTTTGATTGGAACGTATTCGTCGATCGCGGTGGCGGCTCCGATGCTGGTGGCGTACCAGGATTGGCGGGTAAAGCGGGGCAAGTCGGTGATCGCTTCCTGCGGGAAAAAGGCCAAGGCGTAGGGTCGGCATTTGCCAGTGAGTTTGAATGGTTCGGGAACAAATTGAAGCAGCGTGGTGTCTAAAGAAAAATAGCTCTTCTTCACATAGAGAGGCTGCATATGTTCGAATCCTCGTTGATGGAATCCGGCGGCCAGATCAAGACCAAGTCCAAGTACTGGATGATTGGGACCTTTATCTTCAATGGCGCGATCCTGGCAACCATGATCCTTATTCCGCTGCTGTATCCCGAGGCATTGCCGAAGACGGCGATGACCGCGATGCTGACAGCGCCGCCTCCACCCCCACCCCCACCCCCGCCACCTCCTCCACAGCAGATTGTGAAGCCGATCAAGATGGTCTCGGAGATCGACCAGGGCCTGCATGCGCCGACGAAGATTCCGAAGGACATCAAGATGCTGAAGGAAGATGCTGCTCCTCCGCCGCGATGGCTGGCGTTGCCGGTATGGCGGTATGGGTAGCGGCAGCGGCGTTCCCGGCGGCGTGATGGGCGGTATCGGCACTGCGCCGGCACCGGTCGTCAAGGTGGCTCCGCCGAAGGGCCCGCAGCGCGTATCGAGCGGCGTGATTTCCGGTCTGGCGATCTCGCAGCCAAGCCGATCTATCCGCCGATCGCACGAGCAGCGCACGTCTCAGGTGCGGTGGTTCTGCACGCAATGATCTCGAAGACGGGCACGATCGAGAATCTGACGGCGATCAGCGGTCCTGAGATGTTGAGGGCGCGGCGATCGAAGCAGTGCAGACCTGGCGATATAAGCCATATCTCTTGAACGGCGAACCCACCGAGGTGGATACGCAGATCACCGTCAACTTCAACTTTGGCGGCGGCTAGACCAAGGCCTGAACGCGCAATGACGTCTCTCGCGGTCTCCCAGAGTGCCGAACTTTTGGGGGATTCCCGGGTCAAGATTTTGAAAGTTAGAGTTCCTATCAGGAGGAAATATTCCAGTGATTCTCGCTCATCTCGCAACAACTTCGCTCACGTCCCCGCTTCCCTCGCGCATGTACTTCGAGGAGGCCCAGGTCAGCTTCAGTGTCATGGGTCTTTGGGGCAACATGGGCTGGCTGGCGCGCTGCGTCGTCATCCTGCTCTTCATTATGTCGATCTGGTCGCTCGCTGTGATCATCGACCGCGCTCTTTACTTCTCCGCAGCCCGCAAGCAGTCCCGTGAGTTTGCGCCTAAGGTTGCCGGCGCGTTGAAGGATGGCCGTCTGGATGAGGCGATCAAGGTTGCTGACCGTTCCAAGAAGTCGCACCTGGCCGAGGTTGTTACGGCCGGTCTGCAGGAGTTCCGCAGCTTCGGTTCGGGCGGCACCATCACCGAGGAGCAGGTTGAGAGCTCCAAGCGCGCACTCGAGCGCTCTGAGGCAATCGTTCACGCGAAGCTGAAGCGTGGTCTGGGCGGTCTGGCCACGATCGGTTCAACGGCTCCCTTTATCGGCCTGTTCGGTACCGTGGTCGGTATTTTGAACGCCTTCCAACAGATTGCAACCCAGAAGACCTCTGGTATCGGCGCAGTCGCCGGCGGTATCTCGGAGGCCCTCGTAACGACCGCCTTCGGTCTTCTCGTCGCCATCCCCGCCGTTATGACGTTCAACTACTTCACCGGCAAGGTTGAGGCGTTCGACGTCGAGATGGACAACAGCTCGAGCGAACTGGTTGACTACTTCATCAAGCAGAGCCACCGGTAAGCTTCGGTCCTGAAGCGTAGAGCAAGCAGCAGTACCCTGCGGGAATCACAACTCTGATCAGATCCTCCGGATGCCGCCAGCGAACGGCATCCGGAGGCTGGACGGCATCGCAGGGAGAGCCAATACAGCAAACCGGACGGAGCATACGTTATGGGTATCAATAAGCGGGATGAAGGCAAGAAGGTCAACTCCAACATCAACGTGACGCCGATGGTGGACGTGATGCTGGTTTTGCTGATCATCTTCATGGTCATCACCCCCATGCTGAACAACAAGGTCAACGTGGATCTGCCGAAGGCTGAGGCCGCGGTGGTGATGGAAGACGCCAACAAGGAAGATGCTGTTGTTGTCGCCGTTACTCGCGATGGCAGAACGTTTCTTGGCGGCGACCAGGTGACGATCGACGATCTTGGCCCGAAGATCTCTGCGAAGCTTGAGAACAAGACCAGCAAAGAGGTCTTTATGCGTGCAGACACGCGGGCGAACTACGGCAAGGTGATGGATGCGGTCGATGGCATCCGCTCTGCCGGCGTCAGCCAGCTTGGTTTGCTGACCGAGAAGACTGACGACACCGCCAGCACAGCAACACAAGAAGTAGAAGTCGAACTTTTGCAGGATGCCGGACTCGCAGTCGCTGGAGCGGCAGGTTTTTTGAGGAGATTGCTATGGGAATGGGTGGAGGAAATACTGGCGGAGCGGTTTCTGAGATCAACGTAACCCCGCTTATCGACGTTCTTCTGGTGCTGCTGATCATCTTCATGGTGATCGTGCCGGTGACGCCCGAAGGGTCTGGAGACGCTGGTTCCTCAGCCGCCCAAGGAGCACCACGAAGATCCGAGTCAACGACCGCACGATCGTAGTGCAGGTGCTGTCGAATGGGGCGGCTGCGCCTGCCTACAAGATCAACGACAACTCCTTCAACAAGCAGGACCTTGAACCGAAGCTGGCGGAGATCTTCGCGACCCGTCAGGAGAAGGTCATGTTCGTCAAAGGCGACAAGGATCTGGACTTCAGCAAGGTCGCTGAGGTCATCGACTTTGGCCATCAGGCTGGGGTGGACAACATCGGCCTGATTACGCCCCGGGTCGAAGCAGGACAGTAAGCTCAGCTTTGAAAGCTCTCGTACGGGCGGCGGGTCCAAGTGATCAGCCGCCCGGAGCTTTCTGTAGCTAGCGGATGTAGTTGATCGAGTGCTCGCTTGCCCAATTTGTATTGGGAGACGATCGCGATGGCATTCTCAACGAGAGGAAGTTCTGCAGGCTCTAGTCTTTCTTCTGAAATCAATGTAATCCTCTGATCGATGTTTTGCTCGTACTGCTGATCATCTTCATGGTGATTGTGCCGATTGCGCCTCACGGCCTAGAAACTGCTCTTCCTTCGCTAATTCCTGAACGAAGCCCCGGATACTCCTGTCTCAGGGTGGCCCGGTCGGTCTGTTTTACGCTAGACTTAAGTCTTGCTCAATAAACTGATCTTCGCCAATCTTGGCCACAGGCCGATCCGTACGCTGCTGAGCGTGCTTGCTATTGCGGTCGAGGTGACGATGATCCTGACGCTGGTTGGGGTCAGTCACGGGACGCTGGATCAATCGGCGCAGCGAGCCCGGGGGGTAGGCGCGGACATCTTGTTTCGGCCGCCTGGCTCTTCGGCGATCGGGCTGAGCACCGCACCGATGAGCGACAAGATTCCGGCGCTCCTGATGAAGGAGCCGCACGTAACCTTTGCGATGGGGACGATGGTTCAGCCTCTGTCCGGGTTCGATACGGTGACGGGGCTCGATCTTGACGATTTTCGCAGGCTGAATGGTGGGTTTCATTATCTCGCGGGCGGCCCGCTCGGTCAACGACGACGACATGATCGTGGATGAGTACTACGCCCAGCAAAAGCACCTCCGCGTGGGCGACCCGTGAATCTGATGGGCCATGACTGGAAGCTGGTCGGGATCTTCGAGTCTGGAAAGCTGGCGCGCGTCTGCGTGAAGCTGGATGTGCTGCAGACACTGACCGGAAACCCCGGGCATCTGAGCCAGATCTTCGTCAAGGTGGACAATCCGAACGACGCGCAGGCGGTGGTGGACGCGCTGCGAGTCAAGTATCACGGCTACCAGATCTACACGATGGAGGAGTTCACCTCGATGCTTTCGATCAGCAACGTGGGGATGCTGAAGAGCTTTATCGGCGTAGTGATTGGGGTTGCCGTCATTGTCGGATTCATCGTGGTGTTTATGGCGATGTATACGGCGGTGCTGGAGCGGACGCGAGAGATTGGGATTTTGAAGGCGGTGGGCGGTTCTTCGGGACTGATTCTGAATATTCTGTTTCGCGAGACGTTGCTGCTGGCGCTGATGGGAGCGGCCTTGGGCATTGTGTTGACCTACGGGACGCAGTGGCTGATGAAGCATGCGATGTCCGCGAGCCTGGTGCAGGAGACGGTCTATGACTGGTGGCCGATTGCGACTGGGATTGCGGTGGCAGGAGCTTTGCTGGGCGCGATCGTTCCCGGCATGAAGGCGGTGAAGCAGGATGTCACGGAGGCTCTTTCGTATGAATGAGCCCGTGATGATTGAAGTTCGTGGTCTGACCAAGACCTATCAGGTGGGCGATGTTGCGGTGCATGCGCTGCGCGGTGTCGATCTGGAGGTGACAGAAGGGCGAGTTTGTGGCCATTATCGGCGCCTCCGGCTCGGGAAAATCGACGCTCTTTCATATCCTTGGAGGCCTGACGCCGATGACCTCGGGAACCGTGCAGATCAACGGGCGCGATCTGGCTGGTATGACCAACGCCGAGCGAACCGATCTCCGGAAGACCACCGTCGGGTTTGTCTTTCAGAAGTACAACCTGCTTCCGACGCTGACGGCCGAGGACAATATCCGCATCGTGCAGTATATTGGCGGGCGCCATACGGCGTTCGATCCGGCGTTTCAGGAGATTTTGCAGCTGCTCGGTATCTCCGACAGGATGAAGCATAAGCCTCGTGCGCTCTCTGGGGGCCAGCAGCAGCGGGTCGCGATTGCGCGAGGCATCGTCAATTCGCCCGCAATTTTACTGGCGGATGAGCCGACCGGCAATCTGGACAGTGAAAACTCGGCCGCGGTGCTGAAGCTGATGAAGGACCTGAACCGGCGCCTGGGACAGACGATTCTGATGATTACCCACGACTCGGATGCAGCCTCCTACGCCGACAGAATCGTCAAAATGCGCGATGGGCGTATCGTTTGAGGGCGATTGTTTAGTGCCTGAAGTGGACTTTGTGTCTCGAGAGTGCATCGTATCTTGAAAGAGCATTGGATCTGAAACAGAATCTATGCGTCTATCATGAAAAATCGGTTGGCAGTAACCCAAGATCGGTGAAAGAATGGGTCCCCTAGTCACGTTGGGAGATATACCATTACAATCAATCGATAGCCGAGAAACGTGGTCAGATACTTCCGCATTTCTGTGCAACAAAACTCGCGCCTAATTTGAAGGAGACGATTCGCCCAATGAAATTCACCGCACGGATTCCGGTTACGGCCGCTCTGCTGGCGCTGCTGCTTCTTACTGCAACCGGGTGTAATCGCCTGAAGGCTCGGGACCAGTTGACCAAGGGCGTGCAGGCGTTCAAGAACGCACGATATGAAGAGGCTGTGAACCACTTCCAGAATTCGATCGCCCTCGATCCGAACTATGAGGATGCGAAGCTGTATCTGGCCACGGCGTACTCCTACCAGGTGGTGCCGAATCTGGATACGCCGGAGAACCTGGCGATTGCGCAGAAGGCGCTGGATGGCTTCAATGCTGTTCTGGCGAAGGATCCGAACGATCTGACCGCGTTGAAGCAGATTGCCTCGATCAATCGCAACATCAAGAAGTTCGATGTGGCGAAGGAGTACGAGAAGAAGGTTATTGCGATCGCTCCTAACGACCCTGAGGCGTATTACACCGTCGGCTTTGTGGATTGGACGCTGGCCTATAAGAATGCGATCACGATCCTTGCTGCGGATGGATTGACCGATGCCGGCGATGGCAATCCGAAGAAGAGCAAGGGTGCGTGCCAGAAGCTGCAGGCTGCCAATACGGAGCTGGTGAACGAAGGATTGCAGTATCTGCAGAAGGCAGTTGAGCTGAACCCGACCTATGACGATGCGATGCAGTACCTTCAGCTGACCTATCGCCGGAAGGCTGACCTGGAGTGCGGCGATGAAGCGGCGCGCAAGGCAGATATGGCCCAGGTGGATATGTGGATCCAGAAGGCCATGGGCGCTCGCAAGATCAACGAAGAGAAGAAGGAAAAGGCGACTCAGGGCGGCGTAACGATGCAGTAGCCGCTGTCGTTTTGCTTTGGCGAGAGGCCTCCTGTGATGGGAGGCCTCTTTTTGTTGTGGTCGCGTCGGGGCGCTCATTGCGAGCGGGAAGTTGGTTGCTTGCGTGGGGTAAAATTGCCGCTTGCGAAGATCGATAAAAAAAGTGTTGATTGCGAACCGCGGTGAGATTGCACTGCGGGTGATTCGTGCGTGCCGGGAGATGGGGGTGGCCACGGTGGCGGTCTACTCCGATGTGGATCGGGGGGCGCTGCATGTGTTGCATGCGGATGAGGCGTACCGGCTGGGGCCGGCTCCGGCGTCGGCAGAGCTATCTGCGGGGGGATCTGATCCTGGAGATTGCTGCGGCGAGCGGGGGCCGATGCGGTCCATCCCGGTTACGGATTCCTCTCGGAGAATGCGGAGTTCGCGGAGGCTTGTGTTGCGGCGGGTGTGACGTTTATCGGGCCGCCTGCGAGTGCGATGCGGGTGTTGGGATCGAAGACCAAGGCTCGGCAGGCGGCGGATGCGGCGGGGATGCCGCGCGTTCCGGGCAGCGTGACCGGGCTGGCGGATGTTGCAGAGGCGATGCGCGTGGCTGCGGGGATTGGCTATCCGGTGATGCTGAAGGCTGCGGCTGGTGGCGGCGGGAAGGGCATGCGGGCGGTGTCGCGGGCGGAGGATCTGGCGGCGGCGTTTACGGCGGCGAGCAGTGAGGCGGAGCGGAGCTTCGGGTCGGGCGAGGTCTATCTGGAGAAGCTGATCGAGCGGCCGCGGCATATTGAGATCCAGTTGATGGCGGATGAGCATGGGGGCTGCATCTATCTGGGCGAGCGGGAGTGCTCGGTGCAGCGGAGGCATCAGAAGGTGATCGAGGAGGCTCCGTCGGCGTCGTGGGGGAGGAGCTGCGGCGCAGGATGGGCGAGGCTGCGGTGCGGCTGGCGCTTTCGGCGGGGTATGTGAACGCGGGGACGGTGGAGTTTCTGGTGGATGCGGAGGAGAACTTCTACTTCCTCGAGATGAATACGCGGCTGCAGGTGGAGCATCCTGTGACCGAGATGGTGACTGGGCTCGACCTGGTGCAGATGCAGCTTCGCGTGGCGATGGGCGAGGCTCTGCCGCTGACGCAGGACGATGTGCGGCTGCGTGGGCACGCGATCGAGTGCAGGATCTATGCGGAAGATCCTGAGAACCAGTTCTTTCCTTCGCCTGGGCTGATTACGCGGCTGATTCAGCCGAGTGGGCCGGGAATTCGCGAGGACTGCGCGGTGTATGAGGGCTGGACTGTGCCGCTCGACTACGATCCGATGCTGTCGAAGCTGGTGGCGTTCGCGGAGACGCGGGAGAAGGCGATCGATCGGATGCTGCGGGCGCTGGATGAGTACGTGATCGGCGGGATCAAGACGAATATTGGGTTGTTCCGCCGAATCTTGATGGATGAAGACTTTCGCGCGGCGCGGATCGATACGGGGTATCTGGAGCGGCTGCTGGCTGATGAGGCTGCCGGGGTCGCAGGAGCGGGTTCCGAAGGACGTGGTGGCGGTGGCGGCGGCGTTGTTTGCGGCTTCAGCGCGTCGTGAGGCGGTGGTGGTGGCTGATGCTGCGGAGGAGAGCCGGTGGGCCGTTGCGGGGCGGCGGGAGGGTTTGAGGCTTTGACGGTCTGGCTTGAGGTTGAGGGAGAGAAGCGGCGCGTGGAGTCTGCCTGATGAGGTGTCGGCGGCGGCGTGATGGAGTGCGTGGTCGATGGCCGGTCCGTTACTGTCGATGGGCGGTTTTTGCAGGCTGGGGTTTTGTCGCTGCTGGTGGCGGGGCGGCAGTACCGGTGTGTGCTTGATGGCGACGGCGTTGTGATTGACGGGCGGCGGTTTGGGTTTGAGGTGGAAGATCCTCGGTCGCTGCAGGGCAGGCGCGGTGCGGGAGCTGGTACGGATGGGCCGCGGCCGGTGAAGTCGCCTATGCCGGGCCGCGTGGTGCGGGTGCTGGTTGAGGTGGGGCAGGAGGTTGAGGAAGGACAGGCAGTGGTGGTGATTGAGGCGATGAAGATGCAGAATGAGCTGAAGTCTCCCAAGGCCGGGCGCGTCGCGGAGAGTTGCGGTGCAGTGTCGGGGACGCGGTTGGAGCGGGGATGTGCTGGTGGTGGTGGAGTAGCAAGTTTCGACGAGCCGGTTGCGCCCGTGTAGATCTTAATTTGTACCAAGTAACTCATTTTGAATGATGAGTTTGTGCGGCGCTGGTTGTGCGTAGCCGATCGCACCTCTGGGTCGTGTTGCCCCTAGAGAGCAGGAGGCGGCCAACCTAGCTGCACCAGTATCTAAGCATGGGACGTGAGTTTTTGACCTTTACGACTTGTTTACGCACGTTGAACTAGCCTTTGGTCCATGTCGGACCCTATCCTTCTGGCCTGACCGAAAGAGCACGCATGTCGTTCTTCGACCTTGTCGTCGGTAAGCCGCTCGCAACCACTGAAGAGCGTGCTGAGCACATCGGCCCCATCGCCGGTATTCCCGTCTTCGGCCTTGACGCTCTCAGTTCGGCTGCCTATGGTCCGGAGGCCGCTCTAACGCTTCTCATCCCCCTTGGCCTCGCGGGCATTCAGCACATCGTACCCATCAGCTTCGCCATCATCGGCCTGCTTGCCATCGTCTTCGTCTCTTACCTGCAGACCATCGACGCCTATCCCCACGGTGGCGGCAGCTACACGGTTGCGTCGGAGAACCTGGGTGCGAACGCCGGTCTGCTTGCCGCGGCTGCGCTGATGATCGACTACATCCTCAACGCCGCTGTCGGTATCTCAGCGGGTGTCGGAGCGCTGGTCTCCGCGTTTCCCCGGCTCCAACCCCACACGCTCGCGCTCTGCCTCGTCATTCTGCTCATCCTCACTCTGATCAACGTGCGCGGGGTCAAAGATACCGGCACCGCCTTCCTCATCCCCACCTACCTCTTCGTCGGCACGCTGCTGCTCGTGATCATCGTCGGAGCGGTGCGCGCTTTCGCTGCGGGAGGCCATCCCGTGCCGATCGTCGAACCACCGCATCTGCCCGTCAGCGCGTCGATGCTCTCGCTGTGGCTTCTGGCCAAGGTCTTCGCCAGCGGATGCACCGCCATGACCGGCGTCGAGGCCGTCTCGAACGGCGTCAACGCCTTTCGCGAGCCCACGCAGAAGAACGCCAAGCGGACGCTCACCATCATCATCGTTCTGCTGATGGTCTTTCTCGCCGGCATCGCATTGCTGTGCCGCGCCTATTCGATTGGCGCCACCGACCCCGGCGCCGCCGGCTACCAGAGCATCCTCTCCCAGCTCACCGCCGCCGTCATGGGACGCGGCTGGTTCTACTACCTCACCATCGGCTCGATCCTTGCGGTGCTTGCGCTCTCGGCGAACACGTCCTATGCCGACTTTCCGCGTCTGACGCGTGCCATCGCGATGCACGACTATCTGCCGCACGTCTTCAAGATCCGCGGACGCCGCCTGCTTTACTCCCACGGCATCGTTGCGCTGGTAGGCTTCACCGCGCTCCTGCTGATCGTCTTCGGTGGCGTCACGGATCGCCTGATCCCGCTGTTTGCCATCGGAGCCTTTCTTGCCTTCACGCTGTCGCAGGCGGGAATGGTGGTCCACTGGAAGCGGCTTGGCGGCAAGGGCATGGCACGCCGCATGCTCATCAACGGCGTGGGAGCTGTCGCTACCGGCATCACGCTTATCGTCGTGCTGGTCGCCAAGTTCACCGAAGGCGCATGGATCACGGCGATCCTCGTTCCCGCACTGATCATTACGATGAGCGCCGTTAAGCGCCACTACGATCGCGTCGCACGCCAGATCGCCGTCGATTGCCCCATACGCGTCGAAAATCTCGCCGAGCCATTGGTCATCGTTCCGCTCGACCGCTGGTCTCGAATTACGGAAAAGGGTCTGCGATTCGCCTTGAAGATCAGCGACCAGGTTCAGGCTGTCCATGTTGACGCGGAAGAGTGCTGCGACGAGGTGCAACAGATGTGGCAACAAAATGTCGCCGTGCCCTTGCGCGAGTCGGGGATGACGGTTCCCGAGCTTGTTCTTCTCGTACTCGCCTTACCGTTTCGTCATAATGCCGCTTGTCGAGTACATCCTGAAGGTCGAGCGCGACCATCCTGATCGTCAGATCGCCGTGCTCGTCCCTGAACTGGTCGTCAAACACTTGTGGCAGGCTCCGCTTCATAACCAGCGCGCCCAACTGCTGAAGCTGCTTCTGCTCGTACGCGGGAATCAGCGCATCATGGTGATCAACATTCCGTGGTATCTGTAAGGCAGATTGGGATGTGGCGCGGTTGGATTGGGATGCGCTGTCAATTGGCGTTGGCAACTGCCGCGTTTTTGACGAAGATTTCAGTTGGGTAGTGCGGTGGACCGGGCTACAATCCGAAAATATCTAAAGCCGATGTTTTGTGAGTAACATTCCGAGGCGATAGGCTTCGCGGGGAGAGATTATGAGCGACGTTGTAGCGGTGGATGGGCAGCATACGGAGCAGGGATTGAGCCAGGTGGAGCGGGTGGTGGATACATTTGTCGCTCCCTCGAAGACCTTCAAGGATATTTTGCGGAGTACGAGCTGGTGGTTGCCTTTTTTGCTGCTGGTGCTGGTGACGCTGGTGTCGACCGTAGCGATTGAGAAGCAGGTTGGGTGGGACCGGGTGGCGGAGAACCAGATTCACCAGAATCCGAAGCAGGAAGAAGCGATGGCGAACCTCACCCCGGAGCAAAGAGCCGGCAGGATGCAGGTTGCGGCGAAGATCTGGCGCTATTTGAGCTATGGATCGTTTGCCTTCATTCTGATCATTTGTCGGCGATCTTCGCGCTGATCTACTGGGCCAGCTTCAACTTTGGCCTGGGGGCGACGACGACGTTCAGCCAGATGTTCGCGGTGTCCATGTATGCCTCGCTTCCGAGGCTGCTGATCGGGGTGCTGTCGATTTTGACGCTGCTGTTCGGCAACAGCGCGGAAAGCTTCGATGCGAAGAATCCGGTGGGGACGAACCTCGCTTACTATATGCCCGACTCGGGACCGGCGCTGAAGGCGGCTCTGAGCTTCTTCGATGTGATCGGATTTGGCAGCTCGTGCTGCTGGTGATTGGAATGGCCATTGTGGCGAAGGTATCGACCGGGAAGGCTGCTGCCGTCGTGGTGGGCTGGTGGGTGCTGGGCTTGCTGGTCTCGGTGGCGATTGCGGCCGCTTCGAGTTAGAAGATACGTCGACTAGCGTGACGATAGAGACTGGAACGACGTAAAGGTGGAGGCGGGTAGACCTGCGCCGTTGTAGAGATTCGCTTTGGGGAAGTTTGGCCAGGCGTAACGGACGTATTCGGGATTGGGGACTGAGGGGCTTGCGACGATGATGGTTTCGCCGTCGATGTGAGCGTTGGCCGGGATGAAGACTCCGTCGTGGCCGGCGATCTCAAAGCCTTCCGGTACGGCTCCTTTGAAGCGAAGGCCGGCTGCGTTATCGAACCAGACGTGCATGGCGCTTCCGCTGGGATAAGCGAGGCGGAAGAGGGGGCCGGAGGCGGTGAGGTCTTCGCCGTAGACGAGGTGACGGGCCAGGAGGGAGAGGCGTTCACCTACGGCCTGTTTGTTGGCGGGGTGAACGTTGTGCTCGTTGCCGATGTCGATGGTGACTGCCATGCCAGTGTTGGCGATGGAGAGGGTCTTGCGCTGGGCGTCGCGGAGTTCGCCCCAGTTTTCTTTTGGCGTGCTGGCGAAGGCGGAGATCTGGACGTACAGGAAGGGGAAGTTGCCCTGAGTCCAGTGGCGACGCCAGTCCTGAATGAGAGCGGGAAAGAGTTGGTCGTAGAGGCCTACGCGGTTGAGCGCGGAGTTGGTTTCGCCCTGATACCAGATGACGCCTTTGATGGGGAGCGGTGTGAAGGGCGCGACCATCGCGTTGTAGAGGCCGGCGGGCTGCCAGGAGACCGGGTTGGGGTGCCAGTCACGGTTGGGGTGTGATGGGCTTGCCTTCGGCGCGGAGTTGCTTGTCGATGGCATCAAGGCGAATCTCTGTGGACTCGTTATCGATCTTCTCGGCGTGTGCGGCGAAGACTGGCATAAGCCCGGCGTCGGAGCCTAAGGTGTCCATGCTGGTCCAGGCTTCGGCGGGAGTGCCACCCCAGGTGGAGTCGATGAGGCCGATGGGGACGTGCTGCTTCCGGTTCTGAAGGGCCTTTTGCAGGTCGCGGGCAAAGAAGTAGGCGACAGCAGAGAAGTCTTTGGCGGTCTCGGGGGTGCAGCGGGACCAGCCGGCGGTGGTCTTGATGTCTTCGAGGGGATAGTCGGAGGATCCCTTCCGACGAGGAGGAGACGGACGTCGGGGAGGTCGGCTGCGGCGATCTCTTTGTCCGCGTTTTCGATCTGGGTATCGGCGCCGAAGCCGGCGAGAGGCATCTCCATGTTGGACTGGCCAGAGGCGAACCAGAGATCGCCGAGGAGAATGTCGTCGAGTTGGAGGGAGTTGGTGCCGCGGACGGTGAGGGTGTAGGGGCCGCCGGCGGGCTGTGGCGGGAGGTAAAGGCTCCAGCGGCCTGTGGCGTCGGTGGTGGTGGTGTTGGAGAGGTCGTGGAAGGAGACGGTGATGGCTTCGCCGGGGCTCGCGCTGCCCCAGACGTGGATCGGCATGTCACGCTGGAGGACCATGTGGCTGGAGAAGAGTTTTGGGAGGGAGACTTCGGCGTGGATGGGGAGGGTTGCGGCGAGGAGGCAGAGGAAAAAGCGAAGCTTCATTAGGTTCTCCGGCTCTTCCTTTATAACTTGCCTTGCGATTTATGGGTGCGGCCGAAGTTAAGCGAAGAGGCCCGGCTGCGCCGAGCCTCTGCCGAGGGAATGAATTCCGGTCTATTCAGTCCAGCGTTTGAAGACCAGCGAGCCGTTGGTTCCGCCGAATCCGAAGGAGTTCGACAGGGCGTAGTCGATCTTGGCGGGCTGCGGCTTGTTGGGGACGTAGTTCAGGCGGCACTGGGGATCGAGCTCGACGATGTTCATCGTAGGGGGCGCGATCTGGTGCTGCATGGCCAGGATGGTGATGCCTGCTTCAAGGCCGCCGGCACCGCCGAGCAGATGGCCGGTCATGGACTTGGTGGAGCTGACCAGGAGTTTGTGGTTGGTGGCGCGCTCGCCGAAGACGTTCTCGATGGCCTTGGACTCCAGGGCGTCGCCGAGGGGCGTCGAGGTGGCGTGGGCGTTGACGTAGTCGATCTGGTCGGGCGAGATGCCTGCGACCTTGAGCGCGTGCTGCATGGAGCGGTAGCAGCCTTCGCCCTCGGGGGCCATGCCGGTCATGTGGAAGGCGTCGGCGGAGAGGCCGTAGCCGATGACCTCGGCGAGGATCTTTGCGCCGCGAGCCTTGGCGAACTCGAGCTCTTCGAGGATGAGGATGCCTGCGCCTTCGCCGACGACGAAGCCGTCGCGATCCTTGTCGAAGGGGCGGCTGGCGTGTTCGGGATCGTCGTTGCGGGTGGAGAGGGCACGCATGGCGGCGAAGCCAGCGACTCCCAGGGGGGTGATGGAGGCTTCGGTGCCGCCGGCGATCATGACGTCGGCATCGCCGCGCTGGATGAGGCGGAAGGCATCGCCGATAGAGTGGGCCGAGGTGGTGCAGGCGGTGGCGGTGGCCTCGTTGGGTCCGCGGGCGCCGTACTTGATGGAGACGTGGCCGGCAGCGAGGTTGATGATGGAGCCGGGGATGAAGAAGGGCGAGACCTTGCGCGGACCGCCGGAGAGCAGGTTGGCGTGTTCGCGCTCGATGACGTCGAAGCCGCCGATGCCGGAGCCGATGTGGACGCCGACGCGGTCGCGGTTCTCCTCGGTGATCTGGAGGCCGGAGTGGGCCATCGCCTCAGCCGAGGCGGCGAGGGCGAAGTGGATGAAGCGGCCCATCTTGCGGGCCTCTTTTTTTTCCACGAAGAGCAGAGGGTCGAAGTCCTTGACCTCTGCGGCGAAGCGGACTGGATGGCCGGTCAGATCGAAGGCTTTGATCTCGGCCATACCGCTACGGCCGGCCATGAGGCCTTCCCAGAGTTCAGGGGCGGTTTTGCCGACCCCGCAGATCAGGCCAAGGCCGGTGACGACTACGCGACGATGCTCCATTGTTTACTTGGCCTTCTGGTTCTTTTCGATGTAATCGACTGCGTCTTTGACGGTCTTGATCTTCTCGGCATCCTCGTCGGGGATCTGGATGTCGAAGGCTTCTTCGAACTGCATGACGAGTTCAACGACGTCGAGGGAGTCGGCGCCGAGATCTTCCTGGAAGCTTGCGCCCGGGGTGACTTCCGCTTCATCCACCTGAAGCTGCTCGACAATAATCTGCTTTACCTTCTCGTCTACTGCTGCCATTTCGTTCTCCTGTTTTACTTCTGGAATCAAATCTAAATGTCGTTTGCTGCGGTCGCAAATTCGCTCGACAGGGCCAATCTCAAGCATACTGAGCGCCTCAGTGAGTGTAAAGCAAAGGGGTGGGTCGGTGTGTGTGAGGAAATGGAGAGTTTTTACTCCTCGTCGCTGGAGGCGGCTAGAAGCGGGGCGACTGCCGGCGATGTCGTCAAAGCCGATGAGGTTGGAGACGGAGGCGCCGGTGTCGATGCTGGAGACGTTTTTGAGGGCTCGGTTGATGGCGCGGGTGCGGACGCCGAGCTTTTGAATGGTGTTCTGGACGGTGCCGACCTGGTCTTCCACCTTCTCCATGAGGCCGCCGTAGGTCTCGAACTCGTTCTTGGCGCTGGAGAGGACGCGCCAGACCTCGTCGCCCTTCTTCTGGATGGCGAGGGTGTGGAAGCCCATCTGGAAGCTGGTGAGGATGGCCATGAAGGTGGACGGCCCGGCGATGGTGACGCGGCAGCTGGACTGGATCTCGGACTGGAGGCCGGGGCGGCGGACGACCTCGGCGTAGAGGCTCTCCGTCGGCAGGAACATGATGGCGTGGGGCATGGTGGTGGGCGGGTCGATGTACTTGTCGCAGATGCGCTTGCCTTCGGCGCGGATGGCGCGCTCGAAGGCTTTTCCGGCGTCGCGATCTCGTCTGCGCCGCCGTGCTCGTAGGCGTGCTCGAGGCGCTCCCAGTCTTCCTGGGGAACTTCGCGTCGATGGCGAGGAGGGTGTAGCTGTCGGGCCGTCTGGCCTCGCCGGAGGGAATTTTAGGGCGTACTCGACGGACCTCGAGGGTGTTGGGCTTGATGCTGGCGTTCTTGAGGTACTGCTCGGGGGAGAACATCTGCTCAAGCTGCTGGCCGAGCTGGAACTCGCCGACGCCGCCGCGCGATTTGACGTTGGAGAGGACCTTTTTGAGGTCGCCGACGCCGGTCGGCGAGCTCCTTCATCTCGCCGAGGCCTTTTTGAACCTCGCCGAGGTGGGTGGTGACCTGGCCGAAGGACTCGGTGAGGCGGGTTTGCAGGGTGGCGTGGAGCTTTTCGTCGACCGTGACGCGCATCTCTTCGAGCTTGGCGGCGTTGGTGGTGTTGAGCTTTTCCAGTCGCTCTTCGACGGTGAAGCGGAGCTTGTCCTGCTGGTCGTTGGCTTCGCCGGAGAGTTCAGTGAGGCGGTTGTGCAGAGCCTCGCGAGCCTCGATTTGATTGCGGTTGACCTCGCCGATGAAGTAAGAGAGGCGTTGCGCGATGGAGTCGAGGTTCTGTTGGACGGCAGTGCGGAGGGTCTCGTCGGAGGTCTTGTTATCGCTGCGAAAGGCGTTGAGACCGTTCTGCAGAAGACCGCTGAGTTCGGCGATGGTGGCGGTGATCTCGGTGCGGAGAGCGGCGAAGTCGTTTGCGCCTGCCTCGCGGGTGCGCCGGGCTTCGTTGGCGCTTTCGGTGCGGAGTTCTGCGACTTCGCTGCGCAGGTGGCGGTCAAGCGCTTCATTGCGCGCGTCAAGGCGGGTGAGCTGGTCGGGAAGTTGGGTGAGACGCGCGTCCAGCGTGCGGGGCCTGCTGCTTGCGGAGCAGAAGGAGGATAAGGCAGATCAGATTGGCGGCGGCGAGCGCAAGCAAGGCTGCGAGCATATTCGTTTTTCCTTCTCCCCTGAGGATAACGCGGGCGAGGGGAATGGGCCTCTGGAAATCGGGAGGGTAGCCGACGTGGATAATTCGGCATCCAACGGGTCAGGCTGGGGTTAGGGCCCTTCCATTACCCCTACATTTGTTGAAACAGGAGAGATCGACATGGCAGACACTTCGAAGAATCAGGGATTTGATGAGATCTTGCGCAGGATCGGGCCGGATGCGACGGCGACGTTCGACAACTCGGCGAGCAATCCGACGGAACATGCCAGCAGCGAGGCGACGAATGCCGCGACGGCTGTGGTGGAGACGATGAGGATCTGGAAGAGGAAGATGACGATGCTGCCGCGGAGGAAGAGGATGATGAAGAGAACGAAGAGGAGGATGTCGAAGATGAGGCCGGCGTGTGAGATGGTTTCTTTGACGCGTTTCGTTCGTCAGAGAGGGTGAGGGGTAACGAATGCCGATTACGAACTACAGCGTGCTGGCTGGGAGGCCGACCGCGGGGAAGGTGGTGAGCGGGATCAAGCGCGCACTACCAGATCACAATGCAGGCCACGGGTGGGCCGTTTACGGTTGCGGTGAATATTCAGTCGGTGGATGGGTCCGAGGTGCTGTACGCGATTGAAGAGGACTTTACACCGCCGGATCTGGCGGGACTGCAGGCGTTGCCGATGGGAATGACCGCGTTGACGAGCGAGCCGGGTGGGCTGGCGCTCGACTTTGTGCGGAGCACCGTGAATGGGCAGCCGATGGTGACGAAGGCGCAGATGACCCTGTTGCCGCAGATGAAGGCGAAGACGAAGGGCGGCAGTGCAGAGGAGGAGATGATTCAGCGGGCGCGGTCGAAGGCGCTCGAAAACGCCGTGGTGACGCTGCTGAACATGACCATCGCGGATAAGGACGGCGTCATCTACGCGTTCGGTAGTGCGTTTGCGGACTCGGGGAAGGTGGATGGAATCCATAATATCCACATGAACCAGGGGAATCCGGTGGGCGGGAAGAACGGCGGCTTCAGTGGAGATAACGGCGTGTGGCAGGATGGCGCGTTGTTCATCAATCTTCCGTCGAAGGGGACATGGACTGCGGTGTTTATCGCGTTTCAGACGGAGAGCTGGACTACGGATTCTGCGGGGAATCCGGTCTAAAGATACAGAAGATTTGTCCTGCCGGACGGCCCCACTGCGCTCAGCCACCCCAAAAACGAAGACCTGTTTGTGGGGACCTCGGTTCGGGCGGGCCTTTGCACACTTTTTAACTTGTCATGGAGTGTGGGTTATTGTGGTCCTCCCGTTGGTCGGAAGGATCTTTTTCTAGAGCGCCGCCAGGATGCGGTCGGCGATGGCGGCAGCTTCGACTGCTGGGCGTACATCATGGGTACGGACGATATGTGCTCCGCTGAGGATCGCGGCCACATTAGCCGCCGTGGTTGCGTGGAGACGATCTTCCATGGACGGTACTGCTCCATCGAGAAGGATGGACAGGCTGGGGCTTTGGGCGAGTGTGTGGGCAAGGAAGCCTTTGCGGGAGATGCCGACAAGAATTGGCAGGCTTGAACTGCTGAAGTTCGGAAAGATGCGCGAGGAGTGGGTAGTTTTCGTCGAGGCGCTTGCCGAATCCGAAGCCGGGGTCGAGGACGATCTTGTCGCGCGGAATGCCTGCGCAGGTGGCGGCTTCGAGGCGTTCGGCGAGTTCAGTCAGGACGAGGGGAATGACTTCGTGTGGTGCGAGGGGCGGGAGACTCGGCCAGTCATGGGGCCGGCCGCGCGTGTGCATCAGGATCGCTCCGCAGCCTAGCTGGGCGCAGGTGGCGGACATATCGGGGTCCCAGAGGTGGCCGCTGACGTCGTTGACGATCTCAGCTCCGGCTTCGACGGCGCGGCGTGCGGTGGTGGCGTGGAAGGTATCGACGGAGAGGATGGTGTCGGGCTTTGCTTTGAGGATGGATTCGATGGCGGGGAGGATGCGGGATTGCTCTTCTTCGGTGGTGCAGAGGCGTGGCATTGGGGCGGGTGGATTCGCCGCCGATGTCGAGGATGGTTGCGCCTTCGTCGAGCATCTTGAGGGCTTGTTCGAGGGCTCTTTCGGGTGCGTGATGGGGGGAGTAGAAGAGGCCGCCATCCGAGAAGGAGTCGGGCGTGACGTTAAGGATGCCCATGACGATGGTTTGCTGGCCGAGAGCGATGGTGCGGGTGCGGAGGCGCCAGTCGTGATGGCTGCGGGGAGCGAAGGACATGTGTGGATTTTAGCTGTGTCCTGCCGGACGGGCCCACTGCACGTGGCCACCCCACAAACGAAGGCCTGTTTTGTGGGGCCCGGTTCGGGCAGGCACTTCGTAACTTGTTTAGGTCTGGCTGAAACTCGGTCCTCCCGTTGGTCGGCACATGTGACTGCCGACCAACGGGAGGATCTGTGCTGATCATCCTGCCACGACAAGGTATACCTGTCACGAAGTGACCGCTCCACGCGCAGTGGGCCCGTCCGGCAGGACATATCTTCTGATAAGGAAAGATGGGATGCTAGACTGCGCGGATGATGCGGTCTTTGCGACGAGCAGCTTTGGTGTTGGGTATTGTGGCAGTGTGCGGTCGAGCCGATTACGCGCAGACACAGAGTGTTGGATGTGATGGTTCGGTGGTGCTGAAGGCTGGAAGAAGCGGGCCATGCACGGATCTTGCAAAGACGATTGAGGCGCTGTTGCAAGAGCCTCGGTGGCGCGGGATCACTGGGGCATCGCGGTGATCGGCATGGATGGAGCGCCGATCTATTCGTTGAATGGTGGCCAGTTGTTTCAGCCAGCGAGCAATGCGAAGTTGTTCACGACTGCGGCAGCCATGGCGCTCTTGGGTCCGAAGACTACCTATGAGACGAAGCTATTGGCGCGTGGAGTGTTCGGCGAGGTGGCGCACTGACGGGCGATCTGGTTCTGGTTGGAAATGGTGACGCGAATCTGTCGGGACGAGTGTTGCCCTATGAGCCTCCGACGGAGCATGCCCAAATCAACTTCGACGGCCACGCCAAATCCATTGCGGTATCTGGAGGAGATGGCGGATCAGGTGGCCGCAAGCGGGTTGAAAACTGTGAAAGGCAACATCATCGCGGATGACACCGCGTTTCCGTGGGAGCCGTATGCGCAGGACTGGGTGATCGATGATGCGGTTTGGGGATACGGAGCGCCGGTGTCGGCTCTCTCGATCAATGACAACCAGATCAAGGTGACGGTGACTCCCGGCAGTGCTGTGGGAGCGCCCGCGAGTGTGGGCGTCGATCCGGCGGTGCCTTACTACACGATGGACTTTTCGGTGACTACGGGTGCGGCGAAGAGTGGGAGCACGATTCAGTTTGAGCGGGCGCAGGGTTCGAAGGTATTGCGGATCTATGGAACGATTGGTTTGCACGCGCAGCCCGACGTGGAGGAGATTGCGATTGAGGATCCGGCGGAGTATGCGGCGGTGGCGCTGAAGGAGATGCTGGAGGCTCGCGGGGTTAGTGTCAGCGGAGTGGCAAAGGCGCGTCATCGGGTGTTGATGGATACGGAGAGCTTTAGTCGTGAGTCAGGAGCTGGTTGTCGATGCTGCGGCGAAAGATGTTTCACCACAGCAGAGGATTGAACCGCCGGACGATGCAGAGTTTGATGCTGCTATGACTGGTGAAGAGAGGACGTTCGCGACGCACAGCTCTCCGCCGCTGGTGCAGGACGTGATCGTGACGAACAAGGTGAGCCAGAATCTGCATGCAGAGCTGCTGTTGCGGCACTTGGGAGAGGCGAAGGGACGAGATGGAACGATTGCCCAAGGGGCAAAGGTGGTGCGGCAGTTTCTGGTGAGCGCGGGGATCGATAAGGACGATTTTGTTTTCTTTGATGGGTCTGGGTTGAGTGGGCACGACCTGGTCACGCCGAGGGCGACTGCACGATTGTTGCAGTATGCGACGACGCAGCCGTGGTTTGTGGATTGGAAGAGCAGTCTGCCGGTGGGTGGAGTGGATGGGTCGCTGGAGGGACGATTTACGAAGGCTCCGTTGAAGGGACGGGTATTTGCGAAGACGGGGACGCTGGGCGAGGCGCGGGCGTTGAGTGGATATGTCGAGTGCGCGAGTGGGCGCACGGTGATCTTTTCGATCATGGTTGGGAATCATCTCCCGCGGACGAACGCGGATCGAGGAGTGATGGACAAGATGGTGGAGGCGATTGCGGCGGCGAATGATGCGACCGTGCCGGATGAGAGAATAAAAGGATGATTCGGGCTTGTCTTTCGTTTGGTCTGGTGCTCTTTTTTGTGGGTTTTGTTGCGGGATGTAAGTCGGTGCCGCCGCCTACGCCGCTGGCGGAGTTGAATGCGCAGCAGATGCGGGGGCATGCGGTGTACCAGGCGCATTGCGCTTCGTGTCACTATGACCGCAAGGATGCGGCGCTGCATGGGCCGGCGTTGATCGGCGATGTTCAAGAAGCCGTATCTGCCGAGTGGCGCGCCGGCTAACGATGAGCGCGTGACGGCGACGATTGTGCATGGACGCAACCTGATGCCGGCGCAGGGAGACAGGCTGGATTCGCAGGATCTCGATGATCTGCTGGCGTATTTGCATACGTTATGAGCGAGACGAACGAGGTAAAGAAGCTCGAGGCGAAGGCGCATGGCATGTTGCCGGGCGTGGCGGGGATATGCCTGTTCATGCTGGTGCTGACGATGGTGAACGCGTTTGCTGCGCTGCAGGGCAAGTTTGGCGCGGGCGCCGGAAAGTATGGCGTGCTGGCGCTGTGTACGCTGCTGGCGGCTGGGGTATTTGGGCTGCTGCGGCTGCGACGGTGGGGATGGGCGCTGGTGTTGGCGGGGTGTTTGACGCTGAGCCTGGGGAATATGTTTGTGTTTGAGAAGACGCATGCTGGCGCCGTTTTTGCTGCAGGGGTTGTTTGCGCTGGTGTTCTTTCTTTATCTTGTTCGGACGGAAGTGCGGGACAGGTTGCGATGAGCTGGTGGCTGCGGCATATCGGGTGGTGGCCGCCGTTGTTTGGGACGGGGATCAAGGTGACGCGGCTGGATAAGGATCTGCGTGCGATTGACGTGGAGATGCCGCTGCGGCCGTGGAATCGGAACTATATGGGGGTTCAGTTTGGCGGGTCTTTGTTTGCGCTGACGGATCCGTTTTACATGATTATGCTGGCGACGAATCTTTTGGGTGGAGGTCGGAGTTCGTGGTCTGGGATAAGGCGGCTTCGATCAAGTACAAAAAGCCAGGATTGGGGCGGGTTCGGGCGGAGTTTCGGTTGAGCGGAGGAGCGGTTGGCGGAGATTCGGAAGAGCTGGAGTTGAGGGCAGGACCGATGCGCGGTTTGTGGTGGAGGTGAAGGACGATGAGGGCGGGGTGGTCGCGGAGGTGGAGCGGGTGGTCTACTGTGCGACGAAAAAAGCGCATGAGGAGCGGAAAAAATTGCGCGCTGGTGGCGGGTGAGTTTTCTGCGGATTTGCTGGGCTTTTTTGAAGGGGGTTTTGGAAAAACGGGTGTTTTGTTGTGGTGTTTTGGTGGTGGGTTTGTGGTGAGTTGCATGGTGGAATGTGGTGGTTTGCAGCGCTTATTTTGGGTGCTAAAAAATACGCCAACTTTTCCGACTTTATTTTTGTGGGAGGGCTGCGGCTCTGGCTTTGGTCCGTCCTTTCGCATAGGCGCATGTGTAGTTGACGGACTTTCGCACTGGTTGAGATGACCGTGCTATTTGTACGTGTCTCTATGCGTCTGTGCGCATCTGCGTACGCGACTTACTATGCCAAGCTATGCCAAGTCTGAAGTCTTCGACGTCTAGTCGTGGTCTGCAGATGCGGTGTTGCCATTGCCTACGTACTCCACGCGCCACTGTTCGCGATCCGTCATCGTTACCAGTAGCGATCCAACGTTCATCACGGTGGTTCGTGACTATGCGAAGCAGATACTTAAGGAAAGAGATCGGAAGCCGCGAGTAGCCAGGAACTATAGCCTGGGATCTGTATGAACAGTAAACAGTCGCTGTGTTTTCTTTATTCCTGTGCCTGCGCGCCTCCCATGAACGTAGTTGCTCGATTGGCGCTGGTGGTGGTGGTTGAGCTGACGCGATGGGTACGCATGGATGCTGCGCGCCTGTCTGCATGGATGCATCCGGCATTCGCATCTGTCCGGCAGGGCATGGCTGGAGAAGCGGCTGTGGGCGCAGATCGGCAGGCAGGGGAGGGGCTTCGGCTACGCCCTGCAAGTCCTCATTTTGCTTCGAGCCTGGCCACGCGTAGGGAGCGACCCGGATCGGTCCGTAACCCATCACAGGGAACTTCGTTGGCACGGCAAAACTCTTGTCTACCAGTACGAAGGCAGACTCTGCCGTTTTGCCCAGCAAGCGCTGGTCCGAGGACAACTGCACAATATGTTCACCCACGGTTACAGTAAGGGTCTTGTCGTCGAAGGCTTTCTTTTGTTCGACTGCGCCGGGGAATGGTGCGTTTGAGACGACCGTGGTGCCGATGCCGGGGATGTAGAAGTAGACGTACTTGAGATCCTTGATCTCGTAGTTCAGAGCTGCTTTGCCTGTCATGCCGTCGACTGTGAGTGTGCCGCGCGTGATGGAGACGGAGACGATTTTTGGCGGCTTCTCTTTGGTAGCGTGGAGCTTCTTTCCGTTTTCGTCGTATCCGAGGTTGTCTTTGGTCTGCATCACGGGTTTGCCGTGTTCGTCGAAGAGAGGGTGTCCGTATTTGTCGCGCTGCTGCCTGACGGGCGGGTTGAACATGAGCTTGCCGTCGGGATCCTGCCGTTGATTCCCCTCTTCATCGAGCATGGGGGTTGGTGGCAACTCCACCAGTGTCATGGGGCCTGTGTACTCCTGCTTGCCTTTCTTTTCCTTCACTGGGGATGGGGGTTGCACTCCGGCGGTGTCGGTTGGGGACAGCGAGGCATTGGCGGGTGAAGCTGCCGGGGCGGCTTGTGGAGTTGAGAGGGCGTGAGGTGATTTTCCTGTGCGAACGTGCGCCCGGTTGAGGTGAATGACATCGCTATGAGAAGCAATCCAGAAAGTGATTCGAGTACAGGTCCGCACCATGAGGCTCATCCTCCGTATTTCTCAGCCGTGCAGCGGTCCTTGGACGCGTGTTGAGTCGCAGGATTTGCTACGAGGAGCATAGCCGGGGTAATGACCCGTTCGATACTTTTCTGTGGTTACCTGGTACAACTTTGGTGCTATGGCGATCCTGATTGTGTACTACGAGGTCGCGGTAGTGTGATACATCCACTCTGCAAAGATCAGCGCTGGAAGAGGTGATGCACGTCACGGCAATGGCATGCCACTGCAACGGCAATAAGCAAAGGCAAAGACAGGGATCCTTCGCTGCGCTCAGGATGACGACCAACAACTAACAACCAACGAAACAACGACTAACAACAGCAACAACAACTGACAACTGCAACTGCAAAAGCAAAAGCAACTGCAAAAGCGACTGCGACTGAACTACAACAGCAGCGGGATCGATGGGTGTGGCGGAGGCGCTCTAGTTGTTGCGGAGGGCGACCATGGGGTCGATTCGCGAGGCTCTGCGGGCTGGGATGTAGCCGGCTAGTAGAGCGACTAATCCTAGTAGGAGAATCATGCCGAGGAATGCTGCGGGGTCGGTTGGTTCGGTGCCGAAGAGAAGCGTGGCGATGAGGCGCGACGCGGCGAAGGATATTGTGGTGCCGATTGCGATGCCGATGATGGCGAGGGTAAGGGTTTTGGGGACTACGCCGAGTTGCACTCGCGATTGGGTTGCGCCGAGCGCCATGCGGATGCCGATCTCCTGGGTCTTCTGGGTGACGGAGTAGGAGATGACGCCGTAGATGCCGAGGGCGGCGAGGATGAGGCCGAGGATGGCGAAGACCGAGACGAGCATGACGAAGAATCGGCGAGGCGAGAGGGCGTGCTCGACGAGCAGTTTGAGCGGGCTTGAACTCGGTTGCGGGCTGGCTGGGGTTGATGTCGCGGAGCGTGTTCATGACGCTGGCGGCGAGGACCTCTGGCGGGAGTTTGGTGCGAACGACAAGCTCCGCTCCGTCAGGCCCGGCTGGGTTGCAGGGAGGTACATCTCCCAGCCTCCGGTGTCTTCTACGTTGCTCTCGCGGACGTCGGCGATGACACCGACTACTATGACGTCGTCATCTGCCGATGCTCGCGGTGCGGCCGATGGGATCTTCGCCGGGCCAGAGGCCTTTGGCGACAGACTCGTTGATGATGACGACTTTTTGGCTGGAGTGGGTGTCGTCCCAGGTGATGTCGCGGCCTTTGACGAGATGCATGCCGATGGATCTGAGGTAGCCGGGCGAGACAATGTAGACGAAGGTGCCCTGAAGCTCGCCCTTGTGAAATTCCTTGCCCTTGGCAGTGATGCCCCAGCTGCGGTTGCGGCTGAGCGGGAGGTTGTCGGAGATGCCTGCGTCTTCGACGCCGGGGATGGCTTTGACGCGAGTGATGACGTTGTGCCAGATTGCGGCTCTTAGATCGGCGTTGTCGTGGTCGTCGTAGTCGACCTGGATGGCGGCGGCGCGGCTGGGCTGGAAGCCGAGATCGATATCGAGGACGCGCAGGAAGCTGTGAAGGAGGAGGCCTGCACCGACGAGAAGAACGCAGGCGAGGGCGACCTCGGAGATGACGAGGATGGAACGCAGGCGTTCGTGCTTGACGGCCTTCGCTGGTTCCGTGGCCGCCGTCTTTGAGGGTCTCCTGAATGTGGTTGCTGGACATCTTGAGGCTGGGACGAGGCCGAAGATGGCTGCGGTGAGTATTGCGATGAGGACGGTCCAGGCGAGGGCGGTGCCGTCGACGCGGATGCTGTTGAAGAGTGGAAGCGCGATGGAGCCTTGATGGGCGAGCCAGGAGACGACGGCTGATGCGGTGATGAGACCGAGGAGAGCGCCTGCGCTGGAGAGGACGAGGCTTTCGGTGAGGAGTTGGCGGATGAGGCGGGCGCGGCCTGCACCGAGGGCGCTGCGGAGGGCGAACTCTTTGCCGCGTGCGGCTGCGCGTGCGAGGAGGAGATTCGAGAGGTTGACGCAGACGATGAGGAGGATCATGCCGACGGCGCACCAGAGGACGATGAGAGAACGGCGGAGCTTGCCGCTGACGTAGTCTTTGAGGGCGAAGAAGCGGGTGGTGTATTCAGCTTTCCATTCGGGATGGGTGGCGTCGACGTCGAGTTTTGGGAAGAGAAGGTTTGCCTCGGATTGCGCCTGCGCGACGGTGACTCCGGGTTTGAGGCGGCCGACGAGTGCCATGGTGTTTCCCCAGTGGCGGATGTCGTCCATGATGACGGGCGTGTAGATGTCGATTCTGGCGCCGGGCGAGAAGACGGCGCCGAAGTCGAAGGTGTCGGGCAGGACGCCAACGACGGTGACGGGTTTGTTGTCGAGGTTGACGGTCTGGCCGACGATGTTTGGATCGGCGTGGAACTGGCGCTTCCAGAAGGCGTGGCTTAGGAGCGTGACGGGGCGGCTGTTTTTCAGGCACTCCTCGGGTGTGAAGAGGCGGCCGAGAGTGGGCTGGATGGCGAGGGTTTTGAAGAAGTTGTCCGCGACCATGAGACCGGTGACGGGCAGGGGCTGGCCGTTGCCGATGAGTTTGTAGTTGTCGCTGGAGGAGAAGGCGAAGTAGCCGGTGACTTCCTGGAAGGAGCGGTTGCGTTGCTGAAACTCCTGCATGGCGTCGGCGGAGTAGGTTGCGCTGGACTCTCCGCCAGGCGTGCCTGAGCCGGCGAGGCGCACTAACTGTTCGGGGTTGCGGAAGGGGAGGGGGCGCAGGAGGACGGTGTTGACGACGCTGAAGACGACGACGTTCGCACCGATGCCGAGGCCGAGGATGATGACTGCGATGATGGTGAAGGTGGGGTCGCGACGGAGGGTGCGGAAGGTGAAGCGGAGGTCTTGAAGGAGGATGTCGAGCCAGGGGAGGCCGCGGGCTTCGCGCTGTTGCTCTTTGGCTTGCTGGACGCCGCCGAAGCGGATGAGCGCTTTGCGACGGGCTTCGTCGGGTGGCATGCCTTGTTGCAGGTTTTCTTCGATGGCGAGTTCGAGATGGCTTTGGAGCTCGGCTTCGAGGTCGGCGTCGCGCTGCTGTTTGTGGAAGAAGGATTGAATGCGGTTCCATGCTTCGCGGAGGGTCGTCATCAGGCCTCTCCTTCGGGTGACATGGTGAGGACGCGGCCCATGACGCTGGAGAGACGGTGCCAGTAGGCGGCGTCTTTTGCGAGCTGGCTTGCGGCCGGCTTTGGTGATGGAGTAGTACTTGGCTTTGCGGTTGTTGTCGGAGGTGCCCCAGGCGGCGGAGATCCAGCCGCGCTGCTGGAGGCGGACGAGTGAGGCGTAGATGGTGCCCTGGTTGAGGAGGAGCTCGTCGCCACTGACCTGCTCGATGCGGCGGGCGATGCCGTAGCCGTGGAGGGTGCCCATGGTGGTGAGGGTCTGGAGGACCATGAGGTCGAGGGTGCCCTGGAGAAGGTCGAGTTTTGATTCCGGCATTATTGAAGCTCCTGTGGTGGCTCCTGTGCGACGGCCACATAAGTATGTCATGAGAGATGTGGTTATGCCACAGGAGAGTGACGAATGGCGTTTTGGCGCAGTTTTGGGCGTGGGCGATACAATGAAAGGGATGATTTCTACAGCTGAACTTGTGCAGATTGATCTTTCGCCGAGGAAGCCTGCGCCTAAGCCGGCGTGGCTGAAGGCCAAGGCTCCGATGGGGGAGACCTTTCACACTCTGAAGAAGATGGCGCGGGAGCTGAACCTGCATACGGTGTGCGAGAGCGCGCAGTGCCCGAATATCGGGGAGTGCTGGAATCAGAAGTCGGCGACGTTCATGATGCTGGGGAATCTGTGCACGCGGCGGTGCGGGTTTTGCGCGGTGCCGAAGGGCAAGCCGGAGCCGATTGATTTCGATGAGCCGCGACGGGTGGCGTATGCGGTGGCGCAGCTTGGGCTGGCGCATGCGGTGATTACGAGCGTGAATCGCGATGACGATAATGTGGGCGCGGCGCGGGCGTTTGTGAGTGTGATCGAAGAGATTCGGATGCAGGCTCCGGGGTGCCGGGTGGAGGTGTTGACGCCGGACTTTCAGGGGAACGAGGAGGCGCTGCGGTTGGTGGTGGCGGCGCGGCCGGAGATTCTGAACCACAATATCGAGACGGTGCCGCGGCTGTATCGCGTGGCGAAGTCGGGTGGGCGGTATGAGAAGTCGTTGCGGTTTTTGCAGCATGCGAAGGAGCTTGCGGCGGAGATGTTCGAGATCGGGAGGGCGATCAGATTGTGACCAAGACGGGCATTATTGTCGGGATGGGCGAGGAGATGCACGAGCTGCTGGCGGTGTTTCGCGATCTGGCGGATCGGAAGGTGGATATTCTGACGATCGGGCAGTATCTGCGGCCGTCGAGGGATCATCTGCCGATGGCGCGGTACTACACGCCGGAGGAGTTCGCTTTCTGAAGCATGAGGCGCAGGGGATGGGCTTCCGGCATGTGGAGAGTGGGCCGCTGGTGCGGAGTAGCTATCACGCGCAGGAGCAGGCGGAGTCGACGGGGCTGGCTGTCAAATACAACGCTAATTCGTACTGAGCAACGCTAATTCGTACCAGTACGAAATAGCGTTTCGCGGCCAGCCAGATTAAGGGGTGACGAACGCGTCAAATCTCTTGCCATGGCATCCGCAACGTCTTAACGATGAGATTTTGTCATCTTTGATTCGCAGACAGGCCCGTAACGTGCAAAGCGCTTCGGCAGTCGGAGCTTACGGCTTCAATCTGTCCAGTGATAACAATCCCGATCAACTGACGCAGCAGAACAACCAGCTTGCGTCAGCACTGGTCGGTGCCTTCAACAACCAGTCCCGCAACTTCAACATCTCCCCTCCCGACTACCGCAGCTGGGAGCCGAGTGGCTTCGCACAGGATAGCTGGAAGGTGAGCCCGAAGCTGACGGTGCTCCCTGGCATTCGCTACGACGTCTCCACTCCCTTCACCGAAGCGCATAACCATATCTCAAACTTCGACTTTCTGCAGGCGGTCGGCTCCACCCCCCACAACCGTATCCACCGCTTTAAAGATTGCTGGGTGAACGTGTCAGCGATACAGTGGACATCCCGACCCAATACAACAACGTCGCTCCGCGTGTCGGATTCGCATATTCGGCAAGACCCTCCACCGTCGTCCGGGGTGGCTACGGACTCAGTTACTTTCCCGGTAACTACACCTCCAACGGCGACCTGAAGAACGCTCCGTTCACATCCGTCTACGCCCCAGCCTGCCAGTCCACCGAGGCATTGTTTGGCCCCGACTTCCGCCACGTCGATCTGTCCCTCTTCAAAAACTTTCCTGTCACGGAACGTGTGAATCTGCAATTCCGCGTGGAAAGCTTCAATATCTCGAACACGCCAAACTTCTTCATTGCGAATAACAACAGCGGCAATCAGCAGTTTGGCAACGCTGCTTTTGGTACTATCTCGGCTACCGATCCGAACTACGTTCCCCGGCAATATCAGTTCGTACTCAAAGCGCAGTTCTAACCTAACGCACCCCTGATCCGTCTGCGAAGAGAGACCCTCTTCGCAGACGGGTACACTTCCTTCTTATCCTCAGACCTTGTTCATCTCAGGCGCTTCATAAGACTGATCGACAAGACACGTTGATTGACAAATTCGGCTATGTGACGCCGCGCTCCTTAGGCTGTCGGATCTGACACTCAGGAGCCATTCGACTGAATTTATCGTGGGGAAATGCACGATCACATCGCTTGAAAGAAGGTTGATTCAAGCGCACGTTACTTTTTAAAGATCTGCATCAGGAGCTCTGACTCAACCTCATTCAACTGCTTTAGTGTGACTTCCAAAACCGGTCGGTCTTCATCCGAAGCTGCGCTGAGAATGCCTTTGAGGCGAAAGGAGGCGTGCCGCATGAGCAGCTCGGCATCTCTTAGCTTTTTGCTGTTATCCGTAACGCCGGCATGGATCTTCTCGGTATATCGCTGCACGAGCTGGATGGTCTGCGAAGCCTGCCCGAACTCACCGGAGTTGAACTGCTTGCCGGCCAGATCCGTCATCTGGCTCACGAGCTCGGCATAAAGAAAGCATCTGTCTCTCGGCTGAGCTTGATCCGCTTTAGTGTGAAGCGCGGCAAGAGCGGTTGCACTGTCACCGTGGCTTGAGACGTCCTGGCCTGAGGCGGAGGCGTAGGCACAAGTCAGTGAGAGGATGGCTATAACTATCGCAGTGGACAGCAACCGCATCTTGCACCTCACGAACCGCCGATTCTAAAGACGCGCAAATTTTCTGAACCGACGCGCACATCGTCCGCTTCCTTCGGAAGGCAAAAGATTCAGCTAAAATCTGTCGCACGTCCATCAATTGGGACAAACGAGCTTCGAGCCTATACGAGATGAAACGACAGCCGACAGCCGTTGCCATTAGTCAACCCGAGCGATAGGTTGGAATACTCGACGGAGGCACTCGAGCCGCAGGCCACTACTGAGATCCGATGCGGACGCAACCTGCCCTTAGTCAACCCCCTGTACTGCTCACGGCACAACAGTCACAGTGATTTCAAGAAGGTAATCAACGCCTCTTTTTCTTCGGGACTCAGTTCTCTAAAACGTCTGGCGGGCTGACGGGCTTCGCCATCGTGACGCGAGATAGCGTTATCAATAGATAATGACCCCAAGTCGTGCATGAAGCGGGCTTTTGTGCGTAATCCCCAAAGTGGCGCAGTTCTTAAATTTGTTGGCCGTGTCCTGGGGCCCAACCTGGACGATCCCATCCCCAGTTCCAATGTCATGTAACAAAAAATCGCTAAAAGGATGAATTATTTTGTCCCCCAGAGCCTCTGGAACAGTAAACATGCCACCATCGATAACTGTCCCTGGAGGGGCCGTGGTGATGGATTGCACATGGCAGACACTACAACCGACCCGCCTGAAGAGTTCCTGGCCTTTAAAGCTCCGGGGCTCGCGGCAAGCACTGTGTCTCGAGGAGGTACCATAGTGCCGCGTATGAACTGAGCAAAGTGGTCGATGTCAGCCAATCCAAGATCATCTGGCTGATCTTCCACGCCGGTCGTAGTGTTGAGGACGGTAGTAACATTCGTGGGGCGCAGGCGGTTAGTGATTCCCATCTCATTGAGGTAGGCGTCGCCAATAAAAGAGAGCAAACTACTGTGCTGGTCTTTCCAGCCGAATCGTCCCACGCGGGTCTGTCCAGGAGCCTCGAAAATTGGAGCCTGTACAACTTCCCCATGAACTCTTCCTTCGCTCAACTCCGGTTGTTCCTCGGCAATTGCGATCAGCGTCTTGTCGTCGATGGCTTCCACAAATCCATCCCCCAGTGTGTTGAGGGCAGCGCGTAATGTGCGGATGTTTTCTGTCGCAGGGATGGTCTCCTGGGCTTCCGGACCGATAGCGCGATCGTTGACAATAGACCTGCCCGTGATCGTGTTTTTCCCATCGTTGATAAAGATGGTCGGGTTTACGAAATTGCCATTTTCATCATTGTGCCCAACCCGAAGTTCCGTGATCTGGCTGGCTGCTCCACTATTCGGATTTTGATGGCAAGTGACGCAGCTGGTTGCGTTGTACACAGGTCCAAGCCCTTGCGCGACGGTCTCGTTTTCCTCATAGACCTGCTGATCCCGAGCAAACGTGTCTCCGGGTGGCTCGACGATTCCATTGCTGATGCTTTGTGCACCGTTGAAGCTCGGAGTGTTGAACCCAGCCGGCGCTTCAGTTGCTGACTTCGCTGCGACTCTAACGAGTCCCGCACCCAACGCGATCAATATCGCGAAAAGGCAAGAACAGAGGAGAACCCTTCTCCAATGGGGCGTAAGCATAAGCGTTCCTCCAAAAAGACTCCGGTCGCCAGCTCGCGTTCGGACATAAGCTGGCTGATCCGTTGACCTCAAATCCTCAAGACCGTAACAGAGCGAATCGAGTACTGCGGCCTGAAGTCGGAGGTCTGTTTATATCCAAACTGAGTAGGGCAAAGGTTATTCCCTTCTAGGAGCAGAAAATTTACTTGAAGCACAAATGGATTTGAGAACAACTCTGGCTTCCAGACAGGTGTCACGCTTTATTGCGCAAAATATTGAGGACGAATTGGAATAACGAAGAGCTTACTCAGTTTTGTGTTGCAGAGGATATCAATATGCTAATCAGTATCTTCAAATCGTCCGTCCATGACGCTTCCCCCTCGCTTCGGAGAGCCTCATCTTCCTTCAGCGCAGCGGGAATAATTTCTACCCATTGTACTCGTCGCCCTCTCTGGCGTTTCTTTCGATCGGGGCATTGGCACAAAGCAGCAGCACCTATGTGCAGACAAATATTATTTCCGATGGTGCGACGGTGCAAGCACTCGTAACTGACCCCACATTGATCAATCCCTGGGGCGTTTCGGTAGGGCCGGCCATCTGGATCGATAAAGCTGGCATCGGCTCGGTGGCCATCGATACCGCCGCCGGCGCTGTTGCGGTACCGTCGCTGCCCTCCGTCACGATCCCTGCCGCTTCCACGTCGGCGCACGGCAGTCCGAGCGGCACGGTATACAACAGCAACTCCGCTATCTTCGATATTCCAGGCAGCACATCGGCATTGTTCCTCTTCGGCACGCTCGACGGCACGATTGCCGCCTGGAATGCAACCAGCGGGTCGCAAGCAGTTACGGTTGTCAATAACTCAGCGAAGGCTTCTTACACCGACATCGCGCTCAATACCAACGCGACCGGAACGTTCCTGCTTGCGGCCAACTTCAAACAAGGCACCGTGGACGTCTTCGACAGCACCTTTGCTTCGCATGCTCTTGCGGGTAACTTTACCGATTCAACCTTGCCAGCCGGCTATTCGCCTTTTGGCATCCACAGTATCGGCGGAAACGTCTATGTAACCTATGCCCAGGTCAACGCCACCACAGGCGAGAGCGTGGGCGCCGGTCTCGGCTATGTCGATGAGTTCGACAACAATGGAAACTTCGTGACGCGAGTTGCCAGCCAGAGCGTGTTGAACGCACCCTGGGGAATGGCGCTTGCCCCGGCAGGCTTCGGCAGTTTCGGTGGCGACCTTCTGATCGGCAACTTCGGAGACGGCGTGATCAACGCCTTCGATCCAAAAACGTTTACACTGGTCGGTTCGTTGAACACCAGCGCGGGCGCGCCTATCGCGAATCCCGGCCTGTGGGAGATCTTCTTCGGGCAGAACAGCGGGCAGACCACCACGTTGGGCGATCCCAACACCCTGTACTTCGCAGCGGGCATTAATGGGGAAAAGGGTGGCCTTTTCGGTTCCATCGCGGTTGCTCCGCCGGCAACGGGAGCGGGCAACTTCACCTTCAAGCGTCTGCCAACGGTTACAGTCGCTCCAGGGCAGACGGCCGGAAACCTAACACTGTCACTCGCCGCAACCAACGGGTTCAACAGGCCCTGTTACCTTTTCCTGCTCACCCGCCTCGGTCGCCTGCACCTTCAATCCAGCCCACAGTCACCCTTTCGGGCTCTGGCACAACATCGGTAACGGTGGCCATCGCTTCCAGGCCAGTAATCAGCTCCACCAACGACTGGCGGTGGTTATAACCGATCTGCCGAATCATTCTGTCAATCTGTTCCAGTCACGGGCCGGCATCACCGTCGCATTCATCGGCCCGGCCGGTCTGCTGGCATTCGCAGGTCTGAAGCGCAGATCGATTCTCGCAGGGGGATCTCTCTTTGCTCTCCTGCTGGTGGGGGCTAGCAGCAATCACCGGTTGCTCTTCGTCCGCAGCTCCGGCGGCAGCTCTACAACGCCCGCCGCGCCCGTCACGACACAGGTAACGGTAAATGCAGTCTCAGGGTCGATTACACAAAGTGTCATGGTCACCTAACTGCACAGTAGCGGAAGTTCGCGCTAACAAGGGCTGCCGAGAGGCAGCCCTTGCCTTTGCTGGAGAAGAACCTTTATAAACTTTTGCGCATAGCAATTCAGAGATACGTGACTAAGAAAAAGCTTAGTCGGTTGCGGGAGGTGTGCGCTGAGCTACTACTATGCTGTCGATGCCAAATGGCCAGCATCTTTGCGGCGTTGAACGAAGCCCCATTCCGTTCACGCGGGGTCGCGATCCCTGAGTGTTGACTAATGATCCGGCAAATTAGTTGTCATGAAAGCCTGAAGTGATTTTCCCAAAAGAAATTCACGAATCGTACTGTGAGCCTTCCAGAGCCCTCATTGTTTTGGTCAGGATCTGTTGTGGAGATAAATGGCAACGCGACAGCATCTCAACTGCGAGCGTGAGAGCCATTCTCTGCTCCCCGAAAAGTGCTCTCCACATATACTCTCGATTTACCTGAAGTTCTTCGTGTGTCATGAATGTGCCCTCCTGCAAGGGCTTAATAGGACCCAGTTCGGCGACGATTAGTGTGAGCTCTCTTGGGTGATGCGCTATACAGACGAATTGCAGACCATCTTCAAGTCTCTGGTTCACGTCGCACTTGGCGCGTATCGGCCGCTTATCTTATGCATGCACATCGAAATTGTCTAAGCTTCGGGAACACGTCGCGACAAATAGAGCAACGGGGCTAGGAGTGTTAGTTCGATCTCAAAAAATCTGATTCAATTACAAGATCAGAGAGAAAATAGGCGATTGCCTGCTGCAATTTCTGAAAACCAACGCTCGAACTTTAGTGTCGAGATCGTCGGCCAGTCTTATTAGTAGGGCCGCTGACGTGTTACGGTTTTGAGCAACTCCTCTGCGGACAAAGACAACGGTATCTTCGGCGAGTCTCCAGAGTACCGCTTGAGGTGTCATCGGATTGCACGCTACCCACATTCGGACATCCGGATCAAAATCTTGTGACAGCTTTTCAAGTAAATCTCGGTCATTGGTATTTGCAGCCATCCACCGCAGCCAGTCGATTTCCTCAGACCGCAACTCGCCGATAGTCCGAGGCTTTTGCCGCAACCAGATGACAGCATCCTCCGTGCAATAATGACCTTCGTATACGGCAATCAAATCCTCGCCAATTACCTCGTTAAACCAATCTGACATACGCTCTCCTTGCGCTCTTTAGTCAACCTCTCACTACTGCTTCAAGTAAGCAATCAAGTTCCTCCGCTCTTCTGCCTTGGGAACGCTGAAGCTCATATTGTTGTCCGGAACCATCAAATCGGGATCGCTCAACCACTTCTCCAGGGTCGCATCGTTCCAAGTCACGCCAGAATTCTTCAAGCCCGCGGAATATGTAAATCCCGCGATGTTTCCGGCTTTTCTGCCATAGACTCCTGCCAACCTCGGTCCCTCACGATCAACAGCCATCGCATGACAGCCTGTGCAACGCTTCTCGAACACAGCCTTGCCTTGCACAGCATCGCCATCCCCAGCCAGCGCCGCCTCGCTCCCACTCGCACTCTTGCCCAGCATCGAGAGTGCCTGCACATCGGTCTTGGAAAGCTGCGCAGTCCAGTGCAGCAATCGATACTGCAGCGGAGGCATGTCCCCGCTCTTTGCCTCTTCGAAGATCTTCGCGGTCAAAACCTGCTGTTTATCCGCCGGCATCTGCTCCCAGTGTGAGAGGTCCATCTTCTTGCGCGCCTCAACGATGTCGCGCTCAATCAGCCACGATCCTGGAGCGATCCGCGCATACACTGGCCAGCGAGTCTCGCTCGAGTGGCAGTCCGCACACTTGTTCACAAGAACCGCCTTCGCGTCTGCGGGCATAGTCGCACCCTCCAGCAGCGTGCCGAGTCCTTTCGCCGGCTCGACACGCGGATTCCCAAACGGATGAACATACCCCAAGCCCACTACTGCGGCTACGGTCAATGTCGCAGCAATCCACGGCCGCATTAGACAGTCTCCGCCAGTGTCGAATCGACGACAGCCAAATGACTACGTCCTCGAACCATCTTGACCTTGGTCACTCCCAGCACACTCTCCAGCTTGCCCGCTGGAACCATCATCGGCCCTGGATTCGGCGCCGCTCCCGGTGCAGGCTGCGGAAACGCCGTTGCCATCGCCGTATGGAAGGCCACATTGCCTTCGACCTTTTGCACCACCTGGTGGATATGGCCATTCAGAACCGTCACCGAACCAAAGGGCTTCAACATGGCCAGCGCCTGCTCTCCATCCTTCGTGCCCCATCCCCATTTCTCATAGACCATCCACAAAGGAATATGGGCGAAAACAACGATCGGGGTCGAGTGACTCAACCCGGCCAGGTCAGACTTCAGCCACTTCAATTGATCCTCGCCCATATTCCCCATCGCATCTACTTGCACGCAATTGTTCAGGCCCACAAAGTGAACGCCCTTGTGGTTGTAGCTGTACCAGCCATTGCCCACGGTGCCCTTGCCAAAACGCTGCTTGTACTGTGTACCATCGTCGATGTAGTCGTGCTCCCCCGGCACATAAAACACCTCGTTCTTAAAGCCCTTAATGACCTGCGAGGCCGTATCAAACTCCGCTGCTTTCGAATTCTGCGTAATGTCGCCGGTGTGAAGCATAAAATCAGGTGCCTTCATGCCCGCAGGCACAACATTGGCCCTGTCGATGGCCTTCTTCAGCGTCCCGGTCACATCTGGGTTTGCGCCCTTGTTGAATCCGATGTGGCAATCGCTGATTTGCACGAACGAAAAATCCTCTACCTTCCCAACTCCGGTCCCACCACCCTTCATCGTCTGCGCCAACAGCTTCGAAGTTGGCACACCGCCAACCATCGACCATAGCAACCCTGTGCCGGCCCACGCCATGCACCCCAGAAAATTGCGCCGGTCGATGCCATCGCCCACGGGCTTCGTAACACCTTCGTTCTCCTGCACTACTTCGTCTTCCTTGAACTGATTCATATCAATCTCCATCTGATTTTGATTGCCTGCATCGTCCTAAACTGGCAAGGCGAGCTTTTATTCCTGCCCGTTAGAAGAAATCGCGCGGAATAATCCAGCAGCAAATTTGGTTACCGAGATGCGGCCCACAGAATTCGATTCAACCGAGAGGTTCGACCCGTGCGTGTCGCCGCCATCCTTGGCCTTTCCTGGCCTTGCTGGTCGCTCGACAGCCCCTATCAGAGACTCACATCCCGAGCCCTTACCTTCGCCGGCGAGCGCCGGTGATCGTACTCCGGGACAACGGCATAACGGGCAGCTTCAACTCCGTTCCCAATCGCAGTTGCAGACAAATCCTCTGACCCAAACAAACCCGCAGGCGCAAACGAAAACGCGCGCTCGCCTCTACTCCATCCGTCCCGCAGCTTGGGCAGCCCTCGCCGCAGCTATCCTGCTGACCATCTCACTCCTTAGTTGGCGTCAGCTTCATCAAACCAATACCCTTGCGGCCGAACTCCTCGACCAGCACCTCGCCACCCTCTCCAGTGCAGCCACTCCACAGGTCATCTCTTCCGACCGTCACACGGTCAAACCCTGGTTCCAGGGCCGCCTCCCAACCCTCTCACTCTGTCGGGCGCCCGCGCAGGCTTCACCATCCACACCGCCACCACACCAGATCTCCGCATCGTCGCCGTCAGTGATGTCAACCCAGCCGACCTCGACAACCTCTTAGCCGTTCTGGTTCAAATACAAAAACCCGCGTAATTGCCTCAACAGCAGATGCCGGTACCTCAAGGTGCGCTTGCAAGCGGAGGGGCATTAACGGGAATCTGCCGCGTGATCCGCTCCGTGAGTCGAAGGTGACCGGTGCTCGTCGATCGCGTACGGAGTTCCCGGCCGATTTACGATAGTACTCGCCGGTGATGCCCATTGGAGCCGACCCTTGCTATTCTCGATCTCCTCTACGATTTTCGTGAACAACTGATCTTGCATGGCCGTTCGTTTCGTGTAGTCGACCACGTAGCTCACAGTGAATTCCAACGATCCGTTGTTTACAACAAGTGCGACCGTAGGCTCTAACGGAGGGTTCGCGCTTCGATAATTGTCACTTATCGCTTTCCAGGATGTTTGCGCCTCGAGCAAGTACTCGCCGATAGCCTCTTTGGCTACTCGAAGCATCATCTCCCTGGCAAGCTTGTAATCGCTAGTGGCTGTGAGCAGCACCTTAATCTCGTCCCAGATAAACCGGAATCCATGCGAGTAGTTGAAAACGGACCCTTTCAAGACGGTGCTGTTAGGGATGCGAACAATCCGGCCGTTGTACAAGTCCCTGCTGACCCAGTTCCCCGTTTCCATCAAGGTGGTTCGCAGGAGTCCGATGTCGATAACGTCACCACGAGTGTCGCCGATCTGAACCCTATCTCCAATGGCGTACAGCCTTGAAAACCCGATCGAGAAGGCGCCGGCAATGCTGGCCAGTACGTCCTGCAGGGCTACTGCCACACCCGCACCTACGACGCCGAAGGCAAAGCTGAGTCGGCCCAAGCGATCTTCAAAGAGGATCGCGAGAAAAACGAGAATCGAGAGATATCCGGAAAAAACGACGAATTTGCGAACCTTATAACGCGCATCGGCGCGGCCAAAGCGTCGAGGCAGTGTTTGTTCGAGCACGCGAAACGTGGCATGAATAAGGAGGATTCCAATAACTGCAGCCACGCACTTCTCAAGGAACGAAAACGAAACAGCCTGTTTTAAAAAATCATGCATCCAATCACCGCCATTCCCGGTTTGCCGCCACAGGTGTCAAGCCGGATTAACAAAGGTCAACTCGCCCCGCACATTGTTCCACCGGACTGTCTCTCCCCGCGAGCCCGTAAGCATCCCCTGCGACGACTTATGCCGCTTATGGCGCACATATTCCCCCCGGACCATCTCTCGTTATGGATCCGCCAGATATGTCTACCTACTTTTTCAACTCAGATGTCAGAGTAAGTATTTTGTTCGTCACCGATCGTCCGCCTTTCAACGACACTGGATTAGCACCGATATGTCTTAGTGCTGTATCTGGACCGCCCATTGTGGCGCTGGTTTTGTCACCGCTTCTGTGCGGGCGGCTCGGATACAGCGACTTGAAGGGAGCCGCTGGAGTTTGCGGGGGATGAGGTCAGGCTATGGGAATTGAATCTACTATCGCCTGCAACATGCTGAAGGAACTTGAGTTAGAAAATAGGCAAAAGTCGATTCAGAACGATTCGGCAGCCCCGTGATGTCCGGAGTATCGCACGCGCCGCGTCGCCGCGCCAGCGGCTTCGTTCAAGTATTACTGACGCGGCATTATTCAGCCCCAAAAGAATGCAGTGGAGTGCGGAAATTCTCGTAAACGGAGTTTTCGGAAACTACGACCCTATACACAGTGAACTTGGCCAAAACGTGACTTTGCGGGAATCTCGCCGGAAGGCTCTGCATTCGTCGATGAGTGACTCGGTAATTTATCGGTCGCCTAGGTAATGCTTGAATTTATGGCGATGGTGCCTCGTGCCCGAAGTGGACTATGCCACCAGATCATCAACTTGGGACCTGGGTGCCCGGTGCTAAATTTCGACGCGGCATTCTCAACACTTTTTGCCGGTCAGCGGGAATAAGACAGGCCCGCCTATACTGGACGTCTGTACTAAATATTAGAGGCACAGAGGCGCTCACTAAAGGAACTTCTCTTAGGGCAAATATTTGCGGAGACGAAAGATTAGCCTTGCATGTTTCGGCTTAATGCTCTCATTAGCCTCGAACGCGCAAGGCAAGAAGACAACAGATTCAGAACCCCTCTTGCGCAACGAGGTTCTCTCTACCTGGACAACCGAACAGGGTTTGCCGCAGAACTTCGTGACGGCACTGGCGCAGACACCCGATGGCTTTCTGTGGGTTGGAACGCTCAACGGCTTAGCGCGGTTTGATGGTGTGCATTTCAGGTCCTTCGAGAAGGACGGGCCGCCGGAACTGCAGGAAAGAATACTTAAGCTAGCGGGGGACAATGATGGCGGGATGTGGATCGCCACTACCACGGGGCTCTTTCACTACACCCACAATCGATTTGTCACGATCAGTATTCCTGGCAATTCCCGTGCTTTGATCCAGGCGCTTACGCGTGCAGGTGATGGAGGCGTCTGGATCGTCTCGGACAATAGACTAATGCGAACGCGAGGCGATGCACTGGACGTTGTGCCTCTGCCGTCTAATACTCATGCAGTGCGTGACCTCTTTGAAAACAAAGACGGAACACTCTGGATTACTGACAGCGAACACGTTGTGGCCGTACAGGCTGATCACTCGGTAATTCAATACAACCATCCCAGTATCCAACTTCTGTTTGGAGACGCCTCGGGCAAGATGTATGCAGGCGATGGCCATAAGCTGTTTCGCTTTGATGGCGGGGACTTCAAACTGGTCCCGCACCCTGGACTCGGTAATTTCGTCGACTTGATGGTCGATCATCGCGGAGCACTGTGGATGGCGAGTGGCGGATTACATGGACTCAGCCGCAGATATGGCGATCAGACCGAGGTGATGACCGCTGCTGACGGGCTAGCCAGCGATGACGTAAGAGTCCTTCTGGAAGATCGCAATCAGGATGTGTGGATCGGGACGATTGCCGGACTCCAAAGATTTCATCATGGGATCTTCACAAGTTACCGCATCGGCGATGACCCCACCGGCGGGCGGAGTCAGACAGATGCAATTTTTGAGCAGAGGGACGGCGGCGTCTGGGCTGGAACACTGGAGGGTGGCGTCGCCGAGTTCAAAGACGGGCAGAGAACACTCTACGGACGCAGGCAAGGACTTCCTCCCGGTCAGATTCGCGGGTTTGCCGAACATGGAGCCACTCCTGCGATTGCAATCTCCGACTATGGCATCTTCCAGCGAAGCGGATCCAAGTTCACCAAAATACCATCCATTCCCCAGGGTTACGTCAATACTCCTGTAGCAACGTCCGATGGAAGTCTCTGGTTCAGCGTTTTGCATCACGGACTTTTCCGTCTGAAGGATCGAAGGCTATCGAGCATCGACCTAGGACAGCCGAAAACGGATAGTTCCATCCGGTATCTCGCGGCCGATCAACAAGGAGAGCTTTGGGTGGGGACAGACACACAGCTCGAACGATGGACCGGCGAACGATTTGAGCCAGTGGTCAACACACCGCATCCCATTCTCAGCGCAGCATGGCCCGGACATGGTTTGGCAGTAGCAACAATGCGCGGCTTGATGTTATGGCCCGATCGAGGGTTCTGTACGGAAGAATCTGGGTGCAGGAAGAATCCTCACACAGGCCGAGGGATTGCCGGGTAGTTTCGTGCTGGACGTTGTGTCAGATGCGGAGGAAAATCTCTGGGTCGTTACTCCGCGAAGCATTGCATGCCTTAGCCGCAAACAGTGGATGGCGTTCGCTGAAGGGAAGATTGACCATGTCATCCCTGAGATATTTGACCGGGCCGACGGTCTCAAAAGCAATGATGTACTTCCTCTCAATCAGGTGACAGCCATTCGATCACGCGACGGGCGCATCTGGTTTGCTACGGTGGACGGAATCGCGGTTGTGAATCCACACCCGCCAGATCCAATCGTGCAAGCGGTGCTCGACTACATCCAAGTCGATGATCAACATCTTGGCGCGGATATGACTACGATCTCTCCGGGACTCCATCGCATCACTTTCGCCTACACCGCACCTTCCGATACTGCTCCCGAACAGATTCGATTTCGCTATCGACTTGAGGGATGGGATCGGCAGTGGATCGACGCTGGAACAGAACGTGTTGTCTCCTACACTGGTCTGCCGCCCGGCCGCTATACATTTCAGGTCGTTGCCGACGAATCGTGAAGGTGTCTCGAATGGAGTGGCCGCTACTGCTGCACTCCAGCTGCAACCGTTCTTCTGGCAGACAGGATGGTTTCGGGCATTACTGGCTTTTGGCCTGGTGGGCATCGCGGTTGAGGTGACGCGGAGAAGAACGCGCCTCCGGGCAGAGCGCCTCAGCCTTCGCTTTCAAGAGCGAGCTGCAGAGCGCGAACGCATCGCTTATCAGATCCACGACACAGTTATTCAGGACATGATCGGGGTGGCGTTTCAGCTCGAGTTGCTGGGTTTCCAACTGAACGATCAACCAGAGACGGCTTCCATGTCGCTCGGCACGCTGGCTGACCGGGTGCGTGGAAGCATAGCGCGTAATCGCAATATGGTTTCGAATCTTCATTCGACTGCGGTGGTGGAGTACAGCCTCGTCGATGTTTTACGACATGCAGAAGCTGAGTTCAGACTCAGCGAGCTTCCTGACTTTGAGTTGACGACCGCAGGGGAGCCTCGCCCAATCGATCCTCTGGTTCGTGACGAGGTGTACCGTATCTGTCGAGAGGCTCTATCCAACGCCTTCCGACATGGTTACGCAAAACACGTCGAGGTGAAGATCATTTTTTCTCAAGACTCTTTCGAGGTTATTGTTGTAGACGATGGCGAAGGCATCGACGAAGCCACACAACGTCAAGGAAGAGAAGGACACTTTGGACTGCGGGGCATGCAAGCTCATGCAAAGCGCATTGGCGCAAGTCTCACCATCGACAGTAAGCTGGGCCTAGGGAACAAAGGTCACGTTGCAGGTAAGAACAACGAAGTCACCATGGAGACCTTGGCGCCGAAGTCGAAGGTCACAAGAGGAGATCAGTTCTGGAGACGAATCCGCTCGCTGAATCTGTAAGACCGATCAAGGTGCTGATCGTTGACGACCATCCTATGGTGCGCGAGGGGCTGGCAGGTGTACTTGCACGCCATCAGATGAAGATCGTCGGTCTTGCCACCAATGGCCGTCAAGCGGTTGAGATGTACCTGGCGCTCCTACCCGATGTAATGCTGCTTGATCTTCGACTGCCTGACCAGAGCGGTTTTGACGTTGTGCGTACTATTCTGAAGAGCCATCCAGATGGTCGCATTATCATTCTCAGCTCTGCTCAGGGCGATGCTTCGATTTATACGGCGATCAGTTTGGGCGTGAGGGGGTATCTGCTCAAGGGCATTGATGGAGCAACACTGGCCGAACAGGTTCGCCATGTGGTCGCCGGCGGCCGGTCTCTTTCGCCCGAGACAGCAGAGAAGCTGACCCAGTACATCACATCAGGAAAGCTGAGCGACCGAGAGGTAGAAGTGTTAGGGCTGATCTCGCAGGGAAAGAGCAATAAAGAGATCGCGGACTTGATCTTTGTGACCGACAACACGGTGAAGATGCACGTCAAGAAGATTCTGCTCAAGTTACATGCAAATGATCGAACACAGGCGGTGGTGATCGCGATCCAGCGGGGGCTGCTCGACACTTAGGCCATAATGGCGAAACTACCCTTTTGGGTACTTCGAAAATTATCCTTTGCATTTTCCCGCTCGTTTGAAACTGGCGCTAATCTTTCATCAGATTTTCTCCAACAACCAAACTGTTTTGTGCTGAACCAGGCACAAACCGATTCGTATGCGGCGTTCTTTCCGAACGGGTTCGCCGCTGCAACCTCGTCGCAGGCAAACCTGGATCTGTTCCATCGAGGCCGATCACATGAAGTGTTGTGTTTTGAAGGGAAAGTTAGCCCGCACTTTTTACTTTCTAGCGGTAGCGGCACTGCCGATACCCTCCGCTCTTGCACAGAGCGCAACCGCTGCGAAGCTGTTGGTAACTTCGCCCGTAGTGGCGACGCAGACGGTAACCCTGGCAGGCAATCTCCGGGCCGAGGCAAACGCACAGAATGATCGTGGTGCGGTGGCGGATGGGTTGAAGCTGAACCACATGCTGCTGCAGTTGAAGCGCCCGGAGGATCGGCAGACAGCGTTAAACGAGCAAATTCAGGCTATGCATGAGCCCAGCAATCCTGCATTTCATCATTGGCTGACGGCGAAGGAGTATGGCGAGAAGTATGGACCGAATCCGGCAGATATCGCGGCTGTGACGAAGTGGCTGAAGCAGAGCGGACTTCAGGTAAATCGCGTGTCGGACAGCGGGATGGTGATCGACTTCTCGGGAACGGCGGCACAGGTAAACTCAGCGTTCAAGGCAGAGATGCACACGCTCGATGTCGTGGGGTGTCAAGCACCTGTCCAACATGCAGAACCCGCAGATACCTGCGGCGCTGGCGGATGTGGTGATTGGGGTGTCTTCGCTGAACGACTTCCGTCCGAAGGCAGCGAATAAGGGGATCAGCTCGGCGCGGATTGATAGTGCGATCCAAGGCGGTTCGTAGCAAGAACTGTTGCGGCCAATGGTGTGAAGTCTGACTACACGGTGAATAGCGCTGACACAGCTGGTGGTGCCGGATGACCTGCACACGATCTACAACTTCGAACCGGTCTATAAGAACGGGATTACGGGCAAGGGACAGACGGTGATGGTGATCGAGGACACCGACGTCTATTCGACGGGTGACTGGTATACCTTTCGCAGTGTGTTCGGCCTGGCCAAGTACACCAAGGGCAGCGTTCACGCAGGTTCATCCGGGCGGCTGCACGGATCCGGGCGATGTGATTGGCAACGATGGCGAGGCGATTCTGGATGCGGAGTATGCGAGCGCAGCGGCTCCGAATGCAGCGATTGTGCTGGCTTCGTGTGCGGACAGCGAGACGACGTTCGGAGGATTGATTGCGCTTCAGACGCTGATCGATCAGATCTGCCGCCGTCGATCGTCAGCATCAGCTATGGCGAGTGCGAGGCAGAACTGGGGCGGGCAGGCAATGCGAGCTACAACGAGACGTACCAGCAGGCAGCTGCGGAGGGCGTGTCGGTGTTTGTGTCGTCTGGAGATGAGGGCGCGGCAAGCTGCGATGCGAATGGAACCTGCGGCGTATATGGCATAGCGAGTGAGCGGGTTTGCGTCAACACCGTACAACGTGGCAGTGGGTGGAACGGACTTCGGCGACACCTATGCCGGAACAATGTCGCAGTACTGGAAGAAGAACAACAATGCGACGTATCGGATCGGCGAAGTCTTACATTCCTGAGATTCCGTGGAACGACTCCTGCGCCAGCACGCTGATCACCAATATTGAGGGATACAACGTGCCGTATGGGGCGAATGGATTCTGCAATTCGCCGCTTGGAGAGGAGTACTTCGACGACGTGCGAGTGGCAGCGGTGGTCCAAGCAACTGCGCCTATGGACACCTGTCACCTTCTGGATCCGGGACGGCGGCCAGAAGAGCGGGACGTGCAAGGGGTATGCGAAGCCAAACTACCAGGCGGATCGTTCGGTAATCCGAAGGATGGTGTACGGGATATTCCGGATGTGTCGTTGTTTGCGGCGAACGGCGTGTGGGGACACTACTATGTGTTCTGCTACAGCGACCCGACGCCGGGAAATGGCGGTGCACCGTGCATGGGAGATCCGGCGAACTGGTCGGGTGCAGGCGGCACATCGTTTGCTTCGCCGATCGTGGCGGGTATCCAGGCGCTGGTGAACCAGTCGACCGGAACACCGCAGGGAAATCCGAACTATGTGTACTACGCGTTGGCGAAGCAGGAGTATGGCGGGACGGGAAACAACTCGTGCAATTCATCGCTGGGCACAGGAGCGGACGGCTCGTGCACATTCTACGACGTGACCCAGGGCGAAATGATGTGAACTGCATCTGGTAAAAGAGCCGTTCAACTGCTATACGCCTTCGGGAACTAACGGAGTGCTGTCGGTTTCGAGCAAAGCGTATGAGAAGGCCTACAACACGAAGCATGGCTGGGATTATGCAACCGGCATCGGAACGGTGAACGTGAATAACCTGGTCAAGAACTGGAATAAAGCTTTCCAGTAAAGTCGCGGTGTTTTGATTGGAGGGGCGGGCATTCTTACGAGTGCCTGCCTTTTTTTTTTAAAGGCTGAGATAGGCAGATTCCTCTGTTGGATCTTCCTATTAGGCAGGAAGCCTCCTTTCAAGCGGGCAGACGATGATAAATAGCCGCCATCGCAAGTGGGCTCTCGATTGGTGGTAACAGGGCAATGCACTCATCGAGGTATTGGGTCAATGCAGCTTTTTGGCAAATGTCCGTATAACGGACATCTCGTGCGTTGCTAAAATTTCTTCCGAGAAACCAGTATCCCGTATCGCTGAGGAATGCAAGCTGGTATCCAATAGCTCTGACGTCAGTACAGAATATCGCTGAAGATCCAGCTCAAATCGGCTCTCCAGTACAAAATAGCGATAAATCTGACAAGCTAGCCTAAGTTGGAAATTGAGATGTTGCGTCGGTTGTTCATGACGCATTGATTGGTTTAACTGCGGAGATCAGCTTCGGGCTTTCGCCGTGATTGACGCGCTGTTCGCCGACCACCAGGAACGCCAGTAATCTAGAAAATAGGGTTCACGTTTCTCAATGGTTTGTCTCCCCATGGCGAAATGATCAAGTGTTTCTTCCGTTTTGAACGGGCTGGCTTCCGAGAGAACTAGGCTCGTGATGCTGATCTATTACCGGGGAGCCGTTGGCGAAGCAGGATAATCCGCCGATAGCAAATGCACGCATTTCAGGATCGTCGTCGTCGAGGAGTGGCCCCAGATAGGTGGTTGCGAGTGGGCTGTGAAGGTTCTGCAGGGCTTTGGCGGAGGCATATCGGATCGATTGGTCGGAGGTGTTTTGCAGAATCTTTGCCAACTCCCTTACAACGATATTGTCAGGGTTCGTAATGCCGGAGAGGCTCTTTGCAATCGCGGGAGCTTGTGTAACCACTTGATCTCCGTTTCTCCCGTGCGTGATTGACCAGCGAGCATTGTTTTGGATGTAGTACGTTACCGCCGGCGTGTGTTCGAGCTCAGCCAGATTTGCAGACAGGTAGTGTAGCGTCGGAATGTCTCCCTGGTAGACCAAGCCAAACAAACCGATCATCCTTGTATCTACATCGTCACTCGCAGCAAGTTTTGCGTAGATATCCTTCCCTGATTTTTTACTCACGCCTCCCAATAGTTGGGAGTTCATGGTGAGGGAGACTGGCCCGTGACCGTGCAAAGACTCGATTGAGGAGGCGAATTCGTATGCAAGCTTATCTTTTGCATCGAGAGTTTCAGGGTAGACCCACTTGCGGGGGCAATGGGTCGGCTGAGTTCAAATCGCTTCGCGTAGGATGGCAGGATTGCGATTTGGGCGAGAATGAGAAGCCAAGTGTCCCGTCAGGATGTCACGTTGTCAAAAACCATATTGCAGTCTCTGGTCTCCGATGGAACAGAGGTGGAGGGCAGCCAAGGGAGCTGACATATTATTGATATTTCAAACGGTTTATTTATGGCTAGACCTTCGCCCTTGATGATTCTGAGAGGCACGATCTGAATTCTAGGAGAGCCTGGATCAGTGCTGGTTAGAGTTCCGACTCCGACAACGATTGCGGTACTAATGTGGTCAATAAACTCCACCGATGGTAGGCCGTCGCCCTGACCGTATGACGGATAGGAGCACGCTGCGAGCACTATAGAGATTGCAGACGCTAACCAGATCAAATATCAAATTCCCTCCGATGTTCGGATCGATGCTGCTGATGGGTTCTTTGATCTGATATTAGTTTGAGTTTGAAACCTCTTCCAAGGAAGGTGGATATTCTCACGATCGAGCAGTACCTGCCGCCTTCAAGGGATCGCTCAGGAGCAGGCGGAGTCTACCGGGCTGGCTTAAGTCGTTGAGCTAATCGTGCTGTCCGCTCGTGAACAGCGGAGTTGCGAATCTGGTCACTTGCGAAACGAGATAAACTTCACTCTATAGGAATCAATCAGGTACGGGAGTTTCGGGTTGGTCGTTTGGGTGCTCCTTTTGAGCGGGCTACTCTCTGTCTACGGGGGAACGCTATGTCCACGCTGTTTCAGGATCTCCGCTATGCCTTACGTCAGTTGGTCAAGAGTCCCGGATTTACACTGACTGCGATTATCTCGTTGACCCTCGGGATTGGGGCGACGACTGCGGTGTTCAGCATTGTTCATGCGGTACTGATGAATCCTTACCCCTATGCGGCTTCGGATCGGATGGTCCACTGCGGCTGAGGGATAAGAGCGGGCGGGAGAATGGGTTTGGGCTGACGGGCGCGCAGTATCAGGAGATTCGACAGTCGCCGGTGGTGGAGAGCGCCTTCATGGAGGAGGACCTGGAACCTGACGGTGACGGGCCATGATCTGCCGGAGGACGTAAATGGCGTGTACCTGACCTCGAACAGCTTCGAGCACTTGGGCGTGCCGGCGGCTCTGGGGCGAGGGCTGATCTCGGCGGACGCTGTCGATGGGCAGGATCCGCAGCCGGTGGTGGTGTTGGGGTTCAAGTTCTGGCAGCGGCACTTCAACGCGGACCCCAAGGTGCTGGGGCAGACCCTGCAACTGGTTCGCAAGAATTACACGATTGTGGGTGTCGCGGCGCAGCGGTTTACCTGGGAGGACGGAGACGTGTACCTGCCGTTGAAGGTGACGCAGGATCCGACGAAATCGGATTACGTGGGACTGAGGCTGAAGCCAGGCGTGACACATCAGGCGGCGGTGGCGGCTTTGACGCCAATGATCTTGCAGTTTGCGAAGGATACGCCGAAGCATTTTCCGACGGATCACTTCGAGTTTTTCTTGGCGGGGCTGAACGAAGACTTTGTTAAACAACTGGGAGGGACGCTGTATCTGCTGTTTGGTGCGGTAGCGTTTCTTCTGTTGATTGGGTGCAGCAACGTGTCTATCTTGCTGATGGCCCGGGGGACGTCGCGGCAGCACGAGCTGGCAGTGCGGATGGCGGTTGGAGCGACAAGAGGTCGTGTGATCCGGCAGCTGTTGACGGAGGCGCTGATCCTGTCGCTGACGGGTGCGGCGCTGGGAGTGTTGCTGGCGTACAAGCTCCTCGCGGTGATTGTGTCGATGCTGCCGCAGTACTCGTTTCCGCATGAAGCCGCAATTCAGATTAATTTGCCAGTACTGTTCTTTAGCGTGGTGGTTGCGCTGCTGACAGGAGTGCTGTTTGGGTTGTGGCCGGCGCTGCAGCTTTCGCGCCCGGATGTGGGGCAGGTGATGCAGGCAGGAACGCGCAAGATCGCGGGGAGCATGCAGCGGAAAGGCGACCAACAATCTGTTGATCGGGGGACAGATTGCGCTGACGCTGGTGATGCTGGCTGGCGCGGGCGCGGCGATCCAGGGCTTTCTGAAGTTGATGCATACGTCGCTGGGGTATGACCCGCACAATGTGATGTCGGTGGGAATTCCGGTGCATGACGGGACGTATAAGACCTGGGCGTCGCGGTCGGCTTACTTTGAGCAGCTTCGTGCACGAGTTGCGACGGTGCCGGGAGTGAAGATGACGGCGATATCGAGCAACGCGACGCCGCCGTCGAACGGATTTCCCACGGTGGTGGAGTTTCTGGGCAAGCCGGCGCAGGATTCGCAGAAGGTTCTGATCAACGTTGTGAGCCCGACTTACTTCCCGTTGTTGCGAGTGCCGAAGATACAGGGGCGCATCTGGGACGAGACGGAGGACAGGAACGGCGCGCGGGTGACGGTGATCAACGAGACGATGGCGCGTCTGTATTTTCCCAATGGTGACGCGGTGGGACACTCGATGAAGATACCGGCGCTGAAGGAGGAGCCGCCGTATACGCTTATGGCGCCAGGCGCGGATGATTGGCTGCAGATCGTCGGCGTTGTTGGAGACAAGAAGGACGATGGATTGATGAAGCCGGTTGCGCCGGAGGCATTTGTGCCGTCCACGCTGACGATGCGGATGTATACGCAGATCCTGGTGCGATCGGATGTTTCGCCGCTGACGTTGTTGCATGCGATCGGTGCGCAGGTAAGCGCGGTCGACGCGGATCAGCAGGTGAAGCAAACGTGCAGGATCTGGACCACTGGATCTCAAACGAGCAGTATTGGCAGCAGCAGAGGCTGGTCGCGTGGCTGTTTGGCGCATTTGCGGCGCTGGCGCTGTCGCTGGCGGCGGTAGGGCTGTATAGCGTGGTGTCGTATACGGTGGCGCAGCGGACCGAGTGAGTTCGGGATTCGAATGGCGCTGGGAGCGCAGCGGGAGCATGTGTCTGCGGATCGTATTTCAGTCAACAGTGACAAGCGTTGCGGGCGGTATCGCGTGTGGGGTTGGCGCTGACGATCGTGTTGCAGCGGCTAATGGCGCATTGGTCGGAGGGAAGCTCGCGCGATCCTTTGATCCTGCTGGTCGTGTTGCTGGTGCTGAGTGCGGTGGCGCTGATTGCGTGTGCGGTGCCGGCGCGACGGGCTTCGCTGGTCGATCCGGTGACGGCTCTGCGTAATTAGCTCTGTGCAAAGCTTTGGCGTTGTTCCCAGGGGGGACCAGAATTGGGTGCGGCGTCTAAGGTCTGACACTTCTCGGTTGGACAGCGGCCACGGAGGTTATGGGGTGGGGCGCGGGCGTCCCGTCTTTACGTGCACTGTTTGTGCGAGGAGGGAACGCCGGTATTGAGGGGCGAGATTATGGGGCAGATCGAGACGACTTCAAGGTTGGGTTTGAGCGAGCTGGCGCCGCGGCTGGTGCAGTCGGAGATTCGCGCGATGACGATGGAGTGCGACCGGATGGGCGGAGTGAATCTGGCGCAGGGCGTGTGCGATACCGAGGTGCCGGAGGTGGTGGCCGAGGGGGCGATTCGCGCGATTCGCGATGGGTTGAACATCTACACGCGCCTCGATGGAATTGCGCGGCTGCGGAAGGCGATCGCGGGAAAGGTGGAGCGAACGCTGGGGTTGACGGTCGATCCGGAGCGCGAGGTGCTGGTGACGAGCGGGGTGACGGGGGCGTTTCAGGCGGCGGCGATGGCGCTGCTGAATCCCGGCGATGAGGTGCTGGTGTTTGAGCCGTTCTATGGATACCACGTGGGGACGCTGAAGTCGCTGCGGGTGGTGCCGGTGCCGGTGGCGCTGACGGAGCCGGATTGGGGGCTGGATCTGGCGGCGGTGCGGGCGGCGATTACGCCGAAGACGCGGGCGATGGTGATCAATACGCCGTCGAATCCTGCGGGGAAGGTGTTTACGCTGAGCGGAGCTGGAGGGGTTGGCGGAGATCGCGGAGGAGTTCGATCTGTTCGTGTTTACCGATGAGATCTATGAGCACTTTATCTACGGCGGCGCGAAGCACGTCAGTCCGATGACGATTCCGGGGATGCGGGAGCGGACGATCCTGATGTCGGGGTTCTCGAAGACGTTTTCGGTGACGGGATGGAGGGTCGGGTATCTGGTCGCCGATGCGAAGTGGGTGGGGTCGATTGGGTACTTTCACGATCTGACGTATGTGTGTGCGCCGGCTCCGATGCAGCAAGGGTGCGCGGATGGAGTGGAGCAGCTGGGCGACGGACTTTTATGCAGGGCTGGCGCGGGAGCACGAGGTGAAGCGCACGATGATCGTGGATGCGCTGCGCGATGCGGGCATGGATCCGCATGTGCCGGATGGGGCGTACTACGTTCTTGCGTCAGCGAAGAATCTGCCGGGAGAGACTGCGGCGCAGAAGGCGAGGGCGCTGCTGGCAAAGACGGGCGTGGCTTCGGTGGCGGGGTCAGCGTTCTTCAGGCCGGGCAAGGGTGAGGATCTGCTGCGGTTTTGCTTCGCGAAGAAGGATTGGGATCTGGAGGAGGCTTGCAGGCGGCTGCGGGGAATGGGCTCGGCGTTGGGGTTGTAGGATAGAAGTGGTATGCCGTCTTTCTCTGAAGTGACGCGGATTGAAGCCGCGATCAAGAATAAAAACTCGAAGGAGCTGGAGTGGTCGCTCTGGTACTGCCGAATGCGGCAGGCGGTGCCGTCTGCGCGGCCGGCGGATCTGAAGTACTGGAGCGGGATCGAGGCGCTGGTGAAGGAGACGATGGCTCCGCCGGTGGCGGCGAAGGTTTATCCGACGCGGAAGAAGAAGCCAGAATCGGGGTTTGGGCTGGGGCCGGTCGCCGGAGATTCGGAAGAAGGTTAGTAAGGATTGCCAGTCATTCGTGCCGAGAGTGTGGCCTGCGGAGGGGTCGGACTGCTACATTTTTTGAAGTAGACAGACGTGGGCCGAAGCGCCATGACCTTGGCGCTGCCGGGTAAGGAGAGCCGTTGCGGGTTGCCACGCGAAGCGTAGACCGGACGCTGCTCCTGTTGCTGCTGGGGGCTGCCGCTTATCTCTATTTCAATCTGTTTTCCTTTCCTCGCGCGGCTTTTCTGCTGGGCGGGGATCAGGTGTTCTTCTGGTTGGGCGCTCAGCGGATGCTGGATGGAGAAAAGATCTATCAGGATTTTCTTCAGTTCACTCCACCAGGGACAGATCTGGTTTATCTAGCCTTCTTCAAGGCTTTTGGGTTGAAGGTCTGGGTTGCGAACGCAGTGGTCCTGGCTCTTGGGGTTGTGCTCTGCTGGATGTGTTTCGCTCTGGCTACCGAGATCATGGAACGGCGATTCGCGGTTCTGGCGGCAGCTCTTTACATCGTGCTCATCTATGGCAGGTCGCTGAATGCGACCCATCATTTTTTCAGCGTGCTGACGGTTCTGTTCGCGGTGAAGATCGGGATGAGATCGACAGGTGTGCGAGTTCTGGCTGCGGGGGCATTGCTTGGTGTCGCCTCTTTTTTCACTCAGACGCACGGAGTGACGGCGCTGGTTGGATTCGCCGTCTTTTTGGTTCTGAGGCAGATGCATGTTAAGAGGGCGTGGGGTGACGTGCTGCGGAACGAAGCTCTGTTGCTCTTCGGTTTTATGGTTGCGCTGCTGCTGCTAAGTGCGCCTGTACTCAGCGTGGTGGGGTGGAAGCAGCTTTGGTACTTCCAGGTGACGTATATGCGACAGTTCGTGGTGGGGTCGGCGCAGGGCGCATCTCTAGGGCTACCGGAGGCGCTCAGCTGGCACGCGCTGCCTCGGCTCGCGCCGTATCTTGTTGTGTATCTGACGCTGGTGGTTGTCTATCCGGTTGCGCTTTGGCGATGCTGGCGGGAGCGTCTGAATCCAGGGTTTCCATGGGAGAAGGTGGCGCTGCTGTCTATGGTGGGGATGCTGCTGCTCGTGGGTGTGACCTTCAGCCCGAACTGGTTGCGGATATTTGCCATTTCTTTGCCGGGCGTCATTCTGCTTGTCTGGCTTGTCGGGCAGGTTCGAGGGGTGCAGCGTTATGCGATTGGGTTGATGTGGGTGTGCCTCGCGTTGGTTGCAGTTCGACAGACCAGAGCGAACCACCTCGTGCATTCTCAAGTGGCGGAGATGCCCGGCGGAAGGGTTGCGACGACGCCGCAATCGTACGAGAAGCTGCGGTGGGTTCTGCTTCATTGCCGGCCTGGAGAGTTTTCTTGAAGGCACCGTGGCCCGGGATGTATCTGCCGCTGCACCTGCGCAACCCGCTCTTTATCGATCAGGTATTGCCTGGGATGGGCAACCGCCCGGAGGAGATAGCGCTTGCGATTCGCCAACTGGAGGAGAAGCGTGTGCGGTATGTGCTATGGGCGCCGAGGTTGGACTTGGCGGAGGGGCGGTCGGTCCACGCACAGGGCAACGTCGAGGACAACGTCGAACCGCTGCGCGAATATCTTCACGTCCGATATAGCCAGGTGATCGTATTTCCGGATGGCGATGAGATCTGGCAAAGGAACGATTAGACGAGCCGCCGTAACTCCTACGCGGTGTGTGATTCGTCTAAAATATCGAGTGCAGTTTGTGCCTGGACAGAACACTGACCCAGGACCACGGAGAAGCGTATGGCATCGGCAATGGCAGGAATTGAGGCGTTGAAGGGAACACATCAGCAGTTGAAGTCGCGGATGGAGAGCTCGGTCGAGGACTTTCGCGGGCATCTGCTGTCGGCGCGAACCGGGACGGGCGAATGTGCACATGCTCGACCAGATCAAGGTGGACTACTACGGCACGGATACGCCGGTGGCGCAGATGGGCCAGGTGAGTACGCCGGAGCCGACGCTGATTCTGGTGCAGCCGTATGACATGGCGATGGTTTCGGCGATCGAGAAGGCGATCGAACGTCGGGAACGGGGTTGAATCCGATGACCGATGGGAAGGTGATTCGCGTGCCGGTGCCTCCGATGACCGAGGAGCGGCGCAAGGATGTCGTGAAGCAGCTCAACAAGACGCTGGAGGATCACAAGACGGCGATCCGGAACATTCGGCGCGATGGGAACGATCAGATCAAGAAGGCTGCGAAGGACAAGCTGATCTCGGCCGATGATGAGAAGCGGGCCAATGAAGAGGTGCAGCAGTTGACCGATGTGGAGATCAAGCGGATCGAGGATCTGTTCAAGGCAAAGGAAAAAGAGATCATGACCGTCTGATCCACTACCTTGGGAACGGGATACGAGAGGCCTTCATCGATTGTGATGGAGGCCTTTTCCGTTGGGTTGAATGTCCGGCACTGAATCGGAGCTCCGGGATCTGCTCGAGATGAGCCTTCGTTCGCCGCGAATTCTTCAGAAGGATTCGCACTCTTGCACGAGCGCGCAGATCCAGGGGAAGTAGCCGAAGAGGGGTAGACGTGCCTCCTCAAGAAGGCCCACGCGTCTTGGTTCGCGGCTAGCTCGCCGCCGCAGTTACAGGTGGGGCATAGCATGGCGGCCTCCGATAAGTTGGCCCAGGAACTAGGCATCAGACTACGCATAGGACGCGGCGCTGGCAAGGGGCTTTGGCGCTTTTTGCCGGACTTTTGGCTAGAGTCGTAAAGGCGCATCGCAGCCCGGTGTGCGGCGGCTTCTCATGTTTTCCTGGTTTACGCCGATGAAGGATGCACGAGATCGCTGAGCAGGAGTTGGAGCATGGAAGAGATCGAAGAGATCAGGAATCGGCACAAGGCTCGAGGAAGGATCGAGGAACGGCGGCGGTCGCTCAGGAGGGGGTAGTGGAGCGGCGGCAGCATACGCGGTACTCCGTGGACGCGTGGGCAGAGGTGATGGTGAAGGATGGGACGATGCTGTTTCGGGGGCGAGTGCTGGATATCAGCCAGGGAGGGTGCTACATCGAGACCGAGGCGCGGCTGCGGCTGGCTCCTGGGACGCCGGTGGAGATCATGTTTCGGACGCACGATCGGGTGTTCCAGTGCGAGGGTACGAGCAGGATGGTGAGGGCGCGGGGCGCAGGATTTTTGTTTGAGAGTATGAGCGCGAGGGTGCGCGGGGGCTGGAAGGCTTGATTCGGGAGCTGAGCGAGACGGAGAGGTGCCGGAGTTGGACGCTTAGACGGGATGCCCGGCTGCGAAGTCGAGAAGATCGAGCCTCCGCGACGGCCACACAGCTACGAGACCCGATTCTGGTAGTGCATGACCTAGGTGGTGTGGTCGATGATGATCTTCCAGCCTTTGTCGGTTTTTTCGAAGACGAGCGTGAAGAGGCCTTCGGCGTTGCCGCCATCCTTCTTGCCGCGGTCGAGGTGATATTTGCCGATGACGACGGCGAAGTTCTCGTCGAGCGGTGCGGACCTCAAGTTCGGAGAAGGTGAGGTTGCCCATGGCGGCGCGGGTAGGGTAGTCGCGCTTGTACTGGTCGACCAGGCCGGCGAAGCCGCGGGAGACCTGGTGGGTGACGAAGAGGGTGTCGGGTGCGTCCTTATAGCTGCTGGCGAAGGCGGTCGAGGTCGCCCTTGTTCCAGGCGGTCTCTTGCGCGAGGAGAACCTTGATGACGTCAAGCTCCTGGCGGGAGGCGGTGTGGAGGGGGTCTGGTGTCTTGCGCGGGGAGGCGTGACGGGTGCAAGCAGAACAAGAGGGAACAGTGGCAAGGCGGAGAGAGGAACGAAGCGGCATAAGAGGACCTCGAAGGCAGAAGATGCTTTGTCTTGGCATCGCGGTTGCGCGGCTGTTTATAGGGACGGGTCTGAGGCAGGATTGGATTGATAGTAGACGATACGTGCGCTCATAGTAAGTGGTTCGCGCGGATTTGTCTGGCAAAAAGTTACCAGAGAGTGACTGAAGGATCTCTGTCGAGTGGAGAAAAAGCGCGTTACAAAAGCCTGTCTGATATGTGACGCAGAGGAACGATATCGAGTGCCATGACTCCATATCGGCTGGGCTGGATGCGGTCGCGGGTTGCGGCTGGGGAACTCTTCGTGGGGTGGTTTAACGCCTGCGGTGGGGGTAACCCAGATGATGGTGACAAAGGCGCAGAGGCCAAGGGCGACCTGCGGATGTGCGAAGGCGAGCGACATAGCGACCACGTAGACGAAGAGTGAGAGCCAGTGTTTGTGCTGGACCGAGGTGTCCTGCGCTTCGAGTTTGCCTGCGCTGACGCAGTCGTCGGGCGATGGAGAGGCGTAGCAGCAGAAAACTGAAGCCGGTGACGATCATCGATGCGATATAGAGGGCGACCGAGAAGGAGTCGAGCTTTTTTTCGAGGACATAGGAGGTGAAGAAGGGCAGGAGCGAGAGGCAGAAGAGAAAGAAGAGGTTGGCATAGAGGATGAGCTCGTCGGCCTCTTCGGTGCGGTGGACGAGGTGGTGATGGTTGATCCAGTAGATGCCGGTGAAGGCAAAGGAGATGGCGTAGACGGCGAGAGTTGGGAAGACGGCGTAGAGGCCGGCGATGCCGTCCTGATGGGGGACTTTGAGCTCGAGCACCATGATGGTGATGATGACGGCGATGACTCCGTCGGAGAAGGCTTCGAGGCGGGCCGGGCTGGAGACGGGATGGGACATGGTGGCGGAGCTGCGTGGTCTCGTCGTGGACATGGACTTGAGTCTGCGAGCAGCATACAACGGCATTTCCGTGGGTGGCACGGGTGTAAGTGCACTAAAATTACAGCATGGAGACAAATTCCACCGGGCAGTGCGCGCGTTTGGACGCGACGAAGGTTGTGCATGCGGTTTGTTCGCATGACTGCCCGGACTCGTGCGGCGTGCTGGTGACGGTGGATCAGCTGACGGGCCGGGCGGTGAAGGTGCAGGGCGATCCGTCGCATCCGGTGACGCGTGGATTTTTGTGCGGCAAGGTGGCGAAGTATCTGGAGCGGGTGTATTCGCCGGATCGCCTGCTGTATCCGATGCGAAGAAAGAAGGGTGTGCCCAAAGGGCCCGCTGGTTATGGCGCGGTGCGCGGGCGCGAGGCCGATGCGTTTGAGCGGATCTCGTGGGATGAAGCGCTCGATGAGATTGCGGCGAGGCTGACGAACGATCGCGGCGGAGTTTGGGCCGGAGAGCGTGCTGCCCTATAGCTACGCCGGGACGATCGGGCAGTTGGGATATGGCTCGATGGATCGGCGGTTCTTTCATCGGCTGGGCGCGTCGCAGTTGGCTCGGACGATCTGTGCCGAGGCAGGCGGAGTGGCGCTGAAGAGCGTGTATGGAGTGAAGCTGGGGACGGTGCCGCAGGACTTTGCCCATGCTGGACTCGTGATCGCGTGGGGCGCGAACATCCACGGCAATAACGTGCATCTGTGGCCGTTCATTGAAGAGGCGAGGCGGCAAGGGTGCGCGGCTGATCGTGATCGATCCGTATAAGACGCGGACGGCTGCGCTGGCGGATGAGCATCTGGCGATCAATCCCGGGACCGACGCAGCGCTGGCGTTGGGTCTGATGCATGTGATTCTCAGCATGGGGCTGGAGGATCGCGAGTACATCGCTGCCTGTACGAATGGCTTTGAGGAGTTGCGAGCGCACGCGTTGAGGCCGGAGTATTCGCCGGAGAACGTGGCGAAGGCGACGGGGATTGAGGCGGGAACGATCGTGCGGCTGGCGCGGGCGTATGCTGCCGCGGGGCGCACGAACTCGGTTGGGCCTGCTGTGATTCGGCTGAACTATGGAATTCAGCGGAGCGAGAACGGTGGTACTGCGGCGCGCGCGGTGTGCATGCTGCCGCTGCTGACGGGCGCGTGGAAGTACAAGGGCGGAGGGCTGCTGCTCTCGACTTCGGGCTCGTTTCCGTTCAACGAGGATGCGTTGCAGATGCCGGAGCTGATGCTGGCAAGTCCGCTGGGACGGGCGTCGCGTGTGGTGAATATGAGTCAGCTGGGGCAGGCGCTGACCTCGCTCGGTGGTAATACGAACGACGGCCCGCGAGTGAAGGCGCTGTTTGTCTATAACTCAAACCCTGCTGCGGTAGCTCCGAACCAGAACGATGTCTTGCACGGAATGCTGCGGGAGGATCTGTTCACGGTGGTGCATGAGCAGTTCTTTACCGATACGACGGACTACGCGGATATGGTGCTGCCCGCGCCCACGTTTCTTGAGGTGAAGGAGGTGCAGGGAGCCTATGGGCACCTCTTCGCGCAGGTGAACAACCGGGCGATTGCGCCGCTCGGCGAGGCTCGGAGCAACGTTGCGATGTTTGGCGAGCTGGGCCGGCGGATGGGATTTGAAGAGGCTTGCTTCGACGATCGCGAGGACGAGATGATCGATCAGGCGCTCGACACGACTGATCCGTGGTTTGCAGGGATTACGCGGGAGCGGTTGGAGCGGGAGGGCCATGTTCCGCTGCAGATGCCGGTGAATGCAAAGGGTGAGGTGCTGCCGTTCAGCACGGCGGAGTGGTTTCGCACGCGCAGCGGGCGTGGTGAGCTGCTTCCGGTGCCGGTGTTCGCTGCGCCGACCGAGTCGCGGGCGCATGCGGCGGAGGGTGCCTATCCGCTGGAGTTTCTGCCGCGCAAGGCGGACAACTATATGAACTCAACGTTCGCGAATATTCCGCTGCATCAGCGGATGGAGGCGCGGACGGCGGGCATTCTGGAGATGCACGCGACGGATGCGGCGTCGCGAAAGATCGCAACGGGAGATGCGGTTGAGGTGTTCAACGACCGGGGAAGCATCACGCTGCGGGCGCTGGTGAACGCGCAGGTTTCGGCGGGAGTGGTCGCGGCGCGGCTGGATTGGAACAAGCTCTCGGCTCATGGCGCGAATGTGAATGCGCTGACGTCGGAGACGCTGACTGACATCGGGGGCGGAGCTACGTTTTATTCAACGCTGGTTGAGGTACGGAAGGGGCACGATGAAGCTAGATGAGATTAAGGCGGTGGCGCTGCCAAGGTTAGATGAGATTCGCGCCGCAGCAGACTTGATCTACCGGTCGATGCCCGCGACTCCTCAGTACAGTTGGCCGTTGATTAATTCGCGGGCGTCTTCGAACGGTACGGCGGCCGAGGTTTGGGTGAAGCACGAGAACCATACGCCGGTGGGGGCGTTCAAGCTTCGCGGCGGCCTGGTCTATATGGACTGGCTGCGGCGGGAGCGGCCGGAGGTGAAGACGCTGGTCTCGGCCACGCGTGGGAACCATGGCCAGTCGATCGCGTTCGCTGGCGCACAGCATGGGCTTCGCGTGGTGATCGTGGTGCCCTTCGGCAACAGCCCCGAGAAGAATCGTGCGATGCGCATGCTGGGCGCGGAGCTGGTGGAGTTTGGCAACGACTTTCAGGCGGCAAGTGAGCATGCAGCTCAGTTGGAGGAGGAGAACAACGGGTGGCATCGGGTGCCGAGCTTCGACCTGAAACTCGTGACGGGCGTCTCGACGTATGCGTGGGAGATGTTTACGGCTTGCCCCGAGCTTGAGACTTTTTATGTGCCGATCGGAATGGGGTCGGGCGTGTGCGGGACCATTGCAGCGCGAGATGCGCTCGGGCTGAAGACCAAGATCGTCGGGGTGGTGTCGAGTCATGCTCCGGCGTATGCGTTGTCGTTCGCTGCGGGTGAGGCGCGGGAGCACGATTCGGCGACCCAGATCGCAGATGGAGTGGCCTGCCGCAAACCTGATACGACGGCGCTGGAGATCATCAGGCAGGGGATGGACCGGGTTCTGATGGTCGATGATGCCGCGGTGAAGGATGCGATGCGCGCCTACTTCGTAGACACGCATAATGTAGCCGAGGGTGCGGGCGCGATCGGCATGGCGGCACTGTTGCAGGACCGTGCTGCTGGCGGCAAGCTCGTAGGGACCGTCCTTTGTGGTGGGAACGTCGATAGCGATGTATTCGGCGAGGTGTTGCGCGGAGAACGGAGGCCATAAAGGCTGTGTCCGGCGCTCCAGTTCGTGAATAGAGAGCCGAGTGACGCGAATGGCGTATTTGCGGCTCTCTTGACTCCCCCTTCGCAACCAGCAACAATTCAGATTGGCACTATAGGAGTTGGATTCGATGATCGACATTAGCGCTTTCGCCACCGGGCTTAGCGAAATCCCGGAGGAGCAGTTTACCGACAGCGCAGTGCTCGAATACATGCGCGACAACCCCGTCTCGATCGCGAGCCTCGATCCCTATCTGTACTTCAGCGGCGAGCACTACACTCGCAATCTCATCCTTCACACCCCGCTCTTTGATCTCATGGCACTCTGCTGGGATATCGGGCAGGAAAGCAGGATTCACAACCACACGAATCAGCGCTGCTGGATGGGTGTCGCCCTTGGCAAGGTCCAGGTGCAGAACTATCACGTCGTCCATCAGGACCCCGCGACGCATTTCTGTGAACTCATCCCCACGGACCGCTACGTTATCGACTCCGACCACCCCGCCGAGGTCGACTCCGGCGAGCCGATTCATCTTTTGGTCAATCCGCCTGCCTTCGGCTCCCGCGCGGTCACGCTCCACATCTATTCTCGTCCCTTCGACGAGTGCGAAGTCTACGACCTCAAAACCAAGCGCTATGAAACCGTCAGCCTGTCCTACACCAGCGAACTCGGCCTTCTCACCTCGAAGCTCGACTGTCGAAAAGATGAGTTTTGCCTAAGTTCGCTAACTGAATACTTGAATTGAATCGAATCTTTGGGATGGCACAGTTTACGGGTGTCGTTGAGGCTCTGTCGCGATCACGAACGGAGCAAAGTGACAAAAGAGATCAGCGGGGAGGATTAAGCATGTTTGCAGCGGGGTTTCAGTGCGCGGGGTGCGGGGAGTGGGTGGAGACCACGGTGGACGAATCCGGTGGGTCGAAGCAGCAGTATGTTGAGGACTGCCAGGTGTGTTGCCAGCCGAATGTACTCACGGTGCGCTGGGATGGGTCGGCGCACGAGTTCACGATCATGGCGGAGCTCGAGAGTTAAGTTGCTGGATGGCAAAGCTTTTGGTTTGGTGCCTCGTCCAATGTGCATAGGTTGAACTTCAGGGGGTTGGATGAGGTCTGGTCTGACCCGAACCATGGGGCGAACTCGCTAACCGCTGGCCGCTCCCATATAATCAGTACTTCGCTGACTGTGCTGGCGAGCGTCATTTTTAGAGCAGTGAGGGTGTGCGTATCTTTACCGTGAATCGAGAGAGCGGAAGCTCCCTGAAAAGCAAGACCAGGCCTGTGTGCACGCGCTCCCGACGCTCCCGCATCGCCTATGTTGCGTACATCTTTGCGTTTGCGGTGGTTACCGCGGCGACGTTGCCTGCCCAGGTATCTCCCGGTGCTTCGCAGGGCGCGTGTCGTCGCAGGGGGTGCAAACGCTTTGCCAGCCTCAGGTGATCGGTAATCGACGCATTCCGAAGGAGTCGGTGCTGGCGCGGTTGTACAGCCGGCAGAGCGACCTCTACGATCCGCTGGTGGTGGAGCGGGACTTCAACTCTCTTTGGAACACCGGGTACTTCGACGATGTGCGGATCGAGAGGGTCGATACGCCGAAGTGCGTGCAGCTGGTCATCTATGTGAAAGAAAAGCCGACCATCCGGGAGATCAACTACAAGGGTCTCGGCTCGGTCTCGCAGTCGGACATCGTGGAGCGCTTCAAGAAGGCGAAGGTGTCGCTTTCGCGTCGAGAGCCAGTACGACCCGACCAAGATCAAGCGGGCCGAGGTGGTGCTGAAGGACCTGCTGGCGGAGCATGGACACCAGTTCGCCACGATCAAGACCGAGGTCAAGACGATTCCTCCGGCGGCGGTGGCGATCACCTTCAATATCAAGGAAGGCCCGACCGTGAAGGTGGGCAAGATCGCGTTTCGACGGAAACAACAGCCTGAGCGATCGCACGCTGCGGGCGGCGATGGAGAACCTGCGGCCGATCGGAATTCCGCACTCGATCATCCTGGAGAACCTGTTCGCCCGGACCTTCGACGCGAGCAAGCTGGACGAGGACACCGAGCGCGTGCGTCAGGCGTATCGCGATCGCGGCTACTTCAAGGCTCTGACCAGCGAGCCGACCACCCACGTACGCGACGCGGGCGGAATTAATGTCTTTACGCTTCGCCCGTCGAAGGGCAAGCGGATCGACATCCTGATGCCGGTGGAAGAGGGGGAACGCTACAAGCTGGGTGGCATTACCTTCAAGGGCAACACGCAGGTTCCCAACGTGAAGGTGCTGCGGGCGCAGTTTGCGCAGAAGGACGGCGAGTACTTCAACGCGACCCTGTTCGGCAAGGGTCTCGACCAGTTGCGCAAGGCCTATGGCGAGCTGGGCTATATCAACTTCGTCGGAACGCCGACGCCGCGGGTCGACGAAGCGAAGAAGCTGATCTATCTCGATATCGATATCGATGAGGGCAAGCCGTTCTACGTGTCGCGCATCGAGTTTACCGGCAATACGATCACGCGCGACAAGGTGATTCGGCGCGAGCTGCTGCTCGAAGAAGGCCAGGTCTACAACAGCCAGCTTTGGGAGCTTTCGATCCTGCGGCTGAACCAGTTGAACTACTTCGAGATGCTGAAGGCGGACCAGGACTCGGAGAGCCGGCAGAACGCGGACGACGGAACCGTCGATCTGCTGCTGAAGCTGAAGGAGAAGGGCAAGAACTCGATCGGCCTGAACGGCGGCATCAGCGGACTTTCGGGAACCTTTATCGGGTTGAACTATCAGACCAACAACTTCCTCGGACTGGGCGAGACGCTGTCGGTCGACGCGAACATCGGCGACCTGTCGCGCAACTTGAGCTTCGGGTTTACCGAGCCGTATCTGCGCAACAAGCCGATCTCGGTGGGCGCCCAGGTATTTGCCAGCAAGTACGACTTCAATCCCTCGAAGAGCCAGTCGCCAACGCGGCGCTGCGCCGGGAAATCTGACGACGGCGCAGCAGTCGCTGCTGACGAACTACAACCAGTCGACGACCGGACTGACGGTTATCGGCGAGCGAGCCGCTGCGGCATCTGTTTTCGCGCGACGGGCGTGACGCGTGTCGGATCTGTCGTACTCGCTGTCGCGTTCTTCCGTTACGACGTTCAATGCACAATACGCCCAATGTCTTCCAGTCGCTGGCGTTCCGGTCGGGCGTCGAGGGACAGAATCAGCTGACGGGCATCATCACCTCGGTGGTGACGCCGAGCTTCACGTTCTCGAGCCTGGATCGCGCAGTCGGTCCGCATCACGGCAAGGACTTCAATGTCTCGGTGCAGGTCGCCGGCGCGGGCGGCAATGTGAAGTACATCTCGCCGATTGCCAGCTATCGCCAGTTCTTCCCGATGAAGGGGCTGAAGGTGAACAGCGAGGGCCACAATGTGCTGGGTTATCGCATCCAGGTCGCGCACACGGCGGGTTTCGGCGGCGAGGTCGCTCCGCCGACGCACCGTCTCTACGAGGGTGGCGAAACTGATATTCGCGGGTTCGATCCTCGGTCGATCTCGCCGTACACCTTTATTCCGAACAAGGTGCAGTTCATCCTGACGAACCCGGATGGTACGACGGTGCCGCGCGATCCGACCAACCCGCCGCTGGGGCCAATCCAGATTCCGCTGCCGATCTACCGTCTGGTGGCGATCGGCGGCGATACGGCCTTGACGTCCAACCTGGAGTACCGAATTCCGATCGTGAACCAGGTGACGTTTGCCTTCTTCACGGACTTCGGAATGGTCGGCGATCCTGCAGCAGAGCCAGTTGCGCCAGAGCGCGGCCGGACAGTCGCTGCTCAACGGAGCGCAGTATGGCTGCCCGACGTTCATCAATGGCGCCTGCTTCGGCGGCAGCCGGTCAAGTTCCCCGGCGCTGCTGCGCGACGGTGCCGGGAACCAACTTTGTGCCGCGTATGTCGAACGGCGCGGAGCTGCAGGTGATCCTGCCGATCGTCAATGCTCCCTTCCGGATCTACTATGCGTACAACCCGCTGCGGCTGTACAAGGACATTCCGCAGAAGCTGGCGGTGCCGAACACTGGGCCGGGCAATACCTTCCGGAGCTACTTCCCGGACACGGGCGCGGGCAGTTCAGCTACCAGCAGGCGCTGCAGTTCTACGGAGCGGACTACATCTGCGTGAGCCGAGAAAGACGTTCCGGTTGACGGTCAGCACCACGTTCTAGGCTGTTCGTCGCTCTCAGTAACTTGCAGCTGGATAAGCCCGGCAACCGCTGGGCTTTTACCTGTGCGGCGGAAGGTCAGCATTCACGTCGGGATGCAATGCTCCTGACAATTGCGCTCGGACTGCTGGGCTCGCGAAGTGCCGCTTTTGTCTTCTGCAGATGGCAAAGTGGTGAAGACGCTGCAACGGCCTGTGGCTGGGACAAAGCAACACCCCGTGACTCGTACGTGGGCTTCCGATTGCGAAGACGTCTTAGTAGCTGCGCTGATACATGCGGGAGATGCGGTCGTGCCAGCCGAGGCCGTCGTCGTCGAGCCAGGCCCACAGGAAGCCGATGCCGAGCGGGCAGGCAGAGAGCAGGACGGCGAGGATGCGGCGGCGCATGGCGGAGCGGGTTGGGTTGTCGTCGGAGAAGGTGCAGAGGCCGATGCGGGCGTAGCGCATGCCCGGGGTCGCGTCGGAGAAGGTGAAGAAGAGGAGTTGGTAGAGCAGGGTGAGCACAGCAGGGTGCCGACTGCGCCGATGGCGCGATCTGGCAGGGTGATCTGCGGCATCGCAGCGGGCTGGCGGAGCGCCCGAGAGCTTGCCGAGGGTGAGCGCGAAGGCTGCAATGAAGAGCAGCAGGGCCGCCGTAACGATGCAGGCGTCGACGGTGGCGGCCATCAGGCGCAGGTTGAGCGGCGCGGTCTGCGGCGGAAGTCGGCGAGGAATGGAGCCTCGGCGGTCTCGACCGGAGCGGCGACCGGGTGAGCCGCGAGCAGGATGGAGGACCACTCCGGCGTGAGCTGGACTCGACGCCGGTGCGGTCGAGATCTGGTCGGCTTCGACCTCGAAGATGCGGAGCTGGGCCGTCGCGGTGCCTGGTCGGCGTCTTCGCGGAGCGGACCTTCGGCGAAGCGGGGCCGCGCCTTGCGCGGAGCGACGAGCTGGCGGGGGAACTCGATCAGGTTGGCGGGAATCTCGATCGGAGTGCCGATGGACTCGTCGAAGACAGGGGACTGGCGGAAGGCGATCTCGTCGTCGAGCGATGAGGTTTTCGGCTTCGTCGACGTGGTTTGAGCCTGGTGCTTGAGCCTGGACGTAAACTCGCGTTGAGGGCGCAATGGGTTCGGCGAGGCTGCAGGCTGGCGTCCTCGTAGAGCCGGACGGTGAGGCCGGAGTTTGAGACCTGCAGCGGCCTGCGCTGGCGCAACAGGCTGGGGCCTCGGTGATCTGGAGGCTCGAGGCAGCAGGAGCGCGTGCTGGCGTTGGTGCCGGAGCTCGGCGGCGTCAAAGTCCATTGATCGAGTTCTGCCAGGAGCTCGTACTGGGCGTCGGCGATGGCGCGGGCGCTGGGGCGGCGACCTCGGCTGCGGCCTCTGCCTCGCGGATGGCAGTCTCGGCCTCCGCGGCGAGGAAGGCGGTAGCTGTGCGAGTTGGCGTAGCGCTCGGCGACGGCGGCGGCGATGCGGGAGGCGCGCGGGCTTGCCGGAGACGGCGTTGCGATGGGAGTAACGGAGCTGCCGGAGTGCTGGTTGCGGCGGGCGCGGTGAGCGGCGAGGCGCTGGGCCACTTGTTCCTTCAGTGCAAAGGAGCTTCGGCTTCCGTTCCGGCCGGGGCTTCGTCCAGTGAGTGCAGGTCAAGCTGTGCAGAGCTCATTGTGCTCAATTCCAAACTCGCTTCCGTAAAATCGTTTAGCCTCAAAGGGTGGTGCGTCTGATAAGCTTCAAACAGTTCCAAACCGAACGAACCGCGGGAAGCCCATCTGGCAGCGCCGTCTGCCTTTGCTGGCTTTGAATCCGGCGGATCTGACGACGTTGATCCGGTTGCGAACGGCCGTCGAAGATGGCTCCAGGAGCGTCCTGAAAGACTGTTTACCTCTTGATAACTATCATGGTGCTGGCGGCAAGTCATCCACATCTGCGGCGCAAGGAGGTGACGAGTCAGGCAACTCCCCCGGGCGAGCAGCGATCGTCCTCGAGCCTGCCGGACTGGCCCGAAGCGGCACGATATCCGGTGGCGCAGGTGCTGCCCTCGACCGACGATGCGACGGCGGTTACGATCGAATCGGACACGCAGTCGAAGACGGGGAGCCACTACATGCTGGATGGGGATGTCGTGATTACCTATGGCGACCGCATGATCCAGGCCGACCACATCGAGTACGACAAGGAGACGGGCGAGGTGACGGCGAACGGGCACTGAATGTCACGGCGGAGCCGAACCACGAGCACATCACGGCGAGCCATGGAACGATGAATCTGAACACGCAGACGGCGGCGCTTCTACGACGTACGGGCTCGGTGGGGTTGAAGAGCGCTGGCACACGACTGGTGTATGCGAACAGCAATCCGTTTCTGTTTACCGGGCATGGTGGTGAAGACGGGGCCGCAGGCGTATGAGGTCTACGACGGCACGGTGACCTCCTGCCAGCTGCCGCGACCCGGACTGGCTGCTGTCCGCGGGCAAGTTCGCGTGGACAGCGAGAAGGCGAAGGCGCAGAACAGCGTCTTCCGTCTGATGAATATGCCGCTGTTGTATCTGCCGTACGTGACGCATCCGGTGGATCCGAGGCACGCGGCAGAGCGGGATTCTGATTCCGGCGATCGGGGATTCGTCGACCAAGGGCTTGATGCTCGGCGAGCAGATCTACTGGGCGATCAACCGAAGCACGGATATGACGGTGGGCGCGCAGTACTACTCGCTGCGCGGATGGGAGCAGTCGGCGAGCGTTTCGATATCGCGGGCTGGGGAATGACTTTGTGAAGGCGCAGATACAGCGGTCTGCAGGACCGTGGCATATGACAGACGGCGGTCTATCTGAACCAGGGCGGCGAGGATGTGATCTTCTCGGGCCGGCAGACTTCAGTCCGCAGACGCGGGTGGTGGCGGATGCGGAGTATCTGAGCTCGTATCCCTATCGCGAGGCCTTTACCGAGAACTTCAACCAGGCGGTGTCGAGCGACATCCTCTCGATGCTGTATGGCGTGCACGAGGCGAACGGCTTCGACGGCGTCGGCGCGGGCGGATCGATACCAGGGGTTGAAGATGGCGTTCCAGCCGCGACGCCGACGACTGCCGGCGATACCGGAGGAGCAGGTGAAGATCTTCCATGTGCCGTCGCTGGACTTCAGCATGACGGAGCATGAGATCGGCAGGAGCGGCGTGCAGTGGAGGCTGGATAGCTCCGTACGCGGGATTGTCACGCAGTCGAGCCGGGCTTTACGACCGGAGGCATTACGCAGCGGGTGGATCTTCATCCTGAGATCTGCCTATCCGCTGCAGCTGGACGGATGGCGTCTCGGCCGTCGGTTGGGGCGCGGGAGACGGTCTATAGCCGAAGCCGGCAGACGCCGTATCCGCCTGGATCGCATTCCGGTGGAGATCCCGAGTCCGCTGAATCGCGCGCGATGTGGAGGCGGAGGTGGACATGCGGCCGCCGGTGGTGGAGCGGACGTTCGACTCTCCCTCGGTGGAGAAGTTCTTCAACGGCACGATGTGAAGCACACGATCGAGCCGGAGATGACCTACCGGTATGTGGCGGGGATCAATAACTTTCTGAACATGCTGCGCTTCGACGATGTGGACGTTGCGAGCGACACGAATGAGCTGGAGTATGGCGTGACGCAGCGGCTGTTTCTGCGGCCGGTGAAGGCGCGGCCGTGCGAGGAGAAGCCGGCGGAGCCCCGGCCAGGAGCAGAACTGGGACGAAGACGTAGGGAGGGTGCAGACCGAGAGCAGATCGACTTGAAGAGCCGACGCCGACCTGCGGCAAGCCGCGGAGATGATCAGCTGGCGACTGACGCAGAAGCACTTCTTCAACGAGAACTTTGGCGGGGCGGTGATCAATGGGCGGCGCAATATCTTCGACACGACGCTGAACCTCTCGGGGATCGCGTTCTTGACGGAGCCGCGGGCGATCTCGCCGCTGATCTCGCGGCTGCGGGTGCGGGCCTCGGAGAACGTGGATGTGGAGTGGGACTTCGACTACGATACCGGCGCGAAGAAGTTTACGTCCAACAATGTGCTGGTCGATGTGCACGAAGGCAACTGTCTTCGGCGGTCTCAGCTATGCGCGGCTGAATGCGCCGGGGCGGTTCTACACGGAGGGGGTCCCGTCGTCGTCGTCGAATTTCAACCAGATGCGGCTGCTGCTGGGCTATGGTTCGCCGACGAAGCCGGGGCTGGGCGTGGCGGCGAACGTGGGGCTGGATTTGAACGCGACCAATCCGGCCTGTTGCAGTATGGGGCGGTGCAGGCGTCCTATAACTGGGACTGCTGCGGATTCAGCGTGAAGTGCGCAAGTATGAGCTGGGGGCGGTGCGTAATGAGAACGCCGAGCGGTTCAACTTTACGCTTGTTGAATATCGGCACGGCAGGCAATCTGCGGCGGGCGGCGAGCCTGTTTTAGCGGCCGGCAGGTTGGCCCGAAGCGTCTACGCGGCCTTGCAAATGGCCTCTGCGTGAGATAATCGAGGTATTGTGTTTACCGTTGTGAAGCCGTTCCGTACCCTTATCTTTGCCCTTACGCTGGCCGCGGTTGGCTGCCACGCGCAGACTCCGGCCGGCGACCTCGGGCAAAGCTGTCGCCCGAGCTGGCGCGCCGGGTTGAGGTCTTGATCCGCTCGAAGTCCAGCGTGCCGCCGGAGTACGAGATCCAGGTCGGGCCCCGCACGAAGAGCGACGTGCCGGGCTTCGACGCGATCAGCGTGACCTTTTCCGCGGACGGAAAGACGAGCAAGCCGCTGGATTTTCTGCTGTCGACGGATGGCAAGACGCTGGCGCAGTTCAACAAGTTCGACATCAGCAAGGATCCGAAGCTGCTGGTCGCGGAGGCGGACGGCCGGCGCGTGGCGGCCCGGCGAACGCGCCGGTGCTGATCGTGGGCTTCGACGACCTGGAGTGCCCGTTCTGCGCGAAGATGCATGCGCAGATGTTTCCTGCGCTGATGGAGCGGTACAAGGATCAGGTGCATATTGTGTATCGGGACTTTCCGCTGGACCAGCATCCGTGGGCGATGCGCGCGGCGATCGATGCGAACTGCGTGGCGCGCAGAGCCCGGACCGGATATTGGAACCTGGTGGACTACATCCACGCGCATGCCGGCGAGATGGGCGGCGATGACGAAGAGCCTGGCCAAGGCGAACGAGACGCTGGATACGCTGGCGCGCGAAGAGGGCAAGCGGCAGAAGGTCGAACGCCGACGGCTCTGAACGCCTGCATCGCGAAGCAGGATGATACTGCGGTGAAGGCGTCGATGAAGCAGGGCGAGGCGCTGGGCGTCGATGCGACGCCTGCGCTGTTTATCAACGGAGAAAAGCTGGAAGGCGCGCAGCCGATGGAGTATGTCTACCGGATGATCGATAACGCGCTGATGGCCTCCGGGCCAGACACCGCCACCGCCGCCGCCACGCGGCACTCCGACTCAGTCCGCACGCTCACGACTACGCCGGCGAAGAAGCCTGGCAATTAGCAGAAGAATGCAGGAGACCCAGGATTTGCCGACATCGATGACCGATACCAGATCGCTCTTTTACACTTCAGCAGCTTTCGCCAAGCTGTCCGTTCCTGTCGTGCTGCTTCTGGCTGCAGCTGCTGCTGCCGGTTGCTGGCTGCAAGCGCGGCCACAGCGCGGATGTGGTGGCGACGGTGAACGGCCACGCGATCATGAAGGCCGAACTGGACAAGCGCTATCAGGCGCAGCTTGGCGATGCCGCCAGCAGCAACAGGGCAGCCGTCGCAGGAGCAGGCCGATTCGCTGCGGCTGAATCTGCTGCACGAGCTGATCGACGAAGAGATCATCGAGCAGCGCGCGGCGAAGATGAACCTGACGGCGACCAACGAAGAGGTGGATGCGAAGCTCGCCGAGATGAAGGCTCCCTACACCGAGGAGCAGTTTCAGCAGCGCTTGAAGGCGAGCAATCACACGCTGGACGACGTGAAGCACGATCTGCGCCGGTCGCTGACGATCGAGAAGCTGCTGAACAAGGAGATCAACTCCAAGATCACGGTGACGGACGCCGACGTTACGAACTACTTCAACCAGCACAAGGCCGAGTTCAACCTGATCGAGACGCAGTATCACCTGGCGCAGATTCAGGTGACCGACCATGCCTTCTGCGCAGCCGGGCAATCTGCAGGGCAGCAAGGCGACCAACGACGCCGAGGCGAAGAAGAAGATCCAGGCGCTGAAGAACCGGCTGGACAGCGGCGAGGACTTCGGCGCGATCGCGATGAACTTCTCCGAGCAGCCGGCAGACTGCTCCGAACGGCGGCGACATGGGTTTTGTCGGCGAGTCGCAGATGCATGCGGACCCCGCAGTCTTCAATGCGGTGACCAAGCTGAAGGCCGGGCAGATCACCGATATTCTTCCGCTGCTGGATCCAGCAGACGAAGAAGCCTGCGGGCTATGCGATCTATAAGCTGCTGTCGCGTGAGCCTGCGGGCCAGCGCGATGTGAACGATCCGCGCGTGCAGCAGGCGATTCGTCAGCAGCTGCACGATGGCCGGTCGCAGCTGTTGAAGAGCGCGTACTTCGAGATGCTGCGCGATCAGGCCAAGGTGGAGAACTTCTTCGCCGAGCAGATCTTCAAGAACGACGCCCACTAAACACGACATCTACGGAGAAGTTCATGGCGCAGTCGCACCGGTGCGTTTCGCAATTCTTGGCTTTGGACATCATGCGGTTCGGCGATTGATGCCGGCCTTCTCGCAGTGTGAGCACGCAACGCTGACCGGCATGTGGCGGCGCGACCAGACCGCTGCCGCGCAGAACTGTGCCGAGTACAAGATTCCTCACTGCTTCGCTACGCGCTGAGGAGCTGTGCGCTTCGCCGGATGTGGATGTCGTCTTCATCACATCGCCGGACGCGATGCACCGGGACGACACGCTGCTGGCGCTGAAGCATGGCAAGGCGGTGCTGTGCGAGAAGCCGCTGGCGATGAACGCCGCGAGGCCGAAGAGATGAACGCTGCCGCGAAGGCTGCCGGGGTGCTCTTCGGAGTGGCGCAAAACTTTCGTTTCAACCAAAGCCTGCGAGTGGATGCGCGAGCAGATCGCGGCAGGCCTCATCGGCAAGCCGCAGCTGGCGCATGCGCAGTACACCTACCCGGCGTCGAAGGCTGCCGCGCAAATGGATCACGGATCCGACACTGGCGTGCGGCGGGCCGATCGCCGATGTCGGCGTGCATTGCATCGATGCACTTCGCTTTGTTCTTGGCGAGGATGTGGTGAGCGTCAGCACGATTGCGCGACAAGGATGAGCTCATCGGGCCAGGTGGAGGCGGTGGCGTCGCTGCAACTGGAGATGACGGGCGGCGTCTATGCGAGCGTGGACGCAAATGCGCGCGGCCTCTACCGCTCCTTGGTTGAGGTCACGGGAAGCGAGGGCGTGCTGATCTCGGAGAATGGCCTGACCGTGGACCGGCCGGTCGAAGTTGTCGCTGCGCAAGGCTGGCGAATTGGTGGAGACCAGGACCTTCGACAACGGGGATGGCTACACCCGAATGCTTGACAGTTTTGCGCAGGTGTATCGCGATGCGTGGAAGGTTTGTGGCGTCCGGTGAGGACGGTATCCATAATATGCGTGCGGTGGATTCAGCGTACGCGAGTTGGCGAAGCGGGATCCGCGAAGCCGTTTGATCGAGCCGCACGGCCTTAGCGCAGAGCCGCAGCCAAAGCGGAAGTTCCGCCGTGGCGAGCATACGGCTAGATCACGCTCGGGCGCGGGCGGCAGATATTTTTTGTAGACGCTGATGTGAAAGCAGGACTGCTGGAACTCCTCTTCGACATCGATCTTGCCCTCCTGCACAAGCGGCAAAAGATAGCCGCGCAGCCACGCAATCTCGGCCAGCGAGAGCCCATGCTTGGCGATATCGACGGCCTGGCCGGTGAGGTGCGGAGAAGCGGTGTCGCCTTCGGCGGGCGCGGCGTTGCCGTTGATGTGCATGAGGTGCTGCTGAAATTCAACGGTGCGGACGGCGGAGTTCACCTGCAGCGGCGTGTGGAAGCGGGCGTAGTGGGCACGGGCCAGGGTAGCGAGAAACTGCGCGGTCCACGGACGGCAGTAGCGGCGGTTCACGGGCAGCCGGTCGTCGACCTGAAGGCCCTCGTTCACATGGCAACCCGACCAGCATCTTCTTCTCGCGCATATCGAGCAGGTCATCATCGTTCTGAACGCGAGCGAGGCCGTCGCGATCGGCAACTTCATTCTGATGGACAAGAATCTCGTGCGAGCCCTTCAGCGGCGGAGGCACGATGAGGTGTCCGCGCTTGTTGTAGAGATTCGGCAGAATGACTGGCGTCGACGCCACCTCCTCCACGCTGGCCAGTTGCGGCTTTTCAGCCGCCGGGCGAATGACGCTGACGACGGGGACCGGCTTAGCCACCGATATCTGCTTTGCAGCGGATACCGGTTTACGAGCTGGTGCTCGCGTAGCTGGCCCGGTTTCGTTCAGCTCTTCCGGACGAGACGTTCCATGAATCGCCACCGCCGGTTGAGTCTCCGTCTGCGCTGGCGAGGCCGCCCTTAGGAAGTCCTCCGACGTAGCCTTTTGCGGCGCGGCTCCCGTACGCCGTCAACTCTGGCCGCGTGATCTCGGGAGCAGGAGAGCTAACCGCCTGCACGAAGATGATGGCGCTTCGGTGTCGACATGCGTGTGGACGCGTGCCGTTTTTACGGGTGCGTCCTTTGCGGTGGTGTGATGTTTGGACTGTGCAGCGTGCGCTGGTTCGGCTGCGGACCTTCGCGTGAGCCGGTGTTTTGCGCCGGAGCGGTGGCTTTGTGGGCCAGGTGATGCATTGGTGTGGCGAGGCTGCTAGCAGGAAATAGATACAGTGCTGCAAGCGCCAGAAGGGCCGGTATGGGGGCGTTCAAACGCATCATGTTTTCGGAGGCGCGGGAACGCCAGAGCAACTTCTACATTAAAGATTGATGAGCAATCGTGTAAGTAACGAGGTGGGTTCCGTATACTTGTCGATTAACAGGGGAGGGATGATGAAAAGGACGGCAGTGGGTTTCGGGGTGGCGATTATTGCGCTGATCGGGCTGGGGTCTACGGGCAGGAACGGTGCAGGCAGCGGGACAGGATGAGGCGGCGAAGCCCGAGTTTTACACGACGAAGGTGCAGCCGATCTTTCAAGCCAACTGCTACCGATGCCACGGCGGAATGAACCATCGTGGCGGGTTGAGTATTCAGACGCGCGCAGGAATGCTGAAGGGCGGACACGAAGGGCCGGTGCTGGTTC
>CAWBSV010000013.1:0-78382 GCA_963791505.1 uncultured Acidobacteriaceae bacterium
CAGTGGAAGATGTGCCGCTCGCGCAGGCAACTTAGGCGGCCCGCACGCAACGCAAAGTACGCATCGAAAATCCTGTCAGCAAGGTAAACAGCCCACGTGATCAGCGCCAGCAGGATGGGCACCCACAACTCCAGCTTGACCCGGGCCGCCCAGGCAAAGGCCAGCGCCCAGACGACCGCAACTGTAGGCGCATCGAGCGAGAGTAGATGCCACAACCGGAGCGGAGCCGCGGCTGCGTGAATCGGGCGAGAATGAGCCTCGCGCCTTGAGGAAGTGAGAAGAGAGGCCGCCACATCTCTGATTGTATGAGAACCGCCGCCGTCCTTGTTCCTTAGCCCAGCGCTTCACGAACCAGCGACTGCAACTTCGCATCGACGTCGTCTGCATTGACAAAGAACGGAGTGCGCAGGCATTGCAAGGTGAGCATCTGATGCTCGGGCGAGTAACTCCAGGAGATTTCGACGCCGAATTTCTGGGCTGTTCCGGAGTTGCCGGCCAGGTCGAATCCGGCATCCTTCGCCTTTTGAAGCAGTGCTGCAAATTTTTCCGGAGTAATGCCCGAGAAAGCCTGTGGCGGATTGGGCACGTTGAGTCCTTCCAAACTGCGAAGCGGCATGCTCAAGAGAAGCGAGATGAAGCTTGAAACAATGATACCGAGTTCGCCCATGACGCATCTAACTCGGTGGGGTGCTCGGTAAACTTTTTCGGGCGGGTTGAGTCCTGAATAGAGGAGAAACTGCAATGCGCTTACTCAAATTAACGATCGTTGCGGCTGCTTTGGTTGTCGCTGGAGCTCCCATCATCGCCCAGGAAGGCGACGGGCAAGCGGTGGTTACAGTGTTGCCGAGACAGGATGGCGGGGCCATGCCGCCCAGCGTTCTTAATCAGGATCTGTCGGTGAAGGTCAATGGCAAAAATGCCAAGGTCACGGTGTGGCAGCCCTACAAGGACACCAACCAAATTGAGCTTGTGGTGCTGATGGACAGCGCGTCGCGCAGCAGTCTCGGCACCCAGTTGAGCGAGATTGCGAGCTTCATCAAGACGCTGCCGCCGAACATCAACGTCACGGTTGGCTACATGCAGAACGGGCGCGCGACATTGTCGGGGCCCCTGACTGCGGATCACAACCAGGTGACTCAGGAGCTTCATCTTCCCGGTGGCTCGATTGGATCCGATGCCAGCCCTTACTTCTGTCTCTCCGATCTGGCGAAGAACTGGCCATCGAACAATCCGCAGGCACGCCGTGAGGTAGTCATGGTCAGCGATGGGCTGGATCCCTATCAGCGGCAGTTTGATCCCGATGATCCGTACGTTCTTGCCGCCATCTCCGACGCCGTGAAAGCCCGGCTGGTTGTGTACGCGATTTATTGGAAGAACCAGGGCCGCGCGGACCAGAGCAGCTACGCGGACAACGCGGGGCAGAGCCTGATGCAGGAAGTGACACAGGCAACCGGGGGGCGCAGCTTCTATCAGGGGATGGGAAATCCTGTTTCGTTTCAGCCCTTCCTCGATGAACTGGGACGGCGGTTGCGCAATCAATACGAGTTAGGCTTTGTTGCGCCTGCAGGATCGAAGCCCTCAGTGGATTCGTTCAAGTTGAATTTGAAAGCGCCGGGAACGGAAGTTTCGAGCCCGCAGCAGGTATTGGTTGTGCCGGATGCAAAGTGAGGAAGGACAGTTCTCAGTTCATAGTTCGTAGTTCACAGTGTCCTACCGTGGTGGGGGGCGATGGTTGCTGCCAGCAGGTTTGGGCGCGGTTTCGGGTGGGTGATGTCGTGCGGAAAAACTCGAAAGGGTGGCGACAATCCCGAAGAGATCCTCGCAGGGGCTAAAGCCCGTCCCTTATTTTGTCGCATCTGCGGCCCGGCTGAAGCCGTGCCCTTGTTACAAAGCTCGCACGTGGGGTTCCCCGTTGCTGCTGACCGAACGAGGCTAGTCTGCGGCGGTGACGGCGACCTCTGAAGTTTTGCGCGCGCCTTTGGTACGTTTCGGCTTGCCGGCCTCTGTTTTCGCGAGAGGGGCGGTGGGTGCGATCGCCGGCTTCGGAATCGCTTCGAGATCGGTTTTTCCTTCGGCGAGCTGCATCAGAAAATCCTGGCTGCCGAAGCGCGGTGCGTCCTTGAGCAATTTGGAAGCGCGAAGGTAGGTGCCGTCGGGCTGCTGCAAGCGCGCCTTTACCGTGTCGGCAAGGTAGGCGGGCAGAATCTCGCTGTGGATGCGCGCTCGCGCCGCCTGATCGCGCACCGGAAAGACCACTTCGCAGCGCTCAAAAAGATTGCGCGGCATCCAGTCGGCCGATCCAAGATAGATTTCTTCATTGCCGCCATTCGCGAAGCAGAAGATGCGCGAGTGCTCCAGAAAACGACCGACGATGGAACGCACGCGGATGTTCTCTGAGAGACCGCTCACCCCGGGCCGCAGAATGGAAAGCCCGCGGACGATCAGATCGATCTGCACGCCGGCTTGCGAAGCCGCATAGAGAGCCTCAATCACCGAGGGCTCGAGCAGCGCGTTCATCTTGGCGATGATGTAAGCGGGACGGCCTGCCTGGGCATGCTCCTGTTCGCGGCGAATGAGGCCGAGGAAGCTTTCCGCCATGGTGAGCGGTGCGACCAGGAGCGGGCGATAGTCGTCGATCTCGGCGTGCGCGGTGAGGTAATTGAAGACCATGTGGACCTTCTCGGTGATCTGCGGATCGGCGGTGAGAAGGCTCAGGTCGGTGTAGAAGCGCGCGGTCACGGGGTTGTAGTTGCCGGTGCCGAGGTGGCAGTAACGGCGCGTGACGCCGTCTTCATCGTGGCGCACGAGCATGGCCAGCTTGCAATGCGTCTTCAGTCCCACCACCCCGTGAAAGACCTGTACGCCTGCATCCTCCATGTTGCGTGCCCAGCGAATGTTCGAGGCTTCATCGAAGCGCGCCATCAGCTCGACAACGAGGGTTGCTTCTTTGGTGGCGGCAGCTTCAGTCAACGCCTCAAACATGGGCGAGTCCTGGCTGGTGCGGTAGAGCGTCTGCTTCATGGAGAGCACTGCCGGATCCTTCGCGCCGAGCTGCACAAACTCGACCACGGGATTGTATGAGTCGTAGGGATGATGGAGCAGAACGTCGTGCGTGCGCAGCTCTTCAAAGATGTTGGCCGACTTGCGGCTCAGATGCAGCGGCTTGGGTGCGAACGGGGCGAACTTGAGGTCGGGCCTGTTGACGTCTCCATAGAAAAACATGAGCCGCGAAAGGTTCACCGGGCCCTCGCCGCGAAACACCTGGTCCGCCTCAAGCTCGAAGTTGACGCGGAGCCGCTCCACAATCTCAGGATCGGCGCCGGTTTCAATCTCCAGCCGCACGGCATCGCCTTTGCGGCGGTTGTGCAGTTCGAAGCGAATCGTCTCCAGCAGCGAGCGCGCTTCCTCTTCTTCGAAGTAGAGATTCGAGTTGCGTGTCACGCGAAAGGCGGCGTGGGCCAGCACTTCGTAGCCGCGATACATGCCGGCGCAGATTCTGCGCAATCAGATCCTGGAGCAGCAGGTAATCGGATGCTCCATCGGATGCCGGCAAGCGAACAAACCGGGGCAGCGCGCGCGGAACCGTCACCACGCCGAGCACCTGCGGGCCCGAGCTGCGGCGCTTGGCGCGCAGCAAGAGAGCCAGGCAAAGCGCCTTGTTGAGGACGCGCGGGAAGGGGTGCGCGGGGTCGATGGAGATGGGTGTCAGAAGCGGATCGACCTCGCGCTGGAAATAGCTCTGGGCGAAGGCGCGCTGATCATCAGACAACTCGCTCCACGGCATCAGGCGTACGTTCTGCTTGCGCATCTCGGGGAGCAACTGGTGATTCCAGCATTGATATTGGGCGGCAACGAAGCTGTGGATCTCGGCCGTCAAGATGGCCAGGGACTCGTCGGGGCGGTTGCCGTCGTAGCCCTGCTCGCGGTAGCCGTCTTCAATGCGTTGCATGAGGCCGGCCTGGCGAATTTCAACGTACTCGTCGAGGTTCGAGGCGGTGATGGCGAGAAACTTGACCCGCTCGAGGAGCGGATTGGAGGGGTCCTCAGCTTCCTCGAGCACGCGCCGGTTGAACTGCATCCAGGAGAAGTCGCGGCCGTTAAAGAGCTTTTGTTTGGTTGAGATTCTGGGCATTGCGATCCGTCCGTGCGCCGTGTTGGCAGTCTACCGCTTTTCCCTCGGGCAAGGCATGGGGGAAGTGGGTTGGGGGGAGAAAAGACCCGACAGGGAATGCATACAGGATCAATGGGGTAAAGGGTGTTAAGGGGGTGAGAAATCCTGGGGGGTAGGCGCGAAGAAAACGGGAATCGTGTCAGTCCCGCGTTTGGCGGTATTGGGTCCGAATGGACGGTGGGGCAACTCCAGCGGGTGTAAGACACTCAATATCGCGAAGGACGAGGCACTGGACCGGTCCAGGGAGCCGCAATGCAGGATTGTCGCCTACGATGGAAGGAAGGAGCACCGATGTCAAAAATCCGTGTGGCGGGATTTGGCGTTTCGCTCGACGGTTTTAGTGCTGGGGTTGAGCAAAGCCTGAGCGATCCGCTTGGTAAGCGCGGAACCGAGTTGTTCCAATGGTTCTTTCATACACAGACCTTCCGCTCAATGCACGGAGGAGAGGGCGGATCGGTGGGAGACATCGACGATGAATTTGCGCATCGGGCGATGGACAACTTCGGCGCCTTCATCCTTGGCCGGAACATGTTCGGTCCGGTGCGCGGCCCATGGCTGGATGACTCGTGGAAGGGCTGGTGGGGCGACAATCCGCCTTATCACGCGCCAACCTTCGTTCTCACCCATTACGAGCGCGAGCCTCTGGTGATGGAAGGCGGCACGACTTTCTACTTTGTGACCGGCGGAATCGAGGACGCGCTCGAGCGCGCGAAGCAAGTTGCGGGCCATAAAGACGTCAAGATTGGAGGAGGGGTCTCAACCGTACGGCAGTATCTCGGGGCCGGACTCGTCGACTCCGTGCACCTGGCGTCGGTGCCTGTTTTACTCGGTCAAGGGGAACTATTGCTTGAGGGGCTGGATCTGCGAGCGCTTGGCTTTTCAGTAACCGATCGCAAAGTTTCGGAATACGCGACTCATCTCACGCTGGAAAAGGTTGAGTGAGGCCGAGTTGCCAAGGCGCGGGGCTCAGTTGCGCGTCCGCGACGGGCAAGGAACGCTTCCTGGAAATTGACTCGATTGGCCCGGGGGTTGAGGATAGAGGGGTAGCTTCCCCACTCCGGATCCCCGTCGAGGAGTTAATCCCATGAGTAGAGAATTCTTTCCAGCAAGCGACGTGTCGACTGACCGCTTGATCCCAGCGGAGCCGCTTTTGGAGGGCGCGGGCGATTTGACGCGGCGGCTGCAGGGTCTTCTCGATGGCAAGCCGAAGGATGACGCGGCGGTTTCGCAGGCCCTGGACGGAATGGACGGGCTGCTCGACGAGATTGCTGCCGGCCTGTACAACATGGCTTCGATGCTGGTGGGCGAGGGCGAAGACGGGGCCCGGCTGGTGGAGACCACCATTGCCGACGTCGACCTGGCTTGTTGTCCTGATCCGGCGGAGGCTCGGCGTAATGCGCGGCGTGTTTTGTGTGAGGCGGCGCTGGACACTCTGCGGCAACGAGACGCGGCTGGCCTTGCGGCTCCTGAGGGCCTGGAGCATGCCGCGACCTGCATTGAGGATGACGATCTGGATGCCGTGGGCGACTCGGGCAGGGAATTGCAGCAGATGATGACCGGGCCGGAGCGGAACCGGGTTCGGACATGGCTGGCCAGTCTTCCGACCGCGATGCGGGTCATTTTTGTGATGCGCGGCGTTGCGGGGTTTTCGGCTGCGGAAACGGCGCAAATGCTTGTCGAGCACGGCGGCGAAAAAGCGGCCGGGTGGACGCCGGATGCGGTCCGGGAGCTGACCCGGCAGAGTCTGTGCTCGCTTGCCTCGCAGTTGATTCAGGCTTCGACCCGGTAAAAGCGGCCTTCTTCCCGAAAGAGATCGTCCTTCGCCCCTACGGGGCTGCCCGTTTTGGGGGGCGTGTTCCCAGGGCTGCGCTTCGCTTGTCCTGGGCTATTATCGGTCGTTCCTCCCGGGACGGGGGTTCGCTGTTCACTGTGCACTGTCCACTGGGTCAAGGTTCGTTACAATGCATTTACGAACCTTTCCTGCGGGATACCGCATCCATTCAAGAGAAAACAGTTTCAAGCTGAAGCGTCCTGTCTTGAGAATCGACCCAGCCGCGCTTCCTGTGAGTTGACCGACTTTGATCTCGTTTAAAAATTTTGGAAAATGGCCGAATCAGACCAGGGCTTATGGTCTGTCGTTTGTGTTTGTCTCGCTGGCCGTGGGTCTGCCGGGATTGGGCCAGCAGCAGTCGATCGGGTTGGCGCCTCCGCAGGCTGCGGGGCCAACGCAGCAGAGCTATCAGGGCAGCGTCGCCACTGGGGAAGCCACGGCGGGCGCCATCGATCTGACGCTCGATGAGGCAATTCAGCGTGGATTGAAGGCAAATCTTGGCGTGATCCTGAGCAGCGCGCAATCGGCGTCGGCGCGCGGTCAGCGCCTCAGCCAGTTGCAGACGCTGCTGCCCACCGTCGATGCGACGATTCAGGAGACGGAGATGCAGTCCGATCTCGCCGCGCAAGGCTTGCGGTTCCCGGGTTTTCCCACGATCATTGGCCCCTTTGCGTATACCGATATTCGCGGAACGCTGAAGATGTCGCTTGTGAACGTCAACTCATTGCGACAGTACATGGCGGCGCGGCATAATTTTGCCGCCTCGCAACTCTCGGCGCAGGATGCGCGCGACCTGGTGGTTCTCACCGTCGGCAACGCGTATTTGCTGGCACTCGCCGATGAAACGGAAATTTCAACTGTCCAGGCGCAGGTGGCGACATCCAAGGTATCTCTGGATCAAGCGGTTGCCAATCACCAGGCGGGCACAGCGCCGCTGCTCGATGAACTGCGCGCGCGGGTGGATTATCAGACTCTGCAGCAGCAGTTGATTGTCGCCCAGAATGCGTTTGAGAAAGACAAGCTGGCTCTGGCGCGGACTATCGGGCTGCCGCTGGCACAGCAGTTCAACCTGAGCGAGAAAGCCCCTTATGCCGCGTTTGACCAGGTCGACGTGGAAGCGACCATCAAGCAGGCTCACGCGAATCGCAAAGACCTCGCATCGCTGGTGGAAACGCAAAAGGGCGCTGAGGATCAACGGAAGGCTGCTACGGCGGACCGCTTGCCGACCGTGAAGTTCAGTGGTGACTACGGCGATATTGGCGTCAACGTTCGCCATTCGCACGGCACCGGGGACGCCAGCGGTACTCTGAGCGTGCCGCTGTTCGATGAGTTTGCGTTGCGTGGAGAGGCGGAGACCGCGCAGGCACAGCTCGATATTGCGCGCGCCAACCTAAGCGACAAGAGCGCGCAGATCGATGCCGATGTGCGCGATGCTCTGCTGGATATCGAGGCCGCGCAGAAGCAGGTCGAAGTGGCAAAATCCACTGTCGATTTGTCCACAGAAGCGCTGAAAGAGGCACAGGATCGCTATGTGAATGGGGTCAGCGATAACCTTGCCGTCAGTCAGGCTGAGCAGTCCCTGACCACGGCCAATGACACGTATGTAGCCAGTCTCTATCGCCACAATGTGGCCAAGCTGAGCCTGGCGCGGGCCCTCGGGGCAGGGCAGAACTATCAAGTTTATTTGGGAGGAAAGTAGCCGTGGCGGAAACAACAGCAACCCAGGAAAAACAAGATCCGGTGAGAGAAACAGAGTCCGCGCCGCCGCCGCGCAGCCGCAGAGGGATCGTGGTGGTTGTCGTCCTCGTCATTCTGCTGGTTGCGGTCGGTCTGTGGTGGCGCTCCACCTTCTCTGAGGACACCGACGATGCCCAGGTCAATGGACATCTGATCCAGGTCAGCTCGCGCATCAGCGGCCATGTGCTGAAGGTCGACGTGGACGAGAACCAGGTGGTCAATGCCGGGGATCCGATCGCCGATCTCGATCCGCGGGACTTTCAGGTCGCGGTCGAAAACGCAGAGGCCGCTCTGGCCACCGCGAGGGCCAATGAGTCCGCGGCCGCTGTGAACCTGCCCATCACCACCATCAACACCGGCAGCACGCTGCGCTCGGCCGCTTCAGACGTGAGCGGTGCGGTCACCGGGATCGCGCAGGCTGAGCAGCAATTGCAGGCTGCCCACGCCAGCGTGGCGGGAGCGCAGGCCAACCTCACCAAGGCGCAGCAGGATCTGGAGCGCTACAAGCCGCTGGTCGAGAAAGACGTCATCAGCAAGCAGCAGTACGATGCTGCCGTTGCCGCGGAAGCGGGCGCGGAGGCTTCGCTTGCCAACGCGCAGGCTTCTGAACGCGCGGCGAACGACGGCGTGCGCCTGGCGCATGAGAAAGAGGTTCAGGCTCAGGCGGGATTGAAACAGGCCGAGACCGGCCCGCAGCAGGTTGCGGCGCAGAATGCACGCGCCAAGGCCGCCGAGGCGCAGGTGCAGCAGGCGCAGGCGCAGCTCGATCAGGCCAAGCTCAACCTCAGCTACACCAAGATCGTCGCTCCTGAAGCGGGCATCATCACGCGCAAGAGCGTTGAGATCAACCAGAACGTTTCCGCCGGGCAGAACCTGCTCACGCTCGTATCGCTGCAGGATTTGTGGGTCACGGCCAACTTCAAGGAGACGCAGCTCAAGCAGATGGGTCCGGGCCAGCCGGTCGAGATTGACGTCGACGCGACGGGCAAGACCTATCACGGCAAGGTGACGCAGATCGGCGGCGCAACCGGTTCCGTGCTCTCGCTCTTCCCGCCTGAGAACGCGACCGGCAACTACGTGAAGGTGGTGCAGCGCGTTCCGGTGCGCATCGACTTCACGGATCTGAAGAACGAAGACCCCAACCATGTGCTGCGGCCGGGCTTGTCCGTCGAGCCCAAGGTCAGGGTCAAGCAGTAGCGCTGGACCCGACGACGAATCGAATCCCCGGTCCCCAAGTGCGAGGGACCCTTCGACAGGCTCAGGGCAGGCTCGGGGGCACCCGCCTCTTAAAATTCCCATCCGCGCTGCGCATGGATGGGGTACACAAAGTTCGAGGGGACGCCGGAGTTTCTGGTGGATTACTTTGCAGGGTTGATCCAGGGGCAGGAACTCAACATTCCCAATCGTTGCCGGGGCCGAGCCGGGCGGGGTGGGCGACGCATAAAACGCAGAGCCCCGTGCTGGTCGCCGCCGGGTAGATCAGGTCGGTTAACACCGTCTCGCCGTCTTCGGCGAAAACCTCGATCGAGTTGTGATCGACCACGATCTCCATCGTGTTTGCAACCGCCTGGGGATGCCGCAAGGGCGCCCAGACTCGGGACGCAAAGCCTGGGGACCAATCGACGCGCCCGGAGTGACTCCGGTCCACAAAGATCCTGGCCGTGGTCCGATCGATGCCGATTACTGTTTCTTCCGCCGCGTCCTCGTTGGGGTTGAGTGAGCTTCGCCGCAGCCGGATACCGGCTTCGGCCGTATCACCTGCGGCCAGCGTCAGTCGAAGCAAATAGGCGCTCCCTTGCAGCTTCGCCGCGGCCAGATGCGCATTGGCGTCCGTCGACGCTTTGAAACTTGGCATTGCCGAACCATGCCGTATCCTGCTTCTGCACTGGAACCGGCAACACAGGTTGATTGCACCAGCGAGAGCGGCTCCTGCGACGAAGTGACTGTTTTCGGCGCAGACTCGCGAAGAAACACATGCCGCGCCACGGTCATCTCGCCTCGTCCTGGAAGTGAGGGAAGCTTGTCCGCGTAGAGCCAGTTGCTCATCCACGCGATCATCAGACGGTCCTGATCGGCGAGGGATGTTCGAGAAGGAAGTGGCAGCGTAGAAATCGCGGCCGCGATCGACCCAGTGCGGACCCGATCCAGGATGGTCCTCGATGAAGCGAAACCCGTCGAAGCTTCCGACGAAGTATTGATCGCCCGAACCGCCGGCCGGGCCGCCTGGATTGAGATTGACATTGAGCACCCAGCGGCTCACTCCCTCGGGCTTGCCCTTCCAGTCGCGGACTTTCAGTTCCATCAGATCCGGGCATTCCCACACGCCGCTGACGGCTCCGGCCGGGCCAAATTCGCTGGCCAGCTCCCACTTGATCAGGTTCTTCGAGCGATAGAAGCGCACCTTGTGCTGGTCAGGAAGGGCAACCACCATCACCCAACTCTGGGTGGGCGCATGCCAGATCACTTTGGGATCGCGAAAATCTTTCAGGCCCAGATCGAGCACGGGATTCGCGGAATATTTGGTCCAGGTTTTTCCGGCATCCTTGCTGACTGCGATGTTCTGCGTCTGCTTTTCTGCGACGGGGGGATTGCTGGTTGGATTTGCCGCGAGTTCTGCCCGTGTAGATCGCCACGAGGCAGCCGGGCGTCTTCTGTCCCGCGGTACCGCAGAGGCCGCTGGTGTTGTCGCGGTCTTCGACCGTTGATCCGCTAAAGATCATCACGCCATTTTCTTCAGGGATGGCGACGGGCAATTGCTTCCAGTGGGCCAGGTCGGTGGAGACTGCATGGCCCCAACTCATGTGTCCCCACTGATCGCCGAAGGGATTGTATTGGAAGAAGACGTTGTACTGTCCGTCGACAAGGATCGGGCCATTGGGATCGTTGATCCAGTTGGGGGGGGCGAACATGTGGATCACGGGCGACCAGGGGGTGTTCTCCTGGGCGGGCGCGGTGGACGCGAGACTTGCGAGCAGAAGTATTCCGATGAAGATTTCACGACGAAACCGGCCACGCCCGTCACGAGGCCCAAACGACAAATACTGATTTCCCATGTGCTCATTTTACGTTTCCGAGCAAGCCCTGGGTTGGTAGAGGGAGCCATTGGGGGGCTGCCATGACTTTGTCCATTGCGTCTTTCGAGGAGAACAGCCCTCAGGGGCTAAAGCCCACGCGATAAAAGGCGCTTCTTGGTTCGACTGAAAGTCGGGCCCTGACTCATTTCTTCGCGCCTTTCGGCTTACGGCCCGGGGGTCAAGCTTACGACGCACGCTGATGCGATTAGACTGATTGCAGTTCAGCAATGAAAGATTCCATCCACGTTTCGAAAGAGAACTACCTCAAGGCCATCCTTGAAGCGGAGGCGGAGGGTCGCCAGGTGATTCCCGCAACGCTGGCCCACTGGCTTGAAGTTTCCGCTCCCGCGGTCACCATGGCGCTGAAGCGGCTGAAGCGCGACGGCTTGGTCGAAGTGGGTGCGGACGGCATTGTGCGGCTGACTGCGGAGGGCCGCGAGACGGCTTTTCGCACTGCGCTGCGCCACCACCTGATCGAGCGCATGCTGAGCGAGATCTTCGGCATGGAGTGGTACGAGATCCACGAGGAAGCGGAGCGTCTGGAGCACGCCGTTTCTCCGGCCTTTGAAGCCAAGCTCAAAGAGCGGCTCGGCGAGGGAGGCGCATGCCCGCACGGAAACGCGGTGCTTCCCGAGAGCCCCGCGGAGCGAAAGCTGCGGGGCGAAGTTCCCCTGTCTGAGGCTCCGGCGGGCAGCGATTACACCGTTGCCAGCCTTCAGGAGCGCGATCCCAAGTTACTTTTGTTTCTTCACGGCAGCGGAATCGGGCCCGGAAAGACTCTGCGGGTCGCTCAGCCAGAATTACGATCAAACCGTTTCCATTGAGCTACCTGCAGGCAGCGCTATTCTCGGCCGGCCAGCGGCGGAGGCGGTCTGGTTGAGGGCATCGCACGCCTGAGTAATTTAATATTAATAAATTATATTAACTAAGATTAACTATCTGTGGCATACTTGGGTTGAGCCCTCCCTCGGCTCTCCACAGGATTGATGAACCCGATCACGTCAACAATTTCCGAGCCAGCCGAGCGGTCTCTGCCCGAGGTCCACTCCAGCGTCTCGATCTCGCGTTCGCCGGTGAGCTGGCGGCGTCTTCTCGGTTTCCTCGGTCCGGGCTTTCTGATCTCCGTCGGTTATATGGACCCGGGCAACTGGGCCACTGACATTGCCGGCGGCTCCCAGTTCGGCTATACGCTGCTCTTCGTCATCATGGCCTCAAACCTGATGGCAATCCTGCTGCAGAGCCTGAGTCTCAAGCTGGGCGTGGCCACGGAGCGCGATCTCGCGCAGATGTGCAGCGAGAGCTACGGCCGGACTGCGAGCTACATTCTCTGGATCGGCGCGGAGATCGCCATTGCCGCCTGTGACCTGGCTGAGGTGATCGGCTCGGCCATCGCGCTGAATCTTCTGTTCCATATTCCGTTGTTTTACGGCGTCCTCATCACCGGGCTCGACGTTCTGCTGATCCTGCTGCTGCAGCGGTTTGGTTTTCGCTGGATTGAAGCTCTGGTGATGGTGCTCATCGGGACCATCATTGCGATGTTCGGGGTGCAGTTGTTTCTGTCGAAGCCGGAATACTGGCCGGCTTTCACGAATCTCTTCATCCCCTCGTCGCAGATCGTGCGCAATCCGGCCATGCTCTACATTGCTATCGGCATGCTCGGGGCCACGGTGATGCCGCACAATCTGTATCTGCACTCCTCCATCGTGCAGAGCCGCAATTACAAGCGGACGCCGGCAGGGAAGCGCGAAGCCATTTTCATGGCGAATGTGGACTCGGCCCTCGCCCTCACGGTTGCGTTGTTTGTGAACGCCGCGATTCTTATTGTGGCGGCGGCCGTCTTTCATCGCAGCGGGCATTTTGAAGTGGCCGCGATCGAGGATGCCTATAAGCTTTTGTCTCCGCTTGTCGGCGCGGCCGGAGCCAGCACTGTGTTTGCCATTGCGCTGCTGGCCAGCGGTCAAAATTCGTCAATCACCGGAACACTCGCCGGCCAGGTGGTGATGGAGGGCTTCATCAAGCTCAGGGTCTCGCCCTGGTTGCGCCGGCTGATCACACGGTCGATCGCGATCATCCCCACCATCATCGTTGTTGCGTTCACCGGAGAGCGTGGAACCGAGAAGCTGCTGCTTCTGAGCCAGGTGATTCTCAGCCTGCAATTGAGCTTTGCCGTCATTCCCCTCGTGATCTTTACCAGCAGCCGCAAGCGCATGGGCGAGTTCGTCAACGCCCCGTGGCTGAAAGTGTTGTCCTGGTCTGTTGCCGCGCTCATCGCGGGACTGAATGCCTGGTTCCTGGTGATGATGCTGCGCTGAACGGCTGTCGTTGACCGAAGAGATTACGGTTGTGCCCGGATCAAGGGCACTGCGGCTTGATTTTTGCGCTGAGAGCCGCGATGATCCGCTATGCTGGTACTTCCCCGGATTGCCTCTGGTCAGACGGCTGTGAACCTTTGACTCTGCGGGAATGCACACGGCACGAAGAGGTTATGACGCCTTCTCTGGGTAGGCGCCGAACCAGCCGATCGATCCAATACAATGGCGAAGTCCTGGCGGAAGGCCGGCAACAGCCTGCAAGAGGAACGCCAGCAAGAAGGAGACAATATGACGGATGAAGTTGAAAATGCCCCGCGAAGTTTTTCAGGCGCATTTATGGCGGCGATCGCAGTAGCTCTTGTCGCGGCGCTGGGCGGATTGATTTGGAGCTACACGCTGGGCAGCAAGCTCTCGACCCAGCAGAGCGAATTGAGCGAAGCCAAGCAGCAGAATGTCAAGCTTGAAGCGGAGCTGCGCGAGACCGATGCGCGCCTCAAAGTTGCAACCGACGAGCTGAGCACTTCGCTCGGGTTGACGCAGAAGCAATTGGACTCTCGCGCCGAGGAGCTGTTGAAGCGGGAAGCGCGCGAGGAAGCAACTTCGGCCAAGCTGGCGACCGAGCAGAAGCAGACAGAACAGCAAGTGTCCCAAGTCTCAAGCGCCGTCACTGATGTGAAGACCGATGTGGGCGGCGTGAAGACCGACGTGGCCAAGACGCAGAGCGATCTGGCCACTGCGGTAGCGCAGCTCACCTCGATGAAGGGGGATCTTGACGGGCATTCCACCCTGATTGCCCGCAACCGCGACGAGCTCGAGGTTCTCAAGCACAAGGGGGACCGCACTTATTACGAGTTCACGCTCGTGAAGGGACAGAAGAAGCCGGTGGGAACGGTGAGCCTGGAACTGAAGAAGGCTGACGCCAAGAAGAGCAAATTCACGCTCGTGGTGTACTCCGACGACAAGCAGTACGAGAAGAAGGACAAGAATCTGAATGAGCCACTGCAGTTCTACAGCGGCAAAGACCCGATGCTCTATGAGATTGTGGTGAACACGGTCAGCGCGAAGAACACGGTTACCGGCTATCTATCGACGCCGAAGAACGCGCCGGTGCCACCGACTACCGGTCAATGATGGCGGCGTGGGGCGTGAGGGTCAGGCTGGGCTGATACTGCATTCCGACGGTAAAGTTCAGGTCCTGATGCGCGTCCCACTGCTGCTTGTCCATCTTGAAAGCAGCCACAATCTCACCCTCCACAGTCTGGCCGGGGGCGATGGTCGACTGCAGTGAGAGCGGATTCAGATGGGGAACCGGCATATCCTTATAGGCCACGAAGACGCGGTCGTAATCGCCCGCCGTAGCCGCGTAGCTTGAGTGGATCCCGTCGGGCATCTTGACGTTCACAAGTGCATTGCGCAGAAAGAGCGGTTGCGCGCTCTGGTTGTGAATCTTGACCTGGGCAAAGACGTAAATCTGGTCCATAACTTCTTTGGGCATTGGAGCGCCATTGGCATCAAAGCCTGAAGTTTCAGTGTGTTGCGGATGCACCCACACTTGCTCGACGTCGCCGATCGCAACGGGCTCTTTGCGATTCGAGATGACATAGAAGGTGATGAAGGCGGTGACGATGACCGCCGCTAAGCAGGCCGGCGTAGACCAGGTTACTGGATCCTTTGGTGAATTCTTCGCCGCGGGCTGCGTCGTCGATCTGGTCGGGTGTGTCTTGATGGAGGAGGCTCATAACGACCTAATCTTAGACTCGGAAGTGCGGAATCGGCCATCAATTTCGAGCGCACAGGAAAGTCCGATGGCATCCCCTTAGGCATGACTGAGGCATGGGCCGCAGAGGTTACGAAGGTGGACGCAAGGCGGCCAGGAACTGATCGGCCGGGAGCGTATTCAGCACATCCTCCGGCCGGAGCCATGCACGCTTGAGTTGCCGTATTCCGTATTCCATCCTGCCCAGGACGCGCGCGTCGTGGGCGTCGGTATCGATAACAATTTTGCAGCCAAGTTCCTTGGCCAGACGCAGATCGCGGTCGCTGAGGTCGAGCCGTTCCGGCGAGGCGTTGTGCTCCACGGCGACGCCCAATTCAGCGGCTCTGCGTAAGACCGCGCCCAGTGTCCAGCGCGTACGGCTCGCGGCGCAGCAACTGGCGGCCGGTCGGATGGCCGAGGATTTTGACGTTGGGGTTTTCGATCGCCCGCAGAACGCGCGCGGTCATCTCTTCACGGCTTTGCTCAAACCGTGAGTGGACGCTGGCAATCACGATCTCCATTTGGGCGAGAACTTCGTCGTCCAGATCGAGCGCGCCGTCCGCCAGAATGTCGACTTCGATGCCGGTGAAGATGCGGATCCGGCCTTCCATCTGCTTGTCGACTTCGCGAATGCGCTGCATATGTTCGAGGGCCCGTTTTTCATCGAGGCCGTTGATCATGGCGAGATTTTTCGAGTGGTCGGTGATGGCAATGTACTCATACCCGCACGCGATTGCCGCCTCGGCCATCTCGCGAATGGAATTGATTCCATCGCTGGCGGTGGTGTGCATGTGCAGGTCGCCGCGGAGGTCTGAGGCTTCAATCAGCCGCGGCAATTCACGGCGTACCGCAGCTTCAATTTCGCCCAGGTTCTCGCGCATCTCGGGCTGCATCCAGTCCATCCCGAGGGCCGCGTAGATCTCTTCTTCAGTGGCGGCCGCGACAGTCGAACCGTCGTCGAGCCGTGCCAGAGACCATTCGCTGAGCGTGTAGCCCATCTTGAGGGCACGCTGGCGCAGCGTTACGTTGTGCGCCTTTGAGCCGGTGAAGTATTGCAGGGCAGCCCCGTAGGACGCCGCCGGTAAGCAGCCGAACATCCACCTGGAGTCCGTCGACAACGTGGAAGCTGACCTTGTTTTCGCCTTTGGCGATGATGTCGTGAATGCCGGGATAGGCGGCGACGTACTCGACCGCGGCCGCGGTGTTTTCTGGAGCGCAGGCCGGGCCGGTCACGAGCAGGTCGAGGTCTCCGGCGGTCTCGCGGCCTCGGCGCAGAGAGCCTGCGGGCGTGACCTTCTCAAAGCCTTTTCCATCGGCAGCGGGAAAGGCCAGTAGATAGGCCGATATTCGTTGCGCGGCGTCTTCGACCACGTCGATGCGGAATCGGCCGGAGCTGCGGCGATAGTCGTCGATGCCCTTTGCGCAGCTTGTCGATCTGTTTCTGCCCCATGCGGGGCAGGCCAGCCAGCCGGCCGGCGTCAATTGCCTCGGCAAGCTGATCGATGGTTGAAATTTTTGCGGCGTCCCACAGCAGCGCGACCGTCTTCGGACCCATGCCGGGGAGTTTCAGCAGTTCAAGCAGGCCGGCGCCGTATTTGGCCAGCAGTTCTTCGCGCAGGGGCATCGTGCCTGTGGCCGCGATGGACTGCAGATTGGCGGCCATGCTTTTGCCGATGCCGGGAATCTCAAGCAGGCGAGCGCTGTCTTTGGACGCCTCCATCAAGTCGACGGTGGTTTGCTCGGCGGCGTCGGCGGCGCGGCGATAGCTGCGGATGCGGAAGCTGTCGGCGCCATCAATTTCGAGAAGATCGGCGGTCTCTGAGAGCAGCCGGGCCATGGTGGGGTTGTCCATCGAGCGAGGTCTCCGACAATCAGTATCCGTCAGGGGCCCGAGCCGTATCCAGGGCACCCGAGTTCTGCGGAGCGCAGACGCGATTCACCGCGGCACATTTCTGTGTCGCGGTGAACACCGAGGGCAATTGACCATAGAAATGCTTACCGCTGCGAGGCGGAAACGCACAAACGCCGAATCCGTCGCGCGGTCAAGCGGCGGTGTGGGCGGCGTCCTTATAGCGGATCACGGCATCCGCCTGAGGACCTTTCTGACCCTGGACGATATCGAACTCGACCTCATCGCCCTCTTTCAGTGTTTTATAGCCGTCCAGCTGAATCGACGAATAATGGACGAATACATCCGGCCCGTCATCGCGTCCGATGAATCCGTATCCCTTGGCGTTGTTGAACCACTTGACCTTCCCTTTGTACTGAGCCACAGGCTCCTACCTTCCCTGTGATCGTGCGTGAAGTGACCGAAAGGAAATTCCGGGGACTATCCTTCGGTACACAATAAGACGCAAAAAACTCAGGAAAGGTTGAATGGGATTTCCCGCGGGTGATGCAAAAAGTTGGTTCGGGACGCAAAGCAAAGGGACTCAGGGACTCGGGGACGCAAAGCAAAGGGGCTAAGGGACTCAGGGACTTAGGGGCTTAGGGACTGGGCACAAGGGATTGATTGGGGACAAAGGGCCGGCTCCCTCGCCCTGTTCCGCAAAGCTAAGGGACTCAATTCCTTGGCCAGTCCCTTAGTGTTTTCGCGCGTAGAACAGAATGCTGGTCAGAGTCTTTCCGTCCAGGATTGCGCCCTTGTCGATCATTTTCAGGATCTCAGACAGTCGCACGAGCCGGAACTCGATATGCTCGTCCTCTTCAGGGTGCGCATCGCCAGCGACCAGCCCTTCCGCCGTAAATACCTTCATCGATTCGCCCAGAAAGCCGGGGCTTGCGAAGTATTCAATCAGGGGCTTCCACTTCTTCGCGCTGTACCCGGTCTCTTCGGCGAGCTCGCGCTTGGCGCCCGTCAGGGCATCTTCGCCGGGATCGAGCTTGCCGGCCGGCAGCTCCCACAAATACTGGTTGGCTGCATGGCGATATTGCCGCTCGATCACGATGTAGGGATCTTTCTTTTTCTTCGATTTGTCCAGAGCCAGAATCACGACGCTTCCATTGTGGCGGATCACGTCTCGCTCCTGGCGGGTGCCATCGGGCTCGATGATTTTGTCGTGCATCACCCGGAACAGCTTTCCCTGGAAGACCACCTTCGAGCTGACCAGCTCCGCGGTTAACTTCGAGCCTTTCGGCGCCTCTTTGGAGGGAGTGATCATTCGCTTCTTCGGCTTGCTTTTCGTCTTCACCTTGGTGGCAGTCTTCCTGGTGGCCATTGCTGGGATTCTCCTCGCGGTTCGAACAAGCAAAGTATACGCAGTGCGGCTTCGAATCAGTTCTGCATCGTAGGAGTCCGCCGTGGCATCCTTAACAAAGCCCATCAGGAAGGGAATCGCCGGACGTGCCCGAGTTGCTGAGCGCAGATTGTCATCCCGTAACCGTCGCGCCGGGCCTGAGCCGGCTCTTCCTGGACTTCTGCGCCGACGCCCCTGAGGCACGCGCTTTCTATGGGGCGTCGTCTTCAGAATCCGTCTGGCACAATCGTCCGGAGATCCCCGCACATTGGCCGGAGCTCATAGAGCTTCTCGCCGAGCAAAATCCTGCCACTTCAGCAGCGGGTTCACTCGACTCTTTGCGCGCCGGCGCGGGAGCTGTTGTTACCGGCCAGCAGGTGGGCCTGTTTGGTGGACCGCTGTTCACCCCGTTCAAGGCGGCCACTGCGGTTGCGCGTGCTCGTCAGGCGACCGGCAGCGGTGATCCGCATGTGCCCGTTTTCTGGCTGGCAACTGAAGACCACGATTTCGCCGAAATCAATCACGTCACCTTGCCCGAGCGGCGCGGTTTGCGCAAGCTGGAATATTCCGCGGCTCCCGATTCAGCGCGCCCTGTCGGCGGCCTCATTTTTGATGAGTCGATCAACGCGCTCGTTGACGAGGCATGGGGACTGCTCGGCGCCTCCGATGCTATGGACGCGCTGGCCGAGGCCTATAAGCCCGGCAACACTTTCGCCCAGGCGTTTCAGTCGTTCTACGCGAAGGCATTTGCTGCCCAGGGATTGCTGATTCTCGATGCGGGAGGACGCGCCGTACATCGGATGGGCGCTCCCATTCTCCGCGCGGCCATTGAACGTGCCGACGAGCTGCACGCTGCTCTGCTCGATCGCAACCGTGCTCTTGAAGCGGCCGGCTATCACGTGCAGGTAGCGGTGGCGCCGCAATCGAGCCTTCTTTTCCTCATAGACGACCGCACTGGAGCGCGCATTGCCCTCAAGCGGGCCGCGCCGACCGCTGCCGAACCGCAAGGGTTATGGCAGGCCGGCAAGAGGGCCCTCTCGACGGCGGAACTAGTCGCCATCCTCGAGGCAGAACCGGAGCGTATCTCGCCTTCCGCGCTGTTGCGCCCGGTCTTTCAGGATTTCCTGCTTTCCACATCCCTGACCATTGGCGGCCCGGCGGAGATCGCCTATTTCGCGCAATCTTCGGTCTTGTACGAGCGGATTCTTGGGCGCATTACGACGTTTCAGCCGCGCTTTTCGGCGACGCTGATTGAGCCGGCTATCGGCGATCTTCTCCGCTCCCATGAGCTCACGCCGGAGAGGGTTTTCACTGAAACTCAGGATTCGCTGGCGCAACTTCTCGCGGCTCGCGCGCTACCGATCGAAGGCAAGCGCAAACTGGCTGCTGCTGGAAATGCTCTGGATGAAGAACTCATCCCCTTGCTCGAGTGGATGAACAAGCTCGATGAGGGGCTGGGCCGCTCGGCAACTACTGCGGCCAGCAAGATGCGTTATCAGATGAATCGACTGCGGCGGCTTGCGGCCAACTTCCAAATGCAGCGGGAGGCCTCGCTCGGCCGCCACGCTGAAGCGATCATCAACGCGATCTACCCAACCGGCGCTCTTCAGGAGCGGGTTTTGGGAGCGGCTCATTTCTTTGCGCGAAACGGCTTCGAACTTTCGGAGGAACTCAGCCGGCAAGCGGAGAACTCCTGTCCCGGCCATAGCATTCTCTGGCTATAATCCCGTGCAGCAAAGCGGAGGCGTGAATTGAAGCAACTGGTTGCAGTCCTCGGGCTTGTGTGTTCCGCCGTTCTCGCCGCCCAGCCGCAAAAAGAGCCGTGCGCGATCGCGGGCGAGAACAATCCCTATCTGGGAATTCAGACCGTCCGTCTCTGGCCCGGCGAGGCGCCGCAGGCCAAAGGCAAGGCCTGCGAGGACACCCCCACCCTGACCATCTTCGATCCCCAACCCGGCACGGCGAATGGGTCGGCGGTGGTCGTTTTTCCGGGGGGCGCGTACACGCACCTCGCGGGCAATCTTGAAGGGCGCCAAGTTGCAGATTGGTTCACGGTTCGGGGATTTCGCGCCTTCGTGCTTAGCTACCGGCTGTCGTCGAACGGGTATTTGCTTCCGATTCCTTTGCTGGATGCGCGGCGGGCCATCCAGACGGTGCGCGGCCGGGCGCTGGATTATGGGATCGATCCCAATCGCATTGTCCTTATCGGGTTTTCCGCAGGCGGTCATCTCGCGGCGCTGGCGGCCACCCAATTTGTTCCGGGAGACGAGAACGCGGATGATCCCATTGGGCGCTCCTCAAGCCGGCCCGATTACCTGGTCCTCGGATACCCTTGGATCGGCGCCATTTCCTCGGACACGTCGCATCTGAGCTACTGCCAGCTTTTTCATGTCATGGACCGGTGCGAGGAACTGCGCAAGGCATACTCCCCCGATCTGTTCGTTACCGCGCAGACGCCGCCCACATTCTGGTACCACACCTTTGATGACCGGACGGTTCCGGTTGAGCAGGGATTGCGCTTTTACGAAGCGCTGGTCAAGGCCGGCGTGCCCGCCGAGGCGCACATCTTTGAGACCGGGACCCATGGGAGCGGCTTTGGCAAGGGGGATGAGGCGTTGGATGCGTGGCCCGATCTGCTGGAAAAATGGCTGCGCACCAAAGGACTACTTGAGAAGAGCAAACCCCCTGTTTCCCATCCGTAGCGCAAGGGATCGGAGGCAGGAATTGGGTCTGGAATCGCGCACAAAATGAAGAAGCGGGCTGCAGGCTTGAGGAGTGGAAGGACTTCCTCAAGCTGTACAGCCCGCTGGACCCTGAACCGGGTCTAGGTGGTATTCTTAGTCTAGGCTTGTTTAGCTCGAAAGCAAGTTCTTTTTTGTACAAAATCACCCCACCGTGACAACAGTCACAAGAGCCCGGTTAAACGCCTCAGACGGCGTTGACTTGGGGGTCTGCCCCTGATACAAAAGGGTGTTCCACCGCGCACAAACGATCCACAGAACCGAAGCAAACCGGTACCACCATGCAAGAAATCTTCCAACAAGTCGCAGCGCTTTTTATCGGCTCGGTGCCCACGATCCTGCTCTTCATTTTGCTGGTTTTGTGCTACCAGTTTCTGATCCAGGTTCCGCTCACGGCCGCGCTGAAACAGCGCCGTGCGCGAACGGAAGGCGCGATCGAAGATGCCCACAAAGCGATTGCCCACGCCGAGGATCGCGCCCAGGAATATGCTCTGAAACTTCGTCAGGCTCGGGCTGAGGTGTACAAGCTGCGTGAACAGCGCGTGAAGCAGTGGACGACGGAGCGCGACGCAGCGCTGGATGAAGCCCGCAAGGCTGCCGGCGCCAAAGTCAGCCAGGCCGCCGCCGAGATTGAGGCGGATGCCGCCTCGGCGCGACGTTCGATTCAGGCTTCGGTTGTCGACCTGGCGAATCAGGTAGTTCGCGCCGTGTTGCCGCAGGCCGCCGGGGGTTCGCGTTGAATTATTCCTTTCGCAAAGCGCGCCTGGGCCAATTGCTCCTTCGCTTTTTTCTTTTGATAGTGCTGGCATCCGGGGCCATCTCATTGCCGGTGCGGGTTGCCGCGCAGGATGCGTCTCCGGCGGCCTCTCCATCCGCGACGCCCGCACCGAACGCACCGGATTCGTACGACTCGCGTCCCCATGGCCCGGTGAAGGTCGAAGAGGCCGAAGAGAACAACGTATATCGCCACACGGCGCTGGTCGAGTGGATTGCGAACAAAATCCACCAGCCAGTGGAAGCAACGTCGCGCATCTTTGAGTTCATCAATTTCGTCATCATCGTGCTGGCTATCATCGTCCCTTTGGCAAAGTTTGTTCCCAAGGCACTGAAGAAGCGTTCTGAAACCCTGCGCGAAAATCTTGAGACAGCCCGCAAGGCCAGCGAGGAGGCGAAGTCCCGTCTGGCGGCCGTTGAAGCCAAGCTCTCCAAGCTCGACCAGGAGATTGCTTCGTTTCGGGCGGAGGTTGAGCGCGAAAGCATCGAAGACGAGCGGCGGATCAAGGACTCGCTCGAATTGGAGCGGGTGCGGATTCTCGAGTCGGCCGAGCAGGAGATTGGCAACGTCACCGCACAGGCGCGTCGTGGGCTGCGTGCCTTTGCCGCCGACCTGGCTGTCGAGCAGGCCGCCAAGCAGATCAATCTCACACCCGAAACAGATGGCGCGCTTCTGGCCGAGTTCACGGCCGATATGACGGGTGGAGGGCTCAACTAATGGCTGCCTTTGTCTCCCGTTACGCCACCGCATTTCTCGAAGTTGTTACCGCTGCGCACCTTGATGCGGCCGCGATCGATCATCAGTTCAGCGACTTTCTTGCCACATGGGAAGGCAGCCCGGCGCTGCGCGAGTTTTTTATCAATCCCGCCGTGCCTGCGCAGCAGAAGGTCGGTTTTCTCGACACGATGAACGCAAAGCTCAAGCTCCAGAAAGAACTGCGCAACCTGATTGCAGTGCTTATCGACAACGATCGCATCGCTGCGGTGTACGAAGTTGCCGCTGCTTACCGCAAGCTTCTGCAGGACCAGTTGGGGATTCGGCAGGCGGAGGTTGTGACCGCGCGCGAGTTGGCGCCCAAAGAGCGCGACGCGCTTTTGGCGGGAATTGGCACGCTGGCGGGCGCGCGCGTCGAAGCAAGTTTCAAGCTCGATCCGTCGATTCTTGGCGGAACAGTAGTGCGCATCGGCTCAACCGTCTATGACGGTTCGCTGCGCGGCCGGTTAGACAGGTTGAAAGAAGCGCTGACTGCCGACTGAAGTCGGCAGGGAACAGGGATCAGGGGTCAGGGATCAGAATGCCGATCGGAGACTCGAGACTTTTTGAGATTTAACCACGGTGTAGGAAAAGCAATCGGGACGGACTTCAGGACTCGGGGATTGAAACTTCGCGGCACCAAACGCGAAAACTGATCCCTGACTGCTGATCCCTGATCCCTGAGGAACGCAATGGCTCAGATCAAGGCAGACGAGATAACACAGCTTCTTCGCGAGCAGATCGCGAATTACGATTCCAAGGTTCAGGTGGACGAAGTCGGCACCATCACCTCACTCGGCGATGGCATTGCCCGCATCCACGGCCTCGATAAGGTCATGGCAGGCGAACTGCTCGCCTTTCCGCACGGCATTGCCGGCCTCGCGCTCAGCCTCGAAGAAGACCAAGTGGGCGGCGTCATTCTCGGCGACTACACCGAACTCAGCGAAGGCAATGAGGTCAAGCGCACGGGGAAGATTCTGAGCGTTCCGGTGGGCGAGGGCATGATCGGCCGTGTTGTGAACGCACTCGGCCAGCCCATCGACGACAAGGGCCCCATCGCGACCAAGGATTCGCTGCCCATCGAGCGCCTGGCGCCCGGCATCATCGATCGCCAGCCAGTGCGCGAGCCTATGGCCACGGGCCTCAAGGCCATCGACGCCATGATTCCCATTGGCCGCGGGCAGCGCGAACTGATCATCGGCGACCGCCAGACCGGCAAGACCGCCGTGCTGCTCGACACCATCATCAACAACGCCAAGAACAACCTGATTTGCATCTATTGCGCCATCGGCCAGAAGCGGTCCTCCATTGCTCAAGTGGTGCAGACGCTCACTGAAGCGGGCGCCATGACGCACACGATCATCGTGGCCGCTTCCGCATCTGAGCCGGCCCCGATGCTTTACATCGCCCCCTACGCGGCGACCGCGCTCGGCGAGTACTTCCGCGATTCGGGACGCCACGCGCTGGTGATGTACGACGATCTCTCCAAGCACGCTATGGCGTATCGCGAGATCTCTCTGCTGCTGCGCCGTCCGCCGGGCCGCGAAGCGTATCCGGGCGACGTTTTCTATCTCCACTCGCGTCTGCTTGAGCGCTCGGCGAAGATGAGCGACAAGCGCGGCGGCGGTTCACTCACGGCGTTGCCTGTCATTGAAACGCAGGCCGGCGACGTCTCGGCATACATTCCGACCAACGTCATTTCGATTACCGACGGCCAGATCTTCCTGGAAACCGATCTGTTCAACTCCGGCGTCCGCCCGGCGGTCAACGTCGGGCTTTCCGTGTCGCGCGTCGGCTTCTCGGCAGCTATCAAGGCCGTCAAGCAGGTGGGTTCGACGCTCAAGCTTGATCTTGCTCAATACCGTGAGCTGGCGGCATTCGCGCAGTTCGGTTCTGATCTTGACCCGCTGACGCAGAAGCAACTTAACCGCGGCCAGCGCCTGACCGAATTGTTGAAGCAGCCGCAGTTTCAGCCGCTGACATGGCAACAGCAGGCGATCATTCTCTTCGCCGGCACGCAGGGCTATCTGGACGACCTGAAGATCTCCGACATCCGCGCCTTCGAAGACGGTCTCTACAAGTATCTTGACGCGGCGCAGACCGCTCTCGTCGACGACCTGACCAAGAAGAAGCAGTTTGACGACGACCTCAAGACCCGTCTCCACAGCGCTCTCAAGGAATACAAAGCGAACTTCGTCGCCGACCGCCAGGAAGCAGTGGCTAGGTAAGGTTCATAGTTCGTAGTTCGCAGTTCACAGCTGCGAATCAAGAGCTGGGAATTGCGAACCAAAAACTACGAACTGTGAACTACGAACTGTGAACTGACCTACGAATTACGAACTGTGAACTAAAAGATGGCAAACGTACTCGATCTCCGGCGTCGTATCCGCAGCGTGAAGAACACGCGGCAGATTACCAAGGCCATGAAGATGGTCTCGGCCGCCAAACTGCGCCGTGCGCAGGAGCGCGCGATGTCCGCACGCCCTTATGCGCGCATGATCACCAGCGTGCTTCAGTCGCTGAAGCATCGCATCGAGATCGTCGATCCCGAGACCGGCAACCTGCGCAGCCCGCTGTTTGTCGCGCGGCCCGAGAAGCGGGTGCTGCTCATCATCGTCAGCGGCGACAAGGGGTTTGCCGGCGCGTTCAACGCCAACATTCTCAAGATGGCGCATCAGTTCATCGCGCGGCAATCCGGACAAGCAGATCGACATTGAAGCCGTGGGCCGCAAGGGCCGCGACCTCATGCGCCGCCGCTATCCGGCAGCCGTCTACGCCGAGCAGACCGACGAGCATGGCCATACGCGCGCAGGTCCGCGAGAGCACGCGGCCAGGTCGAAGTGACGGGCGATCACCCCGGCATGCTCATCAAGCTCGAGGTTTCGCGGGTTGAGGAGCTGGCGCACACGATCATCTCCCGCTACATTCACGAAGAGATCGACGCCGCCTACATCGTCTACAACGAGTTCAAGTCGGTGATCCAGCAGCGGCTGGTCGTCGAGCGGCTGCTGCCCATTGTTGAAATCGGCAAGCCTGAGATTGCCGGCGCAGCCGAGCCCTCGGCCGAAGAGCGCGAGCGCGCCGGCGAAGCCGCAATGTCGGCCGGCATCGAGCTCGAACCGGAAGACACGAAGGAAGTCGAGGAGGAAGACCGCAAGTTCGGCACTGCGGAAGTGGACTACATTTACGAGCAGCCGCCCGAGGAGTTATTCAAAGCGCTGCTGCCGCAATACATCTTTGCTTTGCTGTATCACGCCATGACCGAGTCGGTCGCCGCCGAACATGCGGCCCGCATGACGGCCATGGACTCAGCATCGAACAACGCCTCCGACATGATCGACGCCCTCACGCTGCATATGAATCGCGTGCGTCAGGCCGCCATCACCAAGGAGATCATCGAAATCGTGAGCGGTGCTGCGGCACTGTAAAAAGCAGCTTCTAGCCGCTAGCTTCCAGCCTCTAGCTTTCCATTCTGAAGTACAGACGGAAAGGCAATGCAGAGCTCGGAGCGACAAGAAAAGGCTGGAAGCTAAGGCTAGAAGCTAGGAGCTGTATTTCATGGCAGAAAACATCGGCAAAGTCATTCAGGTTTCGGGTCCGGCAGTCGACGTGCAGTTTGAAGAAGCAACCATGCCGCCCATCTATCAGGCGCTGCGCGTCACCAGCGACGGCTTCACCGTCCCCACGCCCATCAGCGTGATTCTCGAGGTGCAGCAGCACCTGGGCGAAGGCCGCGTGCGCACGGTCGCGATGGAAGCCACCGACGGCATGGTCCGCGGCATGAAGGTCATCGACCTCGGCGGGCCCATCCGCGTTCCCGTGGGCAAAGAGACGCTGGGCCGCGTCATCAACGTGATCGGCGAGCCGGTCGACGAGCTCGGCCCTATCGGCGAGAAGCAGCGCATGCCCATCCACCGGCCTGCTCCGCTCTTCGACGAGCAGACGACGCACGAAGAGATGTTCGAGACCGGGCATCAAGGTCATCGATCTGATCCAGCCGTTCTTGAAGGGCGGCAAGATCGGCCTCTTCGGCGGCGCCGGCGTGGGCAAGACCGTCGTCATCATGGAACTGATCAACAACGTCGCCAAGAATCACGGCGGCTACTCGGTGTTTGCGGGCGTTGGCGAGCGCACCCGCGAAGGCAACGATCTCTGGCTTGAAATGACCGAGTCCGGCGTCATCAAGCCCGGCGACTTCGCCAACTCAAAATGCGCGCTGGTTTATGGCCAGATGACCGAGCCGCCCGGAGCCCGCCTGCGCGTCGCCCTCACCGGCCTGACGGTCGCCGAATACTTCCGGGATGTGGAGGGGAGCGACACGCTGCTCTTCATCGACAATATCTTCCGTTTCACGCAGGCCGGCTCTGAGGTCTCCACGCTGCTCGGCCGCATGCCTTCCGCGGTCGGCTACCAGCCCAACCTGGCCACCGAAATGGGTGAGCTGCAGGAGAGGATCACCTCGACGAGCAAGGGATCCGTGACATCTGTACAAGCCGTCTACGTACCCGCTGACGATTTGACCGATCCTGCGCCGGCAACGACATTTGCTCACCTTGACGCGACCACGGTGCTGAGCCGTCCTCTGTCGGAACTCGGCATTTATCCCGCTGTTGATCCACTCGCCTCGACCTCGCGCATTCTCTCCGCACGCATCGTAGGGGACGAGCACTACGACGTGGCCCAGGGCGTGAAGCGCATTCTGCAGCGCTACAAAGACCTGCAGGACATCATCGCCATTCTTGGTATCGACGAACTATCAGAGGAAGACAAGCTCACCGTGGCCCGGGCCCGCAAGGTGCAGAAGTTTCTGTCGCAGCCGTTCCATGTCGCCGAGCAGTTCACCGGCATGCAGGGGCGCTACGTGAAGATTGCCGACACGGTCCGCAGTTTCAAAGAAATCATCGAAGGCAAGTACGACGACATCCCCGAACAAGCGTTCTACATGAAGGGCGCAATCGAGGAAGTGCTGGAAGCCGCCGAAAAGATGAAGGCAACGGCGTAAAAACAGGGATTAGGATTCAGGGGTCAGGGATCAGAAAGGCCATTGGCAGGATCAAGGGGTCGACCCAATCCTCGATGTCGGAGACTGAACCCTGAGCCCTGACCCCTGGCGCGACTGAAAGGAGCCCCATGGCAGACGAATGCAACCAGCTGCGCGTACGTCTCGTGACGCCGGAACGTGTTTTGTTCGAGAGCACGGCAGCGGCTGTTGAGTTGCCGGCCATTTCCGGCTATATGGAAGTGCTTTACGGCCATGCGCCGCTTCTGTCGGAGCTTGGCGCCGGTGACGTGACCATGCATGGCGTCACCGACGGCGCGGCGACCCGCTACAACGTCAGTTGGGGGTTCGTCGAGGTGCTGCCCGACCGCGTAACGATTCTTGCCAACGACGCCCTCAAGCCGGAAGAGATCAAGGTGGACCGTGCCCAGAAGCAACTCGACCATGGCCACGAGATGTGGAACAAGGCCGGCGACAGCGAAGAGGCGTATGACGAAGCTCTGCATGTGATCGCCGAAGCCGAGGCGAAGCTGGCTAGCGCGGCCAGCGCCAAGCACTAGAAGCAGGGCTCCGAGTGATTGGGTTCATGGACTCCCACCCATGCTGCGCATGGATGGGGCACCCGACCGGTGAATCTGGCCCATGAGCAGGGCCTTTTCTTTCTGGACGACCCCACTGGGAAAAGCCGCCCGAAGCGCTTACAATCTGGGGTGAAATGGCCAAGGCAAAGGAACAAATCTTCGAGGTTGCCTGTCCCGATTGCGGGGCGATGATCCACATCGACGGCACGACCGGCGTGGTCATCAGTCACACATCTGCACCCCGCAAGCGCATGTTTGAAGATCTGGAAACAGCAGCGCAGGCCATGCGCGAACATGATGAACGCAAGGAATCGCTTTTCCGCCAGTCGGTGGAGGCGGAGAAGAACAAGGAAGATCTGTTTGAAAAGCGTTTTGCCGAGGCGCTGCGCAAAGCCAAAGACGCGCCCGCCGGCAAGCCGCTGCGTGACTTCGATCTCGACTAGAAGACAACCTTTTGCCGGCACGTGGTCTCTGAGCAAGCAGTCGGCACTCAACCTCGGCCCCACCATCCCCGGATTTGACCCGCGGGACGAAGAAGGAGACTCTATGGCAGTGGTCCCGCTTACAAAGAAGGAATACGACGTGAAACCCAGAATGAAGTCCCACGAATCGGAAGAGACCAACTGGACGCAGATCGTCGCGGGAGGGTCCCTGCTCGCAGCCGGGTTGCTCCTTTTGACTGGCCAGCGCAAAGCGGGTTTGGTGGCTGCTGCCGCTGGCACCACCCTCGTCGCCCTTGATCAGCAGGAGGCCATCGCCGGGGTTTGGAATGCTCTTCCCGGCTACGTTGAAAAGGTGCAGGGTCTTCTCGATCAGGTGAAGGATTCGGTGGAAGAACTCGCCTATCAGCGGGAGCGGCTACACAGGGTCATTCACCGCTAGATCCCCAGTTGCCGGCGCCCTGCGGGGCTGATGCGGTGAGGCGTCCATTTGGGCTCCCACACCAGGTCAACCTCCACCTTGCTAATCTGCTGCATGCCGGCGAGGCGGTTGTGGACTTGCTCGAAGATCAGTCCGCTGGCCGGGCATTGCGGTGTGGTGAGCGTCATGGTCACCTTGACCCACTGCCGCGGCCATTTGGGCGTCGAATCGGGATCGGGGCCTGTTGCGACGCCGTAGATCAGCCCCAGGTCGACAAGGTTCAGCTTCACTTCCGGATCGAAGCAATCGCGCAGGGCGGTCAGGATGTCGTCTTCAGAGAGCACCGTCTAATTTTTCCGCTCGACGAGATAAAGGGCCACTGACTTCAGCCCGTCTGCGCGGCTGCCGTAGGGGTCAAGAGCGGCAAAGGCTTCCTCGATGAGCTGGGCTGCATCGCGCCTGCTCTGCTCGAGCCCATAGACTGCGGGCCAGGTTGCCTTTTCGGTGGCTAGATCTTTGCCTGCCGTTTTGCCGAGTTGCGCTGAATCCTCGGTCAAGTCGAGCACATCGTCGGCAATTTGAAAAGCTAATCCAGCCTTGCGCCCAAACAGATCCAGACGCGCAGCGTCCTCGGCTTTGGCCCCGGCGTAGATTCCGCCCGTCACCACGCTGACGCGGATCAGCGCGCCTGTCTTGGCGCGGTGAATCGCCTCGACCAGCTCGGGCGTGGGCCGCAGATGTTCGCTCTCGAGATCCAGGACCTGCCCGCCGATCATGCCCTCGACTGTCCCGACCGCATTGGCGACCAGGCGAAGGATCTCGACCGTGGCCTGCGGCGGCGTATCCAGACCGGCGAGAACCTCAAATGCGCGCGTCTGCAGAGCGTCGCCGGCGAGAATGGCGATTGCCTCGCCGAAGGCCACGTGGCAGGTGGGTTTGCCGCGCCGCAAATCGTCGTTGTCGAGAGCCGGCAGGTCGTCGTGGATCAGGGAATACGTATGGAGCATCTCCAATGCCGCACCCAGGCGCTCGATTCCCGCCGGCACTTCGCCCGCAATGGTCACCGCGGCCTGGATCGCCAGCACCGGCCTGAGCCTTTTGCCGCCGGCAAAGGTCGAGTGCCGCATCGCGGAATGAATCGACGACGGGACCGTCCGCACGCTCGGCAAGAGTTCCTCGAGCGCCTGGTCGGTCAGTTCGGCGCCTTCCTGGATCAACGACTTTACGTCTGCAGCCATCCTCATGATATTAAACCTCTGTGTAACCTTCGCCGTTCAACCCACCAGAGCGCTGTGACAAGAGCCGCAGCCAGCGCGGAGAGCCATCTTCCGGCCACGACATCGGGCGTCGTCGTCCAATCAACGGTAAGCAGGACGGGCCCCGCGGGAACGGGCACGGCCATGAGGCCGTCCTCCCGGCGCGGCATTGCGCCCACTGGGTGTCCGTTCACGCGGACCTGCCATGCGGGATAGGTACGCACGCGAAGAATCCAGTAGCCGGCGTGATCTGAGACCGCGAGAACCTCAAAGTGCTCTGCGCCGTTCTTTGCCCGCACGGGCGATGGAGGATACGCTTCATCACAACTGCGCTGCGGATAATCCCAGACAGGCGCCGAATCGTCTTGCCCTGAGCTCTCTCCCAGAACGACCTCGGGATCGGTAACAAGGCATGCCCCCGGAAGCCCCATGGCAACCATGGAGTTGTCGGTGCTCGGCGGAGCATATTCATCGGTCCCTTCGAATCCGACACCGGTGCGATACGTGGTCAGCATGCCGACTACGGCGTCGTCTTCATCGCAGACCTGAAAGTAGGCCGAAGCGGAGGTCCACGTCAGCGCCACGAATACAACGCAACAACATGCCGCCAGGGCGGTGCGCGCACCTTGCCGGCGCGGCCAGATTGCGGCGGCAAGGAATACGCCCATCGGCGCCTCGGCCACGACGAGCCAACGCCAGGGAAACTGCAGGAAGCGCAGCTTCGGCAGCGCATTCCACAGTGGCAGGGAGATCGGGAGCTGCAAAAGCAGAACCATAAGCGGAATGAACGCGAGCGGAATCCACCAGCATCTGCCGCCCGGCAATCGCTTGCGCAGCGCGCAGACCAGCAAGCTGATCAAGGCCACACCAAGCATCGCTGCCGCCGCGATGGACGCATGCTGCAACACCTGGTCGTGAAACGCCAACGCGGGATCTGCGTGGCGCGCAAACATCCAGCTATTCTCGATCTTCTCTCCGGGATCAGCAGCCGCCAGTTGGAGCGCAGCCCATCCCTGCTCCCGATCCGCGGGCAACAGAAAGAAGGCAGCCAACCCCATGCCCACTCCTGAAGCGATCACGCCCCGAAGCAACGGCGCCCACGACCGCGCAGTGCTTGCCGCGACGATGGAAACCGCAGCCAGCAAATAACTCGCCATCACGCCGAGCGGTGCATTCGAAAGCCAAGCCCCGGCTAGAACAAGCGCGAGCATTGCTGTCGACCCATCGAATGCTCGATCGAACGTTCGTGCGAGAGGGCTCTTTCCACCTGCATCTCCAACCGAGACACGAAGCGCAAACAGCAACAGCAGCGCGATCCACATGCCGCCGGTTAGCTCGCCAAAAGCACTGCGCTCATAGGCAGTGAACAGCGCGTAGCTTGAGAAGAGGGCTGCGCAGCCCGCCAGCGTCGCTGCGCCCGAGTTGATGAATTGCCGAGCAAGGACCTGGTGAGCAAGCGCCCGCGTCGCAAGCCCCGTTCCGGCAAGCATGAGAAACGTGAGCATGATGGGGACAAGCTGCCACGGCATCACGAATCCGAGCGCCGCACCGGCCATCCATGTGAGGGGCGGGTAAAAAACAAATCGCGGCTCGCCTGCGCCGTAGTTCGCGCTTGCCGTCCAGTGCGGGTAGGCGATCCCCAGACGCCAGCTTCGCTGCGCATCGAGCCAGGAGAGCAGATGGAAATCAAAATCGTGCCCACAGGAGTTACCGCGCACCAACTGTGGCGCAACCGCAACCGCCGCAGCCACCAGAATCAAGGCCGTCCCAACTACCCCGGTCCGATTTCTGACCCCTGGCCCCTCGTGGTTCATGGCAGCAGGCGCTGCGTATGCTGCGTCTGCGCTGCGACGGCCGATGTGCTGAAGGGCAGCGCGAAGGTCGTTCCGCCGTACCAGTCGTTCCACTGATCGCGGAAGTAGGCGCTATACGGATCGCCGCTCTCGCCGAGCACGATGTCTTCCGTCGACCCGTCGATGTTACTCCAGTCCATTGTGAATCGCTGCGACGGCCCGAATGCCTTGCCCACTTGCTTCACGGTTGTATCGTCGCCGCTCAGCGGCTGTGGGCCCGTCCCGGCGATGCGGCTGACCCAGGGAAGAAACTGCGCGAGCGGATGCTCGATATCGATCACGTGCCAGCTTCCGTACGTCCAGTGGGCCACATCCGTCGGCGCTTTGCCGTTTTCCATCCCTTTGCGCACTGCGTCGGTCAGCAGTTCGTCCCAATTCTTGTAGCCGGCCGGCAGCCAGTCGGAACTCGCGTGCATGATGATCTCTTCCTCGGCAAAGTCCGACTCGGCCCAGCGATAATCGCCAGCAAGGTCTTTGCCCAGCTTCGGTTCGAGAATCAGCGGCCAGAAGGCATGGCGCGCCTCGGTCACCACCGACGCAGCCGCCGAGTCTGTTGTCAGCTTGCCATCCCAACTGCGCAGCAGGTCCGCAGCTTTCTTCAGCCGGGTGTCGGGGTTGCCCGCGTGATCGATTGCATACGCCAGGCGATGCCCGATCTCCTGGTCCACTTCGCTGTAGATGTCCGTCTGCACCGTGAGCAGATCCTTGGGCGTCAGGTGATCGCGTCCCTGCAGTTGTTTGTAAATGCGCTCCGCGCGATAGGGGTCGAGCCACTCGAGCGTCAGCGGATACGGCGTCGTGTCGGTTGTGACCCGCGAGTTCGCCGTCGCCAGAAATCCTGACGGCGGATCAAACGCGCTGGGCAACGCGTCGTAGGGGATGTATCCCTTCCACTCATGCGTCGTGTCGCTCACCGGCACTCCATCCAATCCACCCGGCCGCAGCGGTACCTTGCCGATTGCGTGATACGCAATGTGACCCTGATCGTCGGAATAGACCAGGTTCTGCGTGGGCCAGCACCAGTTCGCCAGCGCCGCGGAAAACTCAGACCAGTTGGCCGCGGTGTTCATCTCGTAGAGCGGCAGCGCATTCAGATTCGGGTCGTACAAGGTCCACTTCAGCGAAACCGGCTTGATCTGCTTTGCGAAGAGCGGCATCAGCAGCGGGCCGTGTTCAGTGGACTGAACATCGACGACGACATCTTTGCTGCCGCGCACGTGAATCGTTTCGTGCACCGCGGTGAGCGGATGCCACGCGCCGTCGGTTCCCTGGTAATTGCCTTTGCCATCGAGCGTTTCGTTGTAGAGATCCTGCACATCGGCGAAGAGGGCCGTGAATCCCCACGCCACATGCTCGTTGTGGCCCGCGATCACAAAGGGAAATCCCGGTAGCGTCACGCCCGCAGCGTGGAACCCGGGCGCCGCGAGGTCGGCCATGAACCAGATGTTCGGCACCGTGATTCCCAAATGCATATCGTTCGAGAGAAGCGGCTTTCCGCTTGCGGTGTGGCTGCCGGCGACGACCCAGTTGTTCGAGCCTGACGCGCATTTCTCGCAGTCGGGCAGGCCCATGTCCTTGCGCAACGCGGCCCAGTCGGCCGGTGTAATCGGCGCCGCCCCCGCCTGCGAGCTGTCATCCTCGTCATCGCTGTCGGGCTTTGTGGGCGGAGGCAACTGTGGCTGCGTCAGATCGATCACGGCTCCCGTCGGGGGGCGATCGCGCCACGAACCGACCGGATACAAATCGCCTTCGAGCTTGGGATTGTGCAGCTTCTCGCGAATCTCTTCGCGGGCCAACTTTGCATCCCAGTGCGTGTCGAGCGTCTGCACCATCATCAAGCCCACGCTGATGGAGTCGACGCCCTTCCATGGCTGCGGCTTATAGAAGAGCAGCTTGAATTCGGCAGGCAGCGAGTCCTGATGCTGGTCGATAAAAAGATTTACGCCGCGCGCATACGCATCGAGCCGCGCGCGATCGGCCGGGGCCAGGTGGTCGTAGACGCGCTGGGCGGTGTTGCGAAACTGGAAGACACGCTGCGCCGTATCGTGGCGAACCAGCGAAGGGCCGAGCAACTCAGCAAGTTCGCCGTTGGAATTGCGGCGGAACGCATCCATCTGCCAGAGACGGTCTTGCGCGGTCACGTAGCCTTGCGCCACGAACAAATCCTGCTCGCTGGCCGCTGCGATGTGTGGAACTCCGTGCGCGTCTCGGCGCACCGTCACGGGCGCAGACAGCCCGGCAAGATGAAGATCACCATCGAGTTGAGGCAGCGCCGCTTTTTCAGCCGAACGAAGCCACAAAATGGCGCTGATTGCCAGGCCCACAAGCATGATCAGCAGAAAGCCAAAGGTCCACGCGATTCTGCCCAGCCAGCGGCCCTTTGCCTTGCGGCGGGGACGAGCGGAGGCAGGCGCAGATTGAAAATCGGCAGCGTCGGTGTTCGGCATCGGTCCTCAACAGGATACCCCGGATGGGAAAACCGATAGCCGCTAGGGGACTGTAAAAAGGTCCTCAGGGGCTAAAGCCCCGTTCATTTTTTCCGGCTTTACGGCCCGACTAAAAGTCGGGCCCTGACTCATTCTTTGACCGAGTCCAGCCTTTAGCCAGCCGTTTGCTCCAGCTGTCCCAACGCCGGAGCGACCACATACTCCCTTCGCCGGTAGATCGCCAGCAGCGCAATCAGCAGCAGCACGATAATCCCAATCACCAGCAAGCTGCCTTCGGGGCCATCGGTCCCGCCGCTCCACAGCACGTTGCCGGCCGGGCTCGTGCTCAGGTAGTGGCCCGTGGCTACATTGCCGCTGTCGGCGGCGCCGTAAAAGTAGGTTTCGGCCCAATCCCACGCCATGTGGCAACCGATCGCCCACCAGGCCGATCCAGTCACCCAGATGCTCACGCAGAAAACGAAGCCGATCGCCGCCGCGGCAAAGATGCCAATCCAGTTTTCGCCGTTGTTGCCGGTGTGGACCAGGCCGAAGAGCGTTGACGTGACCCAGGCTGCCTGCCAGAAGTTTGATCCCGGCACTTTGTTAAGGTGCAGCAACAGGCAGGGGATGAGGCCCATCAGGCCGATGATGTAGACGCCCCAAACGCCGTTGCCATGCGATATCCCCAGCATCCCACGGACCAGCAGGTTGCCGCACATCAAGCCCACGAGGCCAAGCGCGATCCAGAAATTGAGGCCGCGGGTCAGCGTGAACTGCAGATAGCAGCGAAACATCCCCTCTTCGACGCAGCCGACCAGGAAGAACGCGGCGCCCCATAGCAAGCAATACTTCACGATGGCCGCGCCTGAAAGCGCAACCGGGCCGAATTGCAGCCATCCCCCCAGCGCCAGCGCGCCCATCAACGCCGACAAGGCCAGAAATCCGATGGCGAATCCGGCGAAGAAATGCTGGATGCGGCGTGGGCCGCGCAGGTTATACGCCATCAGGCTGCCGCGCCGTTCGATCAGAACCATGATGGATGCGGCAATGACCATGGCCAAGAATGCGATCAACTCGCCAAAGAATGTGGCGCGGGGCGAGAACTGATCTCCCTTGCCGATGAGGTGCGCCTTCGAAAAGGCGTAGCCGAGGCCCTGGGCCATCGCGATGAACATCAGAATGAACATCCCCGCCGACCAGCCCGCGCGCAGGCCGTCGTTGCCGACAAAGATCCATTTCAGGCCGCGATAGACTTCGCTCGGCGGTTCCGGAGCCCCGGTGGGAACCTGCTGCGGAGATTCGCTCGCTTGCGTCTGCGGCAAATCTGGCCGCACTTCCAACTCCTGGTCGCTCATTAGCCCTCCTCGGGGCGAAAAACCGCGGTGTGCTGCATTTTACGGGATCAATAGAGCTTACGTCAGACTTGCTTGGCGGGTTCCCGGAAACCACGAACCTCAATGCGCGCACGCGCCGGTTGGACCCCACGGCGGGTGGAACGCCTTGACACAACGGGCCAAGCCCTTGATGCTTAACAGTTCCACTCATTCAAGTTTTCGCAGAAAAAGGGAGCGCACAAGTGCAGGTTCGGGTCTTTTATCACGACAAGTGCTTCGATGGAGCCTGCTCCGCCTCCCTGTTCACGCGTTTCCATCGGGAGTGCGTTACGCCGGGCGCGTCGTACGCGTACCACGGCCTGGTGCATCGGGCCGGGGCGCTGTTCGACGAGAGCGAGTTTAGCGGGGACCAGAACGCGATCGTGGACTTCAAGTACTCGTCGTCGCCGCGGATTACGTGGTGGTTCGATCATCATCTCTCAGCGTTTCTCACGCCCGCGGATCACGAAAACTTTATCGCCTGCAAGCAGGATCCGGACTGCGGCAACCGCAAGTTTTTCGATCCCGACTACACTTCGTGCACCAGCTTTATCGCACACATCGCGGCCACCCACTTTGGCTTCGATACGGCGCCGGTCGCGGACCTGATTCACTGGGCGGACATTGTGGATGGGGCGCTCTACGAGAGCGCGGAGGCGGCGGTTGAGATGGCCGCGCCGGCGATGAAACTGACGCTGATTATTGAGGCGTCGCAGGACCCGCAGTTCATTCCGCGGCTGATTCCGCTGCTGACGGAGATGTCGCTCAGTGAGGTGCTGGCGCAGCCGTTTGTTGCCGAACTGCTGCCGCCGTTGCTGGAGCGGCACAAGCAGGCGCTGGAACTGATCCGGAGCCGCGCGGAAGAGCGGGATGGGACGATCTTCTTCGACATCACGGACCATCCGCTCGAAGGCTTCAACAAGTTCATTCCGTACTACCTTTATCCCAACGCGACGTACTCGATCGGGCTGTCGAAATCGAGCTTCAGGACGAAGGTGGCGGTGGGGTCGAATCCGTGGACGAAGACGGACCCGGCGACCATGGTGAACCTGGCGGCGGTGTGCGAGCGGTACGGCGGGGGCGGGCACGCGCGGGTGGGGGCGATCAGCTTTCCGCCGGACCAGGCGGACAAGGCGCGGGCGGCGGCGGCGGAGATTGTGGCGGAGCTGCGGAAAAGCAGGGGTTAGAGGTTAGGGATTAGGGGGTTAGGAAGACCTGTGAAACTGTGGAGGGCCCCTCCGCAACCTTCTGATTCTGGGAGGGTTGGGAGGGGTTCACAGTTTCACGGCGGTTTTTAAGGATCTTTTTTTTAGAACAGTGGGCGTGAACGGTGAAAAGCGGGCAGGGCAGGGTTACTTTAGGCCTGGATCGCAAAAAAAAAAAGATAGATTCTGTAAATAAGTTCCCTGCTTTGTTGGGGTTAGCGGGGGTGTCCCGCGCTAAAATCTAGATAGAAAAGGACTTATTTGCAGAATCTAGATGGGAAAGAAGTTAGGGGTAAGGCAGCGTAAACGGTGGACAGTGGGCGGTGGACGGGAGCGGCCGGGGTGCATGGATCGAGCTTGAGTCGGGATTGTGGGCTGGTTTCATGCTTAGTTTGAGTGTGCGCTTTTCTGAGAAATAGTATGCAAAATGGGGAGGAGTTTTTTTCTTTTGGAATGAAGGAGTTGCCAATTATTTTTGCGGGAGGGGCTTGACAAGATTTCGGTTGGATCTAGATACGAACCGCCAGCAGGGCGATGAATGGCGGGGCGGTGGGTGAGGGAGCGCCCCGTCTGTCGCCAGGTCCTGCCATCAGCGGAGACGACATGGCGATTGGATTCGGCCGGTGTAGAATTGGCCGCCAAGAAACAGTATCTCTTTTCATGGAGACCGAAGTGCATTTGCGTTGTATGTCTAGGGCCGTTCTCGTTGCGATTCTCCTGTTGTTTGTCCCCGGATCGGTGGCTCAGCAGAGATACGCAGACCGAGAGGCCCTTCTCAAGCTGAAGCTGTCGAATCAGCCAGGAGAAATCCCTGTCTACTACAGCGCGTGCTGCAAAGAACGGGCACTTGAGGTGCAGGCCGCTCTTGAAGACGGTTTGCGCTTTTACAGAGAGAAGCTTGGCACACATTTGGATATCGTCGCGGCCGTACTGGACAAGAACGACTGGAACAGAATCCTGGAGCAGCGGCCCGACCATCTTGTCCCTCCGTACGGAATGACCTACGTCCCCTTCGACGTCGCGTTCATACCCGCCGACGATGGTGGGGTGATCACACAGGGCCTGCTGGCCGACAAGATCCATGAAACTCCAGAAACGCGCCGATTGCTCGATTCAGTGCATCTCGGCTATGACGAAGCGGCCCGCCGGTTCATCATGCATCCCATTCTGCATGAGCTAGGGCACAGGCTCGTTTACCAATACGGCATTTCCCCTCCCAGCCAGGAGGGGTCATGGTGGCTGAATGAGATGCTTGCGAGCTACTTTGCCTACGCCTATGAAAAGTCGAGGCGACCGGAAACGGCAACGATTGTGGAGGCAATGACCAACCTCTCGTCGAAAGACTTGAAGTACACGTCCCTCGACGATTTTCCGAAGACAATCCCGCTCTTAATGGCCGGGGACTCTTCGAATATGACGTGGTATCAGCGTCAATTTGAGGCTCGGCTCGTTTCTGTGTACGCGAAGGAAGGCCTCGACTTTCTGTCCAGGATGAAGGAGGCGTTTCCCGCTGGAGCGAAAATTGATCCGAGCCCTGCCGAGGCGCTGGCGAGACTGGAAGTCATCTGTCCGGGATTTCAAGCCTGGGCAGTCCAGATGGCGAACGTGAAGACGGGCGGCAAGGCCGGTGGTCATTAAGCTACGATTCTCGGTCCGATCGATCTCCGGACCGGGGCGTAGCAACAAGCGAGGGAAGCTCGTGATCCTCTTCCGCGGCGCGGACGGCCGGACGCTGACAACGGAAGATTTGCGCGGGGTGACGGGCACGTTCCTGTATGAAGTGATCGGGAGCGGGGACGTTCCCCAAGAGGCGCGGGCGCTCCATGAGCAGGCGCGCCAAGCGGGTGAAGAAGGCGATTTCAAGCAGGCTCTCGCGTTGCTCAAGGAGGCATCGCTCCTCGCCCCGCACTGGCCCTATCCCGTGTATGACACCGCTTATACACTTCTGCTGCTGAGGGACTTCGAGGGTGCGCGGGAGTGGTACGGCAAGACGTTGGCGCTTTCTCCGCGCGGTTTCTTCACAGCGATTACCGCTTTCGACTGCCTTGAGAAGGAACATAGGGGCGACTTGCCGGCTGGAGCGTATTTGGCGTACTTGTCGCTGGAGTGGATGCAAGATCCCGCGGCAAGAGCGCGCGCAGTTCGACAGGTGGCCGAGCACACGCCTTATTTTGCGCCCATTTGGAAGGATGTTGCGACGCTCGCCGAAAACGACAGCGAGAAGCTTGCGGCGTTCGAACAGGGATTGGCGGCCAACCCCGATGCAGAGACAGAGGGGATGTTACGAATCAACAGAGCTCTGACTTTGAGAAGGCTGGGAGACCGTGACGTCGCGGTTCGGATGCTGGGGGAGCTGGCCCTCGATCGCCGATCACCGATTGACATTGAGCACCTTGCGAAGTATTGCCTGGCGACGATGGTGTTTGGGGAATTGAGCTGATTTGCAATGCGACAAAGGGTCCGTGGCTAAAGCCACATCGAATACCAAAGGGGCATTTTCGGGAGGCTGGAAGCCTCCCGCTCCCTCCGCGTGCCGAAAAGGATGGATGGGGCGGTCGACGTCGGGGGTTCGAGGGATCCCAGGTGCCCAAATGCGAGGCACCTGGGGCACCCGGCGTATTTGGCGTACTTGTCGCTGAAGTGGATGCAGGATCCCAGGTGCCCAAATGCGAGGCACCTCCGCCCCACGGACTAAGACCCGTCCGTGGGGACCCCGCCTGGGGCACCCGGCGTATCCTTCGCCCCTACGGGGCTTGAGGAATATTGGGGAGCGTTCCCAGGGCTGCGCTTTGCTTGTCCTGGGCTAATGACCGCCGTCCCTACGGGACGAGAACTTTTATCGGGGGGCTCTTTGGTTAGTGGGCTGTGGTGCCGATGGCGACGATCCAGAGGACGAGTGCGGTGACGGCGTGGAGGAAGAAGAGTTGGGTCAGGGCGGCGGAGAGCTTGACGCCGCGGTGCAGGTTGCTGACGGTCAGCATTCCCTCGAGAGGAAACTGGAGGAACAGCATCAGCTCGGGGAGGGCGCGGGTCATTTCGGCGCTGAGGCCGATGTCGGAGAGGGAGCAGAACTGGACAAAGGGAAAGACGAGGCGTACGCCCCACGGGTCCCATCCATCGACCACATTCATCATCTGCGGTGAAAGGAAGCCCAGGGCGACGCCGGCGGCGAGCGGCCACCACAAGGCCCAGCCGGAGCGGCTGACCTTGCCGGGGCGGGCCTTTACTTTGACGAGGGGTTTCTTTGCAGGAAGGGTGGGGCCGGGAACGGTGGCGGTCGCGGTGCGCTGCTTCTTCGGCAGGGTACGACGCGCCGGAAGCAGTCCTATTTCTCCGTTGGCTTCCTCAGGGGTCTCCCCCTGAGGATAGACAAGTGCGTCGCTCACAAAGATCCGAACCTTGTTATGCCGCCATAGATGAGCACCACGTAGAGGATGCCGAGGGAGTGGATGAAGGCGATCTGGGTCATGACGGGCCAGAAGGCGACGCGGCCGCGCACGAACGAACGGGCAAGAAGTCCTTCAAGCGGGAACTGGCCGATGAGCAGGAGCATGGGGAACAAGCCGCTGACGGAGGAGGCGACCTTGAATTCAGGGCGCGCGCCGACAGCGACGAGCGGGAAGATGAGGCGCATGGCCCAGGGGCTGAAGGGGGCGAGAAACTCCTTGACGCCGGGGGCGCAGGCAGCCATGGCGCAACCGACCCAGAAGGGCCAGAGGCCAGCGATGAAGTAGAGGCGCTGCTTTCTGGCTTCGCGCGCTTTCTCTTTCTGATATTCCGCGATGGTGGCGTTGCGGGCTTGCAGTTCCTGCTGCTCATACGGAAGAAGCTGAACCTTTTTGTTGCGCTTGCTCTTCGGTGTGCTTTGGGGAACTTCGATTGCTGCGGCTTTGAAGACCGATTCCATCGGGCAAACCCTCATTTCGAGAAGATTGTTGCGGCGCCGCCGCGGGCACGATCGGGGAAACACGCCTATCGGTCCCAAGCAAGAGTTGGAACTTTGGCAATTCTCAGGCCTTCCCCGATGGTGCTGAAATCCCACCTTCGGGTCATGGCTTGAGGAGCGAGTGAAAAAAACGAAGGGCGAACTTTCGACCAGGAAGTATGAATCGGCTGCGTCGAAAGCGCGCGCTTCACCTGCTCGTGCTTACCGCGACAGGTTGCGCCTACAGATCAGAAAACTGTTCGGGGGACCATCAATTCCGTTTAGGGGGTGTCTGCAATCTTACCGCAACTTGAATGCGTGGGAGCAGCAAATATTCAAGAAATTCCAATAAAGACGCGGGTATTCGCGAGACAGGAGGAAATTAAAGTCCCAATGCAACTGCATTTTTTTGCATGGCTGCGAGACAAAGAGCGATGTGCACATCGAGGTCGACGCCGAGCTCTGCTGCGCCTTGAATGACGTCATCGCGATTGACGCCGCGCGCGAATGCTTTGTCTTTCATTTTTTTGCGTACGCTTGCGACTTCGACGTCGGCGATGGCTTTGGTTGGTTTCACCAAGGCACACGCGGTGAGAAAGCCGGCGAGTTCATCGCACGCGAAGAGAGACTTGTCGAGGTGCGTGATGCGGGGAACGCCGGAGTATTGCGCGTGTCCAAGAATTGCGGTGCGCAATTCGAGTGGCCAGCCGAGACGCTCGAGTTCGCGCACGCCGACGAAGGGGTGCTCCTCGAGGGAGGGATGGCGCTCGTAGTCGAAGTCGTGGAGCAGGGCGGTGGTGGAGTAGAGCTCGATCATTGCGGCTTTCTGTTGATCGTCGAGGCCGAGGCGATTGGCCTCTGCTTCGCCACAGGCGGCGACGCAGGCTTCAACGGCGAGTGCGTGTTTGCGCAGGCTTTCGCTCTGGGTCCACTGGGTGAGGAGTTGCCAGGCTTGTTCGCGGTGGTGTTGGGCGGAGGGGGCAGGGGAAGGGTCTGGGGTCAACATGAAAAATAAACTCCTTGTTGATGCACTTGGTTCGTGCTTCTTCGGGTTTTTCAGGGTATTATGGGTGAAACTTAGGTTAGAGCCTAAGTTTCTACTTGACAATTATGGTTCAATTCCCCGAATGTAACAAACGACGCGGTGCTAAAACGCACCCCGGAGGGTCCGCTCTGGCACTCCGCATACAGCCGATGGTTCCAACCTTGGTGAGCGTGGAGACACGCGAAGTCGTCCGCTGCGATTTTTGCAGTCTGGTTCAATACCGGACCAGCAACTCGCTTTGCAGGAAGTGCCGCAGGCCGCTCGATATCGAGGAGCCTATCCCCCTGACACCACAACTGGTGACGGCGCCGCCGGTTCCGACGTCGTCGGAGGCTGGGCTGCAGGTGGCGGGTCAGGTGCGGGATATCCGCAGGGCGCGCCATTTGAGCCAGCGTCAGTTGGCTGGGCGGATGCAGGTTCCGCGTACTTATATTTCAAAGATCGAGAACGGCAAGGCGATTCCGACGCTGGGATCGCTGGAGCGGCTGGCCACGGCTTTGGGCGTGGATGTGGCCGCGCTGGTGCGGGATTCACGGAGTGTTCGCGACGAGGAAGTGGCGAGCATTTTTGCGGACCCATTCCTGGCGGAGATTGCGGCTGCGCTGCCGCATCTGGATTCGCTGCACCGGACGCTGGTTTACGGCGCGGTGCGCGATGCTGCTACGGGGCGTCGACGGACCGCATAGCATCAGTGTTTCCATCGGTAACCTTCGGTTGTGCGTCCGCTTTGGCGGGCGCACAGCGAACGGCGTATCCTGTCATTGCGGCGGTTGAGGGCTTGTGCTACGGTCGATGATGCTGCGCCGCAGCACCGGAGGCGCCTTCGTGCACCCGGCTCACCGAAGCGGCAGGCGATTATGGCTCTCAATTCCAGGAACCAGCTCAGCACACTTTAGTTCGGCAATGTCAACGGGGAGATCTCCCGGCGCCGGCTGGACGGCATCAAGAGCAACGTAGAGGCGAGTCCTTTGTATTCTTCTGGCACGCTGCGCATCGATGAACTGACCCCCGAAGAGCGCGAAGTCTATGCGACGCTCAAGCCGGAGGCACTTCCCGAGCACGTCGCGATCATCATGGATGGGAACGGGCGCTGGGCGGGAGGGCGCTCGCTGAAGCGGTTTCTTGGCCACCAGCAGGGCGCGAAGAGCGTGCAACTGGTGACGGAGACGGCGTCGCGCATTGGCTTGCCGTGGCTGACACTCTATGCATTTTCGCTCGAGAATAATTTGCGGCGTCCGCGCGCCGAGGTCAATTTTCTGATGCGGCTTCTCAAGACTTATTTGGAGAGCAATCTGCAGCGGATGATGGACAACAATGTGCGCATGAAATATATCGGGCGCACCCATGAGCTTCCGCCTGAGGTGCAAGAGAAGATGCGGTGGGCCGAAGAGGCGACGGCGCGCAACACGGGGACGACGCTGACGCTGGCGCTTAATTATGGCGGACGTTCGGAGCTGGTGGATGCGTTCCGCGGGCTTGCGGCGGAGATGAAGCTGAAGCACATGAGTGCGGATCGGATTACGGAAGAGGATATTCATCGCCATCTCTACACGGCGCACATGCCTGACCCGGATCTGTTGATTCGAACCTCGGGCGAGATGCGGCTTTCAAACTATCTTTTGTGGCAGGTGGCGTACACGGAGATTTTCGTGACCGAGCGGCTGTGGCCTGATTTCCGGGGGATTCATTTGCTTGAGGCGATTGCGGATTTCCAACGGCGCGAGCGGCGGTTTGGCGGGATTGGCGAGGGCTGCGGCGAGGTGGAAGAGGATCCGGAACATATTCATATTGCGGCGAGCTAATCCACTTCAGCGAGAAGAATCTGCCGCCAGGGGCTGACAGGCTGCAGGAAAAGATTTGATCGAAAAGCGAATTTGGCGAAGAGTGCATGGCGTGAGAACTCCTTGTGGCGGCCGAAAGTCGTGCGTGTGAGGCCCGCGGCTAAAGCCGGCGGTTCTGGTTACGGCTTTTGAGCGGCCTGAAGGCCGCTGCTCCCTCCGCTATCAGGACTTGGCGTCCGGGCAGTGTATTCTCACCCTTGGCATGAAACGTATTCTTACGGCGCTGGTTCTGATTCCGATTGTTCTGGTGATGGTGTTTGTGGCGCCGAAGATCGTATTCGTCGCGATCACCGCAGTGGTTGCGGCTCTGGCTGCGTGGGAGTATCTGACGCTTGCGAGTCAGAACGGGTCGAAGCCGCCGCGGGTGCTGATGCTGGGGTCGATCTTCCTGCTGTTTGCGGGGAACTATGAGTATCCCGATCAGACCGCGGCGATCTTTGGGTTTCTGGCGCTGGTTCTTCTGGTCTACACAACGTTTCGGTCGCCGGTTGAACGGGTGATGGCGGATGCGAGCGGATCGATCTTCTGTCTGCTTTACTGCGGGCTGACGCTGATGACGCTCTGCACGTTGCGCGAAGAGGCGAACGGTCCGTCGCTGCTGATGTTTTTGTTCTGCGTGGTGTGGTCGGGCGACATTTTCGCCATGTACATCGGACGGATGTGGGGGCGGCACAAGATGGCACCCACGCTGAGCCCGAACAAGACGTGGGAGGGGGCGGTGGCCTCGGTGGCGGGCAGCATGCTGGTGGCCGGCGGTCTGCTTGCGGTGGCGAACTGGCTTGAGCAGCGGGGTTCATTTCGACTCACGTATCCCGATGAGCTTTGGTACTGGGTGGTTCTTGCCTTGATTGTGAATGCGGCGGCGCAGGTGGGTGACCTGGCCGAGTCGGCGCTCAAGCGCTCGGTGGGCGTGAAGGACTCAGGGACCCTAGTGCCGGGGCATGGGGGTGTGCTGGATCGGATTGATGCGTTGCTGCTGGCGGCACCGGTGTTGTGGTACGCTCAGCTTATTCATTCGCGGTTTTAATCTTCGCTGAATTTTGAACTGTTCCTGCACTCGAAGCCTGCCCTTGAAGCGACTCGCCATCCTCGGTTCGACTGGCTCCATTGGGCAAAGCACACTCTCCATCGTTGAACAATTTCCTGAGCGCTATTCAGTTTCCACGCTTGCGGCTGGACGCAATGTGGAGGAGGCACTGGCGCAGGCGATGCGCTGGCGTCCGCAGATTGTATCGATGGCCACTGAGGAGCTGGCAGATCAATTGCGGGACCGGCTTCGGCTGGCGGGTGCTCCTGGAATTCAAATTGTGCACGGTACTGGAGGCACGATCGCATGCGCGACTTCGCTTGAGGTTGACTTCGTGGTTTCTGCGATTGTTGGAGTCGCGGGCCTTGAGGCTACGCATGCGGCCATTCTTGCGGGAAAGCCGATTGGGCTGGCGAACAAGGAGTGCATGGTTGCTGCGGGCGAGATTCTTATGGCGGCGGCGCGCAGGCACAATGTGCCGATTCTTCCCATCGACAGCGAGCACAACGCGGTTCATCAATGCCTGCGCGTCGGCACGCATGGAGAAGTGAAGACCATCTGGCTGACCGCTTCGGGCGGGCCTTTCCGTGAACTTCCGCTCGAGCAGTTTTCTGCAATCACGCCGGAGCAGGCGCTGAAACATCCCACCTGGGTGATGGGGCGCCGGATCACCGTCGATTCAGCCACCATGCTGAACAAGGGGCTTGAAGTGATTGAGGCTTGCCGGCTATTTGATGTGCCGCCGTCGCAGGTGCGGGTCACGGTGCATCCGCAATCGACCGTGCACTCGCTGGTGGAGTTTGTGGACGGGTCGATTCTGGCGCAGATTTCAGTGACCGATATGCGTCTTCCGATTCTTTATGCGCTGGCTTACCCGGAGCGTCCGGCGTCGAGTTTGACCTTCGATATGGCGACTCTTCGGCATCTTGAATTTGAACCCCCTGATTTTGAACGATTTCCCTGTCTCAGGCTGGCCTTTGAGGCAGCGGAGAAGGGCGGGAATCATCCGATTGCGCTCAATGCCGCAGATGAGGTTGCGGTTGCCGCATTCCTTGACAGGAGGATTCCGTTCACAGAGATCGCAGGTACAATTGAAAAAGTGCTTGCATCCACCCCGGTAGCGCATCCAACCTCTATCGCTGAGGTGCTCGCTGCCGACCGCGAGGCACGTCAAAGAGCCCATGCGATCCTCGATTGAACCGTCTCGCCGCATTGTCGCAAGGAAAAGCCACTAATCTATGCACAATCTTCAAGAAATAGCCATTGCTGCTGTCGCCTTTATCGTGCTGGTGGGGTTGATGGTGGTTGTACACGAGTTTGGTCACTTTATTGTTGCCAAGCTTTTCAAGATCCGGGTTGAGGCATTCTCGTTCGGGTTCGGCCCGCGTCTTTTCGGCATCAAGTATGGCGAAACGGACTACAAGGTCTGCCTTCTGCCTCTGGGCGGCTTCGTGAAGATGACGGGCGAGAACCCCGGCGAGACCGAGCACGCCAACGATCCAGCGGCCTTCACCTCGCATCCCCGCTGGCAACGGATGCTGGTGGGCCTGGCTGGCCCGGTGGCAAACTTCATTCTGGCTTTCGTTTTGATGGTCTTTTACTACGGATTCATCAACGAAGAGCCGCGGCACGAGGTGCAGACGACGACCGTGGAGTGGGTGATCGACGGTTCTCCCGCAGCCGCCGCCGGCCTCGAGCCCGGAGACGTGATCCGCAAATTCGACAATGTCGACAATCCGACCTGGGACCAGGTGAACCAGCGGGTATCGATCAATCTGAGCCAGACCGTGGGGCTGGTTGTGGATCGGGGCGGCAAAGCGGTTCCGCTTTCAATGCACGTGCCCGATGCGCCGAAGGGGCAGGACTTCGAATTTGGTCAACTGGGATTGATTCCTCAGTTTATCCAGGGGCCTATCGGCGTGCAGCAGGTTGAGCCGGGCACACCGGCCGCGCAAGCGGGCCTGAAGGACGGGGATGCGATTGTCACGGTGGATGGGCACGCCTTCCATACCGTGATTGCCTTGCTATCGTATCTGCAAGCCGGGCAGGGCAAGCCGGTTTCGCTGGTGGTGTTGCGGAACGGCTCGACGCAGCCGCCGATCATCGCACATCCGGGAAAGGTGGATGGCGACGAGTGGAAACTCGGCTTTGCGCCGACTCCGGTGCCGTATGGATCGGATCCGCTGCCGCTCGGGAAGGCGGTGGTCAAGTCAAAGAACTTTTGCCTGCAGAATTCAACCTTGATTGTGGAAGTGCTGGGGCGCCTGTTTACGCGGCAGGTTTCTGTTTCGCAATTGTCGGGACCGGTGGGCATTGCGCGCATGGCTGGGACGGCCGCGCAGACGAAGGACTGGCTGTCGAAGTTTACGCTTGCTGCCGCGATCAGCTTGAACCTGGGCATTCTGAATCTTGTGCCGTTTCCCATTCTGGATGGCGGCATGATCATGCTTCTGCTTGTTGAGAGCATTATTCGCCAGGACATCAGCACGATGGTGAAGGAACGCATCTACCAGGCGGCGTTTGTGCTGATCATGGTGTTTTTTGCGTTCATCATCTTCAACGATGTGACTAAGCTGCCGATTTTCACGCATATCAAACCTTGAATGCAGGGATCAGGGATCAGGGTTCAAGGTTCAGGGGTCAGGGGTCAGATTGAACTGCCAGCCCTTGAAGCCTTTCGAGCGGGCCTGACCCCTGACATCTGAACCCTTTCTCTCATGCCTGTTACGACTGAAATTCGCGTGCGCTATGCTGAAACCGACCAGATGGGCATTGTTTACTATGCCAACTACCTGGTGTGGTTTGAGATTGGGCGCGTGGAGATGCTGCGGGCGCTGGGGCATGCTTACAACGATCTGGAGATGGACCATGGCGTGATTTTGCCGGTGGTTCATGCGAGTTGCCGCTATCGCGCGCCTGCCAAGTACGACGATGAGATCGAGATTGAGACGCGGCCGACGCTGCTGCGGGGCACGGTTCTGAAGTTCGGTTATCACATTTATCGCAAGGCAAAAGAGGCGGGAGAAGAGCGCAAGCTGCTGGCCGAGGGCGAGACGGTGCATGTGGCGTGCGATGACAAAATGAAGCGCATTCCGCTGCCGGAGAAGTATGTTGAGGCGTTGAAGGCGATGATGGCGGAGGGGTAGGGTCGCTGGGCGTGTCGAAACATTCCTCAGGGGCTTGAAGCCCGGTGTTTATGCGGTCTTTACAGCACGACTGAACAGCTTGGCGAAAAAGCCTTTTCCGCGGGTCGGAGAAAAAATCCGTGGCTAAAGCCACATTGAATCAAAGGGCTTTTTTTCGGGAGGCTGAAGCCTCCCGCTCCCTCCGAGCGCCGAAATGACGGGTTTTTCACCAAGCTGTGAAATCGTGCCCTTTCAAAGCTTGTCCCTCAGGGGCTGAAGCCCAGTGTTTATGGGGTCTTTACGGCACGACTGAAGTCGTGCCCTGACTCTTGCTATCGCTTGCCTTCGAATGCGTGTAGCCATCGGGTCTCGTGGAACGACCGAAAGTCGGGCCCTGACTCATTTCCTGGACTGCGATAAGTTTTTTCCGAGCCTGTAAGGCCCGGCTGCCCCTGCGGCTTGTAGGTCGTGCCATTCGAAGCAACTCTGGACTACGACACCACGACGGCGAGCGCGAAGCCGTCGTAGCCTTTGGAGCCGACGGTCTGGAGGACTGTTGCGCTTAGGCGTGGGTTTGCGGCTATCCGCTCGGTGAAGCGGCGAACTCCCTGGATATTTTTATCTTTCGACTTGGGGTCGATGACTTTGCCTTCGCGGACAACGTTGTCGGCGACGATGATGGTGCCGATGCGCGACAGCTTCAATGAGCCCTCAAGATATTCGGGGTAGCCTTGCTTGTCGGCGTCGATGAAGATCAGGTCGAAGGGCGCGGCACGCTCGGCGGCCAGGGCGGCGAGGCTGTCGTTGGCGGGGCCTACGCGGATGTCGACGCGATCAAGAAGGCCGGCGCGGCGCAAATTTTCGCTCGCGACGCGGGCGTGATGGGACTCGAGTTCGAGCGTGATGATGCGGCCTTCATTGGGCAGCGCGCGGGCCATCCACAGGGTTGAGTAGCCGCCGAGGGTTCCGATTTCGAGGATGCGGCGCGCGTTGGAGATGCGGATGAGAAATTCGAGAAATTTGCCTTGCAGGCTGGTGACCGCGATGGGAGGCAGGCCGGCTTTGGTGCTGGCTTCGGTCGCGGCATCAAGCATTGCGTCTTGAGGCACGAGAAGGCTCTCGAAGTATTGATCGACCTTGGTCCAGACTGATGGATCGCGTGGTGACATGGGAATGGTCTATTTGTCGCGGGCAACGACGAAGTCGGGGAGCCACAGGAGGGCGCGCTTGAACTCCGACTCTGGGAAGGGCGAGAGGGCCTTGATGGATTGCTTGGAGTAGCGCTCGGCAACGCCCATTGCATATTCGACGGAGCCGTGACGCAGCAGGATGTCGCGAATCTGCTGGCGGCTGACATTCTCAAAGCTGCGATCGTCGAGGACGCGCTGGATGGTCTGGCGGTCCGACGCTGAGCCGTGATCGATGGAGTGAATCACGGCGAGGGTTGCTTTGCCTTCGCGCAGATCGCTGGCGACCGGCTTGCCGAGAACCTCTTCGCTTGCGGTGAGGTCGAGGACGTCATCGACGATCTGGAACGCCAGGCCAACTGCGCGGCCGTACGCGGCGAGGGCCGCTTCTTCCGCCTCAGAAGCTCCGGCTAACACAGCACCGAGTCGCATCGAGACGGAAAACAAGCACGCGGTTTTGCGGAAGATGAGGTCGTAGTACTCGGCTTCGGAAACGGCTTTGCCGAGTTTTTGAATCTGCAGCAGCTCGCCCTCGACCATCTGCTGGGTGAGCTCGATGAGGAGGTCGAGCACGCGCAGATTTTTTTCTTCGAGCGCGACCCGGAACGCCTGCATGTAGAGCCAGTCGCCGGCCAGGACGCACTTTTCGTTGCCCCAGGTGGTGTTCGCCGAGGGACGGCCGCGGCGCGTGTCGGCTCCGTCGATGATGTCGTCGTGAACCAGGGTCGCGGTGTGCACCATCTCGACGACGGCGCCGAGGCGAATGGCGCCATGCCCTGAGTATCCCAGCAAATGCGAAGAGAGGAGTAGCACGGAGGGCCTGATGCGTTTGCCGCCGCCTTCGCGCAGGTATTCGGCGATTTCAGTGATGGTGCTGACCCCGGAGGCGGCATCGCGGCCCAGTTCCTGCTCGATCGCCATGAGGTCGTCCCTCAGCAGATCGAAGACCTCTCGCGCCGTCGCTATTGCCAGTGTGCTCAAACGTTCTCCGGTAGGTTCTTGTCAGTTGGTCCGGTAGTTGGTGAACTGCAAATCGACACCGAGATCTTTGCCGCGGAGCAGCGCGATGATGGACTGCAACTCGTCGCGGTCTTTGCTCGATATTCTCACGGTATCGCCCTGGATGCTGGCCTGGGCTTTCTTCTTCGAGTCCTTGACGAGGCGGACAATCTCTTTGGCCTTTTCAACCGGGATGCCCTGTTGCAGGCTGATCTTCTGCTTGACGCTCTGACCAGAGGCTGGCTCGAGCTTGCCATAGCTGAGATTCTTGAGCGAGACGCCGCGCTTCACAAGCTTCTGTCCGAGGATCTCTTTGACTGCTTCGAGCTTGTATTCGCCGGCGGAGGCGAGTTGGATTTCCTTGTCGCCTTCGGCAAGCGTGATCTCAGAATGCGAGTCTTTCAGGTCGAAGCGCTGACGGATTTCCTTCAGCGCCTGGTCGATCGCGTTGCGGACCTCCTGAATGTCCACCTTGCTGACGATGTCGAATGAATTTTCCTGCGCCATGATTCTTTTCAGTCCTTCGCTGTGCCGGCTGATCGGCCGGGGTACCTCTATCAGTTTCCCACGTCTGGCCTTAGGCCAAACAACTTCTGGAAGTTTTTCGAGGTTTCGTGGGCGATTTCATGCTCGGTGACGCCTAGCAGGCCGGCGAGGGTTTGAGCGGTGCGCGCGACAAAGGCGGGCTCATTGCGCTTGCCGCGATCGGGGGCGGGGGCGAGCCAGGGCGCGTCGGTTTCGACGAGGACGGCGTCGAGGGGAAGGCGGGCGGCTACATCGCGCAGGCCTTGAGCCTTGGGGTAGGTCAGGTTGCCGGCGAAGGAGATGAGGAATCCGAGGTCGAGGGACCGTTCGGCTTGCTCCCAGGCGCCGCCGAAACAATGCATCACGCCGCGGAGGCCGGTGGGACGCCAGTGCTCGTCGAGGACGGCGAGGAGATCGTCCCAGGCGTCGGGGCCTTCGTTGGTTCCGCGGCAATGGATGAGGATGGGGCGTTTGCGCGCGGCGGCGATTTCGAGTTGGTTGATCAGGCCCTGGCGCTGGATGTCTCTGGGCGCGCCTTCGTGGTAGTAGTCGAGGCCGATTTCGCCGCAGGCGATGACTTCGGGTTCGGCGAGGAGGGTGTCTAACTGCGCGAGGATGGTTTGGTCGGCTTCGGGCGTGTTGTGCGGGTAGACTCCTGCGCTGGCGTAGAGGCGGGGCAGGGTTTTGCCGCTTTCGGGCTTGGCGTTGAATTGCCGGCAGAGGGCGAGGGCGCCGTTCATGCCGGCGGCTTGCTCGCCGATGCCGATGGCGAGGATGGTGGCGACGCCTGCTTCCCAGGCGCGACGGAGCATGGGCTCGCGGTCGTCGGCGTAGCGCTCGCTGTCGAGGTGGGCATGGGAGTCGATGAGCATGTTTGACCTTGCTGGTTTTGTCAAAGGGCCGATGGCGCGATTGAGATGAAGTAAGAACAACCGCAGATCCTTCGACTCACCATCCCCGAACTGAAGTACGTTCGGGGCCCCTTTCGCTCAGGATGACAGCCTTGTTTTGTTGGCTACTTCAATCTGGCACCCAACGGCACTTCTTCGAGGAATCCGGCGAGGACGGGTGCTCCGTCTTCGAGGGACGCGGCGAGGAGCATGCCGTTTGACTCGAGGCCGCGCATTTTGCGGGGGGCGAGGTTGGCGACGATGACGATTTTGCGGCCGATGAGTTTCTCGGGCTCGTAGTGCTGGGCGATGCCGGCTAGGATCTGGCGTTTCTCATAGCCGAGATCCACTTCCAGACGCAGAAGCTTGTCGGCTTTGGGGACGCGCTCGGCGACGAGGATCTGGGCGACGCGCAGGTCGACTTTTACGAAATCATCGATGGCGATCTGGGTGGACTGGGCTGGGGTGGTCTCAGCGGGAGTGGCGGCCTTGTTCTCCAGGGGGGCGCCGGCGGGAGCCGCGGCGGGGGTGCTGCTCAAGCGGCTGCTGGCCAGCTCGGCCGGTACTGGGTGGACATGCGCTGTCTTCACCGGCTCTTCGGGATTGGTGGGCGCAACCGTGGTTGCCGTTGTTGCTTCGCCCCCCGGGGATGCAGGCGAAGCCACGGACGCTACGCTGGGCGATGCGGGAGCCGGCGATTGGGCCACGGGCTCGCCTTTGCTGGCTGCCTCGATCACGGTGCGATTGTTTTCGTCTTCGAGATTTTGCATACGCTCCGTTGCGTCCTTCTCCGCGCGTGGAAACAGAGGCGCAGGCTCTGCGAATTGCGTGCCGGATTTTAATCCGCCCCATGCGAGGTTGGTGAGAAAAGCATTTTTTGCTGCGTCGGCGATGTCGCCCTGGCCAAGCTGGCGCCAGACTTTGGCGGCCGACTCGGGCAAAATGGGATACACCAATGCTGTGATGATGCGAATGGACTCGGCGGCAGTTGCCAGCACGCGCGCCTGTAAGGCCGCATGCTCGGCTTCCGACCGGTCTACCGGCTTTTTCCACGGGGCGTTCGCTGTCAGGTAGCCGTCGGCTTCCGCTACGAGGAGCCAGAGGCTTTTCAGCGCGTCGGCAAAATTCAGCGCGTCGAACTCAGGCCCGAACGCGGTTATCGCGTGGGTCGCGCTCGCGCGCAGAGCCGCTTCAGCCGGCGTCTCCGCGACTGCTTCGGGCACACTTCCGCCGAAGTATTTGTGCACCATGTTGACGACGCGGCTGACGAGATTGCCGTAGCCGTTGGCGAGGTCGCCGTTGAAGCGCTGCACGAGTGCTTCGAAGGTGAAGCTTCCGTCCTGGCCGAAGGGAATTTCGCGCATGAGGAAGTAGCGCATGGCGTCGTTGCCCAGGACGGTCGAGACGGTTTCGGCGCGCACGATGTTGCCGCGCGACTTCGACATCTTGGCCTGGTCAAAGAGGAGCCAGCCGTTGGCCCTGACGGATTTTGGAGGCGCGATGCCGGCGGCCATGAGGAATGCAGGCCAGTAGACGCAGTGAAAGCGGCTGATTTCTTTGCCGATGAGGTGCATGTCGGCTGGCCAGAATTTCTTGAACTTGCTGTCGTCGTCGGAGCCGTAGCCCAAGGCCGTAATGTAATTGGCAAGCGCGTCAAGCCATACATAGACGACGTGCTTCTCGTCGCCGGGCACGGGGATTCCCCAGGAAACTGTTGTGCGGGTGACGGAGAGGTCTTTCAAGCCGCCGCGCACAAACGAGAGGATCTCGCGGCGCGTCGACTCGGGGCCCATGAAGTCTGGATTGGCTTCGTAAAACTCGAGCAGTTTGCGCTCGAAGGCTGAAAGCTTGAAGAAGTAGTTTTCTTCGCTGACGGTTTCGGTGATGCGGCCGCAATCAGGGCAAGGCGTTCCCGGGGGGCCGTCGACATAGGCTTCGTCGGTGACGCAATACTGGCCGGTGTAGGAGCCTTTGTAGATGAAGCCCTTGTCGCGCAGGGTTGCAAACAGATGCTGGACGCCGCGCTTGTGGCGTTCTTCGGTGGTTCGGATGTAGTCGTCGTAGGTGATGCCGAGGCGATCCCACAGGGCGCGAAATTCGCCGGAGATGGCGGTTGTGAACTCCGCCTCAGTGCGGCCGGCGAGCTTTGCGGAGCGCTCAATTTTTTGCCCGTGCTCGTCGGTGCCGGTGAGGAACCAGGTTTCGATTCCAAGTGCCCGCTTGCGCCGCGCGATTGCATCGCACACGATGGTTGAATAGGCGTGGCCGAGGTGTGGGCGCGCGTTCACGTAATAGATGGGCGTGGTGAGGTAATAGTGAAGCGGCTTGTGTGTGGAGTCGAGCATCCGGGTTGGGGCGGGAAAATCGAAGGCAATCCGCCTCTTCATCTTAGGGGTCGCAGCGGGGAGCGTCAAACCGCGATCTCACATGCCGCCTGATAGAATAACCCTTGCAAATCAAGGATTTCTGAGGCATCGCGACGTGTATTTAGAACTGCAAAACAGGCTTGCCGACCATCTTCGCGCGGTTTTGAAGCAGAAGTACGATCTGGAGATCGAGACGATTCCACTCGAGATTCCTCCTGATCTGAAATTCGGCGAGTTGTCGACGCCGATCGCGTTCGAGCTGGCGCGCAAGCTGCGTAAGGCGCCGAAGGTGATCGCTGCGGAGATTGTTGCGGCGCTGGGGGAGCTACCGGGGTTTGCTTCGTTTGAAGTGGCGGGGGCGGGGTATATCAATGCGCGGCTTGATCGCGCGGCGGGTGTACTGGCGGTTGTGGGATCCCACCCATCCGGCGATGAAACTGCCGGATGGATGGGGCACCCGGAGATGGACGGCGAGTCCCAGGTCTCAGAATCTAGACCTGGGGTACCCAAAGTGCATTCGCTGGTGGAACACACGAGCATCAATCCCAATAAGGCGGCGCATATCGGGCATCTGCGCAATGCGATTCTTGGGGACACGTTTGTGCGGTTGCTGCGGGCGGCGGGGCAGAAGGTCGATGTGCAGAACTACATCGACAATACGGGCGTGCAGGTTGCGGACGTGGTTGTAGGGTTTCAGCATCTGGAAGGCATGGGGCTGGTCGACGTTCGGGCTTTGCTGGCGGAGCTTGAGCGCAAGGGTGAACGCATCGATTTCTATTGCTGGGATCTTTATGCGAGAACCTCGGCTTGGTATGAGCAGGGAACGACTGAGGAGAAGGAAGCGCGCAAGAAGCTGCGCTATGCGACTCTGCATGCGATCGAAGAGGGCGGCAATGACACGGCCGAGGTGGCCGAGCTGATCTCGACGGCGGTGCTGCGGCGGCATCTTGAGACGATGCTTCGGCTGGATATCGAGTACGATTTTTTGCCGCGCGAGAGCGAGATTCTGCACTTGAAGTTTTGGGATGCGGCCTTCGAACAGATGAAGCAGACGGGCGTGCTTTATTTCGAAACGGAAGGGAAGAACAAGGGCTGCTGGGTGATGACGCGGCCGGGTGCTGAGATCGCGGAGGGCGAGACCAATGAAGACGCCAAGGTGATTGTGCGCTCGAACGGCACGGTGACGTATGTGGGCAAGGACATCGCGTATCACCTTTGGAAGTTTGGGTTGCTGGGCAAGGACTTTGGGTACAAGCCATTTTTCAAATATCCCGATCATGAGTGTTGGATTTCGGCGGTCGAGGGAGTTGAGCCTCATCCGCAGTTTGGCGGGGCGCAGGCGATCTATAACGTGATTGATGCGCGGCAGTCGGATCCGCAGGCTAACGTGATCCAGGCGCTGCGGGGGATGGGGTACACGGCGCAGGCGGACCGGTACACGCACTTCAGCTACGAGATGGTCGCGCTGACGCCGCGGTGTGCGGTCGATCTGGGTTACTCCGTTTCGGCGGAGGACATGGGGCGGTCATACATCGAGGTGAGCGGGCGCAAGGGATTCGGCGTGAAGGCTGATGACCTGATGGATAAGCTGATTGCGGCGGCGCGTGCTGAGGTGGATGCGCGGCAGACGGGCGGGTCGGGTCCGGAGTCAGGTGAAATTCGGCAGCGGATTGCGGAGCAGATTGCGATTGGCGCGCTGCGCTACTTCATGCTGAAGTTCACGCGGAATTCGGTGATTGCTTTTGACTTTAAGGATGCGCTTAGCTTTGAGGGCGAGACTGGGCCTTATATTCAGTACGCGGTGGTGCGGGCGCGCAATATCTTCCGCAAGGCGGGACTGACGCCGGAGGGAGCTCTTGAGTCGTTTATCAATTCGGCGGGGGACATTCAGTCGGCTTTAGAGGATGAGGACATTTGGTCGCTGTGGCTGCGGGCGGGGCGGCGCACGATGGTGCTGGAACAATGCATTGCGGCTTCAGAGCCGGCTTACCTGGCCAAGCATGCATTTCAACTGGCGCAGGAGTTTAACAACTTCTATCACAAGCACCACATCCTTACGGAAGAAGATGCGGCGCGGAAGGCGCTGTTGCTGGCGACGGCTGCTGTGGCGCTGCGTGAGCTGATTGAAGTGTTGAGCTGGCTGGGGATTGAGAGCCCGGAGGCGATGTAAGGGCAGGGATTAGTTTTCGCTGAACTGGTAGCCGGCTACTGCTCACTTGAACTGATATTCGCGCTGAGGAACGTCAAAACATCCTTCCGGGGCTAAACGTGTCTGCTGGAGAACCTCTTCTTGAACTGAGAAACGTGAGTTTGAGGCCCGCGGCTAAAGCCGCCGGTCTTTTATGCGCCATTTCAGTGGCCTGAAGGCCGCTGCTCCCTCCGAAGGAACCTGGAAAAGCGAGTGCTCCTGCAGACACCAAGAGCCCGGCATTCATGCGCCCATCACGGCATGTCTGAAAGTCTTGCCCTTTCAAAGCCGCATTTATGGAGAGGAGCCAGGCGCCTATTGCGAAAGGCAGCAACTGGCATGTTCCCGCGCTAAAGACGTACAATCGGCGCGAACCCATGCGATACAAAATTCCTTTCATTCTTGTTGTTTTCGCGTTTTGCGCCGTCGGTTTTTCGTCCGCTCAACAGGCTCCTGTGGTCATCGCGGTCGACGCTGCGCACGCTGGTGCGGCAATTTCGCCGCAGATGTATGGGATCTTTTTCGAAGACATTAACTTTGGCGCCGATGGCGGGCTCTATCCGGAACTGGTTAAGAATCGATCGTTCGAATTCGATGACCCGCTCACAGGATGGAAGGCGGTTTTGGGATTTGACGGCAAGGGCCTCGCGCCGCAAAAAGGCGAACTGCTGATCGGCAGCGATTCGTCGCTCAACGCATCGAACCCGCATTATCTGCACGTACGCGTGGATGAGCCGGGTTACGCTTTTTCGAACTCGGGCTTTCGCGGGATGGGGATTGAGGGCGGGGCCGAGTATCGCTTCTCGGCTTATGTGCGCACCAAAGGCGTGACCCGCATTCGCGCTTCGATCACGGACGGGCAACGCCATGAGATTGGATCGGGCACGCTCGAGGGGTTTGATGGCACATGGAAGCGCTATGAGACTGTCATCCGCGCTACGGCGACGAATGATCAGGCGCAGTTGAATCTCGTTCTTGATGGGAAGGGCAGCGTGGATCTCGACATGGTGTCGCTGTTCCCGGTCGACACATGGCAGCATCGGCCGAATGGGCTGCGTCGCGATCTGGTGCAACTGCTGGCTGACATGCATCCGGGGTTTGTGCGTTTTCCGGGCGGGTGCATTGTTGAAGGCAGGCGGCTGATCAATCGGTATCGCTGGAAGACTACGGTGGGCGATATCGCGGAACGCAAGACGATTGTCAATCGCTGGAATGATGAGTTCGAGCAGCGCGCTGCGCCGGATTATTTTCAATCTTTCGGTCTGGGATTTTACGAGTACTTTCAGCTTGCTGAAGATATTGGAGCGCGACCGCTGCCGATTCTCAATTGCGGCATGGCGTGCCAATTTAATTCGAGTGAGACGGCCGCACTGGATGAGCTTGGGGAGTATGTGCAGGACGCGCTGGACCTGATTGAATTTGCCAATGGGCCGACGACGTCGCAATGGGGCGCACTGCGCGCGAAGATGGGGCATCCTGCGCCGTTTCACCTGACGATGATTGGTCTGGGCAACGAGCAGTGGGGTCCGCATTACGTTGAGCGCTACAAGGTTTTCGCGGCGGCGCTCAAAGCCAAGCATCCAGAGATCAAGCTAGTGGCTGCCGCTGGGCCGGCGCCTTCGGGGGAGCCGTTCAATTCGATGTGGGCGGCGTGGCGTGAGCTGAAGCCTGACCTGGTGGATGAACACTATTACATGAGTCCGGACTGGTTTTTGAAAAACACGAACCGCTACGACAAGTACGATCGGTCGGGCCCCAAGGTGTTTGCCGGGGAGTATGCTGCGCAAACAGCGGGCATGACGAGCGCAGAGAACGCCAACAACTGGAAGGGTGCGCTTGCGGAGGCTGCGTTCATGACGGGGCTGGAACGCAATGGCGATGTAGTGCAGATGGCGTCGTATGCGCCACTGCTGGCCAACGCGAACGCGTGGCAATGGAAGCCGGACGCCATCTGGTTTGACAATCTGCGATCGTATGGAACGCCGAATTACTATGTGCAGTCGGTCTACGCAAACAATGTGGGGACGCGGGTGGTGCCGGTTACGCCGCAGGTTGGAGATGGGCTTTACACGAGCGCTACGCTGGATGAGCGGACGCACGAGTTGATTCTCAAAGTCATCAATGATGCTGGCAGCGATCGGGCTGCCGAGATTCGGATGAATGGGGCGACGCTGGGGGGATCGGCGAAAGTGGTCACGATGCAGAGTGACGATTTGAATGCTGAGAATAGCTTTGAGCAGCCGAAGCGGGTGGCTCCGCAGGCGTCGACGCTGGCGGTGGGTTCTTCGGCGATAGAGGTGCATTTGGCGCCGTATTCATTGACGGTTTATCGGATTCCGGTGCAGTAAAACATCCCGCAGGGGCTAAAGCCCGATCGGTTGATGGGTTCGTGGTATCCCATCCACGAAAAGGCTGTGGATGGATGGGGCACCCGGCCCCGTTCGCTCAGACTGATTGCCAGCTTTTGCAATTCAAATTCAGAACACTAGTAGCTGCGGACCCACTCGAGGATGGAGCGGACGGCGATGCCGCTGGGGCCTTTCGCGATGTAGGGGCGGGCGTCGTCGATCCAGGCGAGGGCTGCGATGTCGAGATGAATCCAGGGTGTGTCTTCGGCGAAGACTTTGAGGAACTCGGCAGCGGTGATTGAGCCGCCGTAGCGGCCGCCTGTGTTTTTGATGTCGCCGATGTCGCTCTTGATGAGCTCTGCGTATTCTTCGCCGAGGGGCAGGCGCCAGAATTTTTCACCGGAGGTAGCGAGTGCGGCGTTGAATTTCTCGAAGGTTGGATCATCGTTCGAGAATGCGCCGGCATTGACCTGTCCCAGAGCGACGGCCACGGCGCCGGTTAAGGTTGCGGCGTTAATGAGGTGGGTCGCGCCGAGTTGTTTGGCGTAGCAGAGGCCGTCGGCGAGAACCAGGCGTCCTTCGGCATCGGTGTTGATGATTTCGATGGTTTTGCCGGACATGGCGGTGACGACGTCGCCGGGTTTGTAGGCTTTGCCGTCGGGCATGTTTTCTGCGGCGCAGACGATGGCGATGACGCGCACTTTGGGCTTGAGCAAAGCAATGGCACGCATGGCACCGAGCATGGCTGCTCCGCCTGCCATGTCGTACTTCATCTTGTCCATGTTCTCGGCGGGCTTGATGGAGATGCCGCCGGTGTCGAAGGTGATGCCCTTGCCGACGAGTCCCAGCACTGGGCCGCCTTTTACGCCCTTCGGTTCGTAGCGAAGGACAATGAGTGCGGGCGGTTCTTCCGAACCCTGGCTTACGCTCCAGAAGGCGCCCATCTTGAGCTCGTGCAGTTTCTTGGTGGAGTGCACTTCGCAGGCGAGGCCGACTTCTTTGGCCATGGCGGCGGCGCGCTGTCCCATGATGGTGGGCGTGAGCTTGTTGCCGGGCTCGTTGACGAGCGAGCGGGCGAAATTCTGGCTGTCGGCGACGATGATGCCCTCAGCGAATGCGGCCTTGACTGCGGCCTGATCGTTGCCAGAGGCGACAAGCGAGAAGGATTGCACGCTGAGGTCTTTGCGATCGCTGCGATAGGTGTCGGTATCGACATCGCCGATGATGGCTCCCTCGCCTGCGGCGCGGGCGGAGGATGCCGGGGCGAGCGATTCGGACTCGGGGAGAGCGAAGGCGAGTGTGCGGATGCCGCGCGGCTTGCAGAAACGCACTGCTGTTCCGGACGCGAGGCGAACCGCATGCGGCGTTGCTTGGGCGAGCTTCCCGAGGCCGACGAGCAGAAGGCGTTTGGCTTTTAGTCCAGCGGGCGCGTGCAGAAGGAGGGTCTCATTTGCTCCGGCTTTGAACTCGCCGGTGGCGAGCACTGCGGCTGCGGCGGCCTTTACGGTTTCGTCGCCGATGAGAAGGACAGGCTCGGGCTTCGCGGTTTTGTCTTTGGATGTTTGGGTGTCAGCAGCGAGAACGGCAAGGAGTTCGGTTTCAGTGGCAGCGAGGGGGGCGAAGGAGAGGGCAGTCTTCATGTTTCCATTCTGTCATCCGGGGGCACCGGGAATACAAGCCGAGTGTTCAACTTGAGACAACAGGCGGGTCTATACTCTCAAGCAAGATCGCCAATCCGGCGGCCGGCGCGATGAGAGAGAGCATTCCATGAAAGCGATTGTTCGTCCTGTCTACGGGTCGCCTGACGTTCTCGAATACGCCGATGTACCTACGCCGAGCCCCGCGGACGATGAGGTGCTGATCAGGCTCCACGCCGCCTCAGTGAATCCTCTCGATCTGTTTCTCATGTCGGGTGCGCCGTGGAATCGGATTCCGGCTATGCGGACGAAGCCCAAATTTAAGGTTCTTGGATGCGATATCGCGGGGCGGGTGGAAGCGGCCGGCAAGAGCATTCGGCAGTTCAAAGTCGGCGACGACGTATTGGGAGTTACTGGTTTCGCGGGCAACGGATTCGCGGAGTTTGTCTGCACGCAAGAGGAAAAACTGGCGCTCAAGCCGGCCGATCTTTCGTTTGCCGCGGCGGCTGCGACGCCCGTTGCGGCGATCACGGCACTGCAGGCCCTGCGCGACAAGGGAGGAATTCAGCCGGGCTATAAGGTTCTTATTGAAGGGGCATCGGGCGGCGTGGGCACCTTTGCCGTGCAGATTGCGAAGGCGCTCGGCGCTGAGGTGACAGCGGTCTGCAGTCGACGCAACCTGGAGATTGCGCGACGCATTGGGGCTGACGAGGTGATTGATTACACCGCGACCGACTTCACGCGGAACGGTCGGCGCTACGACCTGATCGTCGCTGCCAATGCGCATCACTCCATTTTTCACTACGGACGCGTTCTTACATCGGAGGGGGTTCTTGTTGTGGCTGGGGGTGCTCTTCCGTGCATTCTGCAGGCGGTTGTGCTGGGGCCGGTGCTCTCTGCGATGGGGCACAAGAAGTTTCGCTTCTTCATTGCGAACATTAACCATAAGGACATGGATTTTCTGAAAGACCTGCTTGAAACCGGCAAGATTACGCCGGCGATCGACAGGCAATATCCGTTGAGTCAAGCGGCGGACGCGCTGCGTTATCTGGCGGAGAGACATGCCCAGGGCAAGATAGTGCTGACCGTTGGTGGGGCGGACGAGCGGTCTTAATCCTGCGCGGCGAGGCTGCCGGCAACCAAGCGGGCTTTGATGTCGCGCATCGGCGGCTGGCCGAAGAAGCGGCTGTACTCACGATTGAACTGGCTGGCGCTCTCGTATCCAACTTCGAAGGCGGCGCTCGAGGCATCGAGTCCATCATTCATCATGCGCTGGCGGGCGACGTGCAGGCGCAACTGCTTTTGATATTGGAGAGGGCTCATCGCGGTGAGCGAGCGGAACTGGTGATGCAGCGTGGAAACGCCCATGCGGGCAAGGTTGGCCAGCTCTTCGACGCGCAGAGGCTTGGCGTAGTTTGTCCGCAGCCATTCGACGGCCTTGGCGGTGCGATGGCTTTGTTCGCCCAGCGTGGCGATGGCGCGGAGGTGTTTCCCCTGCGGGCTGCGCAGAAGGCGGTAAATGATTTCGCGCTGAATGAGGCTGCTCAGGAAGGGAATGTCGTGGGGCGTGTCGAGCAGGTCGATGAGCCTGCAGCAGGGGCTGAGCAGTTCGACGGACGTGACGCCGACGGCCATGCCGCGGGCACTGGCCGATTCGCTTCCCAGTTGAAACTCATGCTGGCTGAGGATCTCGCGCACGACGGGAATATCGAGTTTGAGGAGGAAGCCGAGGAGCGGGCGTTTGGGAGTTGCCGAGACAACCTGGCTGACGACGGGAAGATCGACGGAGGTGAGCAGGAAGTTTGATCCGCCGCACAGATAGGTTGTCTTGCCCAAGGTGATCTGTTTTTCGCCCTGGACAAAGACGACGAGGCTTGGCTCGTAGGCTGCTGAGGCGCAAGCGGTGGGCGCTGAACGGCGATAGAGACGCAGGCCGGAGATTGCCGTGTAAGCGTCCCCGTCCTGGGGAGCGCGGGCCGTAATTTTGCGGGCCAATTCAGAGCGCAGTTCCGCGGCTCCGGGGGTTTCGTTTGCGCTGAGTTTCGGTGTCACTGATCTCCGGTCCTTGCGTGGATTGATGCTTGATTTGATCGTAGTGCGAAAGTTGGAGAATATGCACAAAAATCCATGCACTGACAGAAATAGGCAAGAGATTGGCAGAATCGGGATACCGATTCTGCGGCGCGCCTCATTACCTTTGAATCTCAGAGTTATTCGAGCCCAATCGGGCTGAGGGGCGTCAATGTATAAAGCAAAAGCTTATTCCGTAAGCAGTGCAAGTTCGCCGTTTGTTTCTTCGACGATCACGCGGCGCGATCCAACTGAAGATGATGTGCAGATCGAGATTTTGTTCTGCGGTGTTTGTCACTCTGATCTTCACCAGGCGCGCAATGAGTGGAGCGGCGTGATGCCGACCGTGTATCCATGCGTGCCGGGACATGAGATTGTTGGCCGCGTGACTGAGGTTGGGTCCCGCGTGACTCGGTTTAAGGCAGGCGATCTGGCGGCGGTCGGATGCCTGGTGGATTCGGACCGCACGTGTCCGGAATGCCAGGCGGGGCTCGAGCAGTTCTGCCAGAACTCCACATTGACATATAACTTCCCGGACAAGCATCTGGGCGGCGTGACGTACGGCGGGTACTCCGACAGCATCGTGGTGAGCGAGCGATTCGTGTTGCACGTGCCGGCCAATCTTGACCTTGCCGGGACGGCGCCTCTGCTTTGCGCGGGCATTACGACGTATTCGCCGATGCGGCACTGGGGCGTGACCAAGGGTAAGAAGGTGGGCGTTGTGGGTCTGGGCGGCCTGGGGCACATGGGCGTCAAGTTCGCGCATGCGCTGGGAGCGCACACGGTGGTCTTTACGACTTCGCCGAACAAGAAGGAAGATGCGCTGCGCCTGGGCGCCGATGAAGTTGTTGTTTCCCGCAATGCCGATGAGATGGCGAAGCATGCGGGCAGCTTTGACTTCATCCTCGATGCGGTTTCCGCGGACCACGACATCAATGCCTATATCAACCTGCTTCGCCGCGACGGGAATCTGACGCTGGTGGGTGCTCCGGAGAAGCCGTTGGCCGTTCCTGCATTCGGCCTGATCATGGGCCGGCGGAGCCTGTCGGGTTCGCCCATTGGCGGTTTGCCGGAGACGCAGGAGATGCTTGATTTCTGCGGTCAGCACAACATCACGGCGGATGTCGAGGTGATTCCCATCCAGAAGGTGAACGAGGCGTATGAGCGGCTGCTCAAGTCGGATGTGAAGTATCGCTTCTCGATTGATATGGCTTCGCTGAAGTCGGGTTTGTGAGTTAGCAAGTTGGCCACGCTGCGCGTGGTGGCAAGTTGGCGAGTTGGCGTGAGGAGTCAATGAGGGCTCGTGGGCGTCGTTGAAGTTGCCCACGATCTTAAGCAGCGTTTGGAAGAGGGGATCAATGCAGAAACGGAAACTGGGCCAGGGCGGCCTTGAGGTGTCGGCACTTGGGCTGGGCTGCATGGGGATGAGCTGGTCGTATGGCCCGGCGAAGGACAAACAGGAGATGATCGCGCTGATCCATGCGGCGGTTGAGCGTGGAGTCACGTTCTTTGATACGGCGGAGGTCTACGGGCCGTTGTTGAACGAGGAACTGGTGGGCGAGGCGCTGGCTCCGTTCAAAGGACAGGTCGTGATTGCGACCAAGTTTGGATGGGAGGCGAACTCGGTCGATGGCAAGTGGAACGCACTGAACAGCAGGCCTGAGCACATCAAGCAGGTGGCTGAAGCGTCGCTGAAGCGGCTCAGGGTGGATGCGATCGATCTCTTTTATCAACACCGCGTCGATTTGAATGTGTCGATCGAGGATGTTGCGGGGGCGGTGAAGGAGCTGATTCAAGAAGGCAAGGTGAAGCACTTCGGATTGTCAGAAGCGGCTGCGCAGACCATTCGACGCGCGCACGCGGTTCAACCGGTGGCTGCGCTGCAGAGCGAGTACTCACTTTTCTGGCGGCAGCCGGAAGAGACGGTGATGCCGACGCTTGAGGAGTTGGGGATTGGGTTTGTTCCATTCAGTCCGCTGGGCAAGGGATTTTTGACGGGGAAGATTACGGCGGAGACGAAGTTTGACAGCACGGATTTTCGCAGCACGGTTCCGCGGTTCAGCCCTGAAAACCTGAGGGCGAATCTGGCACTGATTGAGGTGATTACTCATTTTGCGAAGCGCAAGAAGGCGACGCCGGGACAGATTGCGCTCGCATGGCTGCTGGCCAAGGAGCCGTGGATCGCGCCAATACCGGGGACGACAAAGCTGCATCGGCTGGAAGAGAATCTGGGCGCGGTGGAGCTAGAGTTGACGGCGGATGAATTGCGCGAGTTGGAGAGCGCTTCGGCGGGGATTCAAATTTCTGGGGCGCGGTATCCGGAGATGCATGAGAAGCTGGTGGGCCGATGAGGGGCGTTGTCGTGAGCGGCAAAGCGAAGAGGGCGATTCTTCTTCTTGTCGTGAGCTTTGCGCTGACGGGTTTTTCGGGGGCGCTGGCTCAAACGAAAGAGGCGGAAGGGCATGCACGAGAAAGATTGATTGGCGCTTGGCATCTGGTTTCGCTTGGCGAGGTGGGGGCGGATGGGAGAGTGGCGCGCGCGGAAGGTCTGAAGGGGACGCTGATTTACACGGCCGATGGGCACATGTCGGTGCAGATCATGTATCCGCCGGCGCAATCATCGCTCAGCAATGACTATGTGTTGAACGGCTATGAGGCGTCGTTCGGACGCTATGATGTGGACGAAGCGAAGCATACTTTGACGCATCATGTTGAGGGCTCGATTACGCCGGGGCTTGTTGGCAGGGATCTGACGCGCGCGTTCCGATTTTCGGATGGGCGCTTGATCATCCAGTCGACGCGGGCCGATGAGCACTGGCAGGCGGTTTGGGAGCGCGACTGAGCGTCGTAAACTCCAGCCATTGAAGTCTGATCCAGTCGAGGAGAACGCAATGCCGCATGTCATCATCAAGCTTTTGCCGGGAAAGACCGATGACCAAAAGAATCGGCTGGCCGCGGAGATCACCAAGAGCATCATGTCAACTCTGAACTACGGAGAAGAGGCGGTTTCAGTAGCTTTCGAGGAAGTGGAGGCGAAGGATTGGACGGAGAAGGTCTACAGGCCAGACATTCAGGCGAAGTGGGACAAAGTGTACAAGAAGCCGGGTACGAGCCGTCTTGAACGGAGGAACTTCAATGAGCCGATGGTCGAGCGATGAACTGCAGAAGATTGTTCAAGCGGACGATCTGCACATTTCGCCCTTTCGTGAAGATGGCGTGACCTTCGGAACTCCGACTTGGATCTGGAGCGTGGCCGTTGACGACGGGCTCTACGTGCGTGGCTATAACGGGCAGAAATCGCGCTGGTACCAGGCGGCGGTGCGGCAAAAGGCGGGGCGCATCCAGGCAGCGGGGATGTCGAAGGATGTCGAGTTTGAACGTGTCGACGGAAGCCTGAACGACCGCATCGATGAGGCATATCGGGCGAAGTATCGCGGAAGCCCGTATCTCAAACCCATGATCGGATCGAGCGCACGTTCGGCGACAGTCAAGATCACGCCCCGGTGACCGATGCGCGACGATGATCGCAGGGCAACATCATTCCAAAGAGGAGAGAACATGGAGATCAAGAAAGCGGGCACGCAGCCTTCAGGGAAGGGGCCGTCGGATTGGTTTACGGGGACGGTGCGGATTGATCCGCTGTTTCAGGCGCCTGATCCGGCACTTGTGAACGGAGCTGCGGTGACGTTTGAGCCGGGGGCGCGGACGGCGTGGCACACGCATCCTCTGGGGCAGACGCTGGTGGTGACGGCTGGATGCGGGCGGGCGCAACGCGAAGGCGGACCGATCGAGGAGATTCGGCCGGGGGACGTGGTGTGGTTTGCGCCCAATGAAAAGCATTGGCACGGAGCGGCGCCGACTACGGCCATGACGCACATTGCGATCCAGGAGAGACTCGACGGTAAGGTCGTTACCTGGATGGAGCATGTGACGGATGATCAGTACGCGGGGTGAACGGACGGATTCCTGGAGTCATTCCGTCATGTTGAGGGAGGCGAGCCAGGTTTCTACCAGGCTGGGCCATCCCGTGATTGGGAATTTGGTCGGGCGCAGACCGAAGGCATGGCCGCCATGCGGATAGAGATGAATCTCGGCGGGGACGCTGATTTTTCTCAACGCGATGTAGTAGGAGAGCGCGTCATCGACGTTGTCGACATGATCGTCTTCAGCCTGGAGCAGGAAGGTCGGCGGGGTTTGCGTGGTGACGTGGAGATCGGGGTTCAGGCCGAGGACTGGATCGGAACCCGGTGGAAGGTTGACCACGAATTTTGATTTGCCTTCGCGCGCATCCCAGAGGGCTGCTGGGATGGAAAGATGTCCGGGATAGAGGACGACGGCAAAGTCGGGGCGGCAGCTTTGCTGGTCGGCTGCGTCGACTGGCGCGTATAGGCGCTTGTCATAGTGATTGCTGATTGCGGCGGCGAGGTGGCCGCCGGCGGAGAAGCCGAGGACGCCGATCTTGTGCGGGTCGATGTGATACTCCGCCGCATGGAGGCGCACCAGGCCGAGGGCTCTTTGCGCGTCTTCAAGCGCGAGGGGCGACTCCGGGTAGGGCCCTGATTTCGGATAGTCCCCTATGTCGGTCACGCGATATTTGAGCAGGACGCAGGTGATGCCTCTGGCGGTGAGCCAGTCGCAGACTTCGGTGCCCTCGAGGTCGATGGCGAGAATCTGATAGCCGCCGCCGGGAAAGACGACGACGGCGGCGCCGGTGTTTTTGCCTGTCGGCGGGTAGACGGTTATGGTGGGCTGGGTTACGTTGCTGATGGCGACCCAGGGCTTGCCGGCTACGAGCGAGTTGCTGTCTGTGGTTTCGGCGATCTCGGGGCCGCGGACGGGACGCGGATCGGGCGGGGCGGCGGGCCAGATGGGGATCTGGGTGTGTCCCTCAGACGGCTGCCAAATGAACTTCTGGGCGGCTGCTCCGGCGCAGAGCAGGGTGGCGGACAGCGCGACGAATAGGACTCGCATGTGACTCCTGGGGGCCCAGGTTTTTGCGGATTGGGCGTTCTCAGTGTAGAGGCGAGCGGGGGCTTGCGGAGTTAGTCAAGGCAATCCCCGGTCCTCAAGAGCGAGGGACGGGGGTACCCTCGATTTCTCAATGTGTTTGGGAGTTTGCCGATTGGCGCGTTGGCCACGCAGCGCGTGATGGCAAGGTGGCGCGTTGGCGTGTGATCTGCGCAAAGCCAGGGTGCGAGCGGGATTGTGAATTCAGGCTGGGTGCAGGGCGAGGGGCACCCGTTTTGGAGGAAATTAGCGGCCCATGCGGTGTTTGCTGGCGTTGACGGCGGCGCGGGCTTCGCGGTCGGCTTCGCGGCGCTTTTCGGTTTCGCGCTTATCCCAGTCCTGTTTGCCCTTGGCGAGGGCTAATTCGCACTTGACGCGTCCATTTCTGAAATAGAGGCGGGTGGGGATGAGCGTATGTCCTTTGACCTGCGTCTTCGACTGTAGCTTGCGAACCTCTTCGCGGTGCATCAGGAGCTTGCGGGTGCGCGTCTCGTCATGGTTGGCGAGATTTCCATGGGAATAGGGACCGATATGCAGATTGAGAAGAAACGCTTCGCCGTCCTTAATGAGGCCGTAGGAGTCTTTGAGGTTGGCCTTTCCCTCGCGAATCGACTTGACCTCAGTGCCGCGGAGGGCGACGCCGGCTTCGAATTTCTCGAGGAGGAAGTAGTTGTGGCTGGCCATCCGGTTGTGGGCGGCGTCGCGCTCGCCGCTGGCCACGGGGTCGCGCGGGCGGGCGGCTTTTTGCGGGTTGGCCGCGGCCGGTTGGACGATCACATGGCTGGTTTGGCGGGCCATCGAAAACACTCCTCGAATCTTCATCGTAGCAGTTCTGGACTTTTCGGGATTGACGGTGAATTCGGCCTTGATTCCATCGGGGCTTTGCTAGAATGGGGACTCGTTGGATGGGGCAAATCCAAGAAGAGCAACTGCGTGCCAAGAAGAGGAACTGCGTGAAGAGGAACTGCGTCCTGGGCGGCCAAGGCAGCCCGCAACGGGCCGGAGGAGTGATCCGGCCGGATGAGACGCCTGGGAGTTCGATGAACCGCCGCGCTTTCGGTACGGGCAGCCTTCCGACATTGTTCTTCCCGGAAGAGCCTCATGGATTGCATGCTTCGCCGTTCTGGCCGTCGTGGGGATGGCCAGCCTTCCCGCATTTGCTGAGTCGGCCAAGGCTCTCTTCAAGCATGGGGAGAGCGCGGAGGCGCGCGAGGACTACGACACCGCTTTTGACGACTACCAGAAGGCTCTGGCGCTGGCGCCGAAGGATCTGTCCTACAGGACAGCGCTGGCGCGGGTGCGGGTGACGGCTTCGGCTGTGCATTTGACCAAGGGGCGCAAGCTGGCGCAGGCAGGCGATGAGCAGGCGGCGCTGGTGGAGTTTCTGCATGCGGCGGAGATTGATCCCGGAAACGAGGCGGCGCAGCAGGAGATTAATCGTCTGCGGCAGAAGCAGGGCGTGGTTCAGCCGCAGGGCGATGCGGGGCTGCCGGAGGTGGCGGGGACGCGGCAAGAACTCGACTCGATGGGCGCGCCGCCGCAGCTCAAGCCCATGTCGAACGAGCCTTTCACGCTGAAGATGACGGAAGATGCCAAGGTGGTGTACCAGGCGATCGGCAAGGCTGCGGGCATCAACGTTCTGTTTGATCCGGACTATACCTCGAAGCGGATTCAGGTGGATCTGAATAACGTTCCGCTGCTGGACGCGCTGCGGATTGTGGGCACTTTGTCGGGAACGTTCTGGCGGCCGATCACGGAGAACACGATTTTTGTTGCGCAGAACAACCGGGCCAAGCGCACCGATTTTGACGAGCAGGCGATTCAGACTTTCTATCTGACCAACGCATGGCAACAGAACGATCTGAACGACGTGCAGACGGCGCTGCGCAATGTGATCGGCACGAGCATCAAGGTTTTTGCGGTGCAGGGACAGAACGCGATTGTGGTGCGCGGCACTCCGGACGAGCTGCTGCTGTGCCAGAAGCTGATCAACGATCTGGACAAGTCGCGCGCCGAGGTGGTGGTCGACATTGCGGTGCTTGAGGTGAGCAAGAACTGGGAGCGGACGCTGGGCATTGCGTGGCCGTCGAGCGTGGGGATTGCGCTGCAGCCGCCGACGACTTCTAATTCAACGACGACCACGACAACGGGCACGACGACGACGGGGACGAGCCCGACTCTTTATGACTTGGCTCATCTGAAGGCGACTGATTTTGCGGTGACGATCGGTTCGGCGACGGCGAATCTGTTGCTCACGGATTCGAATACCAAGATTCTGCAGAACCCGCGCATTCGCGCGACGGACGCGCAGAAGGCCACGATGAAGATCGGTGAGCGCATCCCGATTGCCACGGGGTCTTACCAGACGGGCGCTGCGACGGCGGTGGTGAGCTCGCTGGTGAATACGCAGTTTCAATATCAGGACGTCGGCGTGAACATCGAGATGACTCCATCGGTGCATTACGATCACGATGTCACGCTGAAGATTCATATTGAAGTGACGTCGCAGAGCGGGTCGGTTACGATCTCGGGCGTGACGGAGCCGATTCTTTCGCAACGTGTGGTGGACCAGGTGATCCGGCTGCGCGAAGGCGAGGCGAGTATTCTGGGCGGCATCCAGGACAAGCAGGATGAGGTGAGTTGGACAGGCATTCCGGGGCTAAGCACGATTCCGATTTTGAAGTATCTGTTTGGCTCGAAGGATCACACGATTACGGACGACGAACTGGTGTTTCTTGTGGTTCCGCATGTGGTGCGGTCGCAGACGTTGGATCAGGTGAATCTGCGCACGGTGGATACGGGCACGAGCCAGGCGATTGAGTTGCGGCACACGGCTGGGAACAACGCGCCGGGTAACCCGGCCGGAGCGCCTGTGCCGGCCGGGACCAATCCCGCGATCACGCCTTCCACCAATCCGGTAAGCAGGCCGAATGTGGGGGTAGTGCCGGGGCAGAGCGCGATGGCGGCGGCTCCTGCCGCGCTGGCGCAGATGAGCGCTTCGGCGGATGCGAACGGGCAAACGGCTGCTTCGGCGGCTGCGAGCCCAGCGGCGGTTGCGCCGGCGGCTGCGAGTGCGAATCTGATGTTCAGCCCGCCGTCGAAGCCGATTGCGGTGGGAACGACATTCCAGATTCCAGTGGTGCTGACGGGCGGGGTCGACGTGTCTTCAGTACCTTTGCAGGTGCAGTACGATCCTGAGAAGTTCTCGCTGGTGAACGTGACTGCGGGGGATTTGCTGGGGCGCGATGGGCAGTCGGCGGCGTTAATTCATCGCGATGATGGCCCGGGTTCGATCACGATCAACGCGGCGCGACCGCCGGGAACGCCGGGGATCAGCGGTGCGGGGGTGGTGTGTGTTCTCAGCTTCCAGGCGAAGGCGGCGGGACAGAGTGCCCTGACCATGACGCGTGCGGCGGCAGTCAACAGCGCGCAGCATCCAATCCAGGTGAAGGGTTCTGCGCTGGATCTTGTGGTGCAGTGAAACAGGGATTGATGAGAAACGGGACCAAGACGGGGCAAGTATTCCTTCAGCCTGCGGGGATTCGGCGTTGTGGGATTCGGGCTGCGGAGCGAGGGCTTACGCTCGTCGAGCTGATTGTGACGGTAGCGATTCTCACCATTCTTGCGGGCGCGGCTGTTCCAGTGACGATGTTCAACGTGAAGCGCGAGAGGGAGCACGAGCTGCGGCGGGACTTGTGGCAGATGCGCGATGCGATCGATCACTATAAGGATGCTGCGGACAATCATGCGTTCCAGACCAAGGTAGATAGCCAGAACTATCCGCCGGATCTTGAGACGCTGGTGAACGGCGTGGACGTGCAAGGCAAGAAGGTCAAGTTTCTTCGCAAGATTCCGGTTGACCCGATGACGGGACACGCGGAGTGGGGCTTGCGTTCGATGCAGGATGATCCGAAGGCGGATTCGTTTGGCGGGCAGAGCGTGTTTGATGTGTATTCGAAATCGCAGGGAACGGCGCTGGATGGGACGAAGTATTCGGACTGGTAGGGCGGTTTTTCTTGCGTTCGTATAGTTGTTTGATCGCGAAGTAGAGCTTGGATAGAGGAATTGAATTGAGCAGGATTCATAAACGCGATTCGGGTTTCACGCTGGTCGAGCTGATGATCGTGATGGCGATCATCGGGGTGCTGGCGGTGATTGCGGTGCCGAGTTACATGGCCGCGCTCAAGCATGCCCGCGAAGCTGTGCTCAAGGAAGACCTGCACATTCTGCGCGCGGCTATCGACTCCTACACCATGGACAAGCAGAAGGCGCCGCAGTCGCTGGACGATCTGATTCAGGACGGCTACCTCAAGGTCATCCCTGAGGATCCGATGACACACAGCAGCAGCACCTGGGTGACGGATTCAAGCGACGCGCTGCACTCTCTCGACCAGACCGATCCTGGGGTCGATGATGTCCATTCCGGTTCCACCGAGAACGGAAGCGATGGGCAGCCTTACAATACTTGGTGAGCCCCCAGGCGATCCCAAGTCTAATTTGGTGAGGCATTCATGGTTCGGATTACTCGCTCTTTCTTTCTCCTTGCGGCTTGCTTTGCGTTCTGCCTTTGCGTGCTTCCGGCGCAGCAGACGATTACACTGCGCATGCTCGACAGCAAGACCGGCCGTCTGATCGCTACGACCGACTACCTGGTTCGCATCAACCACCAGGAGGAGGCGCATGTGAATTGGGTTGTTCAAAACGAGAACGGGTCTGGGAAATTGACGCTGCCGGCCGAGGCCACTGCGATCTCGGTGCATGCTGAGTACGACAGCACGATGTCAACTTATATGAATTGCGATGCCGATAAGAACAAGGGCTCTGCGGAGAGCGCCGCGGGTACGGATTTGTGGTATTCGGTAGCCGACATTTTGGCGAAGGGTGTGATTGCGCCGAATGGGTGCGTGGGGAAGAAGGTTCCTGAGCGGCTGCAGGTGACGGTGAAGCCGGGGGAGTTTGTTTTTTTCGTACGCAAGATGAATGCGCTTGAGAAGTACGAGAAGTGACTCCGCCTTGCCGCTTGAACCCATCCCGTCGGCAGGTTTTGATTTCATTCTGCAGGTTGAGCGCTTCTATGCTGCGCTGATGCGGCATGTCGTTGAAGCTCGCGACGCTGGCGAGCCTAATCTTGGCGGGCGGCTGGTGTATGTGGGAGAACTGGACGGCGCGGGGCGTTCTCTGATGGTGGCCTCGAACATTGCGGGTGCGGCGTCGCTTGCGGCGACTGCGGATCCCGAGGCGCAACGGCAATCGATTCGTGATGGTATCGCGGATTTCATGGTGACGAATCTCGACGAGGCGCTGCGCATCCTCAAGAATGAAGTGCGCAAGTGCGATGCTGTGGCGGTGTGCGTTGCGGCGGAGGCTTCGGCCATGGAGCGGGAGATGCTGGAGCGGGGGGTGGTGCCGGATCTGCGCCGTTCCGACTTGGCCGGGGCCGAACCCGTTCCGGCAATCCTCACATGGCGGGTCGGTCTGACGCCTGCCCAGTGGCTGCCCAAACTCGACGCGATTGCTTTGGAATGTCTGGGTGAGAGATTGGACCCAGCGGCGCATGCTGCCCGCCGCTGGTTGCGCCTCGCTCCCCGCTACTTGGGGCGCCAGTCTCATGAGGTTCATCTCGTGCGCTGCGGGCAGGATTTCTACGATTGCTTCAGCGCGAAGGTTCGCGCAGGTGTCGATGAGGGCAAGATTCCCGCAGAGGTCGAAGTGAACTTCACGGCTCAACTGACCTGATTGATGATCCGGCTTAGTGAGAGTCTTTTCGGTAGCGTCGGATAGAGGATCCGTGGCTAAAGCCACATTGAATTAGGGCGCCTTTTCGAGAGGCTGAAAGCCTCCCGCTCCCTCCGGACAAAGCGCATTCTTAGAGCGGTTCTATCTTCGCGCTGTCTTCGATCTTTGCCCAGAGGTCTTTGATGCCGGCTCCGGTTTTCGACGAGACCGGCAGGACTTCGTCGAGTTGCAATCCCTTTTTCAGGGCTAGCAGATTGCGCGTGCGTTCGTTGCCGCTGAGGCGGTCGATCTTGGTTGCCACGACTACGAACTTGCGGCCGACGGAGCGCAGCCAATCGATTAGCTGGATGTCGCGCGGCTGAGGCGGGATGTTCGAGTCGACGAGGCACACGCACAGGCGCAGGGTCTCGCGATCGGCGAGGTAGGGTTCGATGAACTTGGGCCACTCGGCGGAGATGGACTTGGAGATTTTCGCGTAGCCGTATCCGGGCAGGTCGGCAAAGAGCAATGCGGGGCGCTGGCCCTTGCTGAGCAAGGCGAAGAAATTGATGGCGCGTGTGCGGCCAGGTGTCTGCGAGACTTTGGCGGCTTTTTCACCGACGAGCGCGTTCAGCAGGCTGGATTTGCCCACGTTCGATCGGCCGAGGAACGCAATCTCTGGTGGGCCCGGAGCGGGGAACTGCTCGGCGGCCATGGCGGAGAGCAGGAATTGGGTGGTGTATTGCATGGGGGATGAGCCGCCTTTGTCTTTCTATTATCAGGGATTGAATTGGCGGCTCGGGATCGGGTGAAAAACGATTCAATAAAGAACAGCAAGTTCGCGCCGCTTTGCGGCGTGGCAGGTTGGCAAGTTGGCGGTGAGACTGGGCACGGCTGAATTCGTATCCCACCCATCCACGATGAGGCCGTGGATGGATGGGGCACCCTTACTGGCGGGCGACCTGCGCGCTTGAGCCTTCTGGAGCGGGGACTGTCGACAGGACTTCGGTTTCGGCTGGCAGGGGCTGAGTTGGCAGCGGGCTTTCGAGGGCAAGGGCCAGCACCTCGTCCATGGTTTCGACAAAGTGCAGCTTCATCTTCTTGCGGATGTTGTCTGGGAGCTCGGCGACATCTTTCTCGTTGGCGCGGGGGAGGATGGCTTCGAAGATTCCTGCACGCAAGGCGGCGAGGAGTTTTTCTTTGAGGCCGCCGATGGCGAGCACTTTGCCGCGCAGCGTGATTTCGCCGGTCATGGCGATGTCACGGCGGACCGGGATCTTTGCGAGCGCGCTGGCGAGTGCGGTGGCCATTGTGATGCCGGCAGAGGGTCCGTCTTTCGGAATCGCACCCTCGGGCACATGGAGATGGAGATCGACGTTGCGATAGAACTCGCGGGTCAGTCCGAGGACTTGCGCTTTGCCGCGGATATAGCTGAGTGCCGCCTGGGCCGACTCCTGCATGACGTCGCCGAGCTGGCCGGTGATGGTCATCTTGCCCTTGCCGTCGAGGACCTGCACTTCAGTGGTGAGGATGCTGCCGCCCACTTCTGTCCAGGCCAAGCCGGTGACGAGGCCGATCTCGCTCTTCTCGTGGACCTCGGAGTCGCGATATTTGGCCACGCCGAGAAACTCGTTTAAGTTTTGCGCGGTGATTTCTTCTTTGTGCTTGGCCCCGGCCTTGACGACGCGCCGCGCGACCTTGCGGCACACATTGCCGATTTCGCGCTCAAGATTGCGGACGCCGGCTTCACGGGTGTAGTTGCGGATGATTTCAAGAATTGCATCATCGTTGAAGGCGATGTTTTTCTCGCTCAGGCCGGTTTGCTGGCGCTGCTTTTTGACTAGATACTGGCGGGCAATTTCCAGCTTCTCCTGCTCGGTGTAACCCTGGAGGCGGAGAACCTCCATGCGATCTTGCAGCGCGGCCGGGATGGTGTGCATCACGTTGGCGGTGGCGACAAACAGGACCTGCGAGAGATCGTAGTCGACGTCGAGATAGTGATCCTGGAATGTTGTGTTCTGCTCGGGGTCGAGAACTTCGAGGAGGGCGGAGGCCGGATCGCCGCGGAAGTCGGAGGCCATTTTGTCGACTTCGTCGAGGAGGAAGACGGGGTTCTTGGTGCCGGCGCGCTTCATGTGTTGAATGATCTGGCCGGGCAGGGCGCCGATGTAGGTGCGGCGATGGCCGCGGATCTCGGCTTCGTCGCGGACGCCGCCCAGGGACAGGCGGACAAACTTGCGCCCGGTTGCTTTGGCGATGGACATGCCGAGCGAAGTCTTACCGACTCCCGGAGGGCCGGCGAAGCAGAGGATGGAGCCTTTGGGGTTTTTTACCAGTTGGCGCACGGCGAGGAACTCGAGGATGCGCTCTTTGATTTTCTCGAGGCCGTAGTGATCGGTGTTGAGGACTTTCTCCGCGTGATCGATGGAACGGGTTTCTTTGGAGCGCTTCTTCCAGGGCACAGCGAGGAGCCAGTCGATGTAATTGCGGCTCACCGTGCTCTCGGCGGACATGGGAGGCATGGCTTCGAGTTTTTTCAGCTCCTGGACGGCTTTGTCGAGAACGTCTTTGGGCATGCCGGCGGCTTCAATCTTTTTGCGCAGCTCGTCGAACTCGCTTTTCTCGCCGCGGCCGAGTTCCTTCTGGATGGCCTTGATCTTTTCGTTGAGGTAGTACTCTTTTTGGGCCCGCTCCATCTGGCGCTTGACGCGGGATTGAATGTTGCGATCGAGATCGAGCTTTTCGATTTCGATGTCGAGGACGTCGGCGATTCGGGCCAGACGGGCTGCAGGGTCGAAGATGGCGAGCAACTCCTGCTTCTCTTCAATGCCGAGCTGCAGGTTGGCGGCGATGGTGTCGGAGAGCTTTGCGGGCTCGTCCATGCGCACGGTGGCGATGATGGTCTCGTAGTTGAGCGACTGCTGCAGCTTGACGTACTGCTCAAAGAGGCCGGTGACGCGCTGCATGAGTTGCTCGGCGGCGGGCGTCATTTCAAACTGGGTCTTTGCGACGCGCACGGTGGCGACGAAGAAGCCGTCTTTGTCATTCACTTCGAGCGATTTTGCGCGCTCGATGCCTTCGACCAGAACCTTGACGTTGCCGTCGGGCATTTTGACGCTTTGGACGATGTTGCAGATGCAGCCAACCTGGTAGATCTCTTTGGCGGAGGGCTCGTCGATGGAGGCGTCGTGCTGCGTGGCGAGGAAGATCTTGCGGTCGCCGTTGAGCGCTTCTTCAAGAGCGCGCACGCTGGACTCGCGACCGACGACGAAGGGCGGCATCATGTGGGGAAAGATCACCATGTCCCTGAGGGGCATCATGGGCAACTTGCGCGGTTCGTTTTTTTCGCGGGTTCCAGTCATTGTGCCACTCCGAATTGAGAAAGGTCGGCGCCCACGATGTGTTGGGGAGGGTTCGCCTTGATGCTTGTTGAGATTGTAACGCGGATTCCATTCGTCGGAACGGACGAGGAAAAGCGGTGCGTTGCTTGATTCGGTGCATGCAAACATCTGCAGACGGTTAGACGCAGCGATTTCACGAAGGTTCGCTCCCGCGATCCAGCGGGTGCCCCGAGTCGGGTGCTGACTCATTTCCTCTCTTCGCAAGTCAGCCACGCTGCGCGTGGTAGCGAGTCAGCAAGTCAGTGGCGGTGTAGGGGAAGTGGAAGGAAAGGGGATGCAAATGAAAACCCTCAGAAGCATTCGCCCTGAGGGTTTTCCATCTGCGAAGCGTTTTCGTTTGACTATCCGGCCTTTTCGAGCAGGCACAGCGATAGATCACGCCGCTCAACCATTTCGCGTGTGATTTCAAGATCGCGCACGCGTTTGTTGTTGGGCAGATGATACATGAGGTCGAGCATCAGCTCTTCAAGGATCATGCGCAAGCCACGCGCGCCGACTTTGCGGGCGAGGGCTTCGCGGGCTACGGCACAGGTTGCTTCGTGGGTGAAGTGGAGGCGAACGTTCTCGTATTCAAGCAGGCGTTGATACTGCTTGAGGATGGCGTTGCGCGGCTTGGTGAGAATTTCAATGAGGGCTGCTTCGTCCAGCTCGTCGAGGATGCCCATGACGGGGAGGCGGCCGACAAACTCAGGGATCAATCCGTACTTGATCAGGTCTTGCGGCTCGGTTTTGCGCAGCAGTTCGGTATCGCGATGCGAGCGGATGGTCGTCTCGACTTCGGTTTCAGTGGCTTTGAAGCCGAGCGCCTTTTTGCCGACGCGGCGGCCGACGACGCGCTCGAGGCCCACAAATGCTCCGCCGCAGATGAAGAGGATGTTGGTGGTGTCGACCGCGGTGAACTCCTGGTGCGGATGCTTGCGTCCGCCTTGCGGCGGGACGTTGGCGACTGTGCCTTCGAGGATCTTGAGGAGGGCTTGCTGCACGCCTTCGCCGGAGACATCGCGGGTGATGGAGGGGTTTTCATCTTTGCGACCGATCTTATCGATCTCGTCGATGTAGATGATGCCCTGCTGCGCGCGGGTCACATCGCCTTCGGCGGCCTGCAGGAGTTTGAGGATGATGTTCTCGACGTCCTCACCGACGTAGCCGGCTTCAGTGAGCGTGGTGGCGTCGACAATGGCGAAGGGCACATCGAGCATTTTGGCGAGGGTGTGGGCGAGAAGCGTTTTGCCGGAGCCGGTGGGCCCGATGAGCAGGATGTTGGACTTGGCGAGTTCGACTTCGTTGTTGCGCATGCGGTTCATCTGGATGCGCTTGTAGTGGTTGTAGACGGCAACTGCCAGCTTCTTCTTGGTCTGGTCCTGCCCGATGACGTAGTCGTCAAGGAAGCTTTTGACTTCCTGCGGTTTGGGCAGATGGCCGGCGGCTGTGGAGGGGTTAGCCTCGCCGCGATCATCTTCGAGGATCGAGTTGCACACGGCGACACACTCGTCGCAAATGTAAGCGCGAGGATAGTCGCTGGGCGACGAGATCAGCTTCGCCACCGCGTCCTGCGACTTGTGGCAAAACGAGCAGCGAAGTGCTTCTTCAGGTCCCGTGCGCGTTTTCATGGTTTCAGCTCCCTTTGGACGAACGTGTCGATTACCGATTACCGATTTGCCGATCTGTTACGTACGCGGCCGGTCGATAATCTCGTCGACGATGCCGTATTCCTTCGCTTGCTGTGAGTTCATGATGAAGTCGCGTTCCACATCGCGTTCAATGCGATCGAGCGGCTGGCCGGTGTGCTTGGCCATGAGTGTGTTGGTGATCTCGCGGATGCGCAGAATTTCGCGGGCGTGGATGTCGATGTCGGTGGCCTGTCCGCTGAGACCGCCCATGGACGGCTGGTGGATCAGGATTCTTGAATTGGGGAGGGCGAAACGCTTGCCCTTGGTTCCGGCGAGGAGCAGGAAAGCACCCATGCTTGCGGCCTGTCCGATGCAGTAGGTCACCACGTTGTTCTTGATGAACTGCATGGTGTCGTAGATGGCGAGGCCCGCAGTGATGGAGCCGCCGGGAGAGTTGATGTAGAGCTGCACGTCTTTCTCAGGGTCCTCACCGGAGAGAAACAGTCCGGAGGTATTACCTTGTCGGCGATATTGGT
>CAWBSV010000014.1:0-47810 GCA_963791505.1 uncultured Acidobacteriaceae bacterium
AAATCGTAATGATACACGAAATTGTCCAATATGTTATCAAATAATCCCAATGAATACAGATGAAGAATATTTTTTTACACATGTTCAACAATGTTCAAGAAAAGTAAGAAAAATAAAAAAAAATTTATTTAATAAATTTTCAATTTTTAGAGAGAACAATTAGCAGCTAATGCAGCTTTAGCTGCTATAGCCAATCAACAACGATTACCATCTCCACCTCCACCATTAGTATTACAACCAAGAGAAACAACACAAGGTAAAAAAAAGAAAGATTTTCTATTTTTAAAAGTTAATCGTTTTTCAATAGATGATCCAGATGTTAATGTCGTTGATATGGATGATGGAATCGAACGAGAAGATAATAATAGCAATCGACAAAGTACAAATGAAACAACTAGTAGTACAACCGATCATAGGTATATCAAATTTAGATTTAGTTAGAAGAGATTAAAAATCGAATTTAATTTTGTTTATTATTAGTGATGATCGATGTCAAGAATCGTTTAACAGTGATCAAAGGTAAATAAAATCAACAAATTTTTTATTTATTAATTATTTAATTTTTATTAAGATTTTCCCCTTCAACACAAAAAAGTGATATATTATATTCATCAAATGTCTCTGAACTTGATCCTCCTAAATGTGTTGTTTGTATGGTGAGAATTACTAATAAATAAATAACAATATAATAATAAATAATTTATTTTTTTAAATCTAGTAGGAATCGTGTATAAAACCATGTGTATCACTTGTTTGTTGGCATATTAATTGTGAAGAATGTTGGTTAAAATATCTTAATGAAAAAAATGTTTGTCCACAATGTCATTTGAAAACAACATCGGACAATCTTCGACGAATTTTTTTTAATAAAATAACTAAATAAAAATTTTTCTTTTTTCTTTTTCTTCTTTTTCTTTTTTTCTTCTGTATTTGTCATGTAAAATAAAAAAAAACGTTATTTTTTACAATCAAACATTCTCTCTCTCCTCGTACTTATGCGACAATCAATTTCAATAGACATCCGTTTCTCATTATGAATAAATTAAAAAAAAGAAAACGAATGACTTTCGGAAATCATGCCGTTCGATGTATTATGTTCACCTGCTGAGTATATAAAATGAAATATTTCATATTCATTTCTTTTCATCAGTAACAGAAAACATGACAACTCAATCTGTCTGGTTACGAAGATATACAAGAAGGTAAACCACGTATAACAACTTATGATGATAATGGTGTTCGGACGACAACAACAACAACAAAACTTGGTCCAGATCCAACTGAAAAACCTAAAGAAACTGTTTCTGTACGTACAATTCAACATCCTGATTCAACAGAAACAATAACAGTAACTGAAAAAAAATTACCACCAATACGATATACAGAAACTATAACTCGAGAAAAACCACCAAAAAAAACTGTACCACCACAAATTCAAATAACACGAGCTACACCAACAAATGGACCTGCTGACGCCGGCTCCTTACAACTCTTTGGAGCTTGCGGAGCCGTTTCGGGATGACTAAAAAACTTGTCTTGCGTACGCAGTATAGCAGGGCGTCAACGCGCATTCAGGCCGCGCGACTCGAGCAGAAATCAATCCGCGACAAGGGCTTGCAATGCGTTCGCTACCGTATCGCGCGCAGAGCTGATTTTGCTCAGCGCCCAACCCGCAATGAGCAGGCTTGGCGCAGCGTTGGGGGTAATCGTGCCCAGGTTTCCCAAGGTCGTAGTTTGAACCTGCTGGCTCGGCTGCGCGGCGTGGGAGATCACCGCGCATGGAAAGTCGGAGGGCAGGCCCTGCTCCAGCCATTCGCGCGCAAGCAGGCTCAGGTCGCGCCCGGGCATGTACACCACGCGCGTCGCGTCTTCGATTTCAGGCAATGAAGATCGATTATGCGATTGGGCATGATGGCCCGTTGAAAAGATCACGTTCGACGCCCAGTTGCGATCTGTAAGCGAGCAGCCAACCGCCGCTGCTGCGGCTGAAGCCGACGTAACTCCGGGCACAACCTCGAAGGCGCCCCCCGCCTGATCGAGTGCCTCTATCTCTTCCGCGGCGCGGCCAAAAATCAGTGGGTCGCCGCTCTTGAGGCGGACAACAACCCGCCCCCTCCGCGCGTGCTCGACCATCAGCGTGTTGATCTCTTCCTGCGTAATATTCTTGACGCCGCATCGCTTGCCAACATTGGTCACTTCGCAGTCCTTCGAAGCGAGGGCCAGCACGGGTTCGGTGACAAGATCGTCGTGCAGGATTACATCCGCGGACTGAAGCAACCGGTGCGCCTTGATCGTCAGCAGGTCTGGGTCACCGGGACCAGCACCAACCAGGAACACTTTTCCAGGTACGCGATCAGAAGCGTTGTTCGCGATGAATCGAGCTGCCAACTGTCGCGATGGGCATGAAGCCGATTCGCAAAGTGGACGCTGCGCAAGCTGATGAAGCAGTAGCTTGCGTGCTTCACTGGGTGGGTCCCGTCAAGAATCTCGCGTCGAAGCCGGCCGAGCGTATCGAGCCATGCGCCCAGGTCTTCAGGAAGTTGCTCGTCAATCTCCCGGCGCAGTCGCTGCGCCACAGCAGGGCTATTGCCGGCAGTCGAGATGGCGATCTGCAAGTCGCCGCGCCGGACCACGGAGCCGAAAAAGAAATCGCAGTTGGGAATGTCATCGACGCTGTTGCACAGGATGCTTCGTTCAAGCGCGCCGAGATAGACAGCGCGATTCACCGCCGGATCGTTGGTTGCTGCGATGACCAGCAGGTTGCCATCGAGGTCCGAAGGTTCAAAGCAGCGCTCAATCCATTCGAGCTTTCCTTCGCTGTGCATCTGGCGAATTTCTGAGCGCGCCTGGGGGGCGATCACGCGCAGCGCCAGACCGGTGCGGAGGAGCGAGCTAATCTTTTCCAACGCAACATTTCCAGCTCCCACAAGCAGGCAGGGCCGGCCTTCGAGTTTGAGAAAGATAGGCAGCAGGTTCATTGATTCCCTCTCAATCCGCAACCGCGTGAGGCACGCGCCCCACCGGCTTGTCGCGCTCGACAATCTCGAGTGATCCTCCGCTGAGGAAGCCGTGCAACTCGACATTGGTGTGGCGGAGATACCACTCGCGCAGATTCTCGCCGTTGCGCTCAGCGAGATATTGCCGCAGCAAGCGCTCAATTGCATCCGGAACCTGAGTCGCGGGGCAACGATAGCCAACAGGCTCGGCAAGGGCTGCATGCTTGCCGACCGAACCACGCAAGCAAAAGTAGAACGCGTCAACAAGTGCGCCATCCTGTTTGATCTTTTTGCCCTCGAGGCCAATGTCGGCGATCCAATGCTGTCCGCAACTGTTGGGGCATCCGGTGACGTGCAGCCGAAGCTCCTGATCGAACTGCGGCAGGCGCTCCTCGAGCTCCTCGACAAGCCAACGCGTGAAGCCTTTTGTCTCAGTAATGGCCAGCTTGCAAAATTCAGTTCCAGTGCAGGCGACGGCGCCACGCCAGAACGACGAGCCCTCGACATGGAGGCCGAGTTGGCCGAGTTCTTTTGCCAATTCCACCGCCTTGTTGTTGGGAATATCGATAAACAGCAGGTTCTGCGCGACTGTTGTTCGCAGCGAGCCGCTGCCGAAGCGCTCCGACAGGTCTGCGGCCGCCTCGAGTTGTTCGCCGGTCAACCGCCCACGCAGGACGGAGGCTCCGACATAGCTGTACCCGCCCTGCCGCTGCGCGTGAATGCCCACGTGATCGCGAAGGACATCATCCGGCACTTCTTCAGGAACGCCGGGCAGGATTTGAAAGTTGAGTCGCGACTGCAGCTCTTTGAGGAACGACTCCGCGGTCCACCCCTCGCGCAGAAACAGGTGCTTCAGACGCGCACGATCGCGGCTTTCGCGCAGACCCTGCTGATCGCGGAAGATTTCAGCAACCGCGCGAGCCGCCGGCAGCGCCTGTTCGGGCAGCAGAAACGCATCCAACTTTACGGCGAGATGCGGATCGGCAGACAGACCGCCGCCGACACGCAGCGAATAGCCAAGCCGATTCTCCCATTTCACCGCGGTCAGGCCGATGTCATTGATCTCAGGATAGGAGCACCACGAAGGGCAGCCGGTGGCGGAGATCTTGAATTTGCGCGGCAGATTATAGAACGCTGGATTCGCCGTCAATTCATGCGCAATTCCACGGGCAATCGGCGAGGCGTCAATCAGCTCATCGGCGGCAACGCCCGCCAACGGGCAGCCCGTCACGTTGCGCACCACATCGCCGCATGCTCCCTTGGGCGACAGGCCGACGGCATCAAGCGCGTCGACCACTTCAGGCAGCGACTCAATCGTCAGCCAATGCAACTGAATCGCCTGGCGCACGGTGATGTCGGCCAGGTTGCGCCCATATTTGCGCGCCAGCCCGCCGATGGTCCGCAACTGTCCGGCGGAGAGAATGCCGTTGGGGATGCCGATGCGCATCATGAAGTATTCGGTCGCCACGCCCTCGCCGCCCTTGCCGCCGGTCACGCCCGCGCCATCGCCCTGCGTGTAGATACCCCACCACTTGAAGTAGAAAGCGGCCCACTCCGGCACCACGCTCGAGCGGCCCTCGCGGGCAAAGGCGCGCACCTCGTCGAACACTTCCCACGGATTTTTCTCGCGCTTCAGGCGCTCAGCGCGTTGTGCTTTGGTCTCTTTCGCTTGGATAGGTTCGGTCATATTGTCCTTTGGGTGTGAAAATAGAAAACCCGCGACAGCTATGGCTGCATCGCGGGCATTCACTTCAACTTGGAATTGTCTATCGGGTATTCAGACCAAGGTCAGCTGCGCGCGCGAGGCGTGGGACAGCAGCGACAACAGGCCGGAACATGCATGGCGTCATCATAGATGGAATGAATGCAGAAATGCAAATGGCATCGGGCCGGTTCAGAGTGCAGGGAGTCGGCAAATCCAAGACCTGAAGGAGGGCTGAGTGGGCCACGCCCATGACTAGGCCGTTTTTCGCACTCCGGAGGTCGACCAGACTTCTGTCAAAATCTCGTGCACGGCCACCTGCGCGGCCAGGCGCCCGATCGGCGAAAGGTCCATCGAAATCGGCTGTTTCGGGTCGATGGTGATCGGCGTAGAGGATCACTTCACGCTTGCCGCCCTGCATGTAGAAGGCATCGAGCAGGTCTTTCACGCCGATGTCGTGGGCCGTGAGCGTGGGAGGATAATCACGCGAGAAGCGCGGCATGGTGCGCGTTACCGTTCCGGGCGCGTTGCCGTCGTCGGCCGCGTCAATCAGGATGATGCGATCGGCGTTCTCCAGCGGCTCAAGCAGGATGAAGCCGCCGGTGCCGCCGTCAAGACACTCCACCCCGTCCGGCAGTTCCTTCTTCTCGAGTGCGCGAACCACATGCACGCCAACGCCCTCATCGCCCATGAGGATGTTGCCGAGGCCGAGAATCAGAGTCCTTTGTCGATTATTTGTCATCTCTTCTCCCGCTCGAACTTCCATCCACCGATGATCGAAGAGACCGTGCCGCGCCCTTCGATGTAGTCGTGATAGAACGCAAGATAGATGTGAATGACGACAAACGTGACAAAGAACCACATGAACAGGTGATGCCAGAAGCGCACCCCGAATTCGCCGCCCATCAGCGGGACGATCCAGACGAACATGCGCGGCAGCCATGAGTTGCTCATGCTGGAGTAGAGCGCAAATCCAGTGATGGTCTGCGCGACGAATGCCAGAAAGGTGAAGAAGTAGATCAGCCCGGCCAGCGCATTGTGCCCGGTCGAGATCGGCCCGTGAATCTTGGTTTCGAGCACGTCGGCCTTGATGACGTCGACAATCTCCTGCCGCTGCGCGCGCTTGAAGCGGAAAGAACGCGGTCCACCTGGCGTACTTGTTGCCGACAAATCCCCAGTAAAGACGCGCCAGGAAGTTGAAGACGTAAACAAACGCCGCCACAAAGTGGATGAAGCGCACCCATCCGAACCAATATTGCTGGTAGGCCTCGGCCGCATAAAAAGCGCGAATGGGCGCGCCGATCAGATAGCCCGTGACGCACAGAGGCCGTGAGCGCGATCGCGTTGATCCAGTGGTACGCGCGCACAGGCAGTTCCCACACATAAAACCGCCTGTACTCGACCGGGTGCTCGGGCGAGCCTTCGCCAGCTTGCCTGCACCGATGCCAACATTGGAAGCGCTCATAGCATCACTCGAAAGAAACCTGGTGAAGGTGCCGTCCCTGCGGATCGTACAAGATGCACGGCGCAGGCAAGGCACGGGTCAAAGGAATGGATAGTGCGCAAAATCTCGACCGGCTCGTCGATCTTGGCGACCGGCGTGCCGATCAGCGACTGCTTCAAACGCCGAGCGCTGCTGCTTGGCATCGCGCGGCGAGCCGTTCCACGTCGTCGGCACAACAAGCTGATAGTTCTCGATGGCGCCGTTGTGAATCTTGATCCAATGCGCCAGGGCGCCGCGCGGTGCTTCAGTCAGTCCAACGCCCTCGGCATCGGCCGGCCAGCTCTTCGGCTCCCACAACTCGCCGTTGAACGTGGAGACCTCGTTGATCTTCACGCGCCCGATCAACTCGTCGTAGAACTCTTTCAGGTAATTCATGGCCAGCTCGGCGTCAAGAGCTCGTGCGGCCACGCGACCCAGGGTCGAGAACAACGCATCCACAGGAACATTGAGCTTGCCGAGTGTTCCCAGCACGGCCTCTTTCACGTCGGTGCGGCCCGCGGCAAAGCTCACCAGCAGCCGCGCCAGCGGACCCACTTCCATCGGCTGTTCCTTCCACCGCGGCGTCTTCAGGAACGAATACTTCTCATGACCCTCGAGCGTCTCAAACGGCGGCTTTGGTCCCGTGTAATTGAGCTTGGTCTCGCCCGCCCAGGGATGGATGCCGACGTTGTCGCCGCCTTCATAGCTGTACCACGACGACGAAATATATTCCTTGATCTCCTCCGAGTCCTTCGCATTGACGGGGTGAACCGTCGAGAGATCGCGATTGAGCACCACGCCGCGCGCGTACTTGAACGATTCCGGCTGACCGTATCCCTTGGTGGGGAACTCGCCATAGCTCAGGTAGTTCTTCAGGCCACCGCCGTGGCCAGCCCAATCTTTGTAGAACGAAGCCACCGCCAGAACATCGGGGATGTAGACCTCGATTCACAAATTCATCCGCCTGGTCGATCAGCCGCTTCACCAGGTTCAGCCGCTCGGAGTTGATGGCCGCCACTTCGTTCATATTGATCGAGCAGGGAACTCCGCCCACCAGATAATTCGGATGGGGATTCTTGCCGCCGAAGACGGCGTGAATCTTGACAACTTCCTTCTGCCACATCAACGCGTCGAGATAATGCGCAACCGCAATCAGGTTCACTTCCGGCGGCAGCTTGTACGCCGGATGACCCCAGTAGCCGTTGGCAAAAATGCCCAGCCCGCTCGCGGCAAACTGCTTGATCTTGTCCTGCACGTCAGAGAAGTAAGCAGGCGTATTCTTGTCCCACTTCGAGTACGACTGCGCGATTTCCGCAGCCTTCTTTGGATCTGCCTTCAGCGCGTTCACAATGTCGACCCAGTCAAGCGCGTGCAAATGGTAAAAGTGCACTACGTGATCCTGCACGTATTGAGTCGCCATCATGATATTGCGGATTAGTTCCGCTGTCGGCGGGACAACGATGTCCAGGGCGCTCTCAACTGCGCGCACGCTGGTCAGCGCGTGAACCGTAGTGCAGACGCCGCAGACGCGTTCGGTAATAGCCCATGCATCGCGGGGATCGCGGCCAATGAGGATCTTCTCGAGGCCGCGCACCATGGTGCCTGCGCTGAACGCATCGGTAATGACCCCGTTCTCCACCACCGCCTCGATGCGGAGATGGCCTTCAATGCGGGTGACTGGATCGACAACAACTCGTGTCATGGCCGTTACGACTCCTTCTGATCTTCTGTGTGCACTTCAGCGATCACGCTGCGCTTGCGAACGTTGGTCACCACCGCGTGCGCGGCAACTCCGGCCAGCGTCGCTACGCCGACAACCGTGCCGATCGTGTCCGCCGTGCTCTCGATGCCAAAGCCTGGGAAGGATGCGAGGTGCTGGTAGAACGGTCCGTTGTCCCAGAACCCCTCTTCGCTGCAACCGATGCATCCATGGCCGGATTGAATGGGATAGCTTGTGCCCTCGTTCCACCTGACCACCGAGCAGGCGTTGTAGGTGACCGGACCGCGGCAGCCCATTTTGTACAAGGCAATACCCCTTGCGCGCGTTCTCGTCATCGAATGACTCGACGAACAGGCCGGCATCGTAATTCGGGCGGCGGTAGCAGGTGTCATGCACGCGGCGGCCATAGAACTCCTTCGGCCTGCCCAGGTTGTCGAGTGCGGGAAGCTGGCCCAATACCAGTAGGTGGGTAACGATCGCCATCATCACATCGGCAATCGGCGGGCATCCCGGAACATTGATGACGGGCTTGTCGATCAGCTTGTGAATCGGTGTCGCGCCGGTGGGATTCGGCTTGGCAGCCTGCACGCAGCCATTCGACGCGCAACTGCCCCAGGCTACGACCGCAGCAGCATCCTTGGCCACCGTCTGCAGAATCGATTCGGCAGTCTTACCGCCGATCATGCAATAGACGCCATCGTTCCCCGTGGGAACTGCGCCTTCAACCAGCACAATGTACTTGCCCTTGTTGTTCGCGATGGTGTCGTTCAGGCTCTTCTCCGCCTGGAATCCCGAAGCCGCCATCAGCGTCTCGGTATAGTTGAGCGACAACACGTCGAGCAGGGCGTCAGCCACGATAGGGTGCGATGCCCGAATGAAGGACTCGCTGCAGCAGGTGCATTCCTGAAAGTGCATCCAGACAACTGCCGGCTTCTCTTTCTTTTCGAAGGCCGATACAACCTGGGCAGCGCCCGTTTTCCCCAAACCGGCCATGGTTGCGGCTGCGGCGCAGAACTGGATAAAGTCCCTGCGGCTGTAGCCCTTCTGCTGCATGTTCTGCCAAATCGAGTGACCCATGCCTACCTCGCTCCGCCTCAAGTCTCCAGAAATGTCCCAGTGGGAATCTCCGAATGACTGGAGCGACGGTAACTATCCCAAATCACGAGTCGCTGTGCGCTGTGTCACAGGCTTTTGGTCAGGATGCGAGGCGTGTACAAAGGAAGCCTACTTCGACCCAATTCAACGCGCTCATCTGTGATTTGGGTCACTCCATGCAGAGGATATCGGCGTGGATTTGTGAGGAAATGCCGATGTATCCGCCTACTTGCCGGGAGCTTCCAAGGCCCCCGTCAAGCTTGCTACCCGCTCCACCTGATGGCTGCGGCACCAGGATTCGAGCTCCCTGGCAATTCGCTCCACCGCGCGCGGATCAGCGTAGCTGGCCGTGCCCACCTGCACAGCCGTCGCCCCGGCCAGCAGATACTCGACCGCATCCTCAGGCGTGACGATTCCGCCCATGCCGAGTATAGGAATGCTTACAGCTTTGGCCGCCTCATAAACCATGCGCAGCGCGATCGGCTTGATGGCAGGGCCTGACAATCCGCCCGTGATGTTGGTCAGCCGCGGCCGGCGCGTCTCCACATCGATTGACATGGCCAGAAAAGTATTCGTGAGGCTCAGCGCGTCCGCGCCTGCATCTGCGGCCACCTTGGCCATGGTTGCAATCGATGTCACGTTGGGAGAAAGCTTCACGATCAGCGGCACTTTCGCGGCGGCCTTCGCCTGACGGACGAGATAGTCAAGCGAGACCGCATCCGATCCAAAGACCATGCCACCCGCGTGCACGTTGGGACACGAGACGTTGAGCTCGTAGGCGCAGATTCCCGAAGCGTTGTTCAGGTTTTCAATCACGGCGATGTAATCGCCAACCGTATAGCCGAAAACATTCACGATGACCTTGGCCTTGGGATAACGGCCAAAGGGCGGCAGCTTGCGCTGGATGAATTCTTCGACACCCACATTTTGCAGGCCAATCGCGTTCAGCATCCCCGCTGCCGTTTGAATGATGCGGGGAGCCGCGTGGCCGGCCATGGGGGTAAGCGAAATGCCCTTGGTGACGAAGCCGCCGATCGCCTCGAGCGAGACGATCTCCTCAAACTCAATGCCATAGCCGAAGGTGCCGCTGGCCGCGATGATGGGGTTCACCAACTCGATGCCCGCGACTGAAACTCTCATGTCTGGTTTCACGGGCGTCGATCATCCTCTGCGGTCATCGGTCTCCTATGGGCTGCCCGTTGGCTTGAGCGCCTCCGTGAGCACGCGGCCCACTGCGGCTGAAGGTTGATTGACGCCCGCGAGAGAGGCAAACGTCACCGCCAGGTCAACAGGAGCTACTCGTTCATGATACTCGCCCGGCACGAAGGGCGCGCCGTAGAAAGCCAGTGGAACATGCCGGTCATACGACCACGGGCTGAAGTGATTGGTGCCCGCGAACTGGCCTGTTCCCGCCATCTGATAGGCGTCCATCACCACCATCACATACCAGTTGCCGTGCTCCGCATAACTGTGCGCCAAAAGGCGTCCCCACTCTGAAGGCGGAAGGCGGCCCTCGGCCAGTGCGAGGCGCGTGTAAACGTATTGAACATGAGGCGAGGTGGGCACGCGCCTTTGTGAAGGCGCGAAAATCGGAGGCGGGGTCGTCTTGAAATCCGGGGGCGGATTCGGATCAAAGCTCGACACAACTCTCGGCAGCAGGCTTGCTACTTCATCCTCAGCGGCTCTCTCGTCCACGTTCGCTTTGCCAAAAGTACGCTTATCGAGCACGATGTAAGGCAGGTCGGGGCCGGGCATCAGGTACTGTAATTTCTGTCCCGCTGAATAGCGCTTGTTCAGCTCCTCGTTCATTTTGGAGTAGACCTTCCGGAAGTCAACGGCGTTGGCGTGAATCCCGAGCTTCGCGGCATCGCCGGCAATCGGAGCAATCCCGTGATCCGCAGTCAGAGCGATCCACACATTGCTCAAACCGATCTTTTTGTCGAGCCATCCGTTGAAGTTGTCGAGATCCTTATCCAGGCCAAGGATCATCTGCTCCTCGAAGTCCGAGTCCGGTCCGAACTGGTGGCCCTGGATATCGTTGGCCGACAGCGACACGACCAGCAAATCGGTGACGTCGTGCTGGCCCAGTTTTTCTCCCTCGATCAGGGCTTTGGCAAAGTCCAGCTCATAGCTGTTGGCCGCGGGCGTCCTGCCCACCAGCTCGTAAAACTGGGTGGTGTCGTCGGCGTTCGCCTCGTGCTTCGCCTGCGCAATGCGCGGGCCGGCATTAAAGACGCGCACCCACTCCGGCAGATGGTCCATGTAGTAGGTCGACGTCGTGAACTGCCCGCTTGCCTGATCGATCCAGTAAGCGCCGTTGGCTGACTGACCCGCGGGCAAAATCGCTGCTCGATCCTTCAGCGACACGCCAAAGACCCGCGCCTTACCCGCCGTCGCCAGCCTTAACTCGTCGCCGAGGGTGGTTGCCCGCAGGTTAAGCGGCGAAGCCCCGACGACAAATTTGGCTGCCCAGTCTGGCGCACCCGGCAGGTTGGCAGGGATGGAATCATGCGGGAGGTCGACGAGCTGGTAGCGCTCATCTTCGACCGAGCTCACCTGCGCATCGTACGACCGCGACGCATCCCACCACTCATTGCTCTCGATTCCGTGCCCGTCGGTATAGGCGCCGGTGCCGATGGTCGCGTGGCCCGGTGCCGTTTTCGTGTTGGCGTAATCGTAATAGCAATCAGTGAACCAGGCGCCTTCCTTCATGAAAAGGTTGAAGCCGCGCCCGGCGAATTTTGCCCGATCCCGCGCAAGGTAATCGCCGCGAAACTGATCGATGACGACAATCACGATCAGCTTTGGCTTGCCCACGAATGCCTGGGCTGAACTGAGTTGAGGAAAGAGAAAAGCGATCAGAGAAAGGACGGCCAGCGCACCGATGCGACGAGCATTCATAGGGAGATTGTAGTGAAAGTGGGTTACTGCTCGAGGAAAACCAGGCCTCAGCCGGGAAAATCCATCTGCCGCTGCTTTCATTCTAAACGGGACGGGAAACTTATAGAAGATGGTAATTTTCTCGGGATTCAGACATGGTCATAAGGTTGTCCAACGAGGAGCCCTTCATGTTTGGAGAAAAAAACATCGACCAGTTTTGGGCAGAGGCGGGAATTCCCGAGCCGAAGCACGAGGCCGTCGCCCGCGCGCTGCACGAAACATTCGGTACCAACCAGATCGAAGATTTCCAGGCCCAACCCGGAAGGCTGACGGCGATGCTGATTCTCCGTGTCGTGGTGCGCGGTAAACCCTACTTGCTTCGACTAATTCCTGAGCAGTCGTTTGGCAAGCCAGAGCGCGAGTTTGCCTGCATGCGCCTTGCGTCGGAGGCCGGAGTAGCGCCGTGTATTCGATACGCGAACGTGGAAGACCGGCTGCTGATCACTGATTTCGTCGACGCCAAACCGTATCCCGCCGATCCGGCTCCTGAAATCGCTCGCGTCATTCGCAAGGTTCACGCGCTTCCTGGCTTCCCAATGGCGATCAAATACTTTGATGTGATTGATGGGTTCATCCGACGGTTCCTGGCCGCCGAACTCCTACCGGAAAGCGCGACGGACGAACTCTTTCGCCTCTATGCAAAAGCGGCCGATGTCTATCCGCGCGAAGACGACCTGGTCGCGAGTCACAACGATCTGAAACCGCAAAACATTCTCTATGATGGATCCCGCTTCTGGCTTGTCGATTGGGAGGCGGCCTTCCTTTCCGACCGGTTTACGGATTTGGCCGTCGCAGCAAACTTCTTTGTCTTCGATGACCAGCAGGAACAGCGATACCTTGATGCGTATTTCTCAGAGCCTGCAACGGCCTTGCAGCGGGCCCGCTTCTTTCTGATGCGCCAGGTGGTCTCCGTCTTTTACGGGACGTGCTTCATGCCCCTCGGTGCGAAGACTGTAAAGCCAGCCGAAGTTGACGAAGCGCTTCCGGACTGGCAATCGTTTCACCGTGGCCTCACCTTGAACGAAATCGATGTTGCCGACGACCGGGTCAAAATCCAATATGCGCGGCTCCATTTCAACCGCGCGCTCGAAAACATGCGTTCCCCTCGCTTCGAAGAATCCCTGGCTCTCGTAGCGGCCGCCCAATCTCGCCCCTGGCGAAGAGGGTCACCCTCCCCTTGACAACCGACAAGAGAATGCTGCACCCTGTTGTCGAACGTCGAGGGGAACGGATGCCACCCACCACGGATCTCCTGCAAGGCACGCTGGACCTGCTCATTCTGCAGACTCTCGCCGCCGGTCCGATGCACGGCTGGGGTATTGCGCAGCGCATCGAGCAAGTCTCAAAAGACGTCCTCCAAATCGGCCAGGGCTCTCTCTATCCCGCCCTCCATCGCCTCGAATACAAGGGCTGGATCGAAGCCGACTGGGGCAACTCGGACAACAATCGTCGAGCCAAGTTCTACGCCCTCACCTCCGCGGGCAAAAAGCAGCTCAAAACCGAACTGGCCACATGGGATCGCCTCTCCGCCGCCGTCGCCCTGGTGCTGGGCCGCCTGCCGGGAGCGGAAGCATGATTAAGCAATGGTTCAAGCGTTTGCTCCATCTTTCACGCAAAACAGTCTTTTCACGCCGCCGCCAGAGCGAGCTTGACGCGGAGCTGCAGTTCCACCTGAACCAGACGATCGAAGTGAAAACCGCAGCCGGACTCTCCGCCGAAGAAGCCCGCCGCCAGACCCTCATCGAGTTCGGCGGCATCGAACGCACCCGCGAGCAGGTTCATCAACAGCGCCCCGGCTGGTGGCTGGGCACAGTCGCCCAGGATTTGCGTTATGCTCTCCGCGGTTTCCGCCGCAGCCCGGGATTCACGCTGACGGTTGTGGGGACCCTGGCCCTGGCTATCGGCGCAAACACAGCCATCTTTTCGCTCGTGAATGCGTTGATCCTCAAGGCGCTCCCCTATGCGCACCCTGAGCGGCTGGGCACAATTTATACGCGTGTCACAGGCCTGGACGCCATGGATGAGCGCCACAACCTCGACGGAGAACAGTGGGAACGCCTGCGCGACGACGTGCCTGCCCTCATCTCCGCCGTCTCCGATGGAGGAAAATCCGGGGTCAATCTTCGAGCAGGCGCGCGCGTCGAGTATCTCCGCACCGGGCGCATCTCCGCACACTATCTGGATGTGTTGGCGATAGAGCCGCTCATGGGTCGGAATTTCTCAGAGGTGGAAGACCGTCCCGGAGGGCCGAACGTCGTGATCCTCAGCTACGACGTTTGGCGCAATACCTTTGCGGCGAGCGCAGGCATCGTCGGCACAACAGTCTTCTTGAAAAGCGAGCCATACACGGTTGTCGGGGTGCTTCCCGAGCGCGCAATCACTCCTTTGCAGGACGACCTCTACACCCCCATCGCGGCAAGCCGAAACGGCGAGGGAAACGGCACCAACTTCAGTTGCATTACGCGGCTGCGCGAGGGCGCGACATGGCAGGAGGCGGACGCGCAGATCAACCATGCGTGGGCTTATCGCGCGCAGCGCTTTGAAGCGAAATCCCCGGGTGCGCACGTGGCCTACTACTCCGTGCCATTGCAAAAAGGGGAGTCTGGCCGGCTGCGGCCGCAAGCCCTGGCGTTAATGATGGCTTCGGCGCTGATTCTCCTGATTGCCTGCGCGAACCTTGCCGGCCTGACCCTGGTGCGGATGATGAGCCGCGCGCCGGAACTGGCGACCCGGCAAGCCCTTGGCGCTTCGCGCGCGAGGATTCAGAGACAACTGTGGATTGAGAATCTGCTTCCGGCGCTCGCCGGGGGCTTGGCTGGCGTCGGCGTTGGATGGGCGGCTCTGCGCGGTTTGTTGACCCTGTTGCCCGAGCATTTCCTGCCGGTTGCCGGCGTGCCTCTCGATGGGCGCGTGCTGGGCTTCACGCTGGCGGTCTCCGTTTTGACAAGTGTTCTGTTTGGTATGCTTCCCGCGTTGGCCACGGGACGATTCGATTTGCGCAGTGCCATGGGCAATCGGGCCGCGACCGGCAGCGATCATCTGCGCCTGCGCCAGGTGCTGATTGGCGGGGAGGTGGCGCTGACGGTTGTGCTGCTGGCCGCAGCAGGGCTGCTGGTGCGGACCCTGATTCACCTTGAAACCTTGCCGCCGGGGTTCGATCCGAGTGGAGTTTTGACGGCCAGGGTGTCGCTCAATGATGCGCGCTTTCACGACCCCGCCGCATTCCACAAGCTGCTCGACGACAGTACGGCTGCCATGCGAAGAATTCCCGGGGTCGAGTTTGCCGCTGTGGGATTGGCGCTCCCCTATGAGCGCACGTTGAACGATGGCATGACCCTGAGCGATGGCAAAGACGCGGGCACCCAGGTTGTTGCGGGGCTCACCTATGTGACGCCCGAATACTTTAGCGCGCTGCGCATCCCCATTGTCCTCGGTCGCGAGTTCAACCCGGGCGATGGTCCGCTGGCAAACAAGGTGGCGATCGTGAACCAGACATTCGCCCGTAAATTCTTCCATGGGGAGAATCCGCTGGGACGCCACCTCGACAGGGACATGGTGATTGTGGGCGTGGCTGGCGATGTGGCCATCGCGCCGGGACTGGATCCGACTGTCGGGCCGCTGAGCGACGAAGAGCAAGTGTACATTCCCGCCTCTCAAGTCGACGTGAGAGGACTGGCCCTCATTCACGTGTGGTTTCAGCCCAGTTGGATCGTGCGCTCCGCGAAGCCTGTGGAAGGGTTGACGGCGCAGATGCAACGCGCGCTTGCAGGCGCCGACCCGAGCGTGCCGATCTCTGGATTTTTCAGCATGCGCGACTTGCTGCAGAAGACGCTGGCCATTCAGCGCGTCGAGGTGGCGCTGCTCGGCGCCATGGCAGGATTGGCGCTCTTGTTGAGCACGGTGGGCATCTTCGCGTTGGTCGCGAGCATCGTGACCCAGAGAACGCGGGAGATCGGTATTCGCATCGCCCTGGGCTCGACGGTGCGCCAGGCCATGATCCACCTCGGCACGCCAGGAGTGCGCGCCTCTGCCATGGGGCTGGTGTTGGGCTTAGCCATCTGCGCCGGCGTCCTCCGGATTATGCGCAGTGTGCTCTATGGCGTAAGCGTGTACGACGCACCAACAATTGTGAGCGCGGTGCTGACCCTTGTGGTTGTTACCCTGGCAGCCACAGCGCTCCCCACGCTGCGCATTGGGCGCATCGATCCCGCAAAGACGTTGCGGGATGAGTGAGGCCGATTCTTTTCGAGAGAAATTCGAGTGTTCCGTCGCGGAGGCGCCAGTGCAATGAAGGAGATTCTTTCCAGGCTAAACCACTTCCTGCGCAACCTTGCCTTCGCCGCGCGCAAGCAGGCCGAAGTCGACGAGGAGCTGAACTTCCATCTTCAGCAGACGATCCAGGCAAAAGAGGCAGCCGGCTTGCCGGCCCGCGAAGCCCGCCGCCAGGCCCTCATCGAGTTCGGCGGCATCGAACGCACCCGCGAGCAGGTTCATCAGCAGCGCCCCGGCTGGTGGATGGGCACTGTGGGCCAGGACATTCGTTACGCGCTACGCGGTTTCCTGCGCAACCCGGTCTTCAGCATCGCCGTGCTGGTCACGCTGGCCGTTGGCATCGGTGCGACCACCGCGGTCTTCACCGTGGTCGATCGTATCCTGTTCCGGCCGCTGCCCTATGCGCACGACGAACAATTGATGAGCGTGGGGCTCGTGCAGCCGATGCAGCGCACGGAGTTTACCCTGGGCGGGTTCTTCTTCGCGTGGCGGGATCAGCAGAAGCCATTTGAGTCCCTGACCTACGAAACCGGTTATGGCGATTGCAATCTGACCGAAGCCAATCCCGTGCATCTGCATTGCATTCACGTAGCGCAGAATTTTCTGCCAACACTGGGGGTTGCGCCGGTGGTGGGGCGGAACTTTACGCCAGAAGAAGATCTGCCGAATGGGCCGAGGGTTGGGATGATCTCGTACGGGCTGTGGCAGAGCCGGTATAACAGCGACCCCGGCGTGGTGGACAGGACGGTGGACATCGACAATCACGCGACCCGCATTGTGGGCGTGTTGCCGAAGGGATTTGAAATGCCGCGTCTGCAGGAAACCGACATTCTGCGTCCGGCGCAGATCAACATTGCAGAGCAACATACGGTGAACAGCGGGATAGGAGTTCCCTTGTTTGCGTTCGCGCGACTGAAGCCCGGGGTGAGCCTGGCCGAGGCGAAGGCAGAGATGGATCCGCTATTTCTGCATACGCAGCAATGGATCCCGGCGGAAATGCGGAAGGAGTTTCATCTACAGATACGTTCCATCCGTGACCTGCAGATGGGGGATGTGTACCGGGTCGCATGGGTGCTGTTCGGTGCCGTGCTGACCGTGCTTCTGATTGCGTGCGCGAATGTGGCAAGCCTGTTTTCAGCGCGCGGGGCGGCGCGGGAGAGAGAGCTGGCGGTGCGGTCGGCGTTGGGGGCGAGTCGGGGAAGGCTGATCCGGCAGACGATGACAGAGGCTATGCTGCTGGCTGCGGCTGGAGCGGCAGCCGGTTGTGTGCTCGCTGAAATTCTGCTGCGCGTGTTCATTGCGCTTGCGCCTACCGGGGTTCCGTTTCTGGCCGCGGCGCGGCTCGATCTGCGGATTGTTCTGTTCACAGTGGCTCTGGCGCTGATGTGCGCGGCCGTGTTTGGAATTCTGCCGGCGCTGGAAAAGCCGAGGCCTCAGGCATTGGCTGCGCGGCAAGCGAGACCGGGTGCGCAGGCGCGGCTGCGGCGGGTGCTGGTGGGGGCACAGATTGGGCTGAGCGTCGTGTTGCTGTCAGGAGCGAGTCTGCTGGTGCGCAGCTTCTGGAACATGGAACAGCAAAGCCTGGGGATGCAGACGCGCAACGTGATTACCGTGCATGTGCCGCTGAATTGGGAGCGGTATCCGAAGGGGACGGTCGATTTTTATCTTCGTGCGGAGGCAGCATTTCGCCAATTGCCCGGAGTGACGGCGGTGGGAATGAGCGACTCCCTGCCACCCGGTGGCATGCACGCCGGGTCACGGTACTCGGAACTGGAAGCTGAGGGCCAACCTCCGACGCCCGCCGGTGTGGGCGGGTCCGTGGCTTGGCGGCAGGTCACGCCCGACTACTTTCGCGTGCTGCAGATTCCGATTGTGGAGGGGCGTAACTTCAGCGAAGAGGAACGCGGCCTCGACCAGCATCTGGCGATTGTGAGCAAGGACCTGGCCGCGCGTATGTTTCCGGAGGGCGATGCCATTGGGCGGCACATTATGCACGAGCTGTTCAACCCGTATCGGCAGGCCGGACCCGTGTATACGGTGGTCGGCGTTGCCGGACTCGTGAAGAATGGCGGCCTCACCGGCGACGATGAGCCGGAGTTCTACGAGTTGAGAACCAATGTGCACCCGGAATCCTGGGATAGTCACCACTTCTTCCTCTTGGAATCGAGTCTGCCTGCATCGGTCCTGGTGCCGTGGATTCGCGCGCGTATTGCGCAACTGGACCCGACGGCACCGGTGGAGATCGACACGATGAGCCAGAATGTGAGCAAGCTGGCAGATCGGCCGCGGTTTGAGACGGCTCTACTTGGATTTTTTGCCATGTGCGGGCTGCTCATGGCAGTGACCGGACTGTATGGGCTGATCGCGTTCATTGCCGCGCAGAGGACGCAGGAGATCGGGGTGCGCATGGCTCTGGGGGCTACGCGCGGCAGTATTCTGCGGCTCATTGCCGGTGAAGGCCTGCAACTGATTTTGCTGGGTGGAACCGTGGGTCTGGTTGCGGCGCTCTCGACAGCGCAGTTGCTGAAGAGCCTGCTCTTTCATGTGGCGCCACGCGATCCGGTGACGTATGCAGCGGTTACCGTGCTGCTGATGCTTGTCGCGCTGGCGGCCACATTGATTCCGGCGCGGACGGCGATGAAAGTCGATCCAATGGTGGCCCTGCGCTACGAGTGAGAGAACAGAGAAACAGAGAAGCAGCGAAGCAGCGAAACAGAAAAGCAGAGAAAAAAGAAGCAGAGAAACGCAGCGGCTCGAGGACGAATCGCTGTTTCCCTGCTTCTCTGTCTCTCTGTTTCTCTGTATCTCCGTCCTACGCCGTCACAGCCTCCGCCGTGTCCACCTTCACCGGCGTCAGCCATCCAAACCGGTCCGGCTTCAGTCCGTTTGCGATGCCGAAGAATTCATCGGCGATCGTCTTGGTGATCTCGCCAATTTTGCCGTCGCCAACCGTGATGCGGTCGATGGACCGGATCGAAGAGACTTCAGCGGCGGTGCCGGTGAAGAAAACTTCGTCCGCGATGTAGAGCACTTCGCGCGGCAGTGCCTGCTCGATCACCGTCAGCCCCAGGTGGCGCGCGATGGTGAGAACGCTGTCGCGGGTAATACCCGAGAGCGCCGAGTTGGCCAGCGGTGGTGTGTAGAGCACGCCGTTCCGCACCACGAAGATGTTCTCGCCCGACCCCTCGCTGACCAGCCCATTCACGTCCAGAGCGATGCCTTCCTGGTACCCGTTGATCTCGGCTTCCATGCGGATGAGCTGCGAGTTCATGTAATTCGCGCCGGCCTTGGCCAGCGCCGGCATGGTGTTCGGCGCCAGGCGGTTCCAGCTGGAAACGCAGACATCCGCGCCGTGGTCGCCGGCGATGTATTTGCCCCACGGAAAGTTGGCGATATAGACATCGATGGGCGAGCCTTTGGGGTTCACGCCGATCTCGCCGTAGCCGCGCAGCACGATGGGCCGAATGTAGCAGGGCGCAACATTGTTAGCCTCGATCACGTCAACCACCGCGGCGCACAACTCCTCCAGCGTGTAGCGCAGATCCATCCGGTAGATCTTGGCCGAGTCAATCAGCCGCTGCATGTGCTCGGGCAACCGGAACACCGCCGAGCCATGCGGCTGGCCGTAGCAGCGAATCCCTTCAAAGACGCTTGAGCCGTAGTGGACAACGTGGCTCATGACGTGGATGGTGGCGTTCTCCCAGGGAATGAGCTCGCCGTTGAACCAGATCTTCGAGGTCGATTGGATAGGCATGAGGGTTGAGGTGCTCCTTCAGGGCGCGATGGCACAGATCAATAACAGGGTAGCGGATTGCGCGTTGGCTGTCACTCGTCACCGAATCGTGCACTGTGGCAGCAAATCGGAGCTGTGCCCCGTTCCTCGCGGCCTTATTGCGATGAGCGGGTCTTTGCAAGGGTTCAAAAGCGGGCCTTCGCCCAAAGCCGCTTCGACATCCCGCCCCCGGGGTCGTTATCATAGCTCTGGCCTGCAAGCCCCTCGCTGATGCCCGAAACCCCCTCCAATCCGATCAAGCCTGCGATTCGTTCTGTTCATGAACAATCCCAGAGCGATGACTCCTCTGGGGGAACCCAGGCGAGCGATGCAGATTTGATGGGACGCGTGTGTTCAAACGACCAGTTAGCCATGGCGGAGGTCTTCGATCGCTATGGCAGCCTGGTGTACTCGGTCGCCCTGCGCGTCCTGCGCGATCCTGCGCAGGCCGAAGATGTGATGCAGGAAATTTTCTTCCAGGTCTGGAAGACTCCGCAGTCGTTTGTGCAGGTGAAGGGGTCGTTGGGGGCCTGGCTGGCCGTGGTGGCTCGCAACCGGGCCATTGATTCGCTCCGCCGGCGCAGGCCGACGGATTCAGTGGATGATGTAATTCTGCCCGCAGCCACCAATCTGGCTTCGGAAGTGGAACGCAATTCGATGATGGAGAAGGTGCGCGTAGTGCTGCAAGGCCTGCCCCAGGAGCAGCAGAAGACGGTGGAGCTGGCGTTTTTTGAGGGCATGAGCCACTCCGAAATTGCAGCGAAAACCGGCGATGCTCTCGGTACGGTGAAGACAAGGATTCGATCGGCGTTGATCAGTTTGCGAAAGGGAATGCAGCCATGACGGGCGCGGAAATGAGCGACGGGCACATTTCGCAGGAGGATCTGACCCTCCACGCACTGCAGGCACTCCCCGAAGGAGAGGCCGCCGCGGTGCGCGCTCACCTGGAGCAGTGTGCGGAGTGCCGCGCTGCCCTGGCTGAAGTGACGGGCGACCTCGCGCTGCTCGCGTTGACCGTCGAGGCGCACTCAGTTCCTGCAGGCTCGCGCGAGCGCTTCCTCAAGTCGATTGGCGCGGGTTCGGAATCTTCTCCAGCCCCGACCGCGAAGGCCGAACGGCCGCCGGCGAAGATAGTCTCCATCGATCGCGGAACCACGAAGCGCGTCTCCTATTGGGCTCCTCGTGCGGCCGCCGCGGCCCTTCTGGTCATCGCCCTCGGCATGGGCGCTGAGATCATGCGCCTGCATGACCGCCTGCAGGAAGAGGCCGCGCAGACAAAGCAACTCAAGGAGTCGAATGCGCGCGCGCAAGAGGTGTTGGACACGCTGACCGCTCCGGCGGCGCAGAGGGTCGTGCTGACTTCGCTGAAGACGCCTCCTGCTCCCAGTGGCCGCGCCGTCTATCTGCCCGCGCGTGGGGCTCTGATCTTCCAGGCCAACAACATGGCTTCGCTGCCCGCGGACAAGACCTATGAGCTGTGGGTGATTCCGGCCAACGGGTCTGCGCCGATTCCCGCAGGAACCTTCACGCCCGATGCCACAGGCAACGCCAGCGTCGTGATGCCGCCCATGCCCGAAGGTATCCCCGCGAAAGCATTCGGCGTGACGATTGAGAAGGCGGGCGGATCAAGCACCCCCACCGCGCCAATTCTCATGGCCGGAGCTGCCCCGTCCACCGGCGAATAGTTGAAAAACAACAGCACTTGGTGTCTGGAGGGAGCGGGAGCTGGAGGGAGCGGGAGGCTTCAGCCCCCCGAAAAAGGCCACTTTGCTTCAGAGTGGCTTTAGCCACGGATGCCGCTCTTGACTGTAGAAAAGACCTTTTCACCGGCCCTTGACAGCTTGGTGAAAGAGTCGAAATCGAGGCGAGACGCGTTGGCATTTCTTGAAAAAGCAGGATCGTTATTAAGACTCGTTGCATGGCGATTTGAAAGGGCACGGCTTCAGCCGTGCCGTGGAGGGTGCATAAACAGAGGGCTTTAGCCCCTGCGGCATGTTCTCCTCGATGTCACCCATCTTTTTAAGGCTTTCAGCACCCTTTCAGACACAGGACTGATCCGCCCCATGACAGCCAACCCCGCAACCACCGCCGCGACAAAACCCAAACGCACACGCCTCCCCGGACTAACCGTTCGCGACGGCTACACCCCGCATCCCTTCGACCTGCAGTACGGTCTCCGCACCAGCGGACTAGTCGCCGGCCGCCATCTCAAATCCGGCCATCCCCACGACCGCCACGCGACAGCGTATTACGGTGTCGCTCCGTCCGTACTCAAGGCCCTGATCACGCGCTGGCGCAGAACCAAGCCGGCCGCTCCAATCGCCGAGACCACCTTCATCGATATCGGCTCCGGCATGGGACGCGGCGTCCTCGTCGCCTCCCGGCGGCCATTCAAGGCGGTCATCGGGGTTGAGCTGCATCCAGTCCTCGCGCGCGTAGCGCGCCGCAACCTGAGCTTGTGGCGCAAGGCGAAGCGCGCCGTCTGTCCCATACGCCTGATTGAAGGCGATGCCGTTGAGCATCAGCTTCCCAGTGGCGCGACCGTAGCCTTCCTCTTCAACCCCTTCGGCGCATCGGTTCTGCGCAAGCTGCTGCGCGCATGGCAAAAGCAACTAGCGGCGAGCCCCGCGTCGCTCGACATCCTCTACGTGAACAACGAGCAGGAACACGTCCTCGAAGCCACTCGCGGATTCAAGCGTCTCTACAAAGGAAAGATCCCGCGCTCGCGCATCGACGCCATCGCCGACCACAAAATCATGGCCAACCAGCCCGAAGGCGAATACGCCTCCGCCAATTATGAAGACTGCTCCATCTGGCGCTGGACAGGTTGAGTTCAGTCCGGATAGACGTTGGTTGATTTCCCTTAGGTGCTTGTTTGCAGTGATGCGACAAGGGCATTAATCTCGGGTTGTGAAATGTCCCCGTGGAACCTCAGCAGTTCGATCCGATACTCTCGACCAATCTCATCGAACACGATGAGCTTCACGATCCTCTCCCTGGGAGGATCGCCGACCTGAAAACCCCGGACCCGGCCCTCGGTGAACGAATAGATCGGCGCCTCTTTCGACCCTTCGGGAAATCCTACCCGCCATAACTTCAAGCGGAGAAGGTAAGTGATTTTGCGGTTGTAGAGAGGGGTGTGCCACCACTTCGCATCGCTGACTCTCGTCGAGAGAGCTGCTGAAATCAACGCAAAATTGGAACTTAGTGCCTGATCCCCCAATTCAAAACGAAGCGCCGTAGCCGCGGGACCTTTCAGCGATTTAATGGCATCGAGTTCGTTCGGTGGCCGCGAAATGCAAATGACAAGCCCGTTTGCAAGAGTCAATATGCCCGACTTGCTCAGCCGTCTTTTGGAATCGCCGGTCTCATCCCAAGGAACGCCGAATGACACTCCCTCCCGCTCCACTCGCACCGTCGGATCGCTCGCGATGACTGCGTCAGGCAAAGGTCTCGGCAAAACCTCAGACTCGGTCTCATCCATCAAACGTGCTTCATAGAACGGTCCGATCCACATTGTGAGCAGGAAACTCAGCCCGAACACTATCGCGAGCGCGATCGCGATACGTCTCCAACTTATGGATCGTTTGGAGGTTTCTTCCATGTCCAATGAACGGAATACTAGCAGTTCATGTGCGACCTTGCAGATACGCCTCCGCCAATTACGAAGGCTGCTCCATCTGGCGCTGGACAAGCTGAGATACGGTCTCCAACAGTCAGCAATCCGGCCATATCCCCATTCCTTCCTAGTAAGCGGTTGTTCGACCGTCACTGAAGCTCCCGCTCTCCTTCCTCACGCTTCAGACTCTTGACTTCCGCATTCTTCAGCGATAGCAACCCACAGTGTCTGCATCGACGGGTAAAGAACGGATCGAATGCAAAACCCGAAAGGAAGAAGCGCTTAGCACATCTAGGACAGGGCCAGGTTGCCATCTCCCACAGGAATGAGAACCACTGTGCGAGGGACGCAGTGAGAAGCAGACCGAACGAAACTGCGATTGCCATCCGCGCTCCAAGCGGCGGATAGTGGTCACCCAGCGTAACGATGAGCAGCAACGCGGAAACGGCAAGCCCACTTGCGAACCAGAATAGGCGGATCAGAAGACCTCGCCTCTTCGCGTAGAAGCAACGCCATTCTTCGCGGTATTGGTCATCGCCGTTTGCCGCAGAAGCCGACGGCCGCAACTCGTCCATGGCGGCAATGTTACCCGGTTTGCTCGAGCCGCACCTTGATTCTGCGTGTGTGGTCGTCAAACCCCACATAAACCCGGGATCGATTCCGGCGAGATTGAAGCCAAGGCGCGCCTCTCAGCCAGCTCTAACTCCGCGAGCCCCGCTCGCGTCTGGCCGCGAAGGATAAACTTGTCAGCATCGTCAACCCGCACTTGGACGACGACAATTCAAGCCCGATTCCGCGCAGCAATCCTGAGCGACCGGGCCCCGGCTGGAGCAAGACCGTGAGACAACCGCACCTGATTCTCGGCATCGGCGAACTACTCTGGGATGTCCTGCCCGAAGGGCCGCGGCTCGGCGGCGCTCCCGCCAACTTCTCCGTCATGGCCGGCCGTCTCGGCAATCACGCCGCGCTCCTCAGCCGCATCGGCCGCGACGACCTGGGCCGACGCGCACTCCAGCAGCTTGAGCCCCTCCCCGTCGACACCAGCGCCGTCGAGATCGATCCTGAACAAGAAACCGGCCGCGTCACGGTTTATTTTCAGGAGGGCCAGCCGCACTACACCATCCATCAACCCGCCGCGTGGGACTTCCTCGAGTTATCCGACGAGTGGATCCGCCTCGCCGAGCGCGCCGACGCCCTCTGTTTCGGCGCCCTCGCGCAACGCAGCCCGCAATCGCGCCAGACCATCCAGACCCTCGCCGCCGAGACCTCGTCGAAGTGCGTAAAGATCTTCGACGTCAATCTGCGCGCGCCCTTTTACACGGCCGAGGTTATCCAGGAGTCACTCGAGCTCGCCACCGTCTTCAAGATGAACGACGCCGAGGTTCCGCTGGTGCTGAGTCTTCTCGGCCTGCGCATCGAGGCCGTCGACCCGCTACGGCAAGGCGCCGAGCGCCTGCTCGATGAGTTTCCCGGCCTGCAGATGGTCGCCATCACGCGCGGCGGCAGCGGCAGCCTGCTGGTTCGTCGCGACGAATGGCATGACCATCCCGGAATCCCCATCAAAGTCGCCGACACCATCGGCGCCGGCGACGCATTCACCGCGGCCATGGCCCATTACCTGCTGCGCGGCGCCGATCTGGCCACGCTCAATGAAGCAGGGAACCGCTGGGGCGGATGGGTCGCCTCGCAATCCGGCGCGATGCCGCCGCTGTCCACCGCGACGCTCGATGCGATGGCCACCGCCATCGGAGACTGAGAGATCGCAAGTTCTGTAGCACCCCTCTCCTGAGCGGCTGTCGTGCGGGCCGCCAGGCCCGCGCAAACTGCATCCCGCAGATCGACATTTGTATCGACAAACCACCATTGAATGAACTAGCGTTTGATTGAATCGCGCCCCACGCGCGATCCGAAACACACTTCCCATGGCAAGACGAAAAACCGCCACCCAACTAGCCCCGCCCACGGAGCAGAACACTCCCCAGCCGATCGCAAAGCATCGCCGCGTCTTCGAGTACCTCCACGCCAATATTCAGTCAGGCGTGCTCAAGCCAGGCGATCGCCTGCCCAGTGAAGCGGAGCTAGGTAAGCTCTTCGCCGCCTCGCGCATCACCGTTGCCAAAGCGGTTCTCGACCTGCAGCGCATGGGCCTGGTCACCCGCAGGCCCGGCGCAGGCACCCACGTCCTCGCCCCGCACCACACCATGGGGCGCACCTTCGGCCTCCTCATTCCCGAACTTGGATTGACGGAGATCTTCGAGCCCATCTGTCACGGCATGATGCGCTCCCCCTTTGGAAGTCCCGATGCGCTGCTCTGGGGCAACACCTCGGCTAACGTGGGCGAGACCGTCAAAGAGGGCGAGCACATGGTGCAGTCGTTCATCGCGCAAAAGGTCGACGGCATCTTCTTTGCGCCTCTTGAGCTCACCGGCGAGAAAGACGCGGCCAACCGCCGCATCGCGCGGGCGCTTGAGCGAGCGCAGATTCCCGTGGTGCTGCTCGATCGTTGCTACATGCCTTATCCCGAGCGATCGGCACATGACCTGGTGGGCGTGGATAACCGCCGCGCCGGCTACGTGGCCACCATGCATCTGCTCCAACTCGGCCTGCGCCGTTTGGCGTTTGTGGGCGAGGCCAATGTGGCGGGCACGGTGGACGCGCGCATAGCAGGCTTTCGCGAGGCGCTGCTGCACAAGGGCGTCACCCCGGTTCCTGAGATGGTGGTGCGCGGCAATCCTCGTGACGAGGCGTTCGTGCGGCCCATGATGGAAAGCGTCCGGCCTGAGGGCATCGTCTGCGCCAACGATCTGACCGCGGCGCGCCTGATGCAGGTGCTTCTCGCGCTGGGGTACGCCATTCCAGAACAAGTGCGCATTGTGGGCATGGACGATGTGAAGTATGCGGGCCTGCTGCCGGTACCGCTTACAACCGTTCACCAGGATTGCGCCGGCATCGGCATGGTGGCCATGGCAACCATGCTCGAGCGGCTGGAGCATCCTGAGTTGCCGCCGCGCGACGTGCTGGTGCCGACGCGGCTCGTTGTCCGCAAAAGCTGCGGCGCCCACCTGCATCCCGAAGCTGCCGACCCGCAGCATGCGCCGCCCACCGACCCCGCCAACTTGGAGAAATAGAAGCTGGCATCCTGAGCGTGTGCCCCAGGTCCCTCGCATTTTGGGGACCTGGGATTCATGGATGTGCGGGTGCCCCAGGTGCCTCGCCTTTGGGCACCTGGGATTCACGGATGCCCGAGTGCCCCAGGTGCCTCACTCTTGCGTAACTGGGATTGATGCAGAAGCGCGGACACAACCCACCCCTACGACGGATAAGCCCCCGCAATATACCCCTGCAGCGCATCAATCGTCTGCGCCTGCCCCGAGATCACCCACTTCACCAGGTCGCCAATCGAAATAACCCCGACCACCGTCTCGTTGCGCAGCACCGGCAGATGCCGAATGTGATGCTGCGTCATCAGCGCCATGCACTCGTCCACCGTATGCTGCGGCGTGACAGAAACCACCGGCGTCGTCATGATCTCCTGCACCTCGGTCTCGCGCGAGGGATGCCCCATCAGCACGCCCTTGCGCGCATAATCGCGTTCCGAGAGGATGCCGACCACTTTACCGGCGCAGAGAACCAGCAGCGCGCCGATGTTGTGCTTGGCCATCATTTCAAGCCCCTCGTACACCGATTGTTCAGGCCCAATCGATTCAACTTTAGAGTCGCGTTTCCCGTTCAAAACCGATCCAATCGTGTCTGAGATATTCATAGAATCCTCCTCGGATTTAAGATCGCGGCTTTGTTCCGCCGGGGCCGTCCCTTTGAGGAAATGAAGTGTATCTCAATTCATAGAGGGCTGTAACTGAGTTTGATGGTGGATTTTTTCCTGGGAATCCGGCTTCTTCAGGTCTTCGCCTTCCACACCCGTTCCGGTAGAGTGAAAGGGTGATCATCAATATCGCCAGGCGTGCGCACGATCATAACTGGGAGCTCGATCCCATCACGCGATCGCTGCTCGATACCGACTTCTACAAGCTGCTGATGCTGCAGTTCATCTGGAAGCATTTCCCCACCACGCAGACCTCGTTCACCCTGGTGAATCGCACCACCCACGTGCGCCTGGGAGATATCGTCGGCGTATCGCAACTGCGCGAGCAGCTTGAGGCCACGCGCCGCCTCCGCTTCAGCAAATCTGAACTGATCTGGCTTGCCGGCAATACGTTCTATGGCCGCCGCGGCATGTTCGAGCCCGCGTTCCTCGAGTGGCTCGATAACGACTTCCGCCTCTCCGATTACGAACTGGGCCTTGAAGACGGCCAGATTGTCCTCAAGTTCTACGGCACCTGGCCGGCGACGACCATGTGGGAGATCTATGCACTGGCCGCCATCGATGAGCTCAAAACCCGCGCCAGTTTGAAGATGCTCAGCGAGTTTGAGCTCGACATTCTTTATTCCCGTGCCAAGACCCGGCTCTGGGAGAAGATGGAGCGCCTCCGCGGCGTGCCCAAACTGAGCGTGAGCGACTTTGGCACCCGACGCCGGCATAGCTTTCTCTGGCAGGAGTACGTGGTCATCGCCATGAGAGACGTGCTCGGCTCCAGCTTTTCCGGCAGTTCGAATACCTACATGGCCTACAAGCACGATCTTGAAGCCATCGGCACCAATGCTCACGAGCTGCCCATGGCCCTCGCCGCCCTGGCCAACAACCAAGAAGAACTCCGCACCGCCCAGTACCGCATCCTCGAGCTCTGGCAGCAGAGCTATCAGGGCGAATTGCTCATTCTGCTTCCTGACACCTTCGGGACCACCCAGTTCCTTGAAGGCGCGCCCGGCTGGGTTGCCGACTGGACCGGCCAGCGCATCGACAGCAAAGACCCCTACGCCGCCGGCGACGAATACATCCAGTGGCTCGACGAACGAGGCCGCAATCCCCGGCAGAAGCGCCTCATCGCCAGCGACGGCCTCGACGTCGAACAGATTCTCGGCCTGCATGCGTACTTTGGCGGCATCTTGTTGAACGGCGCCACACCGCAAGACTTCCACTCCGCCCGAGACTTTGAAGATGGACGAAAATGGGCGCCCGACCGCCGCATCCGCTTCAGCGCCGGATGGGGAACGCTGCTCACCAACGACTTCCGCAACTGCAATCCGCGGGGCGACGATGGATTCAATCCCGTGAGCCTGGTCTGCAAATTAACTGAGGTTGAGGGCCGGCCGGCGGTCAAGCTGTCTGACAACTACATGAAGGCCATGGGCCCGGCGACCGAGATCGAGCGCTACCGCCGCATCTTCGGCACCGCCGGCGTCGAAAACGTCCCCGTCCTCACCTAGTCGTCTGGAGCGCCCCGCCCTCACCGACTCGTCTGTAGCGCTGGCCTCCTGGCCGGCTGTACCGTGGGCCTCCCGGCCCACGCAGTGATAAACGTCCCGAAGGGACAGCGTTCATTAGCCCAGGACAAGCGAAGCGCCGTCCTGGGAAAGCGCCCCCACCCACGCCCAGCCCCGTAGGGGCGACAGAATCCGCGAAACCCAAAATCCAGGCGATCCCTCAAAAGTATTTAGCAAGGGGATCACCCGTCCCGGAGGGACCGCGTTCATTAGCCCAGGACAAGCGAAGCGCCGTCCTGGGGAAGCGCCCCCACTCGCGCCCAGCCCCGTAGGGGCGATGCCAAGAATTCTCGACGGCCGCAACCCGATCAAAAACCTGTCAAGCCCGGCCCGTCCCAATTTCCCCGCAACCCCCTCATTCCATAGGTGAAATAAATCTCCAAAGTTTGCATATTATTTCTCGCGGAAGAGGACAATCAAATCAGGCTTGAAACAGCCAGAGACATATCGGAATCCATGCAGGCCAATTGGCTTCGGCCTCCTTTGGGCAAGATAGGCTCCCAATCCGCCTGTAACCCCTTTGTTATCTAATTTCTGCAAATAAGTCCTTTAGTATCTAATTTTTAGCGCCGAGACCTGCCGCTATCATCAAGAAAATAGGCCACTTATTTCCAAATATAGCGGTTTTTTTTTCCCAACAGCCCCGCCATCACTGCGCGGGATTGGCAGCGGGCGCAGGCGTGGGAGCTGGAGGCGGCACCGGCCGATGCTTTGCCCGCAGATAGGCGATCACCTGTGCAATCTCCTCATCGGTCATTGAATCGCTGAACGGCGGCATCTTCTGCCCGCCATTCAGAATCTGGTCCTTGATCTTGGCCGCAGGCCACGCGCGGTTGGTCCGCAGGTCGCTGAGAGAGGGACCCTTCTTGCCGCCCAGGCCGCCATCGCCGTGGCAGTGGGCGCAGCCCTTATCGCGGAAAAGAATTGCACCGGCCTTTTCCTCGGACTGGGTGCTTGCCGCATGCAGCAATTGTCCGGGCAATGCCGCAAGAATGAGAAGAGAGCAGGGAAGAAGTCGCTTCAAACAGGAATTCACATCTCACATTTTCGCATCTTCCCCCACTGCACCTCTCATCCATTGGATGGAATCCTTCGCCCCGTCGGACCTGACCGGCCGCCGTTGTAGCCTAACCTGATGGATCTGAACTCCGGCCTCTACGCCAGTGCGCTGCGCAGTGAGCTCATGCTCCGCAATCGCCTGTGGGCCAGGTCCCGCGCGCATGTAGAGAGCTATGGAACTGCGCCCGTGATTGTGTACCAGCCGGACGGCGAACTTCACGGCAACTTCTTCGACCCCGCCTACGCCGCTATTCTCCAAAATCCACAATGGCTCCGCCGCTTCGACAAGATTCATGCCCAGGGTCGTTCGCTTCCCCAACATGTGCCGCAATCAAACGGGGAACAGCCCCGCCGCTGGCGCGAGCTCGATTCCTCCATGAGCTCCGACGCGCTGCTGATGAACGTGTTCTGCACGCCGGGAGTTCAGCAGTCCGCAGACCTTCGCGATGCCTTGGGCATCGACGCCGAAAACGAGCCGGAATTCGGCTGGAAAGCCCGCGTGCCGCTCGCCAACGGCCGATTCGATCGCACCGAGGTGGACATGCGCTGGGGCAACCTTCTCCTCGAAGCCAAGCTGACCGAATCCGACTTCCAAACCCGCGCTGCATCCATTGTCGAGAGCTACCGCGATTTCGATGCGGTCTTCGATCGCGAGCTTCTTCCCCGTGTCGAACTCAAAGCAGTCCGCCGCCGCTCCGCCCGCGAGTTTCCCGAAGAGTTCTCGCAAGAGACAGAAGAAGCAGTTGACCGCGCCGATCTCCCCTTCGCCGCCATCATCGCAGAAGCGCACCAATCCGCGATTGCCGCGCGCGCGTGGGAGTCCGCGCCCGGCGAACCAGCCTACGCCGGCTATCAACTCATCCGCAACGTTCTGGCCGCGCACGCCGAGGGCGCGAGCTTCTGCGTGCTCCACGATGCCCGCCGCCCCGACCTGCGCGAAGCCTGGTTCCGCATCATGGCCGCCGTCCAATCCGCCGACTTGCGCGTCCGCTGCAAAGTGCTTACCTGGCAGGAACTCGTTGCTCTCTTTCCAGCCAATCTCGCGCCTCTCAGCGCCTTTCTCTACAGCAAATATGGAATCGTAAAACCTGGCGGACAATCCACGATGCCGGGTGATAGCATCCTTGCGCATTTGCTCTGAGTTTCGCTTCAGACGGAGAAAGAGGATTCGATGGCCCGGTTTCTCTTCACCATGCTGGTTGTCAACGATCTTGGTCTTCCCACGCGCATGGTGCCCATCGCACGCGCACTGGCCGATCGCGGCCACGATGTCGGTGTCTTCAATCCCGCCCCCGCGCCCATGCAGTTGATTGAAGAAGCCGGCCTCACCGGCGTCCCGATGCCCGATCTTCCGCTGCCCGCACCGGTGATGGACATCGCTCTCGCCAACAGAGCCTGGGATGTGGAGGAGTTCTTTGCCGGCTTCTACTCCGACGCCAACTTCCTGCGCGGCATGACCGACATCTCCCTCGCAGTGATTCGCGACTTTGCGCCCGACGTTGTCGTCGATTCGTTCAGCCTCACCGACTGCCTGGCCGCGCGCATCCTCAAGCTGCCGCTCGTCACCATCAACCAGGGAACCTTCCACCCCGCCAGCCGCGGCTTCAAATTCTGGGAAGCGGAGCGTCCCGCGCATTCCGCAAGCACTGTCGCCTTCGTGAATCAAATTGCCTCGGAGCACGGCGCGGGCCCATTTACGCGCTCAGCCGACCTGATGGCCGGCGATCTGTCGCTGATTGTCGGCACGCCGGAGACCGACCCCATGGAATCGGCCACCCCCCCCGTTGCCTACGTCGGCCCCGCGGTCTGGCAGAAGAGCAACGCCGAACTTCCCGCGTGGATCGATGCGCTTGGCCGCGAGAAGCCTCTCATCTGGCTCTATGCCGGCAATCCCCGCTACGGCAGCGAGAGCGTGGGGCCCACCCCCTTCGACTCCATCGTCGTCATCCGTGCGGCGATCGAGGCGCTCAAAGACGAGCCAGTGAACGTGGTCCTAACCGCCGGTCATCAGGCCATGCCGAAAGAGATCGGACCGCTGCCCGCGAATTTCCGCTCAGTCCCCTATCTGCCCGGCCTTGCCATGGCCGCGCGCTCTGACCTGATGATCCATCACGGCGGCTACAGCTCGGTCATGACAGGCCTGGCCGCAGGCACGCCAGCCGTCATCATTCCCACAGCCACCGAGCGCGAGAGCAACGCCCGCCGCATGGCCTCGCTTGGCGCCGCCGAGGTTGTCATGCCCACATCAACGCCGAACGGCGACAAAACCATCGACCCCGAAGAGTTCAGCGCCAAGGTGAAGCAAGTCTTGAAGAGTCCCGCGTACCGCGCAGCAGCGCGGAAGGTTGCCGCATCCTTCCATCAATATGGAGGCGTGAACGAAGCCGCCCGCCGCATCGAGGAGTTCGCCGCCAGCCAAGGGAAGTAGCGTGAAGGGAGATAGCGCGCCGCCTCTAAGGTCGACAACCATACAGGAGCTGTCATCCTGAGCGAACGGGGCCCCAAACGTTGTTCAGTTTGGGTGGTGAGTCGAAGGATCTGTGGTTGTTTCTCGGTCAACGAATCCGGAGACAGCTACTCTCCCGCCCCCGGAATGTACTTATACTCGATCTTTTGCGGCCCGTTCGGCCTGTCGCCCGTCAGATCGTGCATGTGCCACACCACGCTCTCCGCCGCCACCTCAGGATGCTTTCTTAAAAAGATCAGCGCATATTCACTGGCCGTCGGGTCATCCTTCTGATCGGCAAACTTGGCTGACTCCTCCGCTGCCCTGGCCTTGTCGCCCAAGCGCCGGTAGAGAATCGCCAACTGATAGTGAGCCGCCAGATCATCCGGATCGACGCCCTGCAGCTTCTGATACGTGTCCCGCGCCTGTTCGTAATCGTGCTGCTGGTAGTAGCTGAATCCAAGCTCGCGCAGCGCATCCTTGGCGCGTGGATACTTCGCCAGCACGGCTTGTAAATCAAGAATCGCTTCTTTGATCTGTCCCGCCTGCCGCTCCACGATGGCGCGATAGTAAAGCGCTCGCGGATCGCCGGGAAGCAACGCCAGCGCCTTGGCCAGATTCGGCTTCGCATCGTCGTAGCGTTCCCACGCCGTCTCCACAATCGCCATGTTGGTGTACGCATCCGCGTAGTCGGGCCGCAGGGCAGCCACACGCTCAAACGCATGCACTGATTTCTCATACTGCTGCGCGTCCAGCAGCCCGATGCCGTAGTTGTTCCAGCGCATCCATTCCTTGTTCTCGGTGGCGTCCGGCGCAACCGGCGCATTCTCTCCGACATTGAACGTCTTGGTCTCCGACGCCATATCAATAACCGGCACCGGGTAGTGCTGACCCGGCTTCTGATCCATCGCATAGTCGATGAAGTGCTGATTGAATCTCCGGTACTTCACCGTCGCCGTCAGCGTGATCTTGCCGCTGATGTCCTTAGGCAGGCGGAACCGATACCGCACCAGTTGCGAGCGCCCCGACTGCAGCGCGTTGTTGTAGGCCAGCACGCGGTTATGCCAGATCTGGTGCAGGTCGTTCAGTTCGCCCTTCACATTGATCAGGCGATTGGTGAACGAGTGCGCCGCCGGATCGAGCGCTCCATCCGGTTGAATGAACCCGCTCTCGGCCAGCGTCTTTCCAGCTGTCGTCCCTGACAACAAAGTTCACCCACGACTCATAGAAATCCCGCTGCTCCGGAACATGCGTGTGCCCGATGCCCTTGTTCTGGATCACCACATCCGCCACCAGCGTCTCGCCGGCCGCAAGCGAGAAGCTCGTCAGCCCGAGCGGCGCAACCAGCACCTCATCCTTCGACGTTGCGGCAGCGCTCTCTTTCTCCAGCGCAAAGATGTCCACGTTGAACACGCCAATGCCCGGAGCGCCCTTCTTCAGAAACTCGGCAACCTTGGCCGCCTGCTCGTCGAATTTGTAGTACTGCGGGATCAGCGTATTGGCGGCAGCCCAGCGATGCGAGACCAGCTTGCCGTCCTTCGCGCCCGGATCAATCGCACCCTGCGGCATCGCCTCGCGCAGCATGTGGCAAGTCTGGCACGTCGAGACAGAGTCTTTCCGATAGAAGGGAAGCGGCGACTGCTTCGTAAAGCTAGCCCCCTGCCACTCGTCATACAGCGAAATAGCCCGCAGCCACTTATAGTCATCGAGCGTGCGCGGAATGGCCGCCTTGTGACATGCCGCGCAAAACTCCGCTGTCTGGTACAGAGGCCGCATCACCGCCTTCGAGTGGCGATCGAGATGGGCCAGGATCTCCGCATCGGAAACGGGTCCAGTCACCGGCGCGCCGTTCTCATCCACCATCACCGCTGGAATCCCCATCACATAAGACCCGGTCCCCGTCGTGTCGGTCGATTGAATCGAGTGACACACCGAGCACGACACGCCTTCGTCCTCGAACGGCCGCTTCTTCGGCATGCCCTGGCTCAGATCGCCCGAAAACAGCGCGACGGGATTGTGGCACCCCTCGCAATGCCGCGAATACTGCACGCCCTTTTTCCGCGATCAGCGCGTTCACGTTCTTCAGGTACCACGGCGCGCGAAAACTGTTCGAGTGCACCGACTCGCGCCACTGGTGGTACGCCTCCTGGTGGCAGTGACCGCAATACTGCGCCGTCGGAAAAGCCTTGGGGCTGAAAAACTGCCCATTCACAGTCTTCGCATTCGACGGAAGAAAGGGTGCGTCTTTGCCGAAGGCGTAGTTGTAGCGCGCAGCCACCGAATCATGAAACGCCGTTGTCGGTCCGACAATCGCCGTTGACGCGTTATAAGGAGACGTCGTGGTTGCGGGCGAGCTTGCGGCTGGCTTGTCCGGAGACGAACTCGCAGGATCCGATGCAGGGCCTGTGGCGGCAATCACAGCACCCATCCCCGTCAGCGCGCATGCTGAAAGAAAAAGGCTCGTCGGCCAAAGACGGAGCAGTTGCTTAAGCATCGGTCTGTGATCTCCGGGAAGGGCTCCGCTGACAACACGCAGGGATCAGCATGTCCCTTTCAGTAAGTCCCTTGATGGTGAGAACGTTAGCAGAACAGAGAGTGCTGTTGGAATCGACCAAAGGGTGGAGAAAGCGCGCTCCGCACCATGGAGCCGCATTGTTCCGTTTCAACCGGCCGGTTGATCACATCCAAAGGTTCACAGAGTGGGATGAGCAGCGAGAAAATGCCCCTGGGTGGGGAAAAAGGGATCTCGAACCTTAGCCAAAGATGCCCTGAAACTGGTACGTTGAGACGAGAAGGAAATCACTTCGAAAATGGCAACAAGTCCCTACTTTTCTTTGGGTGTTTTGTTCGTTGTGGCGCTTGGCTTCGGGCTGCGCCCCTGGCGCTGGCCTGGCTCTGGGCAAAGCTCGTCTCGCCCGCCAAGCCCAACGCCATCAAGAACGCAGTCTACGAGTGCGGCCTGGAGAGCAGAGGCGACGCCTGGGTGCAGTTCCGCCCCGCCTACTACCTCTACGCCATCATTTTTCTCATCTTCGACGTCGAAGCAGTCTTCCTGCTGCCCTTTGCGGTCGCCTTCACCGGGCTGGGCATGGCCGCCTGCGCCGCCATGCTGGTATTCGTTCTGCTTCTGATCGAAGGCCTCGCCTGGGCCTGGGCAAAAGGCGTGCTGACGTGGGAGTGAACACGGATCGAGTTCACAGTTCATCAGATACAGACCAGACGTTGTTCGATCCTCTATGGTCAATGATCAAACGTTCCCGGACCGAACCGTTTACTGAGAGCTGCGAACTATCGAACTGTTAACTAGTTTTAATGGAGCATCGCGACATGGCCGTCGACGAAGAACTGAAGATCGAACTCGGCAAGCAGGGTGTCTTCGTCACCACCATCGAAGAGCTCTACAACTGGGGCCGCCGCAGCTCCATCTGGCCCATGCAGTTCGGCCTCGCCTGCTGCGCCATCGAAATGATCGCCACCACCATGGCGCGCTACGACCTCGCCCGCTTCGGCGCAGAAGTCTTCCGCCCCTCGCCCCGCCAGGCCGACATGATGATCATCTCCGGCACCGTGACCAAGAAGATGGCCCCGCAGGTCGTCCGCCTCTACAACCAGATGGCCGAGCCCAAATACGTCATCGCCATGGGCGCATGCGCCATCTCCGGCGGCCCATTCAAGCAGGGCTACAACGTGCTCAAGGGAATCGACCGCTACATTCCCGTCGACGTGCACATCCCCGGCTGCCCGCCGCGGCCCGAAGCGCTGCTGCAGGCCTTCATCACGCTGCAGAAAAAGATCGACGGCCAGCATCTCACCGGCGCCGACCGCCCGCGCCACCTCGATGCCGATGCCCAGGGCGAATTTCCCGTCCCCGTCCAAGGCGAACACGATCTCGAACCACCGTCCAACAAGGGCTGGTTGGCCGCTGCCGGCGGTGATCGGAAGTGAAGAACCGTCGAAGAAATCAAAGCGGCAATCGAAGCGGCAGTTCCCGGCGCGGACGTCTGCCGTTGTCACCAATCCCAGCCAGTCGGCGCAGCACTCGCTGCTGCTCGCTCCCGGCGCATGCCGTCGCCGTCGCCAAGTTCCTCCGCGAAGATTCCGAACTGCCCTCGATTTTCTCTCCAACGCCACCGGCGTCGATTGGCCCGACAAAGAAATCACCGAAAAGGTCAAAGTAACGCGCACGGTGACCAAGACGGTCGACGGCGTCGAGCAGCCCGTTGAAGAGACCGTCGACGAAACCCGCAAGCACATCCAGCCCGGCTACCTTGAAGCTGTCTATCATCTCTTTTCCATCGCCCAGAAGGCACGGCCCAGTCATTCTCCGCATGCGCACCGCCAACCGCTCCGACCAGGTCGAACTGCCTTCGCTCACGCCCATCTGGCGTTCGGCCGAGTTTCAGGAGCGCGAGATCTTCGATCTCTTCGGCATCGTCTTCACCGGCCATCCCGACCTGCGCCGCATTCTCATGTGGGATGGAGTTCAAAGACCACCCCATGCGCCGCGATTACGTCGATCCCGACGACTTCGAATACGAGCCCAACGCCGCACGACGACGTGCTGCAGCGCGCGAGCGCGCATCGCGTCGGCCGCGCTGAAGCCGCAGAAGGGAGGGCCGCGCAATGACTCCCACCGACCTCAAAACCGATCTCGTCATGGATCGCCGCAGCCGACGCAGAACGAAGGCTGGAACCGCCCGCCCGTCACTCGAGCCCAGACGGCGAAGTGCTTGAAGTGGCCATGGGCCCGCATCATCCCTCGACCCACGGCGTCTTCCGCATGGACGTGGCGCTCGACGGCGAGCGGGTCATCAGGCTCAAGCCGGTCTTCGGCTATCTGCATCGCAACCACGAGAAGCTCGCCGAAGGCATGACGCTATCTCGCGTCCATGCCATTCACCGATCGGCTCGACTACTTCTGCTCACTCAGCAATAACTGGGCCTACGCGCTGTCCGTTGAAAAGCTCTCCGGTCAGGAAGTTCCCGAGCGCGCCCAGTACCTCCGCGTCATCCTCGCCGAGCTCACCCGCATCGTCAATCACTGCCTCCGCGGTCGGCTTCCTCATTCAGGAGATGGGCGCCAGCGGCACGCCGCTCATGTACGCCTTCCGCGAGCGCGAAAAAATTCTCGATCTCTTCGAGGCCCTCACCGGCTCGCGCATGATGGTGCAACTACATGCGCTTCGGCGGTTGCCGCGTCGACGCATCGCCGGCCTGGCTCGATGGAGCGCGCAAAGTCGTCGCCGGCCTGCCCGAATTTGTCGACGAGTTCGAGCCGCTTCCTCACCGGCAACGAAATTATCATGGCGCGCACCCAGGGCGTCGGCATCCTGCGGCCCGAACTGGCCATCAATGCCGGCGTCACCGGCCCCATGCTGCGTGCATCCGGCGTCAACTACGACATTCGCAAGGTCGACCACTACGGCATCTACGACCGCTTCAAGTTCCGCGTTCCGCTCGGCGATCACGGCGATGTCTACGACCGCTTCATGATCCGCATCCTCGAGATGCGCGAGTCGATCGGCATTCTCAATCAGGCGTTGAAAGAGATTCCCAGCGGCCCCGTGATGGATCCCAAGGCCAAGATTCGCGGCTTCCGTCCCAAGCCCGGCGAAGCCTACGGCCGCATTGAAGCGCCCAAGGGCGAACTCGGCTTTTATCTCATCAGCGATGGCAGCGGCAATCCGTATCGCTACCGCATTCGGCCGCCCAGCTTCATCAATCTCACCGTTCTTGAAGACATGGCCCTGGGGCAGAACGTTGCGGACGTCGTGTTGATCTTTGGTTCGGTGGACATTGTCTTAGGAGAAGTGGACCGGTAATGCCGAGAGCCCATTTCATCAAGAGAAGGGAAGAGTCGCGGCTCGATTCGAGTCGTGCCGCAAACCCGAATGGCTTTGTAACAGGGCACGACTTTAGTCGTGCCGAAAACATGGCAAAAGGTTTCGGGCTTCAGCCCCTGAGGGCAGCTTTTTCACGGCGGCCAGGGCACTAAAAGGGAAGGAAGGTTGAGATGAGATCGATGTTGCGTGTCCGAGTCATAACGACCCTGCTTGCTCTTTCGGCAGCAGCGCTCACTGCCCATGCGGCCGCGAACTACAGCCTGTCCTGCGAGACGATGCGCAGCGGCGCATTCACAATCCCCGTCACCAGCTTTACGTTTCATGTGGGCGCGGCGCCCGCTGGGTCCGCCGCCATGGGATCAGGAGCCGCGCGCCGCTCCAGCTCGGAGCTCATCTTTCGCTTCGCTGCCGGAAAGACGTACGAGACCCTGCTCAACGCACTCAATGAAGGGGAAGTGTTGAAAAGTTGCCGCCTCACCGAGTCGGGTGCAAGCATCGCCGCGACCGACAACTGGACGCAGATGAGCATGCAAAAAGGCGCAAGCGTCAAAGGGAACAAAGGAAACAATCAGCCCTCCGCAAGCGTGATGGAGTGGACCATGACCAACGCGCTTCTGACCGGGCTGACTGCCATTGGCAGCGACGGCACCGGTGCTGGCGGAACACCGGCTGGCGCTCCGGAAGGCATCATGCAGGCAACCATCACGGCACAGGCATTCAGTTTCGCAGTCAAGTAAAGGGCAATCGAATTCAGGAACAGATGCAGCAAGCGAAAGTCAGGAGAACACAGTGTTAGGCGAAGGAATACTAAAAGGTCTGGCGGAGACGGCGAAGAACTTCGCCGGCAGCTTTGTCTCCGCGGACCGGCTGACGACCGTCGAGTACCCTGAGCAGCGCATCGCGCCCATCGAGAACACGCGCGACTTCCCGTTCCTCGTCTACGACGGCGCCGACTGGCAGGCCGGCATGCGCTGCGTCGCCTGCCAGATCTGCGAAAAAGAGTGCCCGCCCAAGTGCATCTATATCGAGAAGAGCAACGACAAGAAGCCCGACTATGTCGGCAAGCCGCAGAACTATCCCGGCCCGTTTCGACATCGACATCTCCGTCTGCATGAGCTGCCAGATCTGCGTCGAAGTCTGCCCCTTCGAAGCCATCAAGATGGACACCGAGTTCGAGCTCGCGACCACCGACCGCTTCGGCGGCCTGCTGCTCGACGCGCAAGCAATCTCGCCAAGTCGAACGAGTACTACCACCAGATTCATCCCACGGAGGCCAGCCGAAGTCGACGCGCGCCTCGCCGAAGAAAAAGCCAAGGCGGAAGCCAAAGCCAAAGGCCGCAGCCGCCGCCGCTGCAAAGCCGCGCGCCGCTGCCAAACCCGCGGCCACTGCTGCCGCCAAAGCGCCGCGGCCCAACACCTGCGCCGGCGCGCACTCCGTCCGCCGCCCTCCCCGAACCGTCCGAAGCAAGCGGAAGGGAAAGCAGCGATGATCGACAACGCTCGACCAGATCTTCGTTCTGCTCCGCGCGTGGCTCGTGTCACTTTCTCCCGCACGCCTTCAAGGCTCGCCGCGCGTGGTCATTCAGCGTGGTCGCCATTGTGGTCCGTATCCCGGCCTCTTCGCGCTCACCATCGTTCTCGAGCGCAAAGGCCTGGGCCGCATGCAGAACCGCCTCGGCCCCAACCGCGTCGGCCCCTTCGGTCTCTTTCAGCCCGTCGCCGACGGCATCAAGTCGCTCACCAAAGAAGACATCGTTCCCTTCCGCGCCGACGCCGTCGTCCATTTTCTTGCGCCGTCTTGTGCTCGTCGTCGTGGTCTTCATGGGCTTCGCGGTCCTGCCCATGGGCCGCAACATGGTGCTCGTCGACATGGACGCGGGCCTGCTCTTCTTCTTCGCCATGGGCGCATCGACGGAACTCTCGGTCTTCATGGCCGGCTGGTCGAGCCGCAACAAATACTCGCTGCTCGGCGCCATGCGCGCCGTTGCGCAGATGATCAGCTATGAAGTCGTGCTGCTGCTCTCCAGCCTGGTCCGTCGTCATGATCGCCGGCTCGCTCTCGCTCGCCAAAATCGTCGAAGCGCAGAACAGTTACACCTGCGGCCTGCCGCACTGGTACATCTTCACGCCCTGGGGATTCGCCGGCTTCGTCCTGTTCGCCATCGCCGCCACCGCCGAGACCAACCGCTCGCCCTTCGATCTGCCCGAAGGCGAATCGGAACTCGTCGCCGGCTACTTCACCGAATATTCCGGCTTCAAATTCGCGCTCTTCTTCCTCGGCGAATACGTCGGCATGTTCTCCATCTCCGGCCTCGGCACCACGCTCTTTCTCGGCGGATGGTCGGCGCCCTTTTCGTTCCTGCAGCTTCATCCCCTCGTGGATCTGGTTCTTCTCCAAGATCATGCTCTCGATGTGCGTCTTCATCTGGATGCGCGGAACCCTCCCGCGCCTGCGCCAGGACCAGCTCATGAACTTCGCCTGGAAATTTGTGCTGCCCTTCACGCTGCATCAATCTCTTCGTCGCCGGCGCTCTGGCGCTTCATGGGCGATGGCTGGCTGCGCTGGGTCGTCTGCTCCGCTCTCCTCATCGTCGATCTACACGCTCATGGGCCGCGTTGGCATGCGCAGCGAACACTTCGGCCCAAGGAGATACCGCTATGCAGAGTGAGGTCCGAGGCCAATGACCATCGTCTTCCTGCTAATCGCCGCGCTCACCATCGCCGGCGCGCTCGCCGCGGTTCTGCTCAAGAACACCGTGCACTGCGCCCTCGCCCTCACCATCGCGTTCGCCGGCCTCGCGCTGATGTTCCTCGAACTCGACGCGCAGTTCGCCGGCTTCGCGCAGATTCTGGTCTACATCGGCGCCGTCGCCATCCTCGTCGTCTTCGCGATTCTGCTCACCCGCGGCTCCGAGACTCCCAAGAGACAGGCGTCTACAGCAAAGGCCCGCTGGGTCGGCCTCGTCGTTGCCGCCGGAGTCTTCGCCGTGCTCGGCTGGGCCGTCCTGCAAAGCTGCAGCGTCCTGCCGCAACGAAACCGCGAAACCCACCGTCAGCGTGCACGACATCGGCAACGCGCTCGTCAGCCGCTACGTGCTGCCGCTGGAGATCGTCGCCCTGCTGCTCACATCGGCCTTCATCGGCGCAGTCATCGTCGCCATGCACGAGAAAGGAGGACGCACGATGACGTCCTCTCGCCGCCTATCTTCTCGTCGCCGCGCTGCTCTTCGCCATCGGCCTCGCCGGCGCGCTCATCCGCCGCAACGCCATCCTCGTCCTCATCGGCATCGAGCTCATGCTCAATGCCGCCAACCTCAACCTGATCGCATTCTGGCGCTACGGTCCCGCATCCTGAAGCCCTCACCGGCATGATGTTCGCGATCTTCTCCATCGCCGTTGCCGCCGCCGAAGCCGCCGTAGGACTGGGCCTGGTCATCGCCATCTACCGCCACACGCACACCACCGATCTCGACAAAATGAACAGGATGAAAGGGTGAGAAGTTGATGCAAGAAGCAATTTCATTCACCCCGCAGTTCGGGCCCTCGGCAATCGCCTGGATTCTGTGGCTCATTCCAGCGGTGCCCATGCTGGCCTCCGGCGTCATCGCGCTGCTCAAGCAGCCCAAGCGCAAACCTCCGCCGCGCTCGCTATCGGCTCGCTCGGCTTCTCACTGCTTCTGGCGCTCGTCGCCTTCGCCCACGTCGTAACCGGCTGGGCCCACGGCCAGGCCGTTCGCGAGACGGTCAACTTCACCTGGCTCCACCGTCGGCACCCAGCACGTCGACCTCGGCTGGGTCCTCGATCCGCTCTCCGCCATCATGCTCGTGATGGTCACCTTCGTCGGCCTGCTCATCTTCATCTACTCCACGGGCTACATGGCCCACGACGAAAACTTCACCCGCTTCTTCTGCTTCCTCTCGCTCTTTGCCGGAGCCATGCTCGGCGTCATCATCTCCAACAGGCTGCTGCTGCTCTTCATGTGCTGGGAACTGGTCGGCCTCACCTCCTATCTGCTCATCGGCTTCTGGTATCAAAAGCCCTCGGCCGCGGCCGCCGCCAAAAAAGCCTTCCTCACCACGCGCGTCGGCGACATCTTCTTCCTCCTCGGCATGGTCTGGCTCTTCGCCCAGACCGGCACACTGCTCTTCTATAAACGGCGCCGGCTCCATGGAAGCTGCCGCCCTCGCCGGCCTGCTCAGCCATCACGCAGGCCTCGGCCTCAGCGCCGCCGGCGCCATCGGCCTGCTCATCTTCGCCGGGGCAGCAGGCAAGAGCGGCCAGCTTCCCCTCCACGTCTGGCTCCCCGACGCCATGGAAGGCCCCACGCCCGTCTCCGCGCTCATTCACGCCGCCACCATGGTCGCCGCCGGCGTCTATCTCATCGCGCGCGTCTATCCGCTCATGCAGGCCGGGGCTGCGCTCGACCAGTCGGAACCGAACCACCGCCCTCACCGTCGTCACCTGGGTCGGCGCATCCACCGCGGTCTTCGCCGCGCTCATCGCCGTCGCGCAAAACGACATCAAGCGCATCCTCGCCTACTCCACCGTCTCGCAGCTCGGCTACATGATGGCCGGCCTCGGCCTCGGCGGCGTCGCCGTCGGCATGTTCCACCTCATCACCCACGCCTTCTTCAAGGCGCTCCTCTTCATGGGCGCGGGCTCCGTCATTCACGGCATGCCACGAAGAGCAGGACATCCGCCGCATGGGCGGCCTCAGGTCCGACATGCCGCTCACCTTCGTCACCTACGCCATCGGCATGCTGGCGCTCTGCGGGTTCCCATCGTTCTTCTCCGGCTTCTGGTCGAAGGACGGCATCCTCGAAGCCGCGCCATTCTGGCATCCTTCGCATGCCCCGTATCTACATGCTCGTCTTCGGCGCGCTGCTCACCGCGTTCTACATGACGCGCCAGGTCAGCTACGTCTTCTTCGGCAATTACCGCGGCCAGCATCCGCACGAAAGCCCGAAGTCGATGACCATGCCGCTGGCCATCCTGGCCTTCTTCGCCATCGCTCTCGGCGCTCATCGGCACCCCCGCGTGGCCGTGGTTCCGCGCCTTCCTTGATGGCCGCAGCGCCGCATCTCGATCTCCACGCGTTCGCCGAGCCCGCGCTGGCTGATGCTGATGCTCACCTCGTGCGTGATTGTCATCGTGGGCATCGGCCTCGGCTGGCTCGCTCTACGGCAACAAATCCCCAGCGCCCGAGCAGCCCGACGTCCTCGAGAAAGCCGCCCCGCTCCCCTGGGCCTGGCTGCGCGACCGCCTCTATATCGACGAGCTCTACGGCGTCACCTTCATCGCCTTCTACTGGGCGTGGGCGCGCTTCGCCGACTGGCTCGATCGCCGCGTCTGGGGCGGCATCGTCGCTGGCGTAGCCTGGACTCTTCCGCCTGTGGGCGCAGCTCAATCGCTTCCTCGACACCAACGGCGTCGACGGCACCTTCGACAAAGGCTGCGAAGAGATCTCCACCAGCGGCGGCCTGCTCGCGCGCATGCAAAACGGCCGCGTGCAGACGTACCTGCGCCTCCTCGCGCTCGGCGTCGTCGCGCTGGTGGTCATCCTCATTTGGAGCAGCCGCCCATGAACCATCTCCTCACGCTGCTCACCGTGCTGCCGCTCGCCGGCGCTGTGCTCGCCTTCCTTTCGGCAAGCACGCCCGCGGCATCGCGCTCGTCACCGCAGTCATCACCCTGTTCGTCGCCGGCTACGTCTGGACCCTCATCCCCGCCAACGGCAGCATCGGCCTCGTCGAACTCGCGCCCTGGGCTCCATCGCTGGGCATCGAATACCACCTCGGCGTCGACGCGCCTCGGCGCGCTGATGCTGGTCCTCTCCGCCATCGTCACCCTCATGTCCATCGATGCCGCCCATCGCGTGCATCACCAGCCGAACCTCTACTTCGCGCTCGTCCTCACCCTCGAGTCCGGCCTCTTCGGCTCCTTCACCGCGCTCAATTTCTTCCACTGGTTCCTCTTCTGGGAGCTCAGCCTCATCCCCGCCTTCTTCCTCATCAAGCTCTGGGGAGGATCGAAGCGCGGCCCCGCTGCCACGCAGTTCTTCGTCTACACCATGGCCGGCTCGGTGGCCTTGCTCGTCGCGTTCCTCGCCGTATTTCTCTCGACCGCACAGCATGGACTTCCCGCACCTCACGCACCTCGCCTCCACCGGCGAACTCGAGCAGATGGTCACCGCGCATCTCGGCCCCGCCGTAATGCTCTGGCTCGCCATCGGCGTGCTTGCCGGCTTCGCCGTCAAAGTCCCGATGATCCCGTTCCACACCTGGCTGCCCGCCGCGTACTCTGAAGCGCCCTCGCCCGTCACCATGCTCTTCACCGGCGCCATGTCCAAGATGGGCGTCTACGGCCTGCTGCGCATCGCGCTTCCGCTCTTCGGCGCGCAGATCGCGCAGATCCGCACGCCGCTTCTCGTCCTCGCCGTCGCTCACAGTCGTCATGGGCGCATGGGCCGCCGCCGCGCAAAAAGATCTGAAGCGCGTCTTCGCCTACTCCTCGCGTCAATCACCTCGGCTACTGCCTGCTCGGCATCTTCGCGCTCGCCGCTCCCGTGCCTTCAACGATGCCGCCGGCCACGCCAGCCAGGCCGCCGCGCTCAACGGCGTCATCCTGCAGATGTTCAACCACGGCCTCACCGCCGCCGCGCTCTTCTGGTTCGTCGCCATGCTGCAGACTCGCACCGGCGGCCATCGCGGCATCGACGACTTCGGCGGCCTGCGCAAGCCCGCACCCGTCCTCGCCGGTCTCATGGGCATCGCGCTCTTCTCATCGCTCGGCCTGCCCGGCCTCAACGGCTTCGTCGGCGAATTCCTCATCTTCCGCGGCGTCTTTCCGCTGGCCTGGGTCGCCGCCACCGTCTCGATCCTCGGCCTGCTCGTCACCGCGGCCGTCATCCTCACCGTCATTCAGAAAGTCTTCACCGGCCCGCGTCCCCGAGCACTGCGTCGGATTTCCCGACCTGCACACCGGCGAGCGTTTTGCTCTCGCGCCCGTCATCGGCCTGATGATCCTCATCGGCATTGTGCCGCAACTGATCGTGAACAGCGTGAACCCAACGGTTCAATACCTGCTGGCGCACTGGAGATTTTAGATGCTCGCCTGGACAATATATCTCTCCTTTGCCGGCGCGCTGCTTGAGGCTCTTCTGCCCAAGGGCAAAAACACCCTCGCTCGATGGTTCGCGCTGCTCGTCGCTCTCTCTGGCTTGGCAATCGGCCTGCAAGGATTCATCGCCGGCATGGGCCCCTCCCAGAATGCCGCCCGCACCGTAATCGTCGACATCCCATGGGTGCCAACCATGGGCATCCACTACCTGCTCGCCGCCGACGGCATCAGCCGCGTACTCGTCCTGCTCACCGGCCTCGCCGCGGTCGCCGGCGTGCTCTTCAGTTGGAACATCGAACTGCGCACCAATGAGTTCTTCGCCTTCTTCCTCGCCCTCATCGGCGGCGTCTACGGCGTCTTCCTCAGCTTCGATCTCTTCCTGCTCTTCGTCTTCTACGAGATCGCCATCGTCCCCAAATACTTCCTCATCGCCATCTGGGGCTCCACGCGCCGCGAATACGCAGCCATGAAGCTCGCGCTCTACTCCTTCGTCGGCTCCGCGATGGTGCTTATCGGCCTGCTCGCCGCCTATGCCGCATCCGGCAGCCACTCCACCGGCCTGGTCGCCCTCGCGCAAGCCGACCTGCCCGTTCAGCGTCGCAGATGTGGTTATTCCCGCTGGTCTTCGTCGGCTTCGGAATCCTCGCCGGCATGTGGCCCTTCCACACCTGGGCGCCCACCGGCCACGTCGCCGCGCCAACCGCCGCCTCCATGCTCCTCGCCGGCGTCGTCATGAAGCTCGGTGCCTATGGCTGCCTGCGCGTGGCCATCGGTCTCTTCCCGCACGGCCTCGATCCCTGGGGATTCTCGCTTCTGGGCATCGGCTCCTGGCGCGATGTCTTCGCGGTGCTCGCCGTCATCGGCATCGTCTACGGCGCGCTCGTCGCCCTCGCCCAAACCGACTTCAAATTCGTCATCGGCTACTCCAGCGTCAGCCACATGGGCTTCGTGCTGCTCGGCCTCATGACGCTCAATCAGATCGGCGTCACCGGCGCGGTGCTGCAGATGTTCTCCCACGGAGTCATCGCCGGCCTGCTCTTCGCCATCGTCGGCCGCATCGTCTACGAGCGCACCCACACCCGCCAGTTCGCCGAGCTCGAACCCATGCATCTCTCCCGCCGCCTGCCCTTCGCCGCATGGGCCTTCGTCATCGCCGGAATCGCCTCCATGGGCCTGCCCGGATTCTCCGGCTTCGTCGCGGAGCTGCAGGTTCTCGTCGGCGCATGGACCGCCAAGCCCTGGTGGGCCGTCGCCGCCGGCATCGGCATCGTCGTCGGCGTCGCCTACACCTGGCGCGCCCTGCAGAAAGCCTTCTTCAGCGACATCCGCCCCACCCCGCACGAGCTTGAAGCCGAACACGCGCATCCCTTCGCGCCCATCACCTGGCCCGAGTACACCGGCGTCGCGCTGCTCACCGGCGTCAGCCTATTCGTCGGCCTCTATCCACGCATCCTTCTCGACGCCATCGAACCAGCCGTCAAGGCTCTCCTTGCGGGAGGCGGACAATGAACTACCCAGGCTTCTATTCCGACCTCTTCCGCGTCACGCTCCCCGAAACCGCACTCGAAATCGCGGCACTGTTCGTGCTCGTAGTCGATCTAGGGTTCCTCCGCAAAGCAGCCCTCAAGGTACGCCTTGCTGTCGCCGTCTCGCTGGGTGTCCTTGGCTGCGCGGCCGGTCTCTGGGCCATCAGCATTCAGCAGCGCATTGGCCTTTACGTAGACGGCGACCTGGTCTTGGCGAATGGCGGCATCTCCGCCGCAGCACAATGCGGAATTCTCGTCCTCACCGCGATCACTCTGCTTCTGCTCTTCGACTCGGTCTTTACGAAACACATCGGCGAATTCGTCGCGGTAATCCTCATGTCCGCGACCGGCGGGCTGCTTGTAGCGAGTGCCCAGGCGTGCGGCGTCTCATATAGTCGCAACAGAAGGAAACGTCAACTTCACGACCCGTGATCCAGAAGCCTTGGCTGACGCGCGGCCCGGCGCCCTGATATTCTTTCACATGCATAAGTGGGTAGAAATCCGAAAGGAGCACAGCACATGAAGCGAAGTAAGCGAAGTATTCCAGCCGAAGCACTGTCTGTTGGCGAACAGATTGGCGACCACATGGCTGAGATAGTCCGAAGTCTTTTCAAGCCGGGCGTCAAGATAACAGTCGTGGTCCGCACGCCAGACTACCCGGACGGGTTCGTGCGACATGATCCTGACCAGTGACACCTTCGACAGGGTTATAGCGGCGCTGCGCCTGCGCGAGGTTGGGCCTACGCTCGAAGGAAAAGTGTGAGCCATTGCGGTCAGCAGGAACAGCGCGCCAACATGAGCGCAGCTAAGGCCCGACCTCACGTTTCGTTGACAC
>CAWBSV010000015.1:0-18972 GCA_963791505.1 uncultured Acidobacteriaceae bacterium
GCATCATTGAGGTCTCAGCCTCGCAGGCATGGCGCACGGTCTTCTGATCCTCCAAAATCTCAGCATAAGCACCACTCGCATGCGGCAAACTGTATAACGTCGGACACAGCCCCCTGATGTCCGAAATGGGGCAAAAGTTGAAGCCTAGACCGCCGGTGCGGATTTTCGGTTTGATCCTCAAAAGCAGTCATGCGGCGACAACTGGCTTGTCCGCGAAGGGCCAGCTTGGCGCTGATTGGCATCGTCGAAGACAACCAATTCAGGTTTTCTTCTACCTTCGGGCGAGCCTCTTTTCAAACGCGCGCGGAATTCGCGGCTTCGGGACTCGATGCAGCGTCAGTCGTTCTAAAGCGGGCGCCGGATAATCGGTGGTCGGCGATCCAAGACCGCAGCGCCTGTCGGCCGCCCGTCGCTTAGCGGCCCGCAAGTCATTCAACATATCGCGCGGCTTTTCGCGTCAGTGCGCACTTGTTCGAAACGTAGTCATCTGGGCAATGCTCGGCCACCCTTACCAAGGTCGAAGGCTCCGGCGGCTGCATCACGCGAGCCACCTGTACCGAGCAGCTGCTTTACGAAATCATGGATCCCGCTGCGTATTACACGCCCGATGTCGTGGCCGACTTCTCGCACGTCACGCTGGATGAAATCGGGAAAGACCGCGTTCGCATCGAAGGAGGAAATGGAAGAGCTCGGCCCGAAACTTTGAAGGTTTCGGTCGGCTATCACGACGGATTTCAGGGCGAAGGCGAGATTTCTTACGCCGGTCCCGGTGCCCTGGGGCGCGCCCAATTTGCGCAGCAGATTCTCACCGAGCGTCTGGAGCGGCTCAAGTTTCGTGAGCTGCGTTTTGACCTGATTGGCGTCAATTCCATACACGGACCCGGTCTTTCGCGCCCGGCCGCCGAGGCGTATGAAGTCAGAGTGCGCGCGACAGCCAAAGCGGACGACAACCGGACAGCCGCCATGATCCTGCGTGAAGTCGAAGCCCTCTACACCAACGGCCCGGCGGGCGGGGGCGGCGTCACCGGCTTCACGCGTGAAGTGATTGCCATGACCTCGACGCTCATCGCGCGCTCGCTGGTCAAACCTACCGTCCACTTCGAGGAGGCTTGAGATGCAGCTCAGAGAGATTGCCCACTCCCGCACCGGCGATAAAGGCAGCTTCGTCACCGTCTCTCTGATCGCGTATCGCAGCGACGATTTTTCGCTGCTTGCGGAGCGTGTGACCGCGGACTGTGTGAGTGAGCTCTTCGCCAGCCTTATCGACCGGCCCGCGGTTCGGTATGAGCTGCCGCTCCTGGGCGCGCTGAATTTCGTTTTGCATCGCCCTGAAACGCAGAATGTGACGCGGTCTCTCGCCCTCGATGCCCACGGCAAGTGTCTCGGCTCGGCCCTGCTCGGCCTCGAAATCTAGTTGGCCCCACCGCAGGAGGTCAGGGGTAGATTCGGTGCAGGGTGCGGGCAAAGGGGATGGTCTCCCGCACGTGATCGAGGCCGCAGATCCAGGCTACGGCGCGCTCAATGCCCATTCCGAAACCGGAATGCGGAACGCTGCCGTACCGCCGCAGATCGAGATACCACTGGAAGGCTTCGATGGGCAGGTTGTGGTGCTTGATGCGGCTCTCCAGGAGCTCGAGGCTTGAAACGCGCTGCGATCCGCCAATGATCTCGCCGTAGCCCTCGGGCGCCAGCACGTCCACGCACAGCGCAAACTTCGGGTCCTTGGGGTCGGGCTCCATGTAGAAGGCCTTCACATCGGCGGGGTAGCGATGCACCATCACCGGGCGATCGAACTGCGAGCTCAGCCAGGTTTCGTCGGGCGAGCCAAAGTCGTTGCCATATTCGAAGGGCTGCTCGAGGTGCCCGTCTTTGTGCGCCTGGTTGAGCATGGCCGCGGCCTCGTCATAGCGCAGGCGTGGGAAGGGAGGCAGGATCGCTTCGAGCTTCGCCTTGTCGCGGCCGATCACATCGAGCTCGGCGGCGCGGTTCTTGAGCACGCTCTGCACGATGTGCGAGAGAAAGTTTTCCGCGAGCACCAACAGGCAGTCGAGATCGCAATACGCCACTTCGGGTTCGATCATCCAGAACTCGGTCAGATGGCGCCGCGTCTTTGATTTTTCCGCGCGAAATGTGGGCCCGAAGCTGTACACCTTGCCCAGCGCCAGCGCGGTCGATTCGATATAAAGCTGGCCGGACTGGGTGAGAAACGCCGGCTCGCCGAAGTAGTCCACCGGGAAACAGAGTCGAAGTTCCCTCGCACGCGGCCGGCGTCAGAATCGGCGGGTCGGTGCGAATGAAGCCGTTGGTGTCGAAGTACTCCGCGGCGGCGCGCATGATCTCCGCACGGATGCGAAGAATAGCGGACTGGCGCGGCGAACGCACCCACAGATGGCGATGCTCCATGAGGAAATCGACGCCGTGTTCCTTGGGCGTGATGGGGTAGGGCTGGCTCTCCGGCACGCGCTGAATGACTTCGACGTCCTCGACATCGAGCTCGAAGCCGCCGGGGGCGCGCTTATCGGCACGCACCTTGCCGGTGACAATCACCGACGACTCCTGGGTCAGGCCCTTTAGCGCTTCAAACACTTCAGGCGACACAGACTTCACATGCGCGACACCCTGCACGGTGCCGGTTCCATCGCGGAAGATGGGGAAGAGCAGCTTGCCGCTTTCGCGCAGGTTGTAGAGCCATCCGCGCAGCGTCACGGACTGGCCTTCGTGCTGGCCGAGGGAGTCGATGGTGGCTACGGGGGCCTTTGCGGATTCTGTCGCGGGCGCGGCAGTCTGAACGCTGTTCTCGTCGGTCATTCTCAGGTTCCTTCGCAAGCCGCGAGAGTGCCGGCTGGACCCTCTAGGATAACGCGCACGCGCGGTTAATCCTGTGGGTCCAGCGCGCTCGCGAGGGCGTCCTCGACTTTCGGATGCGTGAAGCGAAATCCGGCATGGATGAGTTTGGAAGGCAGAGCGCGCTGGCTGGCGAGGAGAGCTTCCTGGGCCATCTCGCCGAAGATTAGCCGCAGCATCGGCGCGGGCGCAGGCAAGACGGCGGGGCGATGGAGAACCGAGCCGAGCGCTCGAGTGAACTCCGCATTGGACACGGGCTGGGGCGCGGTCACGTTGACAGGCCCCGCGAGTTCCGGCGTGTCGAGCAGAAATTGAACGGCGGCGACTACGTCGGACACGCTGACCCAGCTCATCCACTGGTGACCCGATCCAAGCCGGCCGCCAAGACCGAGCCGGAAGATGGGCAGCATCTGCGCCAGAGCCCCGCCGTGGCCGAGGACCACTCCGAAGCGCAGGTGCACAACCCGTATGTCGGCTGTCGCGGCTGAGTCGGCTGCTGCCTCCCAGGCGCGGCAGAGATCGGCCAGAAACCCGGTGCCCGGTTTTGACGATTCGTTCAGCACCTCGTCGCCCCGGTCGCCATAGATGCCGATGGCCGAGGCGACCAGCAAGGTCTTGGGGGGATTGGCCAGGCGGGTCAGGCAGTCCACCAGCGCCCGGGTCGTCCCAACCCGGCTCTCGATCATCTTCTGCTTGTAGGCGGCGGTCCAGCGATGGCCGGAGACGCTGGCCCCCGACAGATGGATCGCTGCTCTCAGTCCGTCGATCTCCCCAAGTGTTGCAATGGCAGTAGTTGCCTCAGGATCCCACTGGACCTCGTCCTCGGTTCGAGACGGCCGTCGCACCAACCTGCGGATTTCGATTCCCTTGCCGGCCAGCCCTGTGCGGATCGCCTCACCCAGCATTCCGGATGCTCCCGACAGGAGCACAGTGTTCCCTGCATTCTGATTTATGTTGACCACATCGAGCACCCTTTGCCTTCGATGAACACCAGCCGCACTGAGGATGCATGTTGGTTTAGCAGCACAAGAATAAATTTTGATCTGGACAACAATCTGGTACCGAGAGCATCCTATGAGAGTTGAACGGGAGAAGCAAATGGCCGATATGGCTATCGTCAAGAACGAAGAGATGCAGAAGACGCAGGTCGACCCGGAAACCGCGGAGCGTTTCATCTCAGAGAAGCGCATCGGCGAGCGCATCAAGCGTCTTCGCCTGAAAAAGTCGATGGGCCTGGTAGAACTGGGCAAGCACACAGGGCTCTCAGCCAGCTTTCTCTCGCAACTGGAAACGGGGCGTGTTGTCCCGACCTTGCGCAACCTGGCGCGCATCGCCATGGTTTTCTCCAAGGACCTCTCTTATTTCTTCGAGACGGAGCCTCAAGCGCTGTTTCGGGTCCATCGAGCTAAAGAGCGGGTCCGCATGCCGCAGACCGGGGTCGATGTGCCGACCTATTTCTTCGAAAGTCTTGGCTACATGGTCCCTGACCGGCACATGGATCCTTACTTCGCCGAGTTTATTCCTTCGACGAAGGAGGTGAGTCCCAAGGCTCACATGCATCCCGGCTATGAATTTCTCTATGTGCTCGAGGGAGATTTGGAGATTCAGCACGGCGACCATCATTGCAGTCTGACGGCGGGAGATGCGATCTACTTCGATGCGACGACGCCCCACTCGTATGTGTGCCCGGGAAAGAAGTCCGCGAGCGCGGTGATCGTCACCATGCATCAGCCGCCACAGCCGGCGCCGCTTCGAACGATCCCATCACCGTCTGCGACGAAGACCATTTCGGGCACAAACTCGCGTCAGGGCGGACTTGCCGAAAAGCAGCTTTGAATGACTCTACAGCCTGCGAAAACAAGTCGAATCCGTGTCAAATGTGCGGCGAGGATTGAGCAGGGGCTAAAGCCCACCCTATTTTCTGCCACTCGCGGCACGACTGAAGGTCGTGCCCTGTTACAAAGCCGCGCACCGAGGAAATTTTCGCAGGCTGTTTCGCCCGAGCAACACTAGCCGGGTTGGGTTGCGAAGTAGGCTGCGACTTCCTGCCAATCGTGGACGCGGATAAATCCCGTCGCAGTCAGGTTGTGGGGAGCGGTATAGAGGATGCCTTGTCCCTCAAAACGCTGCAGGTTGCGCGGCAGGTCGTCGATCAAATAGTCGGCGCGCAGGATGCTCTTGTTGCCGCAGAACACATAGTGCGTTGGCGGAATGAAGGCAAAATGCCGCTGCAGCCAGCGATACTTGGGGCCGAGGGAGTTGGGGACGGTCATGGCCTGGGTGGCGATGAAGATCTCATAGCGGCTGGAGAGATCCTTCAAAACTTCCTGCGCGCCGGGCAGGATTGCCAGATCTTCAAAGAAGTCTTCCGCATCGAGAAAGGCGCGCAACTGCTGCTGGCGATCGACGGGAGCAATCTCCCACAAGCCCTTGCCGGCGAGGTCTTCGGCGGTTACGTCTTCATCAAAGGCCTGATTGTAGCGGCGCAGGTGCTCTGCCAGCGTATCCGCCATGACCTCATCCATGTCGACGCAGATCCGCAGCACGCGCTCAGTCCCCAGCTTGAGACTTGGAAAGCCCGGGCTTTGGTTCAACGCCGCCCTCGGCCTTTGGCGACTTGGAGGCCGGGGTCATGTCGGGATCCCAATAGAGGAGCCTGCCGCAACTGTCGCAGGAAAGCAGCTTACCTTCGCGGAGCTGGTTCCACATCTGAGGACGAACGCCCATGCGGCAGCCATCGCACTGCTGATTCTGAGCTCGAGCCATGCCGGTCCCACGCGATGCAGAGAGCCGATCGAATTTCATCAACCATTCCGGTTCAATCGCAAGGCGAAGCGCATCCCGTTCCACGTTCAGGCTGGCCAGCTCGGCGCTAAACTCCTGGTGCCGCCGGTTTCCGCGTTCCCGCGTCTTATCCAGAGCGCCGGCGAGCATCTCCACCTGGGAGCGGGCGGCGGAAAGCGCGGTCTCTAGAGCTTCTGTCCGCTCCAGGCTGGCGAACTCCTCATTTTCGAGTCGATCCGCTTCAGTGGAGGAGAATTGAATCTCATGCTCGATTGCCTGGGCCTGCTCGGGGGTCTTCACGTCGTCCAATTGTTTTCGAAAGCGAGCAGCCTTCTGGCGATGTCCCTCAATCTCGCGCTCGAGCCGGGTTCGCAGCGATTCTTCCTTGCTCAAGGTGGCGGAGGTTTCAGCGGCCCTGCGCTCGGCGGCTGACAATTCGGCCTGCGCTTGCGCGGCTTCGGCAGGCAGGGCTTTGATCGCGGCGTTTACGCGCGCACGCTCAAGATCGACGCGCTGGAGCTTTACGAGATTTTCGACATGGGCTTGCATCCGTTCCTAGAAGTCTACGGCATGCAGCGGCCGCTTGAAAGTCTGGTGGGAAATTGAGGCGTCGCTCATCGCCGAGCGCGCATCACAACTTAGGGAAGAGAATGACTCAGTCGGGAGCTGAATTTGCGCAGGCTAAGGCCGGGAGTTGCGCGATGAAGGGCAATTGGAGGGGAATTGACAGAAGATCGGGCAACTTTCTACCGCAGGCATCGGTGGCTCACCTGGATCGGGGGCGTGGCGCTGGTCGCGCTTGCGGTGCTGGCGGGAACCATCGCCTTCCTGTTGCATCGGGCCGAGCCCTTTGTGCGCGCTCAGATTGTCGAGCAGCTCCAGAATCACTTTCATGCTCGCGTCGAGCTCGATAGCTTTCATATGTCCCTTGCTCATGGATTGCGGGCTGAGGGCCAGGGGTTGCGCATCTGGCCGCCGAACAGCATGAGTGTCGGGGTAGGAGTGCAGCAGGCCGACCAGCCACCGCTGATTCGTCTTGAGCAGTTTCGCTTTCATGCGCCGCTTCACCTCGATCCGGGTAAGCCATTTCACGTTGCGCTGGTTGAATTGCAAGGGATGGAGATCCATGTTCCGCCACGGGCGCAAAAGTCCGACCAGCCTGCCTCTGCGCCGGCACTGAAGGGACCATCGAGTCCGGTGCGCTTCGAAGTCGACACGATTCATTGCACCGATGCCCATCTCATTCTGGACACGAACAATCCGGCGAAGGCTCCCCTTGATTTCGCGATCGAGCGGCTCACGCTCGATCACGTTTCCTCGGGCGATGCGATGGGCTTTAATGCGGACCTGACCAATGCACGGCCGACTGGCCAGATTCATACGACGGGACAATTTGGTCCCTGGGTTGTCGATGACCCTGGGGAAAGCGGGTTGAAGGGACAGTACACCTTTGACCATGCGGACCTTGGAGACTTCAAGGGAATCGCCGGCACTCTGTCGTCCAACGGCAAGTATGACGGAACACTCAACGACATTCAGGTGAATGGGGAAACGGACGTTCCGGACTTCCGCCTGACCAGCTTCGGCCATCCGATGCCGCTGCACACAACGTTTCAAGCAAAGGTCGACGGCACGAATGGCGATACGTTTCTTGAGCCTGTGGATGCCATGCTCGGCCAATCGCACTTCACGGCCCGGGGCGATGTCGTCCGTGTTCCGATTGCACGCGGTTCCGATGCAAACAATCCTCAGTCGACGACCGGCAGGGATATCAACCTCGACATTGATGTGGATCGCGCACGCATCGAGGATTTTCTGTGCCTGACCAGTAAGGACTGCAACGCTATGCTCTCCGGTCCAGTGGTCGTGAAGGCAAAGTTGAGCATTCCGACTGGATCCACGCCAGTTCCCATTCGAATGGGATTAAAAGGCACGTTTCTGTTGAATGGAGTTCGCTTTTCCAGTGAACGGGTGCAGGATTTCGCTCGAGAGCTCAGCCTCCGCGGACAAGGGCGCCCGAAGGATGTGAAGTCGACAGACCCCGCGAGTATTCTTTCAACGATGCGGGGTACCTTTTCGATGGCGAGCGGCACGATTCACTTGCCCGATCTTCAGTATGAGGTCCCCGGGGCAACCGTTCATCTCAACGGCAGCTACGGGGTTCTGAATGGTGCGTTGAACTTTACGGGCGACGCGGATTTGGAGGCAAAAGTCTCGCAGATGGTTGGCGGCTTTGCCGGCTTGCTTTTGAAGCCGGCTGACCGATTCTTTGACAAGAAGGGCCCCGGAACGCAGATTCCCATCAAGATTGGTGGAACTCGCAAGGATCCTGAGTTCAGCCTGAACTTCCACCACGAGCAACCGGAGACAAAGGATCAAACCACTGCAGAGCCAAAGCCCTGACCCATTTGGCAGCGCTGAATCGCCCGTCTTTCGTGACCGCTCCAGTTCGCCCAAATGTGTTAGTTTTGCATGCGAACACCGTTGCCAATCGTACGAGCAGCGGAGGAAGACAAGGAGACTCGCAATGCACTGGACCAGCAACATCGCACGTTACGCCATGGTTTTGTCTCTTGGAGCCGCGGCGTTCTCAGCAGTCGGGCAAACCCCGGCCGCCAAGCCGAAAGACCTAACTTCATCCGCCAATTCAACTGAACAAAACTGGTGGAAAAACGCCGTGATCTACGAGATCTATCCGCGCAGTTTTCAGGATTCGAACGGCGACGGGATCGGCGACTTGAACGGCATCACCGAGCGGCTCGACTACCTGCAAGACCCTGGGCGTGGACGCGATCTGGCTTACGCCCGTGTATCCATCGCCGCAGGTCGACTTCGGCTACGACATCTCCGACTACGAGAACATCGATCCGCAGTATGGCACGCTGAAGGACTTCGATCACCTGGTGGCGGAAGCGGACAAGCGCCATATCCGCATCCTCATGGACATGGTGATGAACCACACCTCAGACAAGCATGAGTGGTTCATCCAGTCGCGCTCTTCGCGCGACAATCCATACCGCGACTGGTACATGTGGCACGATGGCAAGGGCGAAACCGCAACCAGACAAAGGCGAGCCGCCCAACAACTGGCAGTCGGACTTTGGCCACTCCGCGTGGGAGTGGGATGAGAAGACACGCCAGTACTACTACCACAAGTTCTATATCCAGCAGCCCGATGTGAACTGGGACAATCCCAAGATCCACGAGGCCTTCAAAGACATCGTGGGCTTCTGGCTGAAGCGCGGCGTGGGCGGCTTCCGCTTCGACGCCATCACCACGCTGTACGAAGACCCGCAAATGCGCGACGAGGACATTCTGCTCGACAAGGACGGCAAGTCGTATCTCAATGACTACGGCGATGTCGCGCTGAATGACACGCGGACCAACAATCTTCCCGGCACGCATCCGGTGATGCAGGAGATGCGGGCGTGGACGGATACTTTCGGGTCGAACAAATTTCCCGGCGCGCGCGTCCTGATCGGCGAAACTTATCTGCCCAACATCGCCGAACTGGCCAAGCAATATGGAACGCCTGAACATCCGGAGTTTCAGTTGCCCATGGATACGCAGGTCGGTTTCATCAACAAGCTCGATGTGGCCCAGTTCCGCGCCAAGTTGAACGACGTGGAGACCCAGGTCAACGGAAACATCCCGCTGCTGGTCTTCGACAATCACGACAACCCGCGGCTCGATGCGCGCTACGGCGACGGCGTGCACGACACAGGACATTGAGCGCGTCATTTCCACCATGCTTTTCGCCAGCCGCGGCACGGCGCTGTTCTATTACGGCGACGAGATCGGAATGAAAACCACGCCGCCCACGCGCAAGGAGGACGTGAAAGATCCGGTTGGCCTGACCGGCTGGCCGAAAGACAAAGGGCGCGATGGCGAGCGGACACCCATGCAGTGGAATGGGTCGGCGGATGCCGGATTCACCAAACCCGGCGTTACGCCGTGGCTGCCAGTTCCGCCTTCGGCTGCGACGGTCAATGTTCAGGCCGAAGAGAAGAATCCAGACTCGCTTCTAGCGTGGTACGAAGCTCTGATCCGCCTGAAGAAGACGAATCCGGCGTTGGCGAGGGGTGAGAACGTGATGCTCGATACCACCAACACCAAGGTGCTGAGCTGGATGCGCCAAGTCGCGGGCGTGCCAAGCGTGGTGGTGACGGTCAACTTTACCGCCGACCCGCAAACCGTCAGCCTGAGTGTCTCCGGATCTTCTGGTGCCGTGAAGACCCTTTTGAAGACCCCGGGCGCCGCGGACCCGGCCAATGCGAGTCAGATTCAGCTTGGCCCGTATGGCGTCTACGTGGGTGAGGTCAAATAGCCTCAGCGGCAAGTCCAATTCCTTCGGCTTGCGGTGCGGGCAGGCCGAAGGCAGAAAATTTGGCCAGGACCTCGCAGAACTTGCGTAGGACTAAACTTTGAATTACAAAAGTTTACTCAGAGAATTCCCCGGGCAAATCTGCAGATTGCGGACTCTTGTCACGGTCCTTTAATATCTATTGGACGTGGGAGCCCTACCCGGCTACCCAACAAAGATTTGAGCTTTCCCTGATCGCTTCCCCGATCTCTCTTGCTCTTGCCTGACGTCAGAATCAAGCGATTACCGGCATTCAAACGGGGCTTCTCCGTGGAGACTTTTGACGAGTCCTGCATCGACGTGCGCGAAGTCGAGCGGAGATCTGCTCTCGGCAATGTAAAGAGGGTTGGTGAAGCATGGTCAGGACAGTTTTAACCTACGGAACCTATGATCTGCTCCATGCGGGGCACCTGAACCTGCTGCGGCGCGCGAGGGGTCTCGGCGACCGCCTCGTTGTCGGCATCTCGACGAATGAGTTCAACGCCTCGAAAGGCAAGAGAACCATTATCGATTTCGAGGACAGGCTCGAAATCGTTCGGTCGATCCGCTATGTCGATGAGGTCTTCCCCGAGTCTTGCTGGGATCAGAAGATTGAAGACGTTCGAAGATTCAACGTGAGCACGTTTGTCATGGGAGACGACTGGGAAGGAAAGTTCGACTTTCTCAAAGAGGTTTGCGAAGTCGTCTATTTACCCCGCACGCTGGGTGTATCAAGCACGTGCCTGCGCTCTGAGCTGAGCAGGCGCGAGAGGCAAGTCCAGGATGCCAGGAAATCTCTCGAAGTGTTTACACCGGCCCTCGGAACTCTTCCATGATGTTGCGGAGGTCCTCGGGGTCAGCCCGTCCCTGGGCTCGGATCAATGAACTGCTCAAGCGCAACTGGATATCGCGATTTCTTATTCGCACTGTTTATGCGTTTGTGCGCCTGATCGTTCCCGCGAGTTCAAAACGAATTGGCTTTATCAGCAGCCCCGACGTCACCGACAATTCTCTGGCTCTCTTCGAAAGGATCGTTACCTCGGGTCGGGCTCAATCTTTTCGCCTGATTTGGCTGGTGGCGGATGTGCACGCCTCACGCGAGGCACTGCGACGTGACTTTTCTCAGGCAACCTTGCAGAATGTCTGGGTTCTCCGCCGCAATTCCATTCGTGGAGTGTGGGCATTTTTGCGATGCCGTTCAGTTTTCTCAACGCATGGCATCTATTGGTTTGCCCGGCCGGCTTTCATCAGACGATCTTTAATCTCTGGCATGGAATGCCCATTAAAACCATCGGCGCTCTTGATGGCAAGCTACCCGCTGATTTGTCACTAACGCACTATACCGTTGCTACATCAGAGTTTTTTGCCGATCTCATGGCGCAATCGTTCTATCTTCCGAGGGAACGGGTTCTTCTTACCGGATTGCCCCGCAACGAGTGGCTTTTTCGTCAGGAAGAACGCCACGTGTTGCGCAAAGAGGGCCGCGCAAAACTGGTTTTGTGGTTGCCCACTTTTCGCACGTCACAGCGTGGCGAGATTCGGAGTGACAGCGATCGAAATGCCTTGGACCCCTTGAGCACTCAAACCCTGGCTGCGCTCGATGCGGCGCTGGATGGCGCTCAATCTCTCCTGGTCATCAAGCTCCATGCCATGGATATCAAGAATACGCGGGACTGGCTAAGCTACAACAACATTCGCATTTTCACTGATGAGGGATTTCGTGCAGCGGGCCTGAACCTCTATAAGCTCCTCGCGTGTTCCGATGCCCTTGTGACGGACTTCTCATCGTGTGCCATTGACTACCTGTTGCTTCAAAAGCCGATCGGCCTTTATTCGCCCGACCGGTCAGAATATGCGCGCGGCTTTATGCCCTTGGTTCTCGAGAAAGTTGAAGCGCAGAGCTACGCACTCAATTCCGTCGAAGAGTTTGCCTCGTTCCTGCGGAACCTGCCCCCTCCCTTACCTTTCGCGCCCGCTGCGGAAGACCTTTATCAGGCCGACCTTCGCAATCCATCGCAGGCAATCCTCAGCGCGGCCGGGCTTGCCGATATAATTTGACGCGGCGATGAAGACATGCGCTTCCGCGGGATGGACCTTATGCAATTTGGCCGCACTACGATTTTTTCCCTCATGGGGCTCGTAGCCTATTCGGGCTCTCTGCTCGCGCAATCCACTCCTAAAGTTCCCGAATGGGCGCAGCCCGGCTCAGCGACGCACACGCAGGTCGCTCCTCCGGCAGATTTTCATCGCGCAAGCACTAACTTCGCCACGCCCATTGGGATTTTTGAGGGGCAATCCGACATCGGCAGCGCGGTTGTTCCGGGCGGCGCCGACTTACAACGCGGCGACGAAGCAATACACGATTCACTCCGCCGGCTACAACATCTGGTATACACGCGACGAGTTTCGCTTTCTGTGGAAGAAGATGTCGGGCGATGTCTCCCTCGCCGCCGATGCCGCGTTCCCCGATCCCAATGGATACAACGACCGCAAGGCTGTTCTGGTGATTCGCCAGAATCTCGACGACGACTCGAAGGAGGCGATGATCGCACTGCATGGGACGGGCATGATTCACCTCGCGCAGCGTGCGGAGAAGAGGCAAATCGATCACGGACATGCAGTATCGCTTCGGCGGAGGGTTGACGGGGGTCCTTGCACAGCGCATCGGGCTTGAAAAGCACGGTGACTCCGTTGCGATTTTTGTCAGCATCAAGGGGGAGCCCATGCATCAGTTCGGGCCGCCGATCACGATCCATTTTGAAGAGCCGTTTTACGTGGGCATCGGGTTCTGCTCGCATCTGCCGGACAAGTCCGACACGGCAGTGTTATCGCATGTACTCCTGGAGAATTCGGCGGGGATGGTGCGTTAGATACGTCTGGGTTTGCGCATCATGACGGGACCGATAATTCATGGGAGAATGCGCCTGCGTGTCTTGCCCCGCGCACGGCGAGCGTGTTTGACTGGTTGCCGAAGGCGGACTCACTCCAATGGCTTACATTCTTGCTCTTGACCAGGGAACCACCAGCTCCCGCGCGATTCTCTTCGATGAAGCGGGCGCCATCGCTGCCGTCGCGCAACATGAGTTCGAGCAGTTCTATCCTCAACCGGGCTGGGTCGAGCATGATCCAATGGAGATCCTCACCAGCCAAATGGGCTGCGCTGTCGAGGTTCTGGGCAAGGTTGGGGCACGTCCCCGCGATATCGCAGCCATCGGGATTACGAATCAGCGCGAGACAGTCATCGTCTGGGATCGTGCGACGGGCAAGCCGATTCATCCTGCAATTGTGTGGCAGGATCGACGGACCGCCGCACAATGCAGCGCCCTTGAACAAAGCGGTGTAGGCGATGATGTGTCAAATCGGACCGGCCTGGTTCTCGATCCATATTTCTCCGGAACCAAAGTCGCGTGGATTCTGGACAACGTGGAGGGTGCGCGCGCCCGTGCTGACCGCGGCGAACTGGCTTTTGGCACCGTCGATAGCTGGCTCATCTGGCACTTAACGAGCGGCAAGCGCCATGTGACGGACATGACTAACGCCTCGCGGACTCTGCTCTTCAACATCGTGAAGGGCGAGTGGGATCAGGAGCTTTTGCGCATCCTGAATATTCCGGCGAGCGTGCTGCCTGACGTGGTCTGGTCGAGCGAGAAGGTCGGCGAAGTGACGACGACACTGGGCCTTGGCGGGGCACAGATTGCAGGAATCGCCGGCGATCAGCAAGCAGCGCTGTTCGGTCAACTGTGCTGGGGGCCGGGACAGGCGAAAAACACGTACGGTACGGGCTGCTTCCTGCTGCAAAATATTGGCACGCAGTTTGTCCGCTCGAAGAATCGACTCATCACCACGCTTGCCGCCAGCGCGAAGCAACAACTTGAATATGCGTTTGAAGGAAGCATCTTTATTGGCGGCGCTGTGGTGCAATGGCTCCGCGACAACCTCAGGCTCATCGGATCGTCTGCCGATGTTGAAGCGCTGGCGGCGAGCGTGCCCGACACGGGCGGGGTTGTTTTTGTCCCTGCATTCGTGGGTCTCGGCGCTCCGCACTGGGATCCGCATGCAAGCGGCTTGCTGATTGGGCTTCGCCGCGGAACCACGCCAGGCCACATCGCGCGTGCGGCTTTGGAGAGTATTGCGTTCCAGGTGGCCGACGTTCTTGAGGCAGTCGAGTCGGAGACCACCGCACTGGGCGCGTTGCGCGTCGATGGTGGTGCTGCGGTCAACAACTTGTTGATGCAATTCCAGGCGGACATTCTGAATGTTCCCGTGGTACGGCCTCAAGTGACCGAGACCACGGCACTGGGCGCGGCTTATTTGGCAGGATTAGCGACGGGATTCTGGGCGACTCCTGAAGAACTCAGCGCCAAGCGCCAATCGGATGCGCGCTTCACGCCGAAGATGGATGAGGCCGTTCGCAAGAGCCGGCGTGATGAGTGGCAGCGCGCGGTCGAACGATCGAAAAACTGGAGCAGCTAAATGAACAGGGACCAGATGGTCCACAATCTTCGCGAGCGGCAAGAGCCGTGGGATATCGTCGTCATTGGTGGCGGCGCGACAGGCGTGGGCGTTGCGGTGGATGCGGCCGCGCGCGGGCTTAGCGTCGTCTTGCTTGAAGCGCACGGGTTCGGCAAAGGCACCAGCAGCCGGTCGACAAAATTGGTGCACGGGGGCGTGCGCTATCTGGAGCAGGGAAATATTCCGCTGGTCATGTCGGCGCTCAAAGAGCGTGGTCTTATGCGGCAGAACGCACCGCACCTGGTCCATGATCTTGCGTTCGTGGTGCCCAATTACTCGTGGTGGGAGGCGCCCTTCTACGGCATAGGCCTGAAGCTGTACGACATGCTCGCGGGCAAATACGGTTTCGGAGCATCGAAGCTCCTCAGCAAGGAGGAGACGCTTGAGCGCCTGCCGGGTCTTGAGCCGGAGGAATTGCGCGGCGGCGTGGTTTATTACGACGGCCAGTTTGACGACGCGCGCCTGCTTATCCATCTCGCCATGACGGCAGCGGACCACGGCGCGACCCTGCTCAACTACTTCCCCGCGACTGGGCTGCTGCTCGATGCGGAGGGCTACGTCAATGGCGTGACTGCGCGCGACGGCGAGACCGGCGAACAGTTCACGCTCGGGGCGCGAATTGTGATCAATGCGACGGGCGTGTTCACCGATTCGATCCGGAGGATGGCCGATCCCAAAGCCGACGAAATCGGCGTCACCAGCCAGGGCATTCATCTTGTCTTCGACCGGTCGTTTCTCAAGGGCGATACCGCGCTGATGGTTCCCAAGACCAGCGATGGTCGCGTGCTGTTTGTGATTCCCTGGCACGGTCATGCCGTGGCTGGAACCACCGACACGCCGGTCGACGGACCGAGCCTCGAGCCGCGGCCCTTCGACGAAGAGATCGAGTTCATTCTTGAAACCGCCGGCCGCTATCTCAGCCGTCCGCCAACCCGGGCGGACGTTCTGGCCGTTTATGTTGGCCTGCGGCCGCTGGTGAAGGGCGACGGCAAGACCTCGGCTCTCTCTCGCGATCACGTCATCCATGTCGATACCAATGGCCTGCTGACCATCACAGGCGGCAAGTGGACGACGTATCGCCACATGGCGGAGGACTGCGTCGACCACGCGATTACGCTGGGCAAGCTCGCCGACATTCCGTGTCCGACGAAGCAGCTTCACATTCACGGCTATGTGAGCGACTCGGAGTCTCTTGGAAGTCTCGAGGTCTACGGAGCCGATGCCGCCACGATTCGGGCGCTCGCCGAGGACCCGGCGCTCGCTTTGCAACTCCACCCTGCGCTGCCTTACATTGCTGCGGAGGTGGTGTGGGCTGTGCGTTCTGAGATGGCGCGTACGGTCGAAGATGTGTTGGCGCGGCATACACGCGCATTGTTCCTCAATGCCGCTGCGGCTGAAGCGATGGCCGAGCCGGTGGCGAACCTCATGGCCAGGGAACTGAATCGCGATCAGGCGTGGATCGATGGACAGCTTGCGGAGTTTCGCGCGCTGGCCGCACAGTATAGGGTTGTGTGAGGGCGCGGCTTCAATCCGCAGCGGGTGGAGGAATCAATGGGAACTTGTAGTCACGTTGCCGAGCATGTGAAGAAGGTGAAGCCGAACTCCAAGGGCTGTGAGGGTTGCCTCAAGACCGGCGATACGTGGCTGCACCTGCGCATGTGCCTTGAGTGCGGCCATGTCGGGTGCTGCGATTCATCGAAGAATCGCCATGCCCGCGCCCATTTTCACGCGACGCAGCACCCGATCATCCCGTCTGCCGAGCGCGGCGAAGACTGGCGCTGGTGCTATATCGACGATATGTATCTCTAAGCCAGCTCGAGATTGATTTTCTTTGCGTCGGCATCAATCTGCACGATCTTGAAGCTGCGAATCTGTCCAGCGCTGAGCGGTTCGGGCTTGGCCGCGTCGGACGGTGTATTGCCTTTCCAGCGCGCCTTGAGCATTGAGGACAGGGCCGAGAGGTCTGCCTGGTCCGCCTGGCTTCGCTTCGGGAGCGGAAGAGCCCGCGGCTGATGAGGCGGCGATTCGACAGCTTGCGCGGATTCCTTCGCCCAGTTCCACCCAGGCATTCTGGCCCGCGACTTCGACGACGCGCCCTGAGACCAGATCTCCCGGCTTGTGCTCGGCAATGTATTCATCGATGCTGGTCGGCGTAAGTTGCTTCATGCTGAGCTTGATCTGACGCTTTTCGGTGTCGATGCCCAACACCTGCGCCTTCACGATCTGGCCGGCGTGCAGTGCCTCAGACGGATGATTGAGCCGCCGATCGGCGACGATCTCGCTGATGTGGACCAGCCCCTCGATACCCTCGGCAATTTGAACGAAGGCTCCGAAGGCCATGATCTTGGTCACCGGGCCTTCAATCTGCGAGCCTACGGGAAATTTCTGCGGCACTTCAAGCCACGGATTATCGAGCGCGTGTTTCAGCCCCAGCGAAATGCGCTTCTCCTCCGGCTTGATGGCGAGAATCGCGGCGTCCACGCGATCGCCTGGCTTGACCACGTCGCTCGGATGCCGCACCTTCTTGCCCCAGGACATCTCCGAGATATGAATCAGGCCTTCCACGCCCGGCTCAATCTCAACAAAGGCGCCGAAATCCATAATCCGAGTCACGGTTCCGGTGACGCGTTGCCCGACTGCGAAGCGATCCGCCGCTGTCTCCCATGGCTCGGGCTGCAGTTGCTTGAGGCCGAGCGAAAGCTTCTTGGTCTCCGGATCGATCTTGAGAATCCGCACCTGGACTTGCTGGCCCACGGTGAGCACGTCTTCGGGCTTGTTCACGCGGCTGTGCGCCATGTCGCTGATGTGGAGCAGGCCGTCGATTCCACCGAGGTCGATGAAGGCGCCATAGGGCATCAGGGTGCGGACGGTTCCGGTTGCAACGTCGCCCGGCTGCATTGCGGCGAAGCGACCCTCCTGCAAGCCACGCGCCTGCTTCTTCGAGCACTACTCGCCGGTCTACGACGACGTTCTCGTCCTGCACGTCGAGCTTGGTGATGCGGCAGGTGATCTCGGTGCCGACCAGCTTCTCCAGCTCGGCTGCGTCGCGGGTGCCGCTGCGGCTGGCGGGCATAAACGCGCGCACGCCTACGTCGACGTTCACGCCGCCCTTCACGACGCCGGTGACGGTTCCAACGATTGCAAGCTTTTCAGCAAAGGCATTCTTCGAGCGCCGACCAGTCGCGCGGCTGCGCGACCTTGAAGCGCGTGAGCTCGTAGTAGCCCTCTTCGTTGCGGCCTTTGACGGATACCGGGAATGCATCGCCGGGCTTTACACCGTCGGCGTTGTTGTCGAAAGCCGAACGCGCGAGCACGCCTTCTGTCTTGTAGCCGATGTCGAGAAAAACCTGGTCGGCGGAGACGGATACGACGGTTCCATTCAGGCGCGGACCGGCCTCGGATTTATGGGCGTGGGTGCGCTCGAAGTCCTTGAGCAGGTCGGCGAAGGATTCGGTGGGTTCTTCGGGCGTTTCGGCGTTTGGCAGGGGCTCAGCGGTGTTTTCGTTGGTCATGGCGGTCTAAGGGTACATTCTTTCACGCCCGAGTTGCCTGGCCCCGCTCTTATGCATAGAATCGCTGCTTGAACGGATGAACCGATGCAACAGCGCAACCTAAGGGTAAAGATCATCAGTTCCGCACCTTGTACGCAGCCATGGGATGCGATGGATGGCTCGGTACGCGAGCGCCATTGCGCGGCCTGCGGCAAGCAGGTGGTCAATTTCTCGGCGATGAAGGCGCAGGAGATCGAGCGTCTCGTCTCTGAGCGCGAGGGCCATCTGTGTGCGCGCGTTGCTTGCAGCAGTGACGGATCGATTCAGACTCTCGATGGTTCTTCCCACCCTTCTAAGGCCGCCGGCGTCGTGCTTGGAGCGGCTTTGGCCTTGGGGTTCAGCGCAGACGCGCAGCAGGCTCCAAGTGCCGGCAAAGCGCGGCTCGTTGGAACGGTGCTTACATCGGACGGTTCGGAGCGCGAAGCCGGCGTTTTCGTGGTCCTCAAGGTTGACCAACAGACAGTTGCACTCACCCAGACAGACTCTCAGGGCAATTTCGAGATTGCTGCTGAACCGGGTAGGTACGACATTTCCATCGGCCGAAATATCCTTTTCGGTACTCACATTTCTGCTGCGGACTTGCACGAAGGTGATCAAAGCCTAGGCACTGTGAGGCTAGTAAAGTCTGAAGCGACTGTTCGGACGGTTACCGTGGGAGATGTCGTGGCGATTTACAGGTATCCTGTTTCGTATCTCTTCAAGCACCCAATCCGCTATCTGAAGCATCTTCCTCGTAGTTTCTGAATTGGCTCTTGCCTGATTGATCAGGGAAAGGTCGTCACCTTCGGCGTCACGCGCGGGTGGATCGACGTGGGGCCGCCCTTGTCGTCGATGACATTCGAAATCTCGCCCAGGTTATCGAGACACACCGTGATCATGCTGTGGAAGCGCACGCCGGGCCGGACGGGCACTTCGATCGCGCGGGTCAGGGTGACATCG
>CAWBSV010000016.1:0-85097 GCA_963791505.1 uncultured Acidobacteriaceae bacterium
AATTCATGTCCGGGACGAAAGGGTCAGGCCATAACCGCGCGCCTGTGACTGGCGCCCTGACTGCCATCGCCTGAATGCGCTGCCTTGTATGCAATTGCCACCGGGAGCGACACGTCCTGGGTGGATCCGTGGCTCAAGCCGAGCCGGAGGGTCACAGGAAAGACGATCGACGTATTCCGCCGCAAGTAGATCACCGCCGTCCGCTGCCCCGGGTCCGCGGGCGCCCCGCCAGCCCGCCCGAGGCCGCAGGCGCCTGCGTGCTGTCCGCCGTCCGGACCACCGGACCCGGCGCCCCGCCCATCGCGCCGTCGCCCGTCCCATGGCTCACCTGCGGCGCATCGTTATTCACACTGTCAATCCCAATGTCGAGCACGTCTGTCCGAGTAGAAGAACCCCCCGCCAGAACCACGAGAGATCCTGCCCGGACACGGTCTCCATCGTCCGGAAGAAATCCCCCGGCGTCGGATGCTCTTACGCCCACCAGGGCACGTACCCGCGAACGCGGGGTGACCGGGTCACGGACCACGACGTTGTCGCGCAGCGTGAGCAACACCGCGCCCGGCTTGCGATAGCCGATCGCGCCCAGTGCCGCGCCCTCAATGTGGTCCGGCGCCGCCATGAGCGGCGCCTGGATGCCGCGCTCCACCGCCTGCCGCCACAACGTCATGTACGCGCCCCACGCGCTGCTCCCCGGCACCCGCAGCTCGTTCGCGAACGCGTTGATGTACGTGTTCACGCCCTCAGTACCCAGATCCACGCGTACCGCCGCTCGTTCGACCCCACGATCATCGGGAACCACTCGTGCCCGTCCTCGTAGCTCCGCCGGTGAAGAAGTTCGACGCCGAGATCCTCGGTGCCGTAGTGCACCATCACGAACATCGGATACTCCATCCCGCCCACCGGGCCCGCCACCAATGTCGCCTGCGGATACGGGAATGGGAACACCAGCCGCCGGTCGTGCCGGATCGTCCACTGCGTTTGCTCCCGCGCCCGACTCCCACGCCCGCCCCGCCCTGGGCTCCTGGTGGTATCCTCAGCACCCACGGGGTTCCCGGGGATCGCGCCGGTGAATGTCGCATCCCACCGGAAATCGGGCGCGGCACCCCACGCCACGTCCCGCACGTTCGTCAGCCGGAACCGCCACGTCTTCATCCGCCAGCGCGTGGTCTTCGCCGCCTCGCTCTCCGCCCCACCGTGATGATCCGAACCATCGGCCGAGTCGTCGCCGCCGTCGCCAGCCGCTGCCGCTGCGTGGGGGTCAGCACTTCGGCCCGGATTCTGCAGCACGCCACTCCCCGCCACCGTGTACCCGGAGGGCGCCGTCACCGCGTAATCAATGTCGCCATACTCGAGGTAGAACTGGCCCCCTGTCCCAATGTAGGGATTGATGTTCCAGCCGCCGCGTCGTCGTACACCGCCATCCGCGGATACCACTGCGCGATTTCGTATAGCGTCCCGTCACGCCCCATCCGGTCGGCGCCGTGATCGGGCACCTCGAACGCGTAGTGCACCACGATCGTGAGCTTCCCGCCGTGCGGCGCCAGCGGCTGCGCGAGATCGAGCCGCATCATGGTGTCGTCGACTCTGGGCGCCACTGCCGCGCCGTCGGCCGTGATCGCGCCGAGCGTGTACCCGCCGGCAAAGTTGCGCGCGCCCCAGCGTGAATCCGCCGCGAAGACCGCCGACCCCTTGCTGCCCTGCCGGAACAGGTTCTGGTCGAGCTCCATCCGCACCCATCGCAGGGTGTCGGCGAGTCTGTTCGTGTAATGAACGGTCACCGTCCCGGTGATCGTCCGCGTCGCCGTATCGAGGGTCGCCGCGATCGCGTAGTCCGCCCGCTGCTCCCGTCGCCGGCCCAGGCGCTCCCGACGCGTCCCGATACTGGTTCGGGCCAGGCCGATCCATCCGGTCGGTGGTGTAGAACGGATCGTTCCGCTGCTCGGTATACACCGGCGCTTTACCGTCCCCCCCCCTCGGCACCTGTGCACGGGAGAACCACCGGCACCGCCGCAGCCACACCAGCAAGCCCGATCACCCACACCGGCCGCGCAAACCCGAACGCCAAGCTGCCTCCGTCGCTCGCCCCGTCTGCACTGCTCTTCTAGCCCCTAGCCCCTAGCCCCTAATCCCTAATCCCTAGTCCCTAATCCCCTATTTTCTACTCTCTACTTTCTACTCTCTACGCAGCCGGCGCCCCGGCAATCTCCAGCGTCGTCACCACCCGCGTCCGCTCATCCACCACCGCAATGCGGTGGGGCTTCGTATCAGCGACGTACAGCAGCTCCCGCCCGGCGTGATACGCGAGCCCGCCCGGCTCGCGAAATCCCCGCAGATACGTCTCCGACATCCCCGCGTGACCGGATCGACCCTTCACAGCATCGTTGTACGAGTCCGCCACCATCGCGCGCCCGCTCGAATACACCGTGATCCCCTGCGAATGCTGCTGCAGCGTCATCTGGCTATCCCCATCACGGTCCCCGAACTCGAACAGCCCGGTCCCCACGATCGTGCGGACTTCACCGTTCGGACAGCAGGCACCCGGCTGTTCCACCACCAGCGAGCGCACGGAGCTGGACTCCGCGTCCACGGAGTGCGCCGGCCACCCATCCGCTGACGGCACCAGCCCCATCGGCTGCGCCAGCAATGCGTGGCCCAAGCAGGCCCGTGGGTGATGTCCTCACCGCCACTTCCCGCCACCACATCAGCACCGGCATGCGTGCCACTCCCGCGCAACGCGAAAATCTCAGATGCGTCCCCGCCATCGCCACGTACACGGTCTCACCCGCGATCGCGACATCCCACGGCAATGACAGCGCGCCCGCCGCCGGTCTCGGCGCGTCCAGGATATTGCTCCCCCGTCCCCGCCACGGTGCGCACCGCGCCACTCGTCAGACTCAGCGCCCGCACCGAATGGTTGTGGGTGCGGGCGCTGATCCGGTCAAGTGGCCGTGCGCGTGGCGGGGACGGGACAGCGGTTTTCGGACGCGCGAGACCGGGCGGCGGGCGCGCTGTCATCGCCGTGGAATGCACGATCGCGGTAACCGCATATTCAGGGCAATGGCGGGGACGCATCAGATCTTCGCGTTGCGCGGGAGTGGCACGCGTCGTGCCGAACGTGGTGGCGAGTGGGCGGTGAGGACGTCACCGACGGGCAGGCGGCGAACGCATTGCTGGCGCAGCCGATGGGGCTCGTCGTCCCGGGATCGTCGCCGGCTCTACTTCGTGGACGCGGAGTCCAGCTCCGTGCGCTTGGCTGGTAGTGGAGCGCCAAGCGCACTGGTGAAGTCCGCACGATCAGTGGGGACCGGGCTGTTCGAGTTGGGGACCCGTGATGGGGATAGTGAGACGACGCGGCTGCAGCATTCAGCAGGGAGTAGCGGTATTCGAGCGGGCGCGCGTGATGGTAGGACGCTCCTACAACAATGCCGTGAAGTGGGTGGATCCGGTCACGCGGACGTGGGAGACGTACCTGTGCGGGATTTCGCGAGACCGGGCGGACTCACGCGGGCGGGAGCTGCTGTACGTCGCCGATACGAATGCCACCGCATCGCGGTGGTAGTAGCGGAACACGGTGGTGACGACGCTGGAGATTGCCCGCGGCTGGAATGAGAGTGAGAGAGTAGAGATAGGGATTAGGGGCTGGGGCTGGGGCCTGGAGCGGTGCAGACGGGGCGAGCGAACGGAGGCAGCTTGGCGTTGCGTGCGCGGCCGGTGTGGGTGATCGGCTTGCTGGTGCGGCTGCGGCATTCCGGCGGTGGTCTCCCGTGCACAGGCCTGCCGAGTGGGGGGACGGTAAACACAGGTGTATACCGAGCAGCGGAACGATCCGTTCTACACCACCGACCGGGATCCATGGGCCTCAGCCGAACCAGTATGCCGGAACACTGGTCAGATTCACCCCGGGTGCCGCTGGCGGCGGGACAGAGCAGGACTACGCGATCGCGGCAATTCCCCTCGATACGGCGACACGGACGATCACGGGACGGTGACCGTTCATTACACGAACAACTCGCCTCAGACACCCTGCAATGGGTGTGGAATTGCGCTCGACCAGAACCTGTTCCGCAGGGCAGCAAGGGGTCGGCGGTCTTCGCGGCGGAGTTCACGCTGGGGCGCGCGCAACTTTCCACGGTACACGCTCGGCGCGATCACGGCCGACGCGCGGCAGTGGCGCCCAGAGTCGACGACACCAGTAATCCGGCTCGAATTCTGCGCGGGCCCGCTGGCGCCACACAGCAGGAAGCTCACGATCGTGGTCCGCTGCGCCTGCGAAGGTGCCCGATCACAGCACCAACCGGATGGGGCGGGGAGTAGGACGGGACGCTATACGAAATCGCGCAGTGGTATCCGCGAGATAGGCAGTGTCTCGACGACGTGCGCGGGTGGAACACGGATCCTTACATCGGACAGGGTGACACTACCTCAAGATATCAGCCGGACGTCTCAGCGCGGCTGACGGCGCCCCTCCGGTGGCGGGAAGTGGCGTGTCAGAATCCGGCCGGAGTCCTAGCCCGCGCAGCAGCAGCAGGCTGGGAACGAGCCGCGCGGCTCGGCCGTCGTCCCCGTCGTCACAGAGCAGCGGAGAGCGAGGCGGCGAAGACGGCGCGTCCCCGCCGGGGATGAAGACGTCGCGCTCCGGGCAACAAACGTGCGGACGTCGCGGTGGTACGCCGTTTTTCGTGAGGAGATGACATCGACCGGCGCGATCCACAGAACCCGGGGCGTGCTGTGCCAGGCATACTACCGGCGAGACCGGCGGGGCGGGCGTGGGAGGTCGGGGCGCGGAGCAAACGCGGTGGACGATCCGAGCCGCTGCTCCGCGGCTGGTGTTCCATTCCCGTATCCACAGCAACATGGTAGGACGGCCCGGTGGGCGGGGATGGAGTAATTTTCCGAATGTTCAGGTGAATGCCTGCACTTTGCGGCACCGAGGATCCGGCGTCGATCTTCTCGACCGTGAACCACGAGCACGGGCACGAGTAGATTTCCGATGATCGTGGGGTCAACGAGCGGGCACGCGTCATGGACGAGGGCGTGAACACGTACATCAACGCGTTCGCGAACGAGCTGCGGGTGCGGGGAGCAGCGCGTGGAGCACGTACGTGACGTCGTGGGCGGGGCCGGCGGTGGAGCGCGGGATCCAGGCGCCGGCGTAGGCGGCGCCGGACCACAGTCGAGGGCGCGGCACTAGGGGCGGTCGCGGCTATCGCAAGCCGGGCGCGGTGTTCTTAGCGTGCGCGGAGCAACATTCCGTGGCCGCGACGCGTCTGGCGCTACCGCGAATTACGTGCGCCATAAGCATACAAGCATGGCACCGAGTTCCGACAATGGAGACGTTGTGTTCAGAGGGCAGGATCTCTCGTGGTTCTGGCGGGGGGGTTTCTACTCGGACGACGTGCCTGTCGACGACAGAATCGAGCAGCTGTGAAGAACCAGTGCGCCACAGGTGAGCCATGGGACAGGCGGAGCAGCAGGCGATGGGCGGGGCACCAGGTGGTTTGGTCCGGACGGCGGACAGCACGGCAAGCGCCTCTGGCGTCGGGCGGGGCTGGCGGGGCGCCCGCGGACCCCGGGGCAGCGGACGGCGGTGATCTACTTGCAGCGATACGTCGATCGTCTTTCCTGTGACCCTCCCGGCTCGGCTTGAGCGACGGATCCACCGGGAGCCGTGTTCGCTCCCGTGTGGACATTTGGGCACAAGGCAGTGCATTCGCGGCGACGGTGGAAGTCAGGGCGCCAGACCCAAGAGGCGCGCGGTTATGGCCTGACCTTTTCGTCCCGGACATGAATTCCACGAACGACACCTGGGGCACGCCACCTGCAGGCGGGACGACGGCGAGTCCTTCCAAGCAATACGATTTTTTTTTTTTTTGTGGCTGACTTACTCGTTCAGTTACATCTTGTTGTAACGGGCGCTTCCGGTTTTTCCAAGAAATCGTGGTGCGGCTTTGTCATGCTGAGGACGCATCCTACCCGTGCTCAGGAGGCACACCATGACAGCTTCAGACAAGCAGACCCGCTCAACCGTAATACCGGCGCTGCGCTACAGCGACGCGAAGGCGGCGATCACCTGGCTGTGCGACGTGCTCGGCTTCACGCGCCACGCCGTTTACGAGGTCGAAGGCGGCCTCATCGGCCACGCCGAACTCACCCACGGCAACGGCATGATCATGCTCGGCTCGAGCAAGGACGACGATCATGGCCATCGCTTCACCAATCCCGATGAAACAGGCGGCCGGGAGACCCGCAGCGCCTATATCGTCGTCCCCGATGCGGACGCCGTGTATGCCCGGTGCGTAGCCGCAGGCGCAACGATGATCGGCTCCATTCAGGACACGCCTTATGGCAGCCGTGAATTCGCGGTGGTCGATCCAGAGGGGCACTCATGGTCGCTGGGCACGTACGATCCGTGGAAGGTGCAGAGTAATGCGCCCTAGTCGATTGTGGCGGACTGGGCGACGGGCGCTGGGATATAGTCAATCCGTGGTTTTCCGGAGGTCTTGCCGTTGCACTTAATGGCTCGATCCATCTTTGCTCGCTCCGTCTTTGCTCGCTCGGTGGCGGTTCCGCTTCTACGGTCGCGTTCTCCGCCGTTTCTGCGCAGCAGGCGCGCCTGCTGGTGACGCAAAAAGGCGAAGAGAGCCTCGCGCATCATCGATCCAGTTGCCGGCAAGGTGATTGCGTCTATTCCTGAAGGCGGCACGACCGGACATGAGGTCGTCGCTTCGCCCGACGGGCGCTTTGCCTACGTGCCGATCTACAGCAATTCCGGGCGTGGGCAAGCCAGGCACCAACGGCAGGAAGATGGTAGTCATCGATATCGCGGCCCAGAAGGTCGTCGGCACTCTTGACTTCGGGCACGGCGTGCGCCCGCATATGCCGACCTTCGGCCCGAAGGACGGCCTGCTTTACGTGACCACGGAACTCGATCAGAACGATTTCGCTGATCGATCCGAAGACGCTCAAGATTGTCGGCGCCATCCCTACGGGGCAGCCGGAGAGCCACATGCTTGCGCTGTCGCACGATGGACGGCGCGGGTACACGGCGAACGTTGGGCCGGGGACCGTCTCGGTTCTCGATATTCCGGCGCGCAAGACGCTGAAGATCATTCCCATTTCACCAACACGCAGCGCATCGCCGTTTCAATGGACGACAAATGGGTGTTTACCGCCGATCAGACGCAGCCCCGTCTGGCTGCCATTGACACCGCAACCAACACGGTCAAGACATGGATCCCGCTGGACGGAGACGGGTACGGGTCCGCCGTGACACCGGACGGGCGCTGGCTGGTGATTGCGATTCCCGAAAAGAACAGCGTGGATGTGATCGATCTCCAGGCGATGAAGGTCGCGCGCGCCGTTCCTGTTTGCGGCAATCCGCAGGAAGTGCTGGTGCGGCCCGATGGAAAGGCTGCGTATGTGTCGTGCATGCAGTCGAACCAGGTGGCGGAGATTGATCTGGGCACGTGGACAGTGAAGAGGCTGATTGAAACCGGGAAAGCTACCGATGGGCTGGCCTGGGCGTCGGGTCAGTGATCATGGGCGCTAGAGGGCGCGATCCCAGTTTTCCAACTGGTTTTTGAATTCGCTCATGAATTTGCCGGAGTCGGCGCCGTCGATGGTGCGGTGATCGAAGCCAAGGCAGAAATGCTGCATCCAGCGAATCGCGATGGAGTCGTTGCCTTGCGCATCGGTCACGACGACGGGTTCTTTTTTCAGGCCGCCAATAGCAAGAATGGCTGACTCGGGCTGGTTGATGATAGGCGTTCCATATTCGCCGCCGAAGATGCCGGAGTTTGTGAGAGTAAAGGTCGATCCGGAGGCTTCTTCGGGTTTCAGCTTCTTGATGCGCGCGCGGGCGGCCAGGTCGGCGATGGATTTGGCGATCTCAACAAAGCTGCGCGACTCCGACTCTTTAACGACAGGCACAATCAAGCCCCACTCCAGCGCGACGGCGATGCCCAGGTCGATGTGCGGGTGGTACTGGATGTTGTTGTTGAGCAGCGACGCGTTCACAATCGGAAACTTCTTCAGCGCTTCAATCGCGGCGACGGCGATGAACGGCATGTAGGTGAGCTTGACGCCGTTGGCTTGCTCGAAGGCGCCGCGCTGCCGCTCGCGGAGCTGCGCGACCCGGGTCATGTCGACCTTGTAGACGGTGTACGCGTGCGGGCTGGCATGCACGCTCTCGAGCATGCGCTGGGCGATGATGGCGCGCATGCGTGTCATGGGCACGGCGCCTTCAGGGACATCAATCGGAGCGCTGGTCTCAGAGACAGCGGCCGGCTCCGGCGTTGCGACGGGGGTTGGCGGCGCGGGCGGTTCCGGCACGGGCGGACGCCAGCCTGGTCCGAAATCGGTGAGAAAGCGCAGGACATCGTCTTTGGTGATGCGGCCGGTTGAGCCGGTCCCGGCCACGTAGACCAGATCGAGCTCGTTCTCGCGCGCGATGCGCCGGACCAGCGGCGAAGAGCGTATCCGTTCGGTGGAGGCTGTGGGCAACGGGACGGCGGCGGCGACAGGTTTTGCGTTTGGCTTGGCTTCTATTGTGGGAGCGCCATCGGCCTGGGCCTGCGCGGCAACTGCTGGCGCGGCCCCGCCAATTACCGCAACGACGGTGTTGATGGTGACGGTCTTGCCTTCTTCAATCTTGATTTCGGTCAGCACGCCGGCAATTGGCGAGGGAATCTCCGCATCGACTTTGTCGGTGGAGATCTCGAAGAGCGGCTCGTCTTTCTCGACGCGGTCGCCGGTCTTCTTGAGCCATTTGGTGATGGTGCCCTCGAAGATGGATTCGCCCATCTGCGGCATCACGACTTCAGTGCCTGCGCCGACTGGATGCTCCGCGATGGTCAAGGGCTCGGCGGGAGTGCTTGCGGGTGCGGCGGGAGCTTCGGCTTGTTGCGCTGCGGGCGCTTCTTCGCTGCTCTCGGATACGACGGCCACAATGGTGTTGATGCCGACGGTCGCGCCTTCCTCGACCTTGATCTCGCTCAGGATGCCGGCCACGGGGGAGGGAATCTCCGCATCGACTTTGTCGGTGGAGATCTCGAACAGCGGCTCGTCTTTTTCGACGCGGTCGCCGGCTTTCTTCAGCCATTTGGTGAGAGTGCCCTCGAAGATCGACTCGCCCATCTGCGGCATCACCACATCGGTTGGCATGAAGTCCTTTCAAAGCAGCGCGGGGCGAGAGGCGCGCGTTTCAGCCGGATTATAAATTGCGCCACCTGCGGTGGGGCCAACTGCGCTTGCGCGCCCAAGGCGCCTTTGGATCGACGCGGATCGACGTTCAATTTGCGAAAAAGCGCGTGAAACTGTGAAGGGTACCTCTGTAGCTCACTGATTGCAGGCGTCTTGGTAGGGGTTCACAGTTTTACAGCCGTTTTTGAGGATCCTTTTTCTCCCCCATTTTGGAGAGATTGAAGACGCCGAAGGCAAAACCACGGGAGGGTTGTGCGGGGTGTTGCGGATCACACGGACCCTTTTCGCCCCACCTGTTTTCAGTAAGTTGGGACGAAATGGGGGGGAGGGGGGGTACAGGCACTTCGGGTGTCGCTGGACAAATGCGCGCAACTGGACATCAGTTCTCCTCTTCTCGGCCTGCGGGACGGGGTTGTGAATTAGCAAGTTAGTCACGCTGCGCGTGCTAGCGAGTCAGCAAGTCAGCTCTTGATTTCAAGTCAGCTCTTGATTTCAAGGGTACGCACTTGCGAGAAATCATATGCAAATTGGAGGCAAGTTTTTTGTGTTTGGAATGAGCGAGTTGCAAACTATTTTTCGGACAGGGTCTTGACAACTTTTCGACCGGGGTCAAGCGCGGCTGGGCGTCCGGGTTGTTCCGAGCAGATGATCGACCTCAGCCGGAACCCGTAACGGGGTGTCTTCGGCCGGATACGCAGCGATTTTTCGCGTTCGCAGCGCGTCAAGGCTTTCGACCGCGAGCACCGGCTCAGCGAAAACCTGGCCAAACTGCCGGGCAGCGCGATTGGCGATGGATTCGAGATCGGCCAGTTCAGCCCGCTGCGCGGGAGCAAGCTCGCGCTCGAGGCTGGTCACGCCGTGGTCCGCAATGCCGCAGGGAACGATGAGCTGAAAGTCCCTGAGGTCCGTGCTGACATTGAAGGCGAACCCGTGCGAGGTGATGCCGCGCGCGACGTGAATGCCGATAGCTCCAATCTTGCGCGCGTGCACGCCCCGATCCGCGTCGCACCAGACTCCCGTTAAGCCGGGGATGCGTCCGGCGGGGACGCCGAATTCGGCAGAAAGACGGATGAGCGCCTCTTCCATGCCGCGCACAAAGTCGACCGGACCCATGCGGGCGCCTTTGCTGTTCTTCATGGTGCGCAGATCGAAGATGGGATAGCCGATCAACTGGCCTGGTCCGTGATAGGTGACATCGCCGCCGCGATTGATTTGGTGCAGGGTGATACCGCGGCGCTGCAGCATCTCGTCCGTGGCGAGCACGTTGGCCCGCTTTGCATTGCGGCCCAGGGTGAGGACGGGAGGATGCTCGAGCAGAAGCAGAACGTTGCGGGCAAGGCCAGCGGCGACCATCGAGGTGATCTCGGCCTGCAGGCGCAGCGCTTCGTCATAGTCGACGCGGCCGAGATAGAGGAACTCGAACATGGGTGTGTTTATTGTAGGCCCGGAGTCGAATCGGGCCGAAAGCTTGAGTGGGGTGAAAATCAGGCAAATATTTTCAAGCCCGACCCAATCATCGCTGCTTGCGGCTAAACTTCGCGAGGCGCATCTCCGTCTACGCAAACGATGGACGCTCCGCGATTACGCTGGCGGGCGCCGATCGCTTCTCGCATTCCTTCCCTGCTTTGGGCTGTCATCTTCGGTACGGTGTTCGCGGGATTACCCCTGCTGGGTTCGGTGTTCGCTGCAACGGAGCCGGATCGGCCTACAAATTCTGATGCCGCCCACGATGCAGCCGAGGCGCGGAGGAACCACTACGTCGGTTCAGCCTCATGCGCCAAGTGCCACCGCGAGATTTACCAGACATTTTCTGCGACGCATATGGGAAGGTCGCTCACGCAGGTGACACCCGCGGTGATTGCAACGCTGCCTCTGCCGGGCGAGTATTTCAGCGAGAAGCTTGACCGGCATTTCCAGGTGTTTGCCCGCGACCAGAAGCTGTATGAAAGCGAGTACCAGGTGGGCGCCGGCGGGCAGGAGATTTTTCGCAGCACCTACCAGGTGGACTGGATTATCGGCGCCGGGGCCAGCGGCTACGGGGCGCTGGTGCGGCGCGGCACGGCCCTGTTTGAAGCGCCTCTCAGCTTCTACCAGAAGACGAAGACCTGGGAGCTGTCGCCTGGATTTGAACCCCGCGATCTGGGTTTTAACAGGCCCATTCTTGCCGGATGCATCGCCTGCCATAGCGGACGCGCCTATCCTCTGGATCAAACCAAGGGAAAATTTGCGCCGGTGCCGTTTTCGCAAGTTGCGATTGGCTGCGAGAACTGCCATGGACCGGGGCAGCGTCACATTCGCGCCGTCACCACGCCGACCTCAGGGCTGCAGGGCTCTCAGATTGTGAACCCCGATGACTTGACCGCTGAGCGCGAAAACGATCTCTGCATGTCGTGCCATGAGGCCGGGGACAGCCGCGTGCCGCGCCCCGGGAAGACATATCTCGACTACCGGCCGGGATCGCCGCTCGATGAGACTCTTTCAATTTTCATGGTCCCGCCCAAACGCACTGATCCGGACGACAAGGATCATGTGCAGCACTACTACGAGATGTCGATGAGCAAGTGCTACCGGGCCAGCAATGGCCAGTTGCGCTGCGCGACCTGCCATGATCCGCATATGGAACCAGCGAGTGGAGAGGCGCCGGCGTTCTTCAATATGCGCTGCATGACCTGCCACAACGACAACTCCTGCTCCGTGCCGTTGACAGTACGCAGGAAGTCGACGCCGGCGGATAACTGCGTGGGCTGCCACATGCCGAGCCGGCCGGCAACCGAGACAGCGCATACCAGCCTGACCAATCATCGGATTCTTGCCAAGCCCGGCGAACCGTGGCCGGAGGCTGCGTTTGAGCAGACGACCGCGGCGCTGCCTGACCTGATTCACGTCAATCGCGTGGTGGGCAGGCCGGATGAGATTCCGGATCTCGTCTTGCTCGAGGCCTACCGCGAGATTGCCGAGCGCAAGCCCGAGTATCAGAACTCGTACCTGAACACACTGAGCATGGCCCAGCAGTCCGCGCCGAACGATGCGGCGGTGCTTACGGCTTCAGGCAAGCAGGCGTTTCTCGACGGGGATGCGCGCGGCGCGATCACGCTGCTGCAACGCTCCATCCAGATTGACCCGACGCAGCCGATGGCGTACTCGTGGCTGTCGCAGGCTCTGGCTCGCCAGGAGCGTCTGCCGGAGGCGATCGACGCAAGCGAAAAGGCGATCTCGCTCAACCAGTTTGATCCGCTGCTGCACAAGGCGCTGATTGAGCAACTGGTGGCGGCCAAGGAATACACCAAGGCGCTGGCGGCGCTGCAACTTTACATCGAGCTCTTCCCGGAAGACGCGCAGATGCGCGCGATGCTGCAGATGGTCAGCCAGTAGCGCGTTTGGACTTGTCGAAAAGAACAACCGCAGATTCTTCGACTCACCACCCCCAAACTGGAGAACGTTTGGGGCCCCGTTCGCTCAGAATGACAGACGTAGGCCGGGAAGGTCAGGTTTTGGTAGAGTGTCTGTACACGGAGCGCCGCTGAACGTCACTGTCTAGTTCGTCCTCTCACACACTGCCTTGCAGCCGCAGCCTGGCCGGGGCATGCCTTGTTGTTGCTAACCGGAGAGGGTGAACCCAAGTGAATCTCAAACAAATTGGATGGAATGATTTTTTCGCCGACCAGATGACCGGCGGCAGGCCGGGGCGTGTGGCTTCGGCGAACCATGGGCGCTTTGCTGTGTGGACAGAAGCCGGCGAAGTGGATGCGAGCGTCAGCGGGCTGCTGCGGCAATCGGGCGAGTTGTGGCCGGCGGTGGGTGATTGGGTGGCGCTGCGGCCGGATGGGCCGGTGATCGATCGCGTGCTGAAGCGCAAGACGCGTCTGGCGCGCAAGCAGCCCGAGCGCGAGGTGCGCGAACAGGTGCTGGCGGCCAACATCGACATTTTGTTTATTGTCAGCGGGCTCGATCACGACTTCAATGAGCGGCGCATCGAGCGATATCTTGTGATGGCGCGGGAGAGCGGCGCGCAGCCCGTGGTGCTGCTGAACAAGGTTGATTTAGTGGAATCGCTGGGGCTCGATCTTGACGATGTGCTCAGCCGCACGCGGGGGCTGAGTCCCGATGCGCCGGTGTTGCCCCTGAGCGCCCTTTCAGATCACGGGCTTGACGCGCTGCCGGCGCTGCTGGAGCCGGGGCAGACCGCGGCGCTGATCGGTTCGTCGGGCGTGGGCAAGTCGACGATCTTGAACCGGCTGCTGGGGGATGAACGCCAGCGCACGACGGCCGTCCGGGAAGGGGATAGCCGGGGACGGCATACGACCACGAGCCGGCAGCTCTTCGTGATGCCGGGCGGATGGCTGCTGATGGATCTGCCGGGGCTGCGCGAGATCCAGCTATGGACCGGGCCGGATGCGCAGTCGTCGGCGGTGGCCGATTCGTTTGAGGACATTCAGACGCTGGCGGAGGCGTGCCGGTTTCGCGACTGCACGCATACGGCCGAGCCGGGGTGCGCGGTGCTTGCCGGGAATCTCGATGCGGGACGGCTGGTGAATTTCCAAAAGATGCAGAAGGAGCTGGCGCATCTGGAGCGGAAGACGAATCCGCGCCTGGCGAAGGAGACGCGCGCGAAGTGGAATGCGATTGAGAAGTCGGTGCGGAATCATCCGAAGCGGCAACAGTGAACGGTGGACGGTGGGTTGGACGGGGCATTGCCTGCGACGGCGCCCTGGTGAACTTCTGGCTTTGCGAAATGCGGCTATACTCTCAGTGTGTTTTTTCCCGGAAGTGGACCGAGATGAAGCTGATCGGATGGATTTTCGTCGTATTGTTCTCGGCATCGCCTGCCTGGTGCGCAAAGAAGATCACCGTCGAGCAGCTCAAGGACGAGCTCACCTCTTTGCAGCGGGCCCGGAAGAGCGATGCCGATGTGGTCACGGCTCTTGAGCAGTTGGAATTGCGCGAGCAACTGACGCCGACGACGATGCATGAGCTCGAAACGCTTCTTCCAGGGCCGAGAGCTCAAAGCCAGCTGAAATGTCTCGCGGTGCAGAGCGCTGTGCTGTCGCCGCCTGCGGCGGAGATCCCCAATCTTCCGCCGCCGGACCTCGCCACACAGAAAGCCATCCTGGCAAAAACAGTCCAATACGTCACGAATGTCTACATGCGCAACCCGCATCTGCTCGCCTCCAAGACAACAACGACCTATGGCGAAGCGGTCAGAGGCATGACGCGCGCCGATTTGAGTGTGACTAACAATCTACGGGACATTCCGATGCAGATGGGCGGCTGACAACGCACACGGCCGAGGTAGAGAGCGAGAACGGCATTGAAACGGCGCAGCCGGCTCCGGCTGCGAAAACCGTGGTCTCCGATCCAATCCTGTCGCGTTCGGCCACCGGACCGGTGCTGAGTTTCATTTTGGCGCAGGCTGCGGAAGGGGGGCACCTCGCGTGGCTTCGCTGGGAAGTCATTCATGACAAGCCGGCGGCCGTGTTTTCGTTTTCCGTGGACAAGGCGAAGTCGCGGTATGAGGTGAACTACTGCTGCTTCCCGGCCTTGAACGCACGCAAGATCGGCCGGTCGGGGAGGGATTATGACGTCGATCTCGAAACGTTCAGAGCGACCGTACCGTACCACGGAGAGTTTTTTATCGATCCCGATGCGGGGACGGTTTTGCGTGTGATCACGCAGGCGGAACTGCCTGCCTCTGCACCCGTTCGCAGCGAAGATACACGGATTGACTATGGCGAGATAAGTGTCGGCGGCAGAACCTTCATCGTCCCTTTAGCAGCCGATACCCTGGTCGCGATGGTTCCTGGCGCTGAGACCGATGAAGTGCCGTATCGAGAAGTCCATCGCTTCGCCGCGGCGGAATACAGCAACTACCGCCTTGCAACAGGCGATCATGCAGAGGTGCTCGAATCAGGAGCCGGTTCGGCGAAATCCCACTGAAGTCCTCCCCATCAACGAGCCGGCCGTGGGAGAGTCGACCGGGGTCAGGCGTCAGGGGGGCGGTCGGGCATCTACTCCTCTAGCTTTGCGGCGAACAGCCTCTCGAACACGATCCGATGTTGCCAGGCAACGAGGGCCCACAGGAGCGTTGCGAACAATCCCGGCCCGATGCCGCTCGGGTTCATCACGATATGAAAGACGAGGATGTTGAACAGCACGGGACCGAGCAGAGTGAGCCCCAGCCCCACGTAGCGGTTCACCAGAAACAGGACGCCGGAGATCACCATGATCGCGCCCACAAAGTAGACGTAGTGCGACGTGAAGAGAACCCGGAAGAAGTCCCCGGGCAGGCCCGTGGGCAGTGGCGCCCATGGGGATGAAGTTCAGGAAGTCATTGAGTCCGAAGACGAGAAACATCAGTCCCAGCAGGTAGCGGGCAATCATCGAGACAATCTTCATTTCGACCTCTCCTGGAAGCGAGGATGTTGACTCATTTCGCGGAGCCGCTTTTGGACAGGTCCATGGAAGGCAGCAACTCCACTGTTTCAAACGGATGGCCGAGCTTGTCGATCCGATTCAAAGCATTCGGCGGATTTTGCGAACAACCCCTCGAGAGCGATGCTTCAACCCGATTCGCGCTAAACTAGAGGCTGGCAGGAGGACCGGGCGGTCGCTGCCGGGGACATCGCGCAAGCGGGGTTGCCGGGGGAGGAAAGTCCGAACTCCGCAGGGCAGTGTGCCGGATAACGTCCGGGATGCGAGTCTTCAAAGCTCGCAGACGGCCAGTGCCACAGAAAAGATACCGCCTCGGCTACCCCTCCCTGTTTCTTCGGAAGCATGGAGGGCCACCGGACTGGACCAGGTTCGCCTGGACGGCCAGTCCCGCGGGGGTAAGGGTGAAATGGTGCGGTAAGAGCGCACCGCTCCGGCGGTAACGCCGGGGGCAGGGTAAACCCCACACGGAGCAAGACCAAATAGGGAGGGAAGCGTTCGCCAAGAGCCAGGCGGCGCTGCGCATCGGCCCGATGCGTTCAGGCGGCTCGAGCAATGGCCGAAACCTCCGGGTAGGTCGCTGATGAGTGTCCGCGGCAACGCGGCGCCTAGAGGAATGACCGCACACGACAGAATTCGGCTTACAGGTCTTCTTGCCGAAATCACCAGCCCCGCTTGGGAGAACCCCAGCCGGGGCTGTCCAGTGTCTGGCGGTTAGTCGTTAGGGGTTAGTCGTTAGGGCTTAGTCGTCAGGGGCCGTGCTCTAGGATTAGGGGATGCTTCGTGTAAAACTCCTCGATCCTGCAGCCCGCGCACCGCAGGTCGCCCACCCCGGAGAAGACCTGGGCTATGACCTCTTTGCGCTCGAAGATGCGTGGCTTGAGCCCCACGCCGCGGTCAAAGTAAGGACCGGGATTGCGGTTGAGGCGCGCGATCCGGCCACCGGAATGCCGCTGGGGCTGCTGGTGCGCGACCGGTCGTCAATGGCGGCGCGGGGAATTTTTACCACGGCGGGGGTGATTGACGCTGGCTATCGCGGGGAAATCCTTATCCTGATGACGAACCTGGGCCAGACGCCCGTGACCCTCAAAGCAGGCGAAAAGATCGCCCAGATGATCCCGGTCCCCGTGCTGACGGGTGCCGTCGAGGTGGTCGACAGCCTACAGGAGTCGGTTCGGGCGGAAAAGGGATTCGGGAGCTCGGGCCGATAGGTTGTTTGGAGCGACTTCGAGCCGCTCGGAACCTTCTTGAAGCGCCCCGCGTATCAGCATGCAGGGCAAAATGTGTCGAAACTGCCTCTCTGGAAGCGCAAAAGGCGGCCAGAATGCTCCTTCATCCGTCCAATGAAGGAGACCTTCAAAACTTTGTTTCCTTTGGGCAGACCCCGCAAGTCTACCCCTTAATCGTTGCCAGGAAAGAGTCGATGCAGCTTTCAGAGGCCTTCAAACTCGCACTCCAATCGCTCTGGGCCAACAAGCTCCGCACCATCCTTACGCTGATCGGGGTGGTCATGGGCGTCGCCTCGGTCATCATGGTCATTACCCTGGTGAATGGCGCCAATCGCTACGTCTCGACCAAACTGTCGGGCTATGGCGCAGACGTATTCACAGTCACGCGCATGTCGAGCGTCATTTTTTCAGCGGATGATTATTTCCGCTACCAGAAGCGCAAGATCGTCCGCATTGAGGACTACCAGGCGATTCGCGATGAATGCACCGAGTGCGCTGAAGTGGGCGCTGCTGCTCTCGAAGTCGACCAACGTGGTTTACAACGGCCACTCGAGCAACAACACGCAGGTGCGCGGCTATACGTGGACGATGCTGGGGCTGAACAATATCGACATCGCTCTCGGGCGCGGCTTTACCCAGACCGACGACGACAAGGGGACGCACGACGCGATTGTCGGCTACGACATTGTGGACAACATTCTGGGCGACGGCGACCCGATCGGCAAAGAGATTCGCGTCGACGGGATCCCGTATACGGTTGTGGGCGTGGGCGACCGGCAGGGCAAGACGCTCGGCCAGTCGCAGGACAATTGGGTGGCTGTGCCGATCACCACGTATCAGCAGACATACGGCTACAACGACTCGGTAGACGTGTACGCCCGCGCTGCCGGCAATGCTGAAGTCATGGAGCGAGCCAAGGACGAGGTGCGCGTGTTGATGCGCTCGCGGCGTCACAACGCGGTGGGGCAGCCGGATGATTTCGAACTTGAAACCAACGACACCTTCCTCGATATCTGGAAGCAGATCAGCTCGCTGTTTACGTGGGTCGTGCTAGGTATCGCTTCCATCTCGCTGGTGGTGGGCGGCATCGTGATCATGAACATCATGCTGGTCTCCGTGACCGAACGAACCCGAGAGATCGGCGTGCGCAAAGCACTGGGCGCGCGGCAGCGAGATGTGCTGCTGCAATTCCTGATCGAGAGCGCGACCATGGCAACGATGGGCGGAGCGATCGGCGTGCTCTGCGGAATTCTTGTCGCAAAGCTCATCACGCTCATCATTGGCTTTCCGACGACGGTGCAGTTATGGAGTGTTCTGCTGGGACTGTTCGTTGCCGGCGCAACGGGGATTTTTTTCGGGGTCTATCCGGCCAGCAAGGCAGCGAAATTAGATCCGGTCGTGGCTTTACGAGCAGAGATGTAGAAGGACAGTTCACAGTTCGTAGTTCGCAGTTCACAGTTGTTGGTTCGTAGTTCATAGCTCGAAGCTTTTCCTGGAGGTCAGACAGGAGAACAGTCAAGATGGCGCAGTCGTTTCGAGATCTGGCAGTTTGGAAGCGCGCAATGCAGTTAACCGTTTGCGTTTATAGGTTGAGTCAAGGATTTCCGCGCGAGGAAGTGTACGGACTGACAAGCCAGATTCGTCGCTCGGCGGTTTCGATTCCGAGCAACATCGCCGAGGGCCAGGGACGAACGAATCGTGGAGAGTTCAAGCAGTTCCTTTCGATCGCACGGGGTTCCAGTTGCGAGGTTCAAACGCAACTCGAAATTGCCAAAGAACTTGGTTTTGGCGATTCGAGACTCATCGAAGAAGCAGAGTCACTGTCAAGCGAAGTAAGGAAAATGCTTTTCGGACTTATGGCGTCGTTGGGCAAGACAGTTCACGGCAGTTCGTAGTTCGCAGTTCGTAGCTCACAGTTTTGCGGCCCGGGGTTCGTGGCTCTTCCTGGTGCTCAATCGGGGTAAGAATGAAGCTGAGATGGTGAATTGCTGGACGCGAGAAGCAAGCGAGGTCGCGGTCTATGAACTGTGAACTACGAACTGAGAACTGAGAACTGAGAACTACGAACTGAGAACTGTGAACCAGGAGTTTTTATGGCGCAAGGGCAAACACGGGAATCGGTGAAGATGGCCCTCGACACACTGCGGGCCAATAAACTGCGTTCGGGGCTCACGATTCTGGGAATCGTGATTGGCGTAACCACCGTGATCACCATTTCGTCGGTGATCAACGGGCTCAACAACCGCGTCTCCGACTGGGTCAGCTCGCTGGGCTCGAATGTGTTCTGGGTATTCCATATGCCCGTGATCGGGGTGCGCCCGACGACCGAGCAGCTCACGCGCAAAAAGCTCAATATCGACGATGTGATGGCGCTGCGCACGCTGCCTCATGTGGTGGCGGCCGATGGCGGCTATCAGCACGTCAAGGCGCAGTTTCGCGTGGGCGATGTTGCGGTGAAATACAACGGCAAGAAGGTTGCCGGCACGATCCTGCAGGGTTCGACATCTGAAGTTGGCGACGTAACCGATCTTGTGTTTACCGCCGGTCGCCTTTTCACAGACGAAGAAGATCATCGCGGCGCGCATGTATGCGTGCTGGGGCACGATACAGCCGAAGAACTCTTCGGGAACGAAGACCCAATCGGCAAAGAGGTAAGCGTGGAGAGCGGGATGTACACCGTGATTGGTGTGCTCGACAAACGCAAACAGCCCTTTGGCGGCGGCAAGAATCCCAACGACAACGCGGTGTTCTTCCCACTGGGCACCTTCCACAACCTGCACCCTGAAGACAAGGACATGTGGGTCTCAGTGAAATACGACGATCCCAAAAACAAGTCGCTGGTTGAGGAAGAGATTCGCGAGATGTTGCGCATCCGGCGCAAGGTCAAAGTCGAGGCGGAGGACAACTTCGAGATCTTCGGGCCCGACTCGCTCTCGAAACTGTGGGGTCAGCTCACCGGCGGGCTGGTGGCCTTCATGATTGCGGTCTCAAGCGTGGGCCTGATGGTGGGCGGCGTGGGCGTGATGAACATCATGCTGGTCTCGGTCACCGAGCGCACGCGCGAGATCGGGGTGCGCAAAGCAATCGGCGCCACCAAACGCACCATCCTGACTCAGTTCACGACGGAGGCGGTGACGCTGTGCGCCGTGGGCGGTATCTTCGGCGTGGTGGTGGGCGCGGTGATTACGTGGATCGTGTATTTTCTTCCCATCGGGCTGCCCGCAACCCTCTCGACCACATGGGTGCTGATCGGTTTCGGCGTCTCCTGCGCCATCGGTCTGCTGTTCGGCATTTACCCGGCGTGGAAAGCCGCCAACCTCGACCCAATTGAGGCACTGCGCTACGAGTGAGACAGTGAACAGTGCGCTTGACCCGATTGATGCGTTGAGGTATGAGTAAGGCTGACAAGAAAGCTGTACATGCAACTCTCTGAAGCTATTAAACTCGCGCTTCAATCCCTCTGGGCCAGCAAGTTGCGCAGCATCCTCACGCTGCTTGGCGTGATCATTGGCGTCGCCTCCGTTATTACTGTCGTCACGCTCACCAACGGCGCCAAGCAGTTTGTCACATCGAAGATCAATACGTTTGGCGCCGCGGTGATTACAGTGAGCAAGATGCCGCAGACCTTTATCACGCTCGAGGAGTATCTCTCGTTTCAAAAGCGAAGAGACATCACGCTCGACGACTATCGCGCCATTGTTTCCGATTGCCGCTCATGCGTGAGCGTCGGCGCGGAGCGCAATACGACAGGAAAGGTTGTGCACGGCACGGCTTCGACGACCGACACCAATATCCGCGGCTGGACCTGGACCATGCCCGCGATCAACAACCTCAATATCGACGCGGGCCGCTCGTTTACTGACACCGAGGATGAGCACGCCGCGCACGTTGCCATTGTGGGCTACGACATTGTCGACAACGTGCTGGGAGCGGGCGACCCTCTGGGCAAGGAGATCCGCGTGGACGGCGCGCCCTACACCGTCATCGGCGTGGGTGAGCGCAAGGGTAAGATGCTCGGCCAGAGCATGGACAACTGGGTGACGATTCCCCTGACGACGTTTCTGCATACCTATGGATCGCACGTCTCGATGGAGATCTATGTGGATGCGGGCGGCGGGGGTGAAGTGATGGATGCCGTGTCAGATGAGCTGCGCACCATCATGCGCACACGCCGGCATCTTGCTCCGAACGAGGCCGACACTTTCTCAATCGATTCGAGCGCCACGTTCCAGAATCTCCTCGGCAAAATCCTGAACAGCTTTGGCGCAGTTGTGGCGTCGATCGCCGCTGTTTCGCTGGTGATTGGCGGCATCGTCATCATGAACATCATGCTGGTCTCGGTGACGGAGCGGACACGCGAAATTGGCGTGCGCAAGGCGCTGGGCGCGCGCCGGCAGGACATCCTGCTCCAATTCCTTATCGAATCGGCAACCGTCTCGCTGGTGGGCGGCGTGATCGGCGTGGTGAGCGGCATCGGCGTGGCCAAACTGATCACGCTGGCCATTTCGTTCCCCTCGTCCGTGCAGCTCTGGTCCATCCTGATCAGCCTCTTTGTGGCGACGGCTGTCGGACTCTTTTTCGGAATATATCCTGCCTACAAAGCTGCCGAGCTCGATCCAATCGTTGCCCTGCGGACGGAGATGTAGCCATGAGCCTCGCTGACTCAAACGAATCCATCCGCCTGGCCTTCGATACGTTGCGCAAAAACAAGCTGCGCTCCGGGCTGACCATCCTCGGCATCTCCATCGGCATTTCCACGGTGATTCTCATCTCCTCGGCGATCAACGGGCTCAACACAAACATCGATCAGTTCGTGCGCTCCCTGGGCACCAACGATCTGTGGGCCTTTCATTTTGAGCCGTTCGGCAAGCGCCCCACCACTGAGGAGCTGAATCGCAAGCGCCTCACGTATGAAGATGGGATCGCGATGCGCAGCCTTCCGCATGTGCTCGCCGTCGATCCCGAATTGACGTACCAGGATTTCCAGACCGGCCTGGGCGGGCAGACCATCAAAGCCGGTTCGCACAAGATCCAGAACACGATCGTCAACGGCACAACCGCGGCCTTCAAAGATACTGAGGATGTTCACCTGATCGAAGGCCGCATGTACACCGAATCGGAAGAGGAGCGCCGGGCCAACGTCGTGGTGCTCGGCCATGACGCGGCCGCCGATTTGTTTCCTGATAGCTCGCCGCTCGGCCAGGACATTGAGATGTCCGGCGAAATCTTCACGGTGATCGGCGTGTTCGACCTGCAGCCTCAACCCTTCGGCAGCGGCCGCAATACCCAGGACAACTCGGCGTATCTGCCGCTCGAGACGTTCCGCAAGATTCATCCTGAGATCAAGGACTTCTGGCTCGTGGTCAAGTATGACGACCCGGCCAACAAAGCGCTGGTGACCGAAGAGATGCGCGAGCTGCTGCGCGTTCACCGCGGCTTGCACGTCAACCAGGACGACAACTTCGCCATCTTCAGCCCCGACTCGCTGACCAAGCTCTGGAACCAGCTCACCGGAGGGCTGTTCCTTTTCATGGTGGCTGTGTCGTCAGTCGGCCTGCTCGTCGGCGGCGTGGGCGTGATGAACATTATGCTGGTCTCGGTTACCGAACGCACCCGCGAGATCGGCATTCGCAAGGCCATCGGCGCGACGCGCAAGAATATCCTGCTGCAATTCACGCTTGAGGCCATCACGCTGTGCATGGTCGGCGGCCTGATCGGCATCGGCGCCGGCGCGATTTTCACGCTGATCCTGCACTATGCTGTTTCGTTCCTGCACGCGGCTTTGTCGGTCACCTGGGTGCTGATCGCCTTCATCGTTTCGTGCGCGATCGGGCTGCTGTTCGGTATCTATCCGGCGTGGAAGGCAGCTTCGATGGATCCGATTGAGGCGCTGCGGTACGAGTAGAACAGGGGTCGGGGATCAGGGCTCGGGGATCAGGGGTCAGGGCTCGGGGATCAGGGCTCAGGGACCAGTCGACAGCTCCTCGTGATTTTTGCTTACAGACTGACTCCGAAAAACGGACTCTGCCGCGAGGACAGTGGCGAGTTCCTGGGCGCTGGTCTTTGACCCCTGACCCCTGACCCCTGACCCCTGTAAACTAACCTTCGATGCCGCACGTACTGGCCCAATCCGTGGCGATCTTTACCACGCTGATGGCCATCGCGGGAATGGCCTATTTTCTGCAGGCCCTCGTCGCGGCCCGCGTGTGGGTTTTTATCCGCAAGCGCCGCCTTCCCGCTTTCGCCCCCGGCGTCAGCATTCTGAAATCGCTCAAGGGCATCGACCCGGAGATGATCGACGCCTTCAGGAGCCACTGCCGGCAAACCTACACGGGCGAGTACGAGATCCTCTTCGGCATCTCCTCGCTCGAAGAAGACGCGACCGTCCCGGTGCAGCATCTCAAGCTTGAGTTTCCCGAGCGCTCGATCCGTCTCTTTGTTTGCCCGGCCGTTCTCGGCGCCAACGGCAAGGTCGGCACGCTGGCGCAGCTGCTGCCCCACGCGCGATACGACTACATAATCATCAATGACTCGGATATCGCCGTCACGCCGCATTATCTCGAAGGCGTGATGGGCCACTTCGCTCCTGCCCCGCCGTCGGCCAAGCCGCAGCGCGAGGTCGGCCTGGTGACGACCCTCTATCGCGGTCACGCGCACGTCACGCTGGGGTCGCGGCTTGAGGCGCTCGGGATCGCGACCGACTTTCAGGCCGGGGTTCTGCTCTCGCGGATGCTGCAGAGCGGCCTGCGGTACGGGCTGGGTTCAACGCTCGCGGTGAGCCGCCCCGTCTTGAAGAAAATCGGCGGCCTCGAATCACTGGTCGATTACCTGGCCGACGATCACGAGCTCGGCAAGCGCGTTTACGCAGCGGGCTACGCTGTCGCGCTTTCAGGGGAAGTAGTGGAGACGAGCATCCCAGAGTACACGTGGGCGGGCTTTATCGACCACCAACTGCGGTGGGCGCGGACGATTCGGGACGCGAGCCCGGCGGGCTACGTTGGCCTCGTCTTCACGCACGGGTTCGCCTGGGCGCTGCTGAACGTTGTGGCCAGCGGCATTAGTCTGCTGAGCCTGTGGCTTCTGGCCCTGAGCTTCTTTCTTCGCCTTGCGCTGGCGATGACGGTGGGCGCTGAAGTGCTCGCGGATCACCAGGTGCTTCCGCGTTTGTGGATGCTTCCACTGCGCGACCTGATCGGCTTCGGCCTCTGGATCGCGGGGTTCGCGGGGGATTCCGTTGTCTGGCGCGGAGAGCGCTTCGAGCTCAAGAACGGCAAGCTTACGCGGTCGCCAGATTAGGCCGCTTCAGTTTTCGCGCATCGCGCTCACCGGGTTGATCCGCATCGCTTTTATCGCGGGCAGAGAACAGGCCACGACGCCGACGACGAGAAGCAACACCGTGACCCCGATCATGGTCAGCGGATCGATGGCTGAGACTCCATAAAGCAATCGTTCAAAAGAACGCGTGAGCAGAAGCGAGAGCACGAGCCCGGCGGCGAGCCCGTAAGCCGTCAGCCGCAGTCCCTGCTTCACCACCAGGCGCAGCACGTCTTCGCGCGATGCGCCGAGGGCCATGCGAATGCCAATCTCATGCGTGCGCAGTTGGGTCCGATAAGCTACGACGCCGTACATGCCGGTCGCGGCCAGGATCAGAGCGAGGATGCCGAAGGCCGAGGCAAACAGCGTCTCCATCTGCTCGAACATGGTCCCCATGCGGATGCTTTCTTCGAGCGTGCGCACATCGAACACGGCGAGGTTGGGATTGAGTTCATGGACCGCATACGCAACCGGCGCGGTGAGCTGCGCAGGATCGCCTTCGGTGCGCACATGAAGAACGGTGTACGCCGGAGATCCCTGGAAGAACGAGAGATAAATCAGCGGCTCGGGCGGCTCGTTCATCTGCTGGTGTTTGATGTTCTTCGCCACGCCCACTACGGTGAATGCTTTCCCGTAAAGGTTGACGCGCTTGCCAAGCGGCTGCTGACCGGGCCAGAAATGGTTGGCCATGGTCTGATCGACAATTGCGACCAGCGGCGCGCCGTCCGCGTCGTTGCCGGTAAATTCGCGCCCGGCGAGCAGCGGGATCTTCATGGTGTCGAAGTAGCCCGCGGAGACCGACGCGCGGCGCACCTCCATCGACTCATGCGGACGAGGCACGTAGCCCTCGGGATACGCATCGACCGATCCGCGGGTGAGGCTGAGCGGAACCCAATCGGACAAAGCGGCCGAACTGACCCGCGGCAGCGCGCTCAGTCGAGCCAGCAACTGGCGTTGAAAGGTCTTCTCAGCGGCGCCGGAATATCCAGCCGAATTCGGTTCAATGGAGGAAAGCAGGACATGGGCGCGATCAAAGCCCGGATTCGCTTCGCTGGTATTTTTCAGCGTGCGCAGAAAGAGCCCTGACGTGACCAGCAGAGCGAGCGACAAGGCAACCTGGGTGATGACCAGCCCGCTCAGCAAGCGGCGGTTTTGCCCGCTGGCAGAGACACTGCCCGCTTCTTCCTTGAGAACTTCTGCGGGCGCAGTCTGCGAAGAGCGCCACGCCGGCAGAGCGCCGCACATCAACGCGCACCCGGCTGTGAGCAGAAGAACCACGGCAATCACACGCTGATCGACAAAGCCGTTGAGCGCGATGGGGCTGGAGTTGGGCGGAATGAAGCGCGCCATGGTCTTCGAGGTCCACAGCGTCAGCAGGAGCGCAATTGCGCCGCCGCCGGCTGCCACCATCATTCCTTCAATCACCATCTGCCGCATCAACTGGACGCGATTGGCGCCCAGCGACTGCCGTATGGCCGTCTCGCGCCGGCGCGCAACAAGACGCACCACCGACAACGTAACGACGTTGGCGCAAGTAAGCAGCAGAACCACCCCCGCAATGCCGAGCAGGATGGGCAGCGTCGCCGCGAGGTAAATATTCGCGCCAAACGGCGAGCGCCACAGCGGATCGAGCGTGATGGTATTCACGCCGAGATGCTCTTTGGGATACCCATCGACGATTCGCCGCATCAGGGTTTCGAGGTCCTGCGTCGCAGCCGCGCGATCGACGCCCGGACGCAGCCTGCCCGTCACATTCAGCCAGGTCGCATCGCGGTGATCCATCCATGCATTGCCGCCGGGGTCGGTATTGGCGGCGAGCGGCAGCCAGGCGTCGGTGCGAATGCCGGTCTTGCAGCCGATGAAGCCCTTGGGCGCGACGCCGATCACCGTGAAGGGTCTCTGCACAATCTGAATTGCTTTGCCGACGATGGATGGATCCGCAGCGAAGCGTGTGCGCCAGAGCGAGTAGCTGAGCACCACGTAGGGAACGCCGCCGGGCTGCGCTTCCTCTTCGGCAAGGAAAAAACGGCCGAGATACGGCTTCACGCCCAGCACGTCAAAGTAATTCGCCGAGGTGTTGGCGATGTAGACGCGCTGCGGCGAGTTGCCGCCGGTGAGGGTGAGCCAGTCGTCGTGATAGCCAAGAATGCCGCTGAAGGTGTGATTTCTGTCACGAAGATCGCGGTAGTCGGGATAGGAGAGCGGCGGCGAGGGCGCGGTGTTCCATGCCCCACGCATCACGGTGACCAACGCCCCCGTGTGTTGAGCGCCGGGAACCGGATCGAGCAGCGTGCCGTTGATCCAACTGAAGACGGTGCTGTTGGCGCAGATGCCAAGCGCCAGCATCAGAATGGCAGTCGTGGTGAACCCTGCGCTCCTGCGAAGCTGCCGGAAAGCGTGCATGACATCCCGGAGTAAGCCAGCCATTGAGGTGCCTCCCTCAGGCTATCTTTGTTGAGAAAAGGATAGTTGCCTTGTGGATAGCACTTGCTGTGCCAGAGCGCACATCGGTTTTAACCTGCGCATTTTTTACGAGATGTGCAGGGCGACCGGCGGTGGGATCGCGCAAGCACTCGTTCGCATCTGCACACCGGTTGTTCGCAATCGCACACCGCATGCCCGAATCACGGCAGCAACTGGCACCGCCGTCCCCGGCAATGCTATCGTCAGTCCCAAATGCCTTTCGTCACGACCACTGAAGCCGGCGTTCCCATCCAGGGCCCCACCGCGACGCTGCTCTACGACGACTGGTATCCCGCTCTGCGCACGGATGAGCTGCGCGCGGGCAAGCTGGCGACGGCCATGCTGCTGGATATTCCACTGGTTCTGGGCAGGCGCACGGATGGCCGCGTGTTTGCGATGCGCGACAGTTGCCCGCATCGTGGAATTCCGCTCAGCTATGGCTGGTTTGACGGCGATCGCGTCACGTGCCGCTATCACGGATGGGAGTTCGAGCCGTGCAGCGGGCAGTGTGCGCTGATTCCATCGCTCTCGAGCCACGATCATCTCGATGCCACGCGGATCTATGCGACGGCGTTTCCGTGCGAAGAGCGCGATGGTCATGCGTGGGTCTATATTCCCGGCGCGGGGTCCGGACGGAAAGCGGAAGGTGGGGAGCGGCGGCCGGTGCCGGAGCTGGCCAAGTTCGGGCCGCGCTATCGAACGGCTTTTTTGACAGCCGATTTGCCGTGCAACGTCGATCACGGGATTATCGGCTTGATGGATCCAGCGCACGGGCCTTTTGTGCACCAGGCGTGGTGGTGGCGATCGCGGGCGAGCATTCGCGAAAAGACCAAGCGCTTTGAGCCGATTCCCGAGGGCTTCAGGATGAGCGCGCATGCGCCGAGCGGGAACTCTGCGCCGTATAAGCTGCTCGGCGTGTACGGCCAGCCCATCGAAACGACCATCGACTTCACGCTGCCCAATCGCCGGACTGAGGTCATTCGCGCCGGAGACAAGTGGTTCTCTTCGCTGACCACCGTGACGCCGGTGACCGCGTCGACGTGCCGCATCGATGTGATTGCGGCGTGGAATGTTTTTTATCACGTGCCGTTTGTGACGCCGATTGCGAAGTTCTTCGGCGCGAGGTTTGTGCGCCAGGATCAGGTCACGATGATTCAGCAGGCGGAGGGGCTGCGGCACAATCCGAGTCTGATGCTGATCGACGACGCGGACAAGCCGGCGAAGTGGTACTTCGCGTTGAAGCAGGCGCGGCTGGATGCGGCGGCTGGGGTTGCCCTCAGGCATCCGATGGATGGGCCGGTTGATCTGCACTGGCGCAGCTAGGGTGATGCCCGAAAAGTTTGGGTTCGTGGCGTCCCACCCATCCACGATGAGGCCGTGGATGGATGGGGCACCCTGAGATTCTTCGACTCACCACCGAAAGTCATGGACCGAAGGTCATGGTCAGAACCGTGATGTCGTCTTCCTGGCCGAACTGCGCGGCGGTCTTCGCGATTTGGTCGGCGGTTCGCGTGGAAAGAACCGCGGTGCGCTCGAATCCAAACAGCTCGCCTGCCGCATTGCGGGCTTCCAGCACTCCATCGGAGATGAGGGTCAGCATGTCGCCCTCGAGCATTTTGATCGCTGTCTCGGCATAGGCTGCGGCGTCTGTGATTCCCAGGGGCAGACCGGAATCTACAGGAATTTCTTCGCCGCGGCAATACGGCGAAAGGTGTCCCGCGTTGGCAAAGACGACAGCGCCGTCCGCGGCGACCAGCGCACACAGGCAAGTGATGAAGCCGCCATCCTGGGCGCGCACCATCTCCTGATTGAGCCGGGCGAGCAGCACGCCCGGCCTTAAGCCCTCGCCACCCAGGGTGCGCAGCGCGCCGATGGCCAGAGTGCCGGTCATGGCTGCTTTCAACCCCTTGCCGCTGACATCGCCGACGACGATCAGCGTTGCGCCGTCGCTTTGCGGCAGCACCTGGTAGAAATCGCCACCCACCTCCTGTGCCGGAAGATAGGCCGTCTCGATGCGGTAGCCGGGCACGTCGGGAAGCATCGCCGGAACCAGCCGCTGCTGAATCTCGCGGGCGGCCGCAAGCTCGGCTGCCGAGCGTGCCTGGTCGCGGCTGACACGCGTGAAGCGGAAGAACATGACAATCCCGATGGCTATCAGAAACACGACGCTGCCCACGTCGGAGATCTGGACGGGGAAGATGCCAAGGTTGATCGGGTCAGTGAGGTTGTCAAACCTGTTCCAGCCGAGGTCGGTTGAGACCAGGCCAAGGTTGAAGAGCACACCCATTGCGGTGGGCACGAGGCTGGGGAAGATCAACAGCCCAGCCTCGCGATTGCCGCGGCGATACCAATAAGCAAGGAAAGCCGGAAGAAGAAACGCTAACGGCGCAGTGGCTCCGGCCTCGATCAGGTTGTAGTTGTCCTGCGAAAAGTGCCCGAACCAAACCAGCGGCACAAGCAGAGGCGGCAGCAGGAGCAGCACTTCATAGAGCCGCCAGCCAATGGTCACCTTGCGCCTCGCAAAGCTGAGTGTGAACTCAATCTGAGCAATCGAGACGAGATAATTCAGTGGATCGGCCACGAGAAAGTTGAGGGAGATTGGACCCACTCCGGCTTGTTGCAGATGCCACAGACCATTGGATACACCGGAGAGAAAAAGGAAGAGAGCGAGGAACAGGTAGTCGCGCTGAGACCGCTGGCTGGCGAACAGAGCCAGGGCAACAAAGGCCGCGAGAATCAGCAGCAGGTTGATGGTAAAAGCCGGCGCCACAGCGTACATGCGAGCGCTTTTGAGTGCCTGCCGCTCGTATTCAATCGTCGGTGCCCTGCCCAGGGTCACACTGAGAAAAAGCGGAAAGCCATAAACGATGTAGCCGGTCGTCGCATGGGTGCGCAACGCGATTTCGAAATCGCCGTTGTCGTCAGAGAGCGTGAAGACGCGCTCCACCGGGCGATTTACCGCGAGTGAAGACAGAATGTCGGCCCCCTGAACCCTCTCGCCATTTACGTAGAGCTCGTAGGTTCCGACGCCGCCTTCAATGAGCAATTTGACGGTCGAATATTGCGGCCCAACCGTTACGCGCTTGCGAAACCAGTGCCAGCCGGGCTGGGGCCTGCCGATATCCTCGAGATCAACCGGCTGCCAGTCTCTGTCGTCGAAGCGCGCGCTCGCCCACGCGGGGTTGTCGCCCTCGTGAGCCACCCAGCCCTCGTTAATTTCGGTGAGGCCGGAGCGCCACTGCATAGTATTCGCACGCGGACTGGCGGGTTGCTGCGTTGACGCCGTCGCACAGAGCACGAGCGATGCTGCGAGCAGCAGCCAAAGCCTATGCACGAACTGCCTCCGCGACCAGCGAGATTGTGAGGACAGTGATATCGTCTTCCTGGCCAAAGTGCTCCGCAGTCGTCGCGATTTGCCCGGCGGTCTGCGTGGAAAGAGCGGCAGTGCGCTCGAACCCGAAGAGTTCGCCGGCGGCATTGCGGGCTTCGACCACGCCGTCGGAAACAACCGTGAGGCGATCTCCGGCGTTGAGCGGGTGACTCGATTGCGCGTATTCCGCGGTCGCAACCAGGCCGAGGGGCAGGGCTGACTCGCAGTGGAGTTCCTTGCCGTTCAGGTAGGGCGGAAGCTGGCCGGCGTTGGCAAGAAGCAGGCGACCGTCAGGAGTGATATCAGCGCAGAGGCACGTAGCAAAGCCGCCGACATGACAATCGCACAGGACCTGGTTCATGTGCTCCAGAACAAGAGCAGGAGATTCGGCTGCGCGACGCTCGGCCGCGCCGATGAGCAGAGCGGCCGTCATGGCGGCTGCCGCTCCCTTGCCGCTGACGTCGCCGAGCAGAATGCGCTGGCGGCCATCGGGCAGGACGCGGCAGAGATAGAAGTCGCCGCCGACCTCGCGCGCGGGGAGAAAGACAACATCGACATGGCAGCCCGAAGCGTGATCGAGGTTGGAGGGCGCAAGCATCTGCTGGATCTGGCGCGCGGCCTGCATCTCGCCGGCAAGCGTGGCACGCTCGCGGTTGGTTTCGCGGACGCGCCGGATCAGGAACAGGGTGAGCGTGGCAACGGCGAAGAGAATGGCCACCGAGCGGTACTGCTGGACCACAAGCAGAGTATCGTGGGGGATTCGAGAGCCGGGAAGAAGAGCCGTGAGATAAGCAGCATCGGTCACCATCCACAGGAAGCAGGCGCCCACGATGGGAAGTTGCCCGCGCGCGACTTTGGTGATGGGCCAGAAGGCAAACAGCGGCGCCATGGCGCCGAGAATGAAAACGAGCTGAATGAGGACGCCAATCTGTGGACTGGCGTCGAGCGCCCAGCGAAGAGCCATCTCAGGCCGAAGAGGAAGTGCCGCGAGAAAGAAGTAAGCAACGCCCGCACAAGCAAGAATGCCTACCACGAAGCGATAGAACCAATTGACCCGGCGATTTGCCAGCCGAAAAAAGAGCAGGACCGCGCACAACTCCACCCACTGCCCGATGCAATAGAGAAAAGCCTCTGTCCTCGACGGGTAGTGGATCGATGCGGCTCGAAGAAATTCGTTCACGCGCAGCTCGACCACGCACAGCCAGCACAATCCGGCCCATAAGAGATAACTTTGCGTGCGATCGAACCAGAAGAGCGCGAAGAAGAACAGGCCCGCTGCGCCAATTAAGCCGCAGCAGAGCCAGGTGATCCAGTGGCCTGTCACGGCGGCATTGACCTGCTCGCTGTACTGGCCGCGCTGGTAGGCTGCGTCCCCGAGGGTCAATTGCGGCATAGGCTCGATGATCAGGATTTGGGGCGAAAATGCGATACGCAGAGCCACCGCAACCGTGCCGGTCGGTTGGCTGAACGCCGGGCTGCGGTAGTCGCGAACCTCGCCGACAGTGTGGTTGCCGGTGGTGAGACTGCCGAACGAACCGGCGAGCTGTCCGTCGATGTAGATTTCATAGGCCAGGTCGCCCGTGACCTGAAGGACAGGCGTGATCGCTGGGTCAAGCTGACCAAGCTGAAAGCGGCAGCGCAGCCAGTAATAGGGGGTGCGCGTGGCGATGCCGGGCCAGGCTGCAAGGGGAGTCCAGGCGGATTCATCGAGATTCGGCGCGGCCCAGCTTGTATCGTCGCCCTCGCGATAGACGCAGGCTGTGGGCTGAATCGAGAGCGCGCTTTGCGCGAAGACCGGCGCCGCAAGCGCTGCGAGCAGGAAGCATGGGACAAGGCGCGCGAAAGCCCTAGCCCAGTGGGAGTCGTCCAGCGCAGGGTCGGCCCAGCGTGGATCATCGCCGGGATGGAAACGCCAGAGACCATCGAGCGTCACAACCGATTGCGCGTTCTTGCTCAGCTCGACATCCTGGGCGTGGAGGCTCGTCGCAGGCACGACGGCGCAAGCGACAAGGGATGCGAGAACAGCCAGAAGGGAAGACTTTCTCATGCGTTGACGACCTGAAGGGATCGTACGACGGTCAGGACAGTAATGTCATCGTCCTGCCCAAACGTGCTGGCCGCACGGGCAATGTCCTGGGCAGATTGGTTGGAATGAGCCGCGGTGCGCTCGAACCCAAACAGCTCGCCCGATGCATCGCGGGCCTCGAGAACGCCGTCGGTCATCACCGTGAGTTGCTGGGAAGGCGCGAGCTGTATCCGCACCTCGCTGTACTCGACGCCGGGCGCAACGCCGAGCGGAAGCCCATTTTCAAGCGCCACCTCGCGCCCATCGAGATACGGCGGGATATGCCCCGCGCTGGCCAGAGTCAGCTCGCCGCCGGGTTCGATCCGCGCCACCAGGCAGGTCGTGAATCCGCCACCGCTGCGGCCCAAAACGCGGCGATTGAGGCCCGCCAGCATCTCTCCCGGCCCGGACGTGTGCTCGGCAAGCGTGTTGAGTGTGCCCACCAAAAGCGCCACCATCATGGCCGCCGGCAATCCCTTGCCGCTCACGTCGCCGATCACCACCATCACGCCCCCATCGGCCATGGGCAGAATCTGAAAGAAGTCTCCACCCACTTCGCCGAAGGGTTGATAGACCGACTGAATTGCAATCCCCGGCGTCGCGGGCTGGCGGTCAGGGATGAGCACCTGCTGCACGGCGCGCGCCGCCTCAAGCTCCATGCCCATGCGCAGCTTCTCGCGCCGATCGCGCACCAGGTCGCGCACAAAAATCACCAGTGTTGCCGCGCCCAGCACGATGGTCGACAACGGGCTGATCGGCCAGTTCCATCGGCCCGTTTCAATCATCACGGGGACATGGGTCAGAGCGCGAAACTCCGGCGACACGGTCCAGCGCGTGCAGAACAGCAGGAGAAACGCCGCTGCGATCTGCCGGTCGCGCGCGCTCTTGCTCAGGAATCCCTGCACGACCAGCACACCGAGCACAACCTGCGTGACGTTGATGGGCCAGTCCCTGAGAAAGGCAAGATGCGGACTCCAGCTTGAAAACAGCGCAGCAAAACAGATAGGCCAGACAATCCAGGTCCATCGTCGCTTCGTGATGCGCATCGCCTGCGCCGCGATTACGATCACCACGGGCGCGGTGATGGCGACCAGCAGCGGGTTCGCCTCCCTGTCGTCCCGAAAGTAAAAGAGCGACAAGTTCAGGCTGAAAAGCGCCAGGTAGAAGCTCATGCCCGCAAAGACCCGATAATCCGGGGCCACAATCCAGAGTGCAAGAAATGCAGCCGCAAGGCAGAACTGGATGACCGCGCAGATCAGCTCCATCTCGGCATGCGAATGCGCCACGGTCGGCGCAGCCGCGATGATCAAAGCGCAGAGACCGGCCGTCATACCACGGGCTCCCCCTCCAGCATCGCCAGCGCAATCGCGCTGGCTCGAGCAGTACGCATCGGCACTTCACCGAAACAAAGTGTCAACACCGGAATCAACTCCTGCAGGCGCAATGGGGAAAACGGGGGCGTTCTTATCCTATGCGAAGCCGGGCTATTCAGGTCGATACGATTTTCAGTCGCCTGTGGTCATCACAGCCGGATCTTCCGCCGAGATGCTGGTGCAATCGATCGACAGGCAGGCGCCCAGCTCGTTGAAGCTCTTGTCCCAGCGCTCGCGCTCCTCTTTGCGCAGCGTGGTCAGGCCGAAGTTGGAGCTGCGCAGAATCTCGTACCAGATGTTCTGCGCCTGCCACAAATTCAGCTCGAAGGGCAGCTCCATCAGGTGCCGCGCCAGCGTGAGCGCCCGTTCCAGCATCTCCTGCGAGCCCAGCGACATCTGCAGTTCGACCATCGCCCGCTTCATGCGCTGATCGGCGATATAGCTGAGCGTCGCGGTCTCCAGAGGAATCTTGTCGGACTTGGCGAGTTGCAGAAACGACTTCAACTGCGCCTGGTCGACCGGCTCGGTTTCGAGCGCGCGCCGCAGACCCGCATTCACGGCAAACCCTGCGGCAATGGTGAGCGCAGGCGGCTTGGGCAAACCCGATTCAGACAGATAGTGCAGAAGGCTGGCGTGATCCTCATAGATTGTCGTGAGCGATGTCTCGATATCCCACAAGGTCGAGTTGAGAATCAACTGCACAATGCGCCGCTGCTCGTCGGTAAAGAGCGAGGTCAAGGAGTAGTCAACGCGGCCGTAGTACTTATCGAGTTGGCGGATCACTTCAGGGAAGTAGGCGTGCTGGACCTGTCCGGCGACCTGCTTCGAAAATGCTTCGAAGTCTTCTTTGTCCGCATCGGTGTAAGCCTTCACCGCGGCGGTGATGTTCTGGTCGCCGAAATGCAGTACCGAAAAGGAAAAACTCTGCTCCTGGCCGGTAATCGCGCTCGCCACATGCGCGCGGCCCAGCGCCAGGCGGCCGCGGCCGGAGGTGTGGATCTCATAGGAGATGCGGCGGACGTGATAGCAGAACAGGTCCGTCTCCTCCGCGTAGGACGAGAATACCGAGCTGATGGCGTAGTGAGCCGCCACCTGTTCCAGTCCCAGCTCCATCGTGGCGACGCAGGTTTTGTAGATTTTCGCGCCGTCGCCTGCCCCTTCGACATTCGATTTGGCCTCGGCCATGCGGGCAAGAAATGCCGGCTCCAGCTTGCTCGCCTGCTCGCCAAACACTTCGCGCGCCAACTGCAGCACGCGCGCCGCGTAGGCGATAATCTGGACCGTCTCAATGCCGGAGATGTCGTCGAAGAACCATCCGCAACTGGTGTACATCAACTGCGTGTGGCGCTGCATCTCCATCAGCTCAAGCGCCCGGATGCGCTCAGCATTGGTCAGCTTGCGGCTGGCAAACGCGTCGAAAAATTGCTCGATGGATTCCTCGCTGCGATCGAGCACTACAGAGATGTAGCCATCGCGCGCAGCCCACACGTCTTTGAACAGCTTGTTGCCTTCTCGTTCGGTGAGCGGCACCAGGGCGTCGCGCAGTTCATCGAGCGCCTGGCGCAAAGGCGCCCTCCACAACTGGTGATAGGGCTTGCCGCCATTGCAACCGCAGTTCGATCGCCAGCGCTCCACACCATGCGCGCAGCTCCACGATGTGTCGTCGACAATCTCGCATTCGGCTTCCGGCGGAAACTCCGCCAGAAATTCGCCGTAGTTTGACAGCTTCAGGGACTTATCCCGCTCCAGCAGCAGCAGCGCATAGGCCAGAGCCATTTCGCCGTGCCGGTGGTGGTGCCCGTACGATTCGCCATCCGTCGCGACATGCACAAGCTGCGGTTGCGGGGTGTCTTTGAATCCTGCCTTCAGGCGTCCAGCGAAGCTCTCGCCGGAGTTCAACAGCCCCTCAAACGCGATCGCCCGCGACGCCGGGCCGTTGTAGAAAAACACGGCGATCTGCGAGCCGGAGGGGAACCGCAGCAGGTAGGGCCGCGTTGTATCCACCGATGCGTTCGGCGTGTCGGTCCACTCCGCAGCGCCCTTGAGCGAGCGCACCCGCCTGCACTGGTGGGGAGCGAGAAGCGTGAACTTGATGCCATGGTCGGCCAGCAATTCGAGTGACCGCGTATCGGCGGCCGTCTCCGCCAGCCACATGCCTTCAGGCGCCGACCCGTAGTGGTTTTCGTAGTCGGCGATGCCCCAGCGGATCTGGGTGACGCAATCGCGTTCGCTGGCCAGGGGCATGATGATGTGGTTGTAAACCTGCGCCATCGCCGAGCTGTGACCGCCAAAGCTCACCCGGCTGCGCCGTTCGCCGTCGAGGATCATGCGATAGGTGCGCGGCGCATTGTCTTTGAGCCAGCTCAGCAGCGTAGGTCCAAAGTTGAAGCTGATGCGCGCATAGTTGTTCACGATGCGCGTGATCTGGTCGCGCACGTTCAAGATGCGCGCCGCCCCATTCGGCGCGTAGCACTCCGCGCACACCCGCTCATTCCAGTCGTGGTAGGGGGCGGCTGAATCCTGTGTCTCAACCGTCTCGAGCCACGGATTCTCCCGCGGCGGCTGATAAAAATGGCCATGAATACAGACAAAACGCTTCACAGGAGGCATGGATGAGTCCAGTTCACAGTTCGCCACAGTTCACAGTTCGTAGTTCACAGTTCACAGTTAGAAGTTCAGGGTACACGAGCAATCACGCCCGGCCTGACTTCTCGCCGCCTTTTGCCAGGTCGCAGGCGCGCCAAAGGTACCAGCTTGCCACGCTGCGAAAGGGAGCCCAGCGCATGCCGCGCTTGAAGACCACATCCGGCTTGGGAAGATCCTCGGCAGCCAGGGCTCGCGATTTTGGGATTTTTTGAAAAGTCAGCGCATAGCCCTTGCGCACGCCGTAGTCGGTCACCGGCAAGACGTCGGGGCGCCCCATCCGGAAGATCAGCAGCATCTCCACCGTCCATGGGCCGATCCCCTTCACTGCGGTCAGGCGCTCCACAATATCGGCGTCGGGCATCTTCTTGATGGCGGCATGGGTGGGCACGGTTCCGTCGAGCGTTTTGGCGGCCAGGTCGCGCATCGCCCTTATCTTGTTGCCGGAGACGCCGGCCGCCCGCAGCGGTTCATCGGGCGTATCGATGAGCGCCTGCGGCGATGGGTCGCCTTTGAAATACTCGCGCACACGCCGATGAATGGTCGCCGCCGCCTTGCCGTGCAACTGCTGATAGAGAATGGACTCGAGCAGCGACTCGAAAGGCGAAGGCGCGGGATCAAGCCGCATGGTAAACGGCCCCACCTTATCGATGAGCGTCCCCAATTTGGCGTCCTTCGCCTTGAGGTGGGCGATGGCTTCTTCTCGATCAAAGGGAAGTTTCCTGCTTCGCCCGTCGTGAATCATAAGCAGGAGTCTATCGCAGTGCCCAACAGCCTATTTGGCCGCGTTGTGCACCTGGTGCAGGATGACGATCTGCGTCTTGCCATCGTTCTGCCCGGGCCTCTGCACAATCGACAGCATCACCGACTCCTGATTGCTCTTGTTCCAGGTCATCAGCGCGCTTTGCGCACTCGACGTAGTTACGGCGCCCGAGCCCAGTTTGTCCGTATAGAACGCAACCACCTGGTCTTTCGAGTCCGGCGTTAAGAAATGCGCCTGGACCGTAGGCCCTGTGGGCGAATTGAGGCGCCAGGTGCCCTTTGCCTGCACCGCGCCCGGGTAGATGGGGACGCCCAGATCGGCTTCGGTCACGGCTCCGTTGGAGACGGCGGTGATGGGACCATTGGGCGTATCGACGGTCACCGTCCCGGTCTTTGCATCCCGATGAAAAGCCTTTGCGACCCGCCAGATGGCAAACCCCGCCACGGAGGCCACAATCAGACCCACTCCGACAAAAACCGCCAGCACAATGAGGACGATCTTCATGGTGTTGTTCTGTTTCGGCGGCGTGGCGATGGGAGCCATCGCGCCCCCTATCGGCTGGACAGGCGGCGGAGGAGGAACGGTATACGATTGCGCAGAAGGAACGTCTGCGGGTTTGTTTTCAGGCGAGTCGGCCACGATGTTCTCCTTGGCGGCGGGCGCTTTTTGGATAGCCTTGCACCCACAGTGGGATTGCAGCCACTATACCCGAAACCCATTGTCCTCCGGCTGTCTTCGCCCCCGGGCGCAAGAAATGCTGCGAGAGTTCCTTTGCAAAGCATGGGCCGGTTTGTAACCATCGAGCCTGTCATCATCGAGTCAGGGGAGGCCGCTTGATTCCACCGCTCTCACGTCCGGCAGCTTTACCCCGTCCGGCCCGGCAGCGCCGATCAATCTGCTCGTCAATCCGCCTGACTCTGTGGTTCTGGTTGTTGCTGCTGGCCGGCGTGCCGTCTGCGGTCGCCCAGAATTTCGATGCGACGGACCTTCGCCAGCCCACCCCTCTCGGCCCCGGGTGGCTGGTGGAAGCAAGCGATGACCCCGCTTATGCTCGAGCCGACTTTGATGACTCACATTGGCATGCCTTTGACGCTTCGAAAGATTCTCTTCATACCCTTTTTCCAAATGCGCGACCCGAGATCGTCTGGTATCGCCTGCACATCAAGGTCGCACCCACCGACACCGGCCTCGCGCTCGAAGAGCATTACACGTCTTCCGCGTTTGATCTTTATGCCAATGGTGTTCGCGTTCTTCAGGTGGGCCAGGTGGTTCCCTTCGTCCCGGCAGACTATCTTGCTTGTCTTTTCGTTCCCATACCGGCCGATCAAATCGCAACCGGCAGCGTCGTCCTGGCCCTGAGGGTCCGTGTCACTTCGGCGGAGTGGACCAATGCATTCCCCGGCTACTACGCCAATAACCTCATTCTCGGCCAGCGGGATGCTGTTCAAGACTTGATCTGGCTGCGCACAATCGGCACATACGCCTTACCCTGGCTCGACTTGTTTGCCGGCTTTTGCCTCACTCTAGGCGCCGCCCTGCTTTACTCCGCGCAACGCCGCAATCGCGAATATCTTTTCGTTGCCCTGTGGGGTCTTGCGGCGCTGCTTCCCGCGCCACTGGATCTCTATAGCGAGTTCCATACCTTTCCGCGTTGGTGGCACTTCATCAATGCAATCTCCGATGCGTTCCTGCCTTACTTGTTGTGTCGCACCTATTTTGCTTTTCTCAATCTGCCGGTCGGACGCTGGATGCGGGGTTTCTTGATTGCCGCGGGCTGCATCGGGTTCACGGGCGGCGCGTTCGATGCGCTGGGGAATTCAACTCTGGCCATTACTATCGCCACAAGTTTACCCATCATTCTGCTGGTCTCAGTCATTTTGCCCGCAATCTTGATTGGCCAGATGCGCCGCGGAAATCGCGAGGCGGGCATCCTGCTGCTGCCGCTGATTGTTCTCGCGACGTATTCCTATCTCAATCTTGGGTCGCTCGCTCTTTCGCAAATTCCCGCGCTGCGGGCCGCGGCCTGGAATATCCACCAGTTCACGCAGGCGATGAGTGTAGGCCCGTTTGCCATCTCGATGGAATACGTTGCCTCGATCCTTTCCATCCTCGCGCTGAGTCTGATCATCCTGCTGCGCTCGAACCGCCTCAGCCGCAGCCAGGCCGTTATGGAAGGCGAACTGGCCGCGGCGCGCGAGGTGCAGCAAGTGATTGTTCCCGCGCAAGACGAAGGTGTGCCGGGCTTCGCGGTCGAGTCGGTCTACAGGCCGGCGCAGCAGGTGGGCGGGGACTTTTTTCAGATTGTTCCTACAGGGAATGGCGGATTGATCCTCGTGATTGGCGATGTGGCCGGCAAGGGTCTGCCCGCGGCCATGCTTGTCTCTGTTCTGGTCGGCGCCATTCGCACCGCAACCGCGTACACCCACGAGCCCGAAGAGATTCTCGCCCAGTTGAATGACCGTTTGCTGGGCCGCTCGCAAGGATCGTTCTCCACCGCGCTGGCCGCACGCATCGACGCCGATGGCTCGGTGAAAATTGCCAACGCGGGCCATCTCTCGCCCTATCTCGACGGCAAAGAGTTCGAGTTGCCCGGCGCGCTTCCGCTGGGCATCGCCGATGGGATCCGCTATGAGCCAAAATACTTCAGGCTTCAGCCCGGGAGCCGCCTGACTTTTTATTCCGATGGCGTGATCGAAGCGCAAAGCACAGATGGAGCGCTTTTTGGCTTCGAGCGCGGACGAGAGCTCTCGACGCAACCTGCCGCTTCAATCGTTGACGCCGCGGTCGCACATGGCCAATCGGACGATATTACCGTCGTCACGATTCGCCGCTCCCTGGCGATCGCCACTGCTGCGTGAGACAAAGCCTCCTTCATACTTTGGCGTTTGGATTGTCTCGGCGCGCTGTGCGCTGACCTGCCCTCGGCTTTACCATGAAAGGAGAAGCTTTCAAGTCAGGGGCAATGCCAAGATGAAGATGCGGCCGGGTTCGCAAACGGGATTTTTGATGTGCGGCAAAGAGTGGACCGACGGCGAGGGCTTCGAGGTCCGCGCGCCGTGGGACCAGAGCCTGGTCGGCCGCGTCACCGTGGCCACCCGCGCCGATGCCCGCCAGGCCGTGAATCATGCCGTGGCCAGCATGCGCCGCACCCGCGCCCTGCCCCGCTGGAAGCGCCGCGAGATTCTGGAAGATGTTGCCGGCTCGCTCATTGAGCAGCACGAGCGCTTTGCCACACTGATCGTCGCCGAAGCCGGCAAGCCGCTGCGCCTGGCCCGCGCTGAAGTCGATCGCGCCATTCTGACCTTCAAGACCGCAGCCGAAGAAGCCGCCCGGCTCGGTGGCGAGAGCCTTCCTCTCGACCTGACTGAAGGCAACGAAGGCCGCTGGGGGCTTGTGCAGCGCTTTCCCGTGGGCCCGGTGCTGGCCATTACGCCCTTCAACTTCCCTCTGAATCTGGTCGCGCACAAGCTGGCGCCCGCGCTTGCTGCCGGCTGCCCCATCCTGCTGAAGCCCGCGCCCCAGACGCCTTTCACGGCGCTCGCACTGGGCGAGGTAATTCTCAAAGCCGGATGGCCTGAAGAGGCTCTGGCAGTTCTGCCTCTCTCGAATACAGACACCGCATGGCTCGCCGAGAAGGAAGACCGCATCAAGCTGATCAGCTTTACCGGCTCGGCCAAGGTGGGCTGGGAGCTCAAGGCCCACTCGGGACGCAAGCGCGTGCTGCTCGAGCTCGGCGGCAACGCAGCTCTCATCGTCCACAGCGACTGGCACGACCTGGACGATGCCGCCCTGCGCACGGCCCACGCTGCCTTCGGCTTTGCCGGCCAGTCGTGCATCAGCGTGCAGCGCGTCTTCGTCGAGCGCAAAATCTTCCAGACCTTTGTGTGGAAGGTCGTCGAGATCACAGCAAAGCTTGTTTCCGGAGACCCTTCGGAGGAAGCCACTGAAGTGGGTCCGCTGGTTCGCCTCGCAGAGGCCGAGCGCATCGACGCCTGGATCAAGGAGGCTGTCGAAGCCGGCGCCAAGCTGATCGCCGGCGGCGAGCGCAATGGCTCCGTCATGACCCCGGCCATCCTCACCGCAACCAAAGCTGGAATGAAAGTCCGCGACGAAGAGGTCTTTGGGCCGGTCGTTGTGATTGAGCCGTACGAGGACTTCGAAGAGGCCCTGGCTGAAGTGAATCACTCCCGCTACGGCTTGCAGGCCGGTTTGCTCACCCGGGACGCCGGCCGCATTCTCACTGCCTATCGCGAGCTTGAAGTGGGCGCTCTGATTGTGGGCGACACGCCCGCGTGGCGCGTGGATGCGATGCCCTACGGCGGAGTGAAAGAGAGCGGCCTGGGCCGGGAAGGCATCCGCTCAGCCATTGAAGAGATGACCGAACCGCGCATGCTGGTGATGACCGGCCTGAGCTAGCCGAGGTCAGCAGGCTTCGGGCAGCAGAGCTTCCGCCACCACGACGCGATTCCGTCCCGCAGCCTTGGCCTGATACAGCGCCACATCCGCCTCTTTCAGGAACGGGTCGATCGACATCGAATTGTCCCAGCGATCGATGGTGACCCCGCCGATGCTCGTCGAAATTGAGATCGGTCCGCTCTCGGTGACAAACGGAGTCGCGCAAATGCTCAGGCGCAATTGTTCCGCGCGCCGCCTGAGCGCCTCCGCTCCGCACCCGCCCAGCACCATCAAAAACTCTTCGCCGCCGTAGCGTCCCACTCCATCGGTGGGACGGATAATGCTCTGGAAGCGCGAGGCCACATGCTGCAGCACCTCATCCCCCACCTGGTGCCCGTACCGGTCATTGATCGACTTGAAGTGATCGATGTCGCTCAGCAGCAGCGAAAGCGGGGTCTTCTCGCGCTCTGCCCGGCTAAGCTCTTTGCGCAACATTGAGAGAATCCCGCCGCGGTCCCAAATTGAGGTCAGCGCATCGTGAGTCGCCTTGAAGCGCATCTCTTCCCGCGCCTGCACCAGCCTGTCTTCGAGCTCGAGGATGCGCATGCCCGTATGCAGCCGCGCCTCCAGCTCAGCCGGATGGATCGGCTTCTTGAGGTAGTCATCGGCCCCCGCCTTCAGGCCCAATACCACATCTTCAGACGATTGCTTCGCCGTGAGAAGCATGATGTAGACATACGAGCCCTTCATCAGTGCCCGCACCGCGCGGCAAACTCCCGGGCCGTCCAGCTCCGGCATCATCCAGTCAATCAGGGCCAGTCGCGGACCATCGGGCCTCCCCAGCTCTGCAGCCGCTTCGCGTCCATTCCGCGCCGTGATGACTTCGTATCCGCTCTTCTCGAGGGTGCGCTGCATCATGCGCAGCGACATGGAATCATCATCTGCCACAAGGATGCGCATTAAGCCACCTCCTGGCGGAGACTCTCGAGTCCTTTCATCGCTCGTGCCAACTCGTGCTCCAGCTCATTCAGTTTTTCGCCGGCTCCCTCGAGCTGACCCGACGCGCCCATCGACTCAAGCTCCTCCGCAACCCGCGACGCTCTGCCTGCCGCCAGATTGCTCAGCGCGCCTTTCAGGGTGTGAGCCGTCACTTGCACAGCCCGTGCATTTCCGCTTTCGATGGCTTCACGCGTCCCGTGAATCTGAGTTTGAGAGTCTATGCGCAACAGTTCGACCAGCTCGGAGAGAAGCGCCACATCCCCGTCGATACGCTCCATCAGTTCGCGCTCCGAGATCGCCGGCGCATTGTCTACGCTGTTCGTCGAAGCCTTGGCTGAGCGCGTCCAATAACCATCGAGGACTTCGTCCAGTTCCTGCGGATGAACCGGCTTGGAGAGGAATCCGTCCATACCCGCCGCGATGCACCGCTCCCGGTCGCCCTTCATCACCATGGCCGTCATCGCGATCACCGGCACATGAGCCGCGCCTTGTCTTTCCCGCTGCCGGATGAGCCCCGTTGCCTCGAGCCCATCCATCTCCGGCATCTGCACGTCCATCAGCACAATGTCGAAGGTTCTCTTTTGCAACTCCTCCAGGGCCTGTTTCCCGTTGGACGCGACCACCACCTTGTGGCCACGCTTCTCGAGCATGCGCACCGCGACCTTCTGATTGACGGCGTTGTCTTCTGCCAGCAGGATCGACAAGCTGGGCAAATTTCCGCCCGGCCCCTTCAGGTTCTCGCGCGTGAACACCCTCGGGCGGGCAGGCTGTTCCTTCAAGGCCAGAACCCGCGCGATTGCTTCGCGCAGCTCGGCCTTCCTGACCGGCTTCAGCAGGTAAGCGGAGATTCCCAGCTCGGCGCAACGGTGCGCGTCCCCGCGCTGTCCGCCCGAGGTCAGCATCATGATGGTTGCCGTCGAAAGTCCGGGGCGCTTGTTGATCTCTTCCACCAGGCTGAACCCGTCCATCCTGGGCATGTGCATGTCGGTGAGAATCAGATCGAATGGAGCATTCGCGTCGTGCGCTGCGAGCAGCCCGGCAAGCGCATCTTCGCCATCCGCGGCGACCATCGGGTTCATGCCCCAGTGCCGGACAAGTCCCTCAAGAATGCGCCGGTTGGTCCGGTTGTCATCGACAATCAGAACTCGTGTCCCGCTCAGACTATCCTGCATTCCCTCATCGGGGACAGTCTCGGCCTTTGCCTGCGGAGCTTTCAAATTCAGCGTGAAATGGAAGCACGAGCCCGCCCCCACTTCGCTCTCCACCCAGATGCGTCCGCCCATCAGCTCGATCAGGCGTTTGGAGATGGTCAGGCCCAGCCCCGTTCCGCCGAACTCGCGCGTGGTCGAAGTATCCGCCTGGCTGAACGATTCAAAGATCGTCGACAGCTTGTCTGAAGCAATGCCGATGCCCGTATCAGAAACCATGAAGTGCAGGCTGCCCGAGGGGTCGTTGGCCCTGCGGTTGGGAAGAACCTTCAGAGAAATCTCGCCTTCCCGCGTAAACTTCAAGGCGTTGCCGATCAGGTTGATCAGGATCTGGCGTAGACGTCCAGGATCGCCCACGACTTTTTCCGGAACCATCGGCGAAATCTCGAAGAGCAACTCCAGGCCTTTCTCATCGGCGCGCAGTGCCAGTGTCTTCAGCATCTCTTCAACGCAGCCACAGAGATCGAATTCGATCTCTTCAAGATCGATCTTCCCCGCCTCAATCTTCGAGAAGTCAAGAATGTCGTTGATGACGTTGAGCAGCGCATCGGCCGACAACTTCACGGTCTCCAGATAATCCCGCTGCTCCAACGTCAGCTCCGTCTCCAGTGCCAGGTCGGTCATGCCGATGATTCCGTTCAAAGGGGTGCGAATCTCGTGGCTCATGTTGGCCAGGAACTCGCCCTTGGCCCGGCTTGATTCTTCAGCGACTTTTGCGCGCTCCCGTTCCTGCTGCATTTGCTCCATCATCTGATAGCGTTCCTTGCTCAGCGCCAGCTCCCGCTCGTTCAACGCAAGGCGCCGGTCCATCATGGAAGCAAGCACCACCACCGCCAGCACGCTCAGGACCACCAGCACAATGCCGGCCGTGCCCAGCTCTGAAATGCTGATCGCGTGCTTCAGAGAGGACGGATCAAGCGGCTCAGGCATGAACGTGACCGCCGCCATGCCGACGTAATGCATCACGGGAATCGCAAGCCCCATCACAACCGTGCACGCTGCCTTGCGCCAGCTCCACGTGGTCGTCATGCCGCGCAGGCCAAATGTGAGCCACAGCGCAACAAACGAGATGACCACCGCCAGCACGACTGAAAGCGCAACTATGTTCCAGTTGTAGTGACACATGGCGGGCAACCGCATCGCTTCCATGCCGATGTAGTGCATGCTCGCTATTCCACAGCCCATCAGCAGGCTGCCCAGGATCGCCGTCTGGATCGACATCTCTTTGCGGCTGACCACATACAAAGCAACCGCCGATGCCGAGACCGCCGCAACCATCGAGGCAAGGACCGTTGGCCAGTCGTATTGCACCGGCACGGGAAGCCGGAACGCCTCCATGCCCGCATAGTGCATTGACCAGATGCCCATGCCCATGGCAAAGGCGCCTCCAATCAGCCAACTGATGCGCGCGAATCCGCGCGACGCTGTCACGCGGCCGGCCAGGTCTAGAGCTGCGTATGCGGCGAAAATCGCAATCAGGATGGAGACTGCGACGAGACGATAATCATAAAATCCAACTAAGTTGCCCGCGTGCTCGTTCATAGGGGGGAAACCTCCGAGCGCGTACTATCCCCACAGTAACTCGCATCGAGTTACCTTGGATGTAGCACTTTTGGGCAGTCTGCCCGCCTTGGCCGGTAGCTCCGGCAAATTTAGTTAGAAACAAGTAACGCCCTGGCAAAGCCCTCGGCAATAACAGGTTCCCCTAAGAGAGGCACAATCGAGTTAGTTCTTCAAAAATGGTCAAGATCACTGCAAACCTATTGACGCCACGGTTCGTCGAAGCAGTGTCGTTGATAGAACCATGGCTCTAAAAGAATCTGCGAGTTAGCGGGTCACCTGCACAAATTTCGCTGTTGTAACTGGAGAACGAAGTGTCCTTCCGGCCTGCTCGCGTCATCCCGGTTTTTCTCGTGCTGCTCGCGCTCAGCGCTCTGACTCGACCGGCTGAAGGCGAACCAACCCCGGCTGCAGTGTCCACTTTCGATGGCTACATCGCCGCGCTCGAAAGTCGCCTCGTCCACCAGCACAGTGCAAGTTCCGTCTTCCTCGCTCCGGCAGGGACCGATGCCCGCCTTCGCCAGGGCGAGTTCATCATCGACAAGCTCACCCCCGCCGACACCGTCACGTTTTCCGGCGCGATGCTCCACCACTGGCGGGGCACCGCTTTCGTTCCTGGCGCCAAGGCCGCGGATTTCGAGCGCCTGATGGAGGACTTCAACGCCTACCCGCGCGTCTTTGCGCCGGAGGTGGTTCAGGCAAAGCTGCTGAGCCAGCACGATGCCCACGACGCTGCACGTTTCCAGGCCATGATGCGCGTCCGCCAGAAGCATGTGCTGACGGTCGTCATGGACACCACCTACGACGTTTCCTTCGCTCAACTCGACCCCCGCCACCGCTACAGCCTCTCCCGAAGCACCAACATTGCCGAAATTGACGCGCCGGGCACCCCGAACGAGCACCCTCTCAGCCCCAGCGAAGATCACGGCTTTCTGTGGCGCCTCAACAGCTATTGGAGCTGTGAGGAGCGCGATGGCGGCCTCTACATGCAGATCGAGTCGGTGTCTCTGACGCGCTCCATCCCCACCGGCCTGGCCTGGGCCGTCGGTCCCTTCGTCGAAAGCGTTCCCCGCGAATCGCTGGAGTTCACGCTCCGCTCCACGGCCAACGCGCTGCGCAAGCCTTGATCCGTCAAATTTCCGTGGAGAAATGACCTTTCCTGTGGTAATCCCACAGAACTTGTGGCAAGCTTATGTGGTACTGCCACAGGAGCCGTGGGAGCCACAGGAGTATGGATGAATCCACCCAAACTTGATCTCTTGCAGGGGACACTTGACCTGATGGTCCTGCAAACCCTCGCTGTGATGGGATCGTTGCATGGATACGGCATCGCCCGCCGCATCGAACAGGTCAGCGGAAATGAAGTTCTCCTGAACCAGGGAACGATCTATGCCTCGCTGGTTCGCGTGGAACAACGGGGCTGGATCGAGTCCACCTGGGGAACGTCGGACAACAACCGCAAGGCCAAGTTCTACGCGATCACCACTGCCGGCCGCAAGCAGTTGGCCGAAGACACTGTGTACTGGGGCCGCCTCTCCGGCCTCATGCAAAAAGTTCTTGATATGGCCCATGCGTCAGAGCAGGAAGGCCCCGCATGACATGGCTGCGCAGTTTCCGCAAGCGCGTGCAGGCCTTCATGCGCAAGCCTGAACTGGATGCCGAGCTCGAAGACGAGATCGCGGCCCACATCGCAATGGCAATCGACGAGAACCTTCGTCTCGGAATGTCTCCGCTGGAGGCGCGCCGCAGGGCGCTCGTGCGGTTCGGCGGCATTGAATTGGCGAAAGACCGACATCGCGAAGCCCGTGGACTGATGAAACTCGACACTCTGCTGGAGGACCTCAAGCTGATGGAAGACCTCAAATACACTTTCCGCATTCTGCGCCGTGAACTCGGCTTCTCGATCGTCGCGATTCTGATTCTTGCGCTGGCCATTGGATCGAACATCGCTGTGTTCAGCGTGGTCAACACCATCCTGCTGCGGCCACTGCCTTTCGATAATCCTCAGCAGTTGGTCTGGATTGCTCCGCCTCCCACAAAGTGCGGCCTCTCCTGCGCTACCTACTCCACCGACGCTTACGACCAGTTCCGCACCACGACGCATTCGTTTCAGGACGTCACAGGCTACTTCGCCTTCTCAGGCCCCGGACAATCTGAGCCTCGTGCGGCGGCGGCGCGCCGATTCCCGCCACCAGCATCGACGTGATCGCCAACTTCTTTCAGGTTCTCGGCGTGCAACCCGCCATGGGCCGCGCCTTCACCGCAGACGACGCTCGAGACGGATCTGCCCCGGTGATTCTGCTTTCCGACTCGTGGTGGCGCACGCAGTTCAACGCCGATCCTGCCATTGTCGGCAAGAGCTTCGACATGAACGGCCAGCAGACGACCGTGATCGGCGTGCTGCCCCGCACCTTCGACTTCGGCGCCGTCTTCTCTCCCGGCGTCGAAGATCGACGCGATCACCCCGCTGCATCTCTACGGAGCGCCCCGCAACTGGGGCAACATCATCACCTTCATCGGCCGGCTCAAGCCCGGCATCTCGCTGGCCCAGGCTACGGCCGATTCTGAAGCGGCTTCGAAGATCATGTGCTGGAACTTCAAAGTGCCCCAGAGCTGCGGCGCGTACAAGGGCCAGGCAGTCCCCTACCCGCTCAAGGACTACATCAGCGGCAAACTCAACCGCTCGCTGGTTGTCCTGTGGTCTGCGGTGGGTGCGATTCTGCTGATCGCCTGCGTCAATCTCGCCAATCTGATGCTGGCGCGGACCGCGGCGCGCTCTAAAGAATTCGCCATGCGCCAGGCCTTAGGAGCCGGCCGCTTGCGCATCGTGCGTCAGCTTCTCACTGAGAGCCTTCTACTCTCCGGTGTTGGCGCGCTTCTTGGCCTCGGCCTTGCGTGGACCGTCGTCTCATGGCTCGCGCATCAAGGCGCCCTCGCGCTCCCCATGTTGAGCACCTTACATATTGACGGTGCAGCCTTGGGTTGGACTGTCCTGATCGCGGTATTTGCAGCTATCGTGTTCGGCGTGTTCCCGGGCCTGAGCATTGCCGGCGGCAATCTGCAGGAGTCTCTGAAAGACTCGGGGCCCAATGCAACCCAGAGTCGCCAGCATCAGCGTGTCCGCTCCTTCCTGGTGGTGACCGAGGTGGCGCTTGCTTGCGTGCTGCTGGTGGGTGCCGGGTTGCTGCTGCGCAGCTTCCTCAAGGTCCTCGACGTCGATCTGGGCTTCCAGCCCGAGCGCGCCGCCGCCGTCAAAGTTGACTATGACGACAACGTACCCGGCGATAAAGATGGTTCCCTCGGCGCACAAAAGCGGGGCGTCCTCTTCCAGCAGATTCTGTCCAGCGTCCAGGCAATTCCGGGGGTAGAAGCTGCCGGCATGGCGGATTATCTGCCGCTCGGGCAGAATCGTGCCTGGGGAGTATCCATTCCCAAGGGACGAAACGGCGCCGATTTCAAGAATGCTCCCAGTCCGCTGGTCTACGTGATTTCACCCGGATACATGCGGGCTATGGGCACAAGGCTCCGAGGGCGTGACTTTACCTGGGACGACGGCCCCAAAACCGACGCCGTCGTGCTGATCAGTCAGGCAATGGCGCGCTCTTTATGGCCAGACGAGAATGCAATTGGCAAAGTCCTCGTCGCCAGCGACGGGTCAAATCCAAGAAGCGTGGTGGGCGTTGTCGACGACGTTCACGAAGAAAACGTCGAGGGCGACCCCGGCTGGCAGATCTACTACCCCATGACTCAGGCCGGTCCAACTGGCGCCGAACTGGTGGTTCGCACCACCCTGCCTCCCGCAACACTGGCCACCGCCGTGATGGGCACGCTGCGCAACCTCAATCCCAAGCAGACGCAGGCCGAGTTCCGTCCGATCCAGGCCCTGGTCAGTCACGCCACCTCGCCGCGCCGCTTCTTCATGCTGCTGGTCGGCACCTTCGCCGGCCTTGGACTTCTGCTGGCGGCACTGGGCATCTATGGCGTCATCTCCTACTCGGTCACCCAGAGAACCCAGGAGATCGGCATCCGCATGGCCCTCGGCTCGACCGCGGGCCGGGTGCAGCGTCAGGTCCTGCGCAGCACCATTTATGCTGACCCTCTGGGGAGTTGCCTTCGGGTCGATTGCCTCGATCCTGCTGGCCCGGCTGATTTCCTCGCTGCTCTTCGCAACCTCGCCCTGGGACGTGTCCGCCTACGTGGGGACGGTCGTGGTCCTGTTCCTGGTCGCCCTGCTTTCGGGATTCATTCCCGCCCGGCGCGCCTCAAGGATCAGTCCGCTGGTCGCCCTCCGCGCCAACTAACGCGGACCCCCGAACCCAAAAAAAAGCGCCCCCCGGTCATGCTTGCCTGGATTGGTTCCAGGTCTGCCGACCGGAGGGGCGAGGAGCCGCAATCACAAGAAAACGGGCTCTTCGCCGCGCTCGCACACACGAATCTCTTCGTTGCGCAGAACTCTGCTTCAAACACGTTTTCTGGACCGGAACGAATTATCAGGGTCTCGAGACAGGCAGCGACAGGTGTGATCGGGTACCAGAGGTGCATTTCTCCGCTAACCCCCAACGAAATACCAAGTTAATCCCCTATGGACATCGCATTCGGTGGGACGTATGATACGCAGTGCGGCCCGTGTTGACCGTCATTCTCAGCGCAAATTGCTGCCAGTCCGGTGACAATCTCCAGCCCGGCATCTCGGTGGACAAGCCCTTCGGAGTCAGATCGTGCCAGTCGCTTCCAAACTCACGCAGGAAACAGCTCCGCAGCTCTCCGCGGCGGAGATGGCGTCCATTCGCGAACAGTTAGAACGTCTCCTGGCGCATCCGCTCTTCTCCAACAGCAAGCGGTACCCGGTCTTGCTCGCCTACGCGGTTGACCAGACTTTGAAGGGGAACGCCTCTGAGCTGAAGGAACGTAGCATCGGGATCGAGGTCTTCGGGCGCGCCCCGAGTTATGACGCCAATGCCGACCCGGTCGTCCGCATCACTGCCGGCGAGGTGCGCAAGCGCCTGGTGCAGTACTACTACGACTCGGCGCATGACGGCGAACCTGTCATCGAGCTGCCCACCGGTTCCTACGTTCCGCTCTTTCGTTTTCCCGAGCAGCGCGTCGAGTTGGAGCCAACCCTGGCCGCACCCGACGGGCCGGTCTTCGTTCCGTCAGCTCTGCCGATCACTCCAGCCCCCGCAGCGCCGCGGCTGCGCTGGTTGCTGGTCACGATCCTGGTGGCCGTTGCCCTGGCAGCCGGTTTCGGTTTTGGCATCCGCTACCGCGAGAATCAGGAGTACCAGCCTCCCTCGTTGATTGACCGCTTCTGGGCGCCAATTACCGCCGGCACTAACACCGCGACCTATTGCCTTGGCGAGCCCGCGCGCAACCTCGACGTAGGCTCGATCAACTCCTTCGACGCGCCGGTTGGGGACTCGAAGCCGCAGCCACTGTACTTCCGTCTGCACTTGTCCGGACACCTGGCGTTAGCCGACGTCATCACGCTCACCCGGACCGCGGCAGCCCTTGAAACGCGGCACAAGGCATTCCGGGTTCTGCCTGCATCCGAAGCCAGCTTTGTGCAGCTTCGCGAGGGGCCGATCGTCCTGATCGGCGGCTTCGACAATATCTGGACCTTGCGCGTGACCCAGAAGCTGCGCTTCGGCTTCGACTCGAAGGATGGCGTGGCGCTGATTGTCGATCGCAAGAACAACAAACAGACCTCATGGGCGACGGCATGGGATCTGCCCTATGAGAAGCTGTCACGCGACTACGCCATCGTGGCCCGCATTCATGACAACACTACGGGCCAGCCCGTGATCGTCGCCGCCGGCATTGGAGAAGAAGGTACCGAAGCGGCCGGCGAGATCCTGTATAACCCCATCTATCTCGAGTCGCTGATTGCGAAGCTGCCGCCCAACTGGGAACAGCTCAACATGGAAGCCGTCATCGAGACGCAGGTCATCGAAGGGCATCCGGGCCCTCCGGGCATTCTCGCTGTTGAAACCTGGTAGAGCTGAATCGGCACAACGACAGTAATCTCCGTCGTTGTGCCTGCGATGCTCCGGCCTGTGCGCCTTACTTGGCCTTCGCCCGCTGAGCAGCCCAGCGCTTGCGCTGCGCATCCGCGATACGCTTGCGCGCTTCAGCGCTCAGCACGCGGCGCTTCCGCGGCCTTCCCCTACCCGCCTTGGTCTTCGTGGAAGAGGGGTTCGGGGCCGCCGTGCCGGCTTTCGCCAGCAGGTTGCGCGCTTCGGTCAACCGAGCTATCTCGGCATCGATTTCGGCGATGATTGTTTCTATCGACATAAGTCAAGAATAACTGATCAATTCGACTTTTCACGTCAAGCCGATTGAATTGTTTCGAGCGCGGCGCCACCCGCGCGTAACCTCATCCACTTCGCTCTTCTTTCGTCTAATACGAGTCAGGCGACTTGCTGACTTATCGCCAGTAAACGTTCAGTTGCGAGTCCTTCTTACTCAGCCTTGCCCACCGCTTTGTCGACATACTCCTTTTGCAAAACAAAGAAGGCCTTTTTCTTTTCGCCTTGATCGGAAATCAATCCCTTGCGATTGAACTCATCCTGGATGCCGACCAGCGGGCGATTCGGGGAGCGGAAATCCATCAGGCACCAGGGGCTCATTCCTCGCAGTTGCGGAATTCTGTTCAACATGCCGAATTGATGACGATAGATATTTGCCTGGTACTCCTCGGTCCATCGTTCGTCGTCCCCGCCATGCAGGCCGGCCTTGGCGCCCCCTCCGAATTCACTCATGATCAAAGGCTTCTGATACGCAATGCGCCAGTCCGTCACGTCCGCGGTCTCAGGGTGCTGCTCGTACCACCCGATGTATTCATTGGTGCCGATCACGTCGAGCGACTTACCCAATGGATCGTCCACAATCTTGGTGTGTCCCTCGCCTCGCACCAGCAGCGCCGCGGTGATCAGCCGCGTTGGATCGAGCGCACGCGCGCGTTCAGCAAGTGTGCTGATAAACTTCGTCCGCGCATCCGTGATGGGAGTCTCGTTGGCCATGGACCAAAGGATGATGGCCGCATGATTCCGCGAAGTGTTGATCTCTTCGTCCAACTGCTGCTCGGCCTTGGCGAGCACTTTGGGATTATCGAACTCAATGGCCCAATAAACGGGGTTCTCTGACCAAACCAGTAACCCCATCCTGTCGGCCGCGCGCAACATGGTTTCATCGTGCGGGTAGTGGGCGAGTCGGACGAAGTTGCAGCCCAGCTCTTTCGCCCATCCCAGCAAAGTCTCCGCGTCCTTGTCGGAGTAAGCGCGGCCGGTGCGGTACGGAGCTTCAGCATGAATGGAAACGCCGCGCAGAAAGATCGGCTTGCCATTCAGCAGAATCTCGGTCCCCCGCGTCTCAATGGTGCGAAATCCCATAAGCTCATCGATCGAGTCGTTGCCGGCGGTGATGATGACTTTGTAGAGCTTGGGGCTCTCGGGAGACCAGCGCTCAAGATTGGTCGCGACGAGGTGAACCAGCGCTCTTCCGTCGGACGACAGAGCTCCTGAACCCCCGCTCTTTAATGCAGGGATCTCCACATGTACCTGGTCGCCCGCATGACCGCCTTCGACATGCACCCAACCTTCAATCACGGAGCCGTCCCCGCGCGCGAGATGAATGTCGTACTGGTCAATGAACGCGTCAGGAACCTCGATCAGCGAAACTTCGCGCGTAAGCCCGCCATAATTCCACCAATCTGTTTCCAGTGTTGGCACATTGTCTTCGCGACGCGTGTTATCCACGGCCGCAACCACAAAGTTTGCTCCCGGCTTCACCTGCTGCGTCACATCGCAATTGAATGCAGTGAATCCCCCCTCGTGTTCGCAGACCTTTTTTCCATTCACCCAGAACCACGAGTGATAGTTGGCCGCTGCAACATGAAGATAGATGTGCGTGTGCTCTTTGGGTTGATAGGTAAAGTCGCGCTCGTACCAGATAGGGCCTTCATAGAAGAACAACGAATCGCGCTGTGTGTTCCAATCGCCCGGGACCTTCAACTTAGGCGCTTTCGAAAAGTCATATTCAGTGGGGCCTGTATCTCCCGGCTTGGCCTTCTGATTCAGAAACCATCCATTGGCCTTCTCTTCATGATGAAAGCTGAACAGTCCCGAGAAATAGGGATCGACGATCGTGCTCCATTCGCCATTGAGGGAAGTCGCCGGCCGCCGGTCTGCGCCGGTGAGGACAATGGGGGCCGGCGCCGTGGCGGCGAAAACCGCGCCGGCAGGCGCACAAACGGCAATCAGCAATAGAAAATGTCGAGCCGCGCGCGGCGCCAATCCGGTGAACCTGAATGTCATTGGGGCACTCTCCGTGTTTGACCGGGCCGATCATACCGCCCATACTTCGCAACGGAATTATAGGTGCCTGCGCCCCTGCTGTCCGAATAGGCTGGGTAGTTTGCAGTCAAAAGAAAAAGGGGAAGAGCCCAATGGCCTTTCCCCCTTTCACGATTCATTGGGCGAGCAGGAAGCCTCGAAGGAACAACCGCAGATCGGAGTTGTTTTTGCGAACCTAGAGCTCGCAAGCGCGTACCTTATGTCCCCAGATACTCAACATGCACATAAGTGCCGAGCCGCACGTTGTACGCCAGGTACCAGCCCACGTGATCCGGATCGTCATAGATCACGATCTGGTCCGAGTCCCACAGCCATCCATCGCAGAAGGCAATATCGGCCGCGGCTACATCCCAGTACCACCCGTTGAACCAGAAGCGGCTCGGGCCGCCGCCGCCAAGATGCCAGACATGGCTCGGTCCGAAGCCGCCCGTGAAATGACCGTGCGCCCAGGGGTGGTCCATATGGTAGCGAGGATCGTTCTTGCCGGTATCGTGACCGACCCACTTGTTCCCGTCGACGTGCGGGACGTTCGGATGTCCCGCCTTGTCGCTGTAATTGCGGTTGGGCTCAACTGCATGAAGAGTGCCCTTCGACTCGACAGGGCCGCGCGACGGAATGGCTTGATGTGTAGCTCCGCCCCCGCCTCGATTCTGCGCAAAGGCCGGAACGGCGATCACCAGCAAAGCTGCGAATGCACATTGAATGGTTTTCATCGGTTCTTCCTCCCGATGCCTTCGGAAAACAAGTGGCCTTACGACTTGTCCCCTCGATCGGTCATCGACACAACATTACTTCGAACCCCTGGGGGCTATGCAAGTTGCGGCGACGAATTTTTGCGGATTTCCGGCTTACGCTCCAACAGCCACGGGAGCCCGGCGCCAGGCGTACAAGGGAAACTGATTGGCCAGTTCTGCCACTTCGCCGCGAATGCGTTCGAGCGCTACATCATCGCCGCGCAGTTCAAGGGCTCTCGCAATCCACGCCGCGATCTGCCGCATCTCCGCTTCCTTCATCCCGCGTGTCGTCATAGCTGGAGTGCCCACGCGAATGCCTGAGGGCTTGAGCGGCGGGTTGGTGTCGTAGGGAATCGAATTCTTGTTGACCGTGATGCCCGCCTTGCCCAATGCCAACTCCGCCTCAGAGCCGAGAATGCCCTTCTGGAAAACATCCACCAGCATCAAATGGTTATCGGTTCCGCCGGAGATGATGCGATATCCCGCTGCCTGCAGTTCCGCCGCCAGCACCTTGGCGTTCGCGATCACCTGCGCCGCATACGTCTTGAACTCCGGCCGCAGCGCCTCGCCGAATGCCACCGCTTTGGCCGCAACAATGTGAACCAGCGGACCACCCTGCTGGCCAGGAAAGACAGCCTGGTCGATCGCTTTGCCAATCGTCTGCTCCGGCTTCTCGCCAACCTGGTAGTTCTTGCCGCAGATGATCAACCCTGAGCGCGGCCCGCGCAGCGTCTTGTGCGTGGTGGTGGTGGTGATGTGCGCGTGGGGAACGGGAGAAGGATGCACTCCCCCCGCCACCAGCCCGGCGATATGGGCCATGTCAAAAATGTAGACTGCGCCCACCTTGTCCGCGATCTGCCGCATCCGCGCGAAATCCCATAGACGCGGATAGGCGCTGCCCCCGCCGATGATCGCCTTGGGCTTCTCGCGCTCCGCAATCGCTTCCAACTCGTCGTAGTCGATCAGCTCTGTGTCGCGGCGCACCTGGTAAAACGTGGGCCGATAGAGCTTGCCGCTGAAGCTGAGCCGATGACCGTGGGTCAGGTGTCCGCCGTGCGCCAGATCGAGCCCAAGAATCGTGTCCCCCGCCTGCAGCACCGCCGCATAAGCCGACGCGTTGGCCTGCGAGCCGGAGTGCGGCTGCACATTGACATGCTCCCCGCCAAAAATCTGCTTCGCGCGATCGCGGGCCAGGTTCTCGACCACATCGGCGTATTCGCATCCGCCATAGTAGCGGCGCCCGGGATAGCCCTCAGCATATTTGTTGGTGAAGACAGATCCCGCTGCCTCAAGAACAGCTTCAGAGACAAAGTTTTCGCTGGCGATCATCTCCAGGCCCTCATGCTGGCGGAGAGTTTCATGATCGATGGCAGCGGCTACGTCTGGATCGGCTTGGGCAAGGGTAAGCGAGAGGCGGTCAGTCATACCCAGATTCTAGCCTCTCGGGGCCGACGCTGACAGCCTCCTCCCTTTGGAAAAACCCGTGGGTTTTAGGGCTGGACACGCTCGGCATCCGACGGAAAATTCGCACGCGGAGCAGGCTAGCGGGCGATCGACTGCTCGTTCACCGCCAGCACCCGCCCAGACGATTTGTCGCTGATGAAAACAACCAGCCGCAGCTTCGGCCCTTGTAAACGAGGATCCGTCGGCAGCTTCAATTCGAGGGGCCGTCCGTCGGCGGCTTCCGCCCCCACCGTCTTCATTACCCGCACAACCGCGACGTGCTCAAGCTTTCTGCCGGCATTCTCGCCTTGCTTTACCGACGATTGGGCCGCATCGTCGGCAAGCACCAACGTCATTCTTCCGTGAAGCGGCTGCGCGGCGTGCACAGCGAAATGAAGATCGTTTCCGCTCAACTGCAGGGCGTCGATCCGGAGCTCCGCCTTCGTCGCGATAGCCGCATGCGCAACTGCGCGTCTCAACGCGGCCGAGTCACTGCCAAGAACTTCGGCAGCGCCGTCAATGACCGCCTCTGGTGTATACGCCGATTCCAGCTTGAAGCGATCGACGTATTCCTTCTGACGGTCTGTCGCCGTGTCCGAAGAGAAGGGGTCTGTCCACCCATCGTGATTCCAATACGTCACATGCTCGCTGAGCACGATCGCGTCCGCGCCCTCGACAAATTGCTTCGCATCAAGCTGCGCCAGCAGCGCATCAGCAGGCGGGCAACTGGAGCAGCCTTCTGACGTGAACAGTTCGACCAGCACCGGCCGTCGTTGTGCCGTCGATGGTTGATCGGCACCGTTGAGTTTCAACGAGCACAGAGCAATCCCCAGCAGGACGGCCATACCGAAGCGGCGGAAACGATTTGGCAGTGCGACGCTCATATGCCTCTTGGATACAGTGACCGACGGTTCGGTTACAAGCGCCTTATTAAAGGCAGATCGCGCGATCAGTTTGATGGGCCTCATAGTCTCAAGCGACGGCGCATTTCCCGAAAGGTAATCCCGGCTTGTCGAAAAGACTTCATTGCCCATGCAACTTTTCAAAACTCCTTGGGTTTCGACGAACGTGGGCCAAGGAGAAACCAAGCGCCCGCAGAAGGAGACACGATGAAACACACACTCTACGCGCTCACCTTGGCCGCGCTTGTTGCTTCAGGCACGGCATTCGCACAACAGACCACACCCGGCACAACTCCTGCCGCTCAGAACAATACCGTCAACGATCGCCGTACCGATCAGCAGGATCGCATCGCCAATGGCGTCCAGTCGGGCCAGCTCACCGCCGGTGAAACCAAGAACATCGAATCCCGCGAATCGAATCTCAACCGCGAAATCAAAGACGATCGCTCAGCCGATAACGGCAAGCTCACGCAGCAGGAACGTCAGCAGGTCAATCGCCAGCAGAACAATCTGAGCAAGTCGATCTACACTGACAAGCACAACGCCAACCAGGCGCACTACGGCAATAACGAAGTGGGCCAGCGCCGCCAGAACCAGCAGGATCGCATCGCCAATGGCATTCGGAACGGATCAATGACCGCCGGCGAAACAGCGAAGACCGAGAATCGCGAGCAGGGCATCAACCAGCAGATTCACGCCGATCGCCAGGCCAACGGCGGCAAGCTGACCGGCCAGGAAAAGGGTCAGATCAACCGGCAGCAGAATGGCGCCAGCCGCCAGATCTACCGCCAGAAGCACAACGGCAAAACCGCACCCAAATAGCTTCGGCACGACGTTAAAGCACGCGCCCCGGGATAGGAAGCTCCTTTTGCGGAAGGCAAAAGGAGCAGGCTCCCCCGGGGCGCGTCCATTTTTGAAAAACACTTTAGGCACCTTAGAATGGCCTTGAAGAGGATTGACGTCAAGGCCAGCGGTCTACACTGAATCAGGCGCAAATTTCTTCCCGTATTTAAAGCCTTGAACCTGCATCTAAAAGAGAATCGATTCGATTAAAGAGGGATATGGAATGGCACAAGGGATCTTCATTGGACTTTCAACCATAGACGTCGTATATCGTTTGAAAACGTTCCCCAAATCCAATACAAAAGTCGTTGCCGACTCGCAGGACGCCTACGTTGGCGGCCCAGCCACCAATGCATCCATTGCCTTCAGCCAGTTGGGCGGTCAGTCCACACTGGTCAGCGCGGTAGGGCGTCACTCCATGGCTGCGTTTGTCCGCGATGAGTTGCAGAAATTCTCCGTTCAACTCGTGGACGTGACGCCAGGGTGGGACGAGTCCCCCGTTGTTTCCGCGGTTTCAGTAGATAGCACAGGCCACCGCAACGTGATCTCCGCCAACGGAACGCGCGTCGCCAATCCGTCGCTTCAGATCGATGCGCGCGCCTTTGATTCCGCCAAAGTGGTGATGGTCGACGGACACTATCCGCAGGTCTGCCTGGCATGGGCCAAAGAGGCAAAGGCGCGCGGGGTGCGCGTCGTTCTCGATGCGGGAAGCTGGAAAGACGGCACCGACGAGCTGCTCAAGAATGTCGACACCGCGATCTGCTCGGCCGATTTCAAGCCCGCCGGTTGCAAGACCGATGAAGAAGTTGTCGAGTTCCTCAAAGGCCGCGGCGTAGCTCGCATCGCAATCACCAACGGGCCCGATCCCATCGCCTTCAGCTCAGGAATGACCTCAGGTACGTTGAAGGTGCCGGCCGTTTCAGCCGTCGATACCATGGGAGCCGGGGATGTATTCCACGGCGCCTATTGCTACTTTGCGGCAACCGGGTTGGGTTTCGTCGAGGCGCTCGGCGAAGCGGCCGAGGTTGCGTCCGAGTCCTGCAGGCATCACGGCACGCGCGCCTGGGCAGACTCGCGGCAATTGACTACGTCCTGATGGCCGGTCCTCTATCCTGAAGTTGATGCCAACTTCAGTTCGCGTTCCGCTATTCTCGATCTTCGCGGCGCTCGCAGCCGGTTTGCTCGCGACTGCGAGCGCGATGAGCGCGAGTGCTCAGTCGAACGATATCAAGCTAACACCGGCAATCGTTGAGTCCGGCTCGCCAGCGTTGATTCGGATCCAGGCTCCCGCGACGGCGAAGCTGGAAGGCGAGTGGCTGGGCCGCAAGCTCGCGTTTTTCCGCGGACACGGCGGCTGGTTCGCCCTCGCAGGTGTCGACGTCGAGGCTCCAGCGGGACCATCGCAGATCAAAGTGACCGTTCGACTCGAAGAGGGCGGCACGCGCGATCTCGAGCAACCGATCGAGGTCCACCCGTCTCACTACAGGACCGGCTCCTTGACCGTTGCGCCAAAATTCGTTGAGCCGGATCCTGAAGCCCAGAAACAGATTGAGGCCGATTCACAACTAAAAGCGAAGATCTTTTCTGCAACCGCAGCCGACCCACTGTGGATGGGAAGCTTTCACGCGCCAGTGACTGCGCCGCCCACCGATAGCTTCGGCACCCGCCGCATGTTCAACGGCAAGCTCGCCAGCATTCATAAGGGCATGGATTTTCGGGCTGCCGCCGGCACGCCGGTGCACGCGAGCAATAGCGGTGTCGTTGTCCTCGCGCGCCCGCTTTACTTCGAGGGCAACTGCGTCATCATCGACCATGGGCAGGGATTCTACACCGTCTCCATGCACTTCAGCCGCATTGATGTGAAGGAAGGCCAGCACGTCGCGTTGGGTGATCGCCTGGGTCTGAGCGGAGCCACGGGCCGCGTGACCGGCCCGCATCTTCATTGGTCAGTTCGCTGGCAGGGAGCTTCGCTCGATCCCGCCAAACTGCTCAAGCTCGACTTGAGCGCGGTGCGTTAGCGTGAGATGACTTCTTCTTCAGCCTCGGATGGACTGGAAGTTGCAACGGGAGCCAGGATGGCCTTCGTCGACAAGCCGGCCTTCTCTGCGCGCAACGCCTTATAGGCCCGATAAACAAACCATCCCAGATACCAGCCATCGATAAATTTGTAAGGCGTCTCGCCGGTCGTGTAGTGGCCGCAGGGAAGCACGCGCGGCTCGAAATTCAATCCATATTTGCGAAACGCCTCGACCACCTGCAGAGAATATTCCTTGGGGAACGTCAGATCGTAGTCCGCATAGACAAGGAGAACTTTCTTCTCCGGCCCACCCGCCGCATCGCTCGCAAATTTGGGATAGTAGCTGATAGGACTCACGGCAGACCACAGCGCGCGCACGCGGTCCTGCGTAAGCCCAGCCTCTTCGAGCGCCTGTTTCACATGCCGTGTACTCTGACCGGCCCAGGTCACATCGCCGAACGCGGTCGACGCATGGTTGAACGCGTTGACGCGAATGCGCGCATCGTGTGTGCTGGCGAGAAACGTATAGCAGGAGCCAAGACTTGTCCCCAGCACGCCGAAATGCTCGTAGCCCTGCTCCTCAAGCCAGTCCAGGCAGCAGCGAATATCAACGACCGCCTGACGACATGCAGCAATGGTGCGCCCGATGTTGGCGCTCACTGAGTAGTCCGACCGCTCCAGTTCCTCTGGCCTGCGAATATCGTGGTACGGCATCGACAGCCGCAGCGCGGAAATTCCCATGCGATTGAAGATCGTGCATAGCGAGTTGTGGCTGAAGCCATCCGAGTTCCATTGCGGCAGAACGACGATGGCCTGCTTGGGCCGCTTTGGATCTTTGTGGGCCGGCGCTGGATACCAGCGCGCATTCACCTGGTCGTTTTCGGGATACGGCGTGCGCTCCGGCGACGTGAAGCGCAGATACTCGGCCTGCTCCAGCTTCCCATCGAGGGCCTGCTGCTTGAGCGCCTCATCCTGCGCAAGAGTCTCAGGCCGCACATTCGTCGGGAAAAGCTGCGGATGCCGGCGCTCCAGGCGGAAATCGGTGGGCCGTTCATAGCCGAAGAAGATGTCGCTGTGCCGAATCAGCAGCTCGTTGATGCGGACCATCGCGGCTTCCGCGGCGGCCTCATTTCGGATAATTCCAGGCCCAGGCACATACGATGCGAATCCATGCGATTCAAGAAACGGCGCGAGCCATTCGAAGCCCCATTCCAGCGGCCGCACCACGCGATTCTCGTCGCGCATGGTCAGACGCGTCTCCCAGTCGTACATCCAGCGCGCGTAGCGTTTCTTCAACATGTCGTGCATTCAGTTTATCAGCGCAACAATCAGGCTCTGTTGCGAGGTGGGATGCCAGAACCTGGTGCGCAGCGGCTTTATGCTGCCGTTCGACGCCTGGCCGCAATCAGCCAGCCCACGCTCAGCGCGGTGATCAGAGTAATGACCGCAGCCGAAATCACGCAGTAGATGCAATACACCTGAAGAAAATATTTTTCGACATAGGTGAGATAGGCCGAGAAGCCCAACGCAACCACGGCCAGCCCAACGAGCCAGCCGCGCCGCTTCATCAGAGCAAGTCCGGCAAGAACGAGATAACCGCCGATGCCCAGCGCCGCCACAGGCACATGGGCGATCTCAGCAAACGGACTGTGGTTGACCACGCCACAATCCCACTTCTCGTTGATATCGCAGACCTCAGTTGCGGTGGAGTAATGCACCCGCAGCGCAAGCGCCGAGACCAGGAGCCCAACCATCGCCAGCACTGCAATCAACCAACGCATCGTCGTGACTCCGATGCTACCAGAGCGCCGCGATACGATAGGCAGATGGAACTGCCCTTGAGCGCGCGGCGGGTCGCCTTCTTCGGCGGCAGCTTCGACCCGCCCCACCTCGGCCATCTCGCCATTGCCCGCGCCGCGCGCGACCTGCTTCATCTCGATGAGGTGCTCTTTGTCCCGGTGGGCGCACAACCCCTCAAGCCGGGCGGCTCGTCGGCCACCTTTGAGGACCGCGTGGCGATGACGCGGTTAGCCGTTGCGGGCAATCCGGGCTTTGCTGTGTCGCTCGCCGACGCTCCCAAGCCCCTGGGAAAGCCGAACTACACGCTGGAGACGCTGCTCTCTCTGCGCGAGCGACTCCCCTCCGACGGACGGCTTTTATTCCTGATGGGCGCAGACTCATTTCTTGGCCTCCGTGAATGGCATCGAGCCGCGGAGATCCCCTTTGCCGCCGCGCTGATCGTTGCGTCGCGCCCCGGCCAGGATCTCGATGATCTGCGCGAGGCACTTCCCGCAGGCCTGTCAATTCGATCGCTGCCTGAAGTCGATCCGCGGCACGATCGAACAAGTCCCGGCCGCTCAAGGGTTGAGTCCTTTGAAGTGACCAATGCCGCAGGCGACGCAGCGCCCTTCTACCTGCTGCCTGATCTGCACGTCGAAATCAGCGCTTCGGCCATTCGCGATCAGGTCGCAGCCGCCTCCGCGCAGCCGGGCGCGGGCCCCGAGCTCTTGCCCCCCGCGGTCGCGGCGTACATTCGAGAGCACCAGCTCTACCGCGAACCGCAGGTGCATGGACAGGTGCCGCCCCGGCCCGTAACCCCGCTTTGATTTGCTCCCTCTCTGCGCAGGGTCTACGATTGTCACTGGAGACAATTCTCGACGAATGACAACTGCACAGGCACCCTCCCTTACCCGCACTCTTGTTCAGGCAGCAGCTCAGGTTTGTGAAGAGAAAAAAGGCGAAGACACCCGCATTCTTGAACTCGATCCCATCGACTCCGGCCTCTCGGACTTCTTCCTCGTCACCTCAGCCAGTAATGATCGCCAGGCGATCGCGATCTCTGACGAGATCGAGCATCGCCTGAAGAAGGAGTTCGGTGTGATGCCCAACTCCGTTGAAGGCCGCAGGCGCGGGGATTGGATTCTGCTGGATTATGTCGACTTTGTCGTGCACGTCTTTCTCGCGGAACGGCGAGCCTTCTATGACATCGAGCGCCTGCGCAAGTCGGCCCGGCCGCATACGCCGGCGGAGTTTGATGCGGAGCTGAAGTCCGAACTGGCCGCCAAAACCGTTGCTGCGCGCAGCAAGGCATCGGCGACGGCTAAACCGGGGAAGAAGGCCGTCGTCAAGAAAACAGCGAAAAAGCCCTCAGCTACAGCGAAAGCTGCCGTACCGCGCGCCGCCCGCAAAGCGCCAGCGGCAAAGACAACCGTGAAGAAAAGCCGCTCCAGGAAGGCGGAGTAGAACAGGTAGCGCTTTCCAATGCGAAGCAACCCTTAATGCTGAACGAAATAAAAAGGCGCCCCCGATGGGGGCGCCTTTTGTTGGTGTGTTTCCCAAGCAGCTCTTAGAAGGTGATCTTTCCGTGAACCTGCAGGAGACGCTGGGTAACAGCGGCGCCCTGGAAGGATCCGTACGGGCTGGTCGGCGGCGCAACGGCACCGGTGATCAAGCCGAAAGCACCGTTGCTCGTATCGCCAGTCGGCGGCGCGAAGTTGACGTGGTTGAAGACGTTGTACGCATTGGCGCCGATCTGCAGGGTCAGACCTTCAGTCTTGATGATCTTCTTCAGAAGGCTGATGTCTGTATCGGTGTAGTGCGGGCCATAGAGCGAGTTGCGGCGAAGGTCGCCGAAATCTACCTGATTCCCGAACTGCGCGGCGTTCAAGCAAGGGTTATTGACGCAGTAGTGGGGATTGGAGTTGGTTTCGTTGACTAACGTCGAGCGCGTCACGCCAGCAGCCAGATCGGGCATCAGGCTTCCACCCGTGGTTGGGTAGCCGCCGAGAACGGCGCCGTTGACGATGCTGAACGGAGTGCCGGTACGCGCGTAGGTCTTCAGGCCGAGCACCCAGCCGCCCGCGACCCCGTCGACGAGCTTATTGGTTGACTTGAAGGGCTCTTCGTAGACCACATCACCCACAAGGTTGTTGCGGATGTCGTAGTCGGCGTTCGAGTAATTCAGGTTGCCCGCGCCAAGGGACGGGGTGAGCTGGGTGAGCAGAGCAGCAGAGCCGAAGTTCTCACCGGTGCCGCCGTCCGACACAAAGTCGAGCGCGTGGCTGTAGGTGTAGCTGATTTCGCCGGTGATCCCGTGGCCATTACGCTTGTAGGTGACCATGCCGCCGTTGTAGTTGGAGTGCGCATTGTTGGTATACGCGGTGATCTTCGAGAAGCGCGGATCAGCAGGCACCGACGCCAAGCCGGCGAAGGGTCCTTCTGCGGACGTTCCCCATGATCCACCCATACCATCCTGGGTGAACTGACCCGCGGAAGCATTCAGATCGGGATTCTGGATCACTTCCCTGAAGCCGTAGTTGCCGGCATAGGTGATGATGATCGCGTCGCTCTTCGAGAGCTGGCGCTGGATTTGCATGCTGTACTCAAGATACTCAGGCACCTTGAACTCGCCAGGGAAATACGCATTGAAGTTTGGCGGGGTAAAGGGTACGCCCTGCGCATAGAGTGCATTGTTGATGGCCGAAGTTCCGCCGCCGCTGGTAAACGCTGACTGCACGGCGGTATTGGCTGCGGCTGCGAAGGCGCCCGCGGTGCCTGCGCCGGAGGGCGCGATCGCACCGGAATAGATGGTCGCGGCATAAACATTGGGGAAGTTCTGGATCACGCCGTCCAGGAAGCCCGCGGGATAAAGATCGGAGAACAGCCCAATGCCTCCACGGACTTCAGTCTTGTCGTTGATGCCGTAGTTGAATCCGAAGCGCGGCTGAATGTTTGCCAGTTCGACGCTTGGGAAAGGGTGAGCGCCGGCCGCGGTGATGGAACCGCCGTCAGCCGCAATGTACGGAGTCGTGAGGCTGGCTCCTGAAGCGGGGTAGGTTCCAGACGCGTAAGCCGAGAAGCAGTTGTCGTGGCACAACGGGTTGCCCGTGCGGTCCACGCGAAGGCCCATGGTCAGCTTCAACTTGGGCGTCGCCTGGAACTCATCCTGGAAGTACATGCCGATGTTGTAGAGAGCCAGGTGCGCGGTTGGTGTTGCCGTAAACGCCTGGTTATAACTCTCGAAGAGGTTCTGGCCCCAGTAGCTCGATTGGGGGTTGACCACGCCTGAGGCGAAATCGCCGAGGGAATAGGTAATGGTGTACGGGAAGACAACGTTGATCTGCGAGTCGTAATCCGAAACGAGGTCGCGTCGGAAGTTCGCACCGAACTTCATAGTGTGCTTGCCCTTGACCCAGGTAAAGTCATCCTCAAGCTGGTACTGGGTCACGTTGCGCCCCTGGGTCAGATAGAACGGAACGCCTTCGCCCGGGAGGCCGGGAGCCGAGTTGACGCCGCTGCCATCGAGACCGGCATCGGTGTAGTACATGTCGATCGGCAGTTCAGCCGTTGAAGCTGCGACATTGACCGGCCCGAAGTAGGCGGAGTACCAGTTGGCTGCTGCTACAAAAACGTTGGTCTTGTTGGGGCTGACCAGGTACGTGTCGTTGAACTGACCTTCATACTCCGGCTGAATCGACACGGCGCTGAACAGCGGATCGATGACACTGGTTGAAGTCGGCTGCGAGCCGTGATCCACCTTGAAGCGGCCGTAGATCTTGTGCTTGTCGCTGACGTTCCAGTCGATGCGCTGCGTGAACAGCCACTCAATGTTGACGTTGTTAACCGATGCGGTGCCGACCACCATGCAAGGGACGTTCACACCAAAGACGCCGCCCCCAGGAGCTGCTGTGCCCGAGAGTCCACCGACGTCGTCGGCAGGGTTGCCATCGCCGCAGCCCAAATTGCCGCTGGCGTCCTGGTTCGCTCCAGGCCCCGTCGTCACAGGGATGGCGGCCTTGTAAGCAGGCGATTTTGTGTAGTCAGTCAGCGCCTGGGTGTAGAGGCCCTGGGCAGCCGAGGGTACGTTGTTCTCGATGTAGGTGGCGAGGGCCGGCGTCGGGAAGGTCACAAAACCGCTTCCCGCAGGCAGCACGTAGTGCAGGCCTTCATAGTCAGAGAAGAACCACAGCTTGTCCTTGATGATCGGTCCGCCTACGTTGGCAGCCCACTCGTTCGAAACCGCGTGGGGAACCTGGTTTGGCAGGCCGTTCGAAACCTGGTCGAACTCGTTGAACCAGCCGTTCGCATTGAGCGCTGAGCCGTTGTAGTTGTAGTCGGCCTCACCGTGGAACCGGTTGGTTCCCGACTTGGTGGTGTACTGAATGATGGCGCCGGCGGCGCGGCCATACTGCGAGTTGTAAGCGTTCTGAATGACCGTCGCGTCGGCCAGTTCGCCCTGACCCAGAGTCAGGTTCGAGCTGCCGGAGTTGTTCAGATTGAGGAATGGATCCTGGTTGTCAAAGCCGTTCAGCACGAAAAGATTCGAGATGCCGGGCAATCCATCAGAACTGAAGTTGCCGTATCCGCCGCCCACGTTGACAACCACACCGGGAGCCGTGAAGGCCACCGTGGTCACATCGCCGCCGGGTGTCGGCAGGTTCTGAATCTGATCTTCACCAAAGGTGGTCGCCAGAGCGATGTTCTGCGTATCGACCAGAGGCTGCGTCGTCGACGTCACCTCAACAATGGTGTTGCTGCCCGTCGGCGTCACTTGAATGTCGCCCGGGACAGTCGTGCCCAGAATCACCGTGACCTGAATCGTGTCGGACTTCAAGCTCTCTGCAGATGCATAGATCTTGTACAGTCCGGGCTTCAGCTGGCCCACCGTGTAGCGGCCTTCTCCGTTGGTCTTGACAGTCTGCTTGGCATCCGTGGCCGTGTCCGTTACAACAACGGTGGCTCCCGGAACCACGGCGCCGGTCTGATCGTGAACCACACCGCTCAGTCCGCCTGTGACGTTCGATTGGGAGTAAGCCACAGGTGCGGTGGTATTCGCCACAAACCCAGCAACAGCCAGAAGGCTCAGGGCCAAGGCCGCGTTCTGAAACCGCAAAAATCGCATTCAATTCCTCCATCAGATGTTTGAATCCCTGAAACCGCCTCGAACCTGTTTCGGGATTCGCTTCAAGCTTTCGCGTCCTGGTCTTCGGTGAACCACTTCGCAAGGTTGTGAAGGCACGTATATCCAAGTGAACTCGTTCGTTGAACTTCTTGGATCAGCCTCTTTGCTTAATTTTCGCCCTGCGTACGAGGGCAAGGGGGATGAGCTACCGTGCTGTCTATATGCGCGTGGCATGCCAAAGTGACGGGGATTTTAATTTGGATCTTTATTTAATGTAATCAATAAGATAGCGACTTTGCCGTGGAGGCATGCTCCAAGGCAAATATGGAATTGCGTAGGATTTTGTACTTCATTCTGTATTTCATACTTCGGGTCGCCCGTCCCTCAGCCGGAGCGGGGCACCACTCTCTTCGATTTCGATCGCCTCCTGCTTGATTTTTTGCGGGAGAAAGACGCAGAGAAGGTTGCGTCCTTCTCCCGCAGGTTTTCACTGGCCTCAGAAAGTAAAGGTGAGCTTTGCCTGGATCAAACGAGGCGAGGCATCGCCACCAAGGAACGCTCCCAGAATCGATGTCGGCGTGTTTGCCATGCTCTCAATGACGCCAAGCGTGCTGTCGTTGACGTCAAAGTCAGGGATCTGGAAGTTCGCGTGATTGAACATGTTGAAGAACTGAGCGCCGACCTTGACCTTCGCTGTCTCCGAGTGGGGAATCTTGAAGCCCTTGGCGATGTCGAAGTCGAAGTCGGTGTAGTTCGGACCATAAAGCTGGTTACGGCGCTGCTGGCCGTAGTCCGTTGAATTAGCGAAGTGCGAGGCAAAGTCACACGCGGTCGGAACCGCGCTCCCGTGCTCGCCGAGCGTATGCGCCTCGCCGCCGCAATGGTGGTTGAAGTTGTTGTCGAGCTGCATCGCGAGGGGAGTGTTGCCATAGGTCACGGCGCCGCTGGCGTCGGTGACCGAGAACGGATAGCCGGAGTTGTGGAAGATGGTCCCGGCAACTTCCCAGTTATCGACCAGCACACGCGGGCCGCCGAAGTGAGGGATGTTGATGGAGTAGTTGGCGCTGACATAGTGACGGGTGTCATAGTCCGCGTTGCCGTAATTCTGTCTCAGATTGGCAGGGTTGATCTGGCCGACGCTATTCACGCCGAAGGCATCGAACCCGCCATTGGAGATTTCATCCAGCGCGTGGCTGTACGCGTAGTTGAACTGCGTGGTGAGCCAGTGGATGCGGCTGGTCAGAGTTGCGATGACGCCGTTGTAGTTGCCTACGCCTCCACTGTAGTACTCGGTAACCGAACCCAGAGACGCATTAGGCCGTGAGGTTGGCAAGTTTCCGTAATCGCCGTAGGCTTGCGGCAGGCGCGAAACCGGCTGGTGGTAGGTGTGGTTGCCAACGTAGTTGACCGAGAGAACGGTGTTCTTCGCAATCTCCCGCTCGACCGCCAGGCTCCACTCTTCGTACGTGGGCAAGTAGATCTTGTGCCCGACGGAGCTGAACGTCGGACGCGTGAAGACTCCACCCGTTGCGCAATAGATGCTGAGCGAGTCAGGGCAGGTTCCGCTGTCGTTCCTGTAGTACCCCCCCTGCGGGAAAAGGCTCTGCAGCGCATTGTTCGAGGCGACGGCCTGTGCGTGACCGCTGGTGTCCTGCGTCGAGTCCAGGGTGATGTAGTTTCCATAGGAAGCGCCGAGGACAGAGAAGCGATCGACGTTAGGCATGTTGGCCAATAGATCGCCCATGATCTGGGCGGGAAAGTAGTCCGCGAACATGCCGAAGCCGCCACGGATCGTTGTCTTCGCGTCAGAGCCGGGCATGAACGAGAAGCCGACGCGAGGCTCGTAAGCCACGTTCTGCTGCTCGAAGAAGGCCCGCTTGCGACCGTCCGTGATGAGCTCGTTATACGGTGTGGACCTGTCGGTGGGCAGGCTTGAGAAGTCCTGGGAGAAATTCGCAACGCAATCGGTTTTGCACAATGGGTTCGAATTATGCTCCAGACGCAGACCGGCAGTCACCGTGAGATGGGCGTTGGGCTTCCACTGATCCTGCACGTAGCCGCCCATGACATAGAGCGCCACTGGCTCTGAAAGCCGCCTGGGGAAACGTTCGCTCCACGCGTCCGCGTACCCGGCCGCGAAGTTGCCCTGGTCGTAGATGATGTTTTCGCCGCCCGCGAAGTTGATGTTGTGCTCGCTCGACGTGTAATCCGTAATGTCGTCGCGGCGCATGGTGAAGCCGATCTTCAGATTGTGCCTTCCTTGGGACCAGCCAAGGTCATCGCTGAACTGGTAGCCGGTGACATTACGGCCCTGAGGAAACGCGTAATCCGCGGCGCCGACCCAGTTGGAGTTGCCGCCGTATGCATCCCAGTCGCCCCCCGTCCCGCCGAACGCCGGTGCCTCGTAACCCTCAGGGATGAGCACGAACGGAATGGTCTGCGCCAGTTTGCTGCCATTGGTGTTTGTGAAGATGGCGCGGTAGTAGCTGGCCGCAAACAGGAACTGATTGGTCAACTGAGGCGTGAAGGTGTGCGTCTCTCCCAACTGACCCTCATAGGAAGGCTGCGGGCTCAGCGCGTCAAAGTCTGAACTGAGAAAGCTGGTTTCAGTCGGCTGAACGCCATGATCCGATTTCGAGTGGATGAACAGGTGATCTCTGTCGGAGATGTTGATATCGACGCGATCGTTCACGAGCCACTCTTGAGCAAAGTTGGTGGTCTGGCCGTTGAAGATCCAGACATCTGGATCGAGGTAGGGATCCGGCTCACCCGTTGAATAGTTCTTCGCGTTGTTGTAGTACGCAAAGATGGCCTGGTAGAGCGGCGCTTCTGAAGAGTTGCCGTTGTCTGCCAGGTTGCCGTAGGGCGCGTAAGTTGAGGGGTCGACCGCTGTATGCGGACGAGCCATGCCCCTGCGGCCAAGCATGCGGTTGCTCGCAAGCACGCGACGACGGGCGATGGTCTCTTCATCCGTGTCAACTGGACCCAGGATCTCGTTCTGGTACCCGATGCTGGGCGCGGCAACGATGCCGGACTGAGGGATGATGACGCGAATTCCTTCGGTGTCGATGAAACCGAAGATCTTGTCCTTCTTCAATGGACCTCCAACAGCCGCCGCCCATTGGTTGGCATTCGAAAAGTTGCGAGGCGAATCGTTCTGCTTGTTGAAGAAGCTGTTCGCATTCATCAAACGGCCGTTCCACCAGTAGGCGAGGTTGCCGTGATACTTGTTTCCGCCTGAACGGGAAATCTCGTTGACCTGCGCGCCGCCGAGTCCGCCAAACGAAGCATCGTAACTATTCGTCGTGACCGTAACGCTCTCGACGTCGTTGTTGCCAAGCAGCAGGTTCGTCGCGCCGGAGTTGTTGAGATTCAAATACGGATCACCCTCATAGCCGCCATTCACGGTGAAGGTGTTTGCCGTTCCAGGCAGCCCGTTCACTGAGAAGTTGCCGTAGCCGCCCTGCGTGTTCATGACGGCCCCCGGTGCGGTCTGCGCAACAAAGGTCAGATCGTTGCCGGGGTTCGGCATACTTTGAATTTGTTGCTGATCAAAGGTCGTGGAGATCTGCGCGTCGTCTGGATGAAGCAGCTCCACATCCCCTGCACCGACTTCGACCGTCGTAGATGCCTGGCCCACAGTCAGCTTGGCTGAAACCGTCATCACCGTTCCCACCGAGACCACCGCGGTCTGCGTCGTGGTGTCAAATCCAGGAGCAGTAATCGAAATCTTGTACGACCCCGGCTGAAGCAGCGAGACGCGATAGTCCCCAACGCTGTTCGTCGATGCCGTCTTCACCTGTCCCGACTTGTCGCTGGTCACCGTGACCTTGGCGTTCGCGATCGCGGCCCCGGAAGGGTCAGTGACCGTTCCTGTAATGTCGCCAGAAATGTTCGATTGCGCTTGCATCACCGGCGCAAGGGTAGTCACAGTGACACCGATCATCGCCAATAAGCTGAACGCCAGCATCGCATTCTGAAACCGCAAAAATCTCATTCAAATCCTCCAAAAATGGTCGGGACCGATTTGTTCCAGGAAGAACCCATCAATCCGCTGGTTATGCTTCAACGGTTCGGCTGAAATTGCGCCGATACCTGCAAGGGGAAACAGGGGTCCCTTAAAAAGTTGGAAAGGGACTCAGCCCGACGCTCGCGAGTCAAACCTGCAGTGGTTCAGGGGGATTGCTATCTTTCGATAAGTTTAATAAGTATGTCATAAAGATGAGATATTCGTCCCAGAAATTCAGGAAATATTTCAAAACGTTGAAAATAAAGATATTCAGTCACAGAATCTCCCCCTCCCGCCTTCTCTTGGCCCGTAATTTCAGCGCTGTTCTCTTGAGAAAGGCTATCTTTGGATAGCCAAATGGTTCGCAAGCCCCAACACGCGATCACCCTCTCTTACGCGGGGCGGGAAAGGGTATCCTCCTCCCATGCAGGTCACCCTCGCGTATGTTGGCCCATCCGGGCGCGCCTCCGATCCGTTTGCCTCGCTGACCCAGGGCTATCTCGTTCGCTGCTCGCCCTATGCGAAATGCGGAACAGAATCCTTCCGCAGCGAAGATCTATTGATGGAATGGATCAGCCGCCAAAAGGCCCGTACTTCGCCATTCGTTGCTCTTCTCGATAGCCAGGGACGATCCATGACCTCAACCGCCTTTGCCACCTGGCTCGGTGCGCGGCGCGACGAAGGCACTCAGCACATCGTCTTCGCCATCGGTCCCGCCGACGGCTGGTCACAGGCCGCTCGAACGCGCGCAGCCCTGCTTCTCTCGCTCGGCCCCATGACCATGGCCCACGCCCTGGCCCGCGTCGTCATGGCCGAACAGCTCTATCGCGCCTTCACCATCCTGGCCGGCCACCCGTACCACACCGGTCACTGACTCAAGCATCCGAACGGAGAGGCACCGGGATATACTGACCCCTGATCGCCGATCCCCTTATGAATGATTCCCGCCGCGGCTTAATCCTGATCAACACCGGTCCTGGCAAAGGTAAAACCACTGCCGCTATGGGCACGGCGCTGCGCGCGGTTGGGAATGGCATGCGCGTTCTCATGCTCCAATTCCTCAAAGGTTCCTGGCACTACGGGGAACTCGATGCCGTGCGCGCCTTCGGCTCCAGCTTCGTGCTCAAGCAAATGGGCCGCGGCTTTGTCAAAGTCGGCGGCGCTGACACTGACCCCGAAGACATTCGCCTCGTCCAGTCGGCCTGGGAAGAAGCACGCGCAGCCATCAACTCCGGCGAGTGGGACATGGTCATCCTCGATGAGATCAACTACGCCATTGGCTATGGAATGCTCGACCCCTCCATCGTTGCCGAAACGCTGCGCAGCCGCCCTGAGATGGTCCACGTCATCCTCACTGGCCGCAACGCGCATCCACTGCTTGTTGACATGGCCGACACCGTGACCGAAATGCGCGAGGTCCGGCACGCCTATCAAAAGGGAATTCTTGCTCAGCGCGGAATAGAATATTAGAGACGCGTACCTGCAACGCGATTTTGAGAAAGAGTTTCGATGTCCTGGTTCAAGCGTGAAAACGGAGACTACGAGCCAGAGCCTGGTGGCGAAAACGGCTCTGACGGCGGAAGAAACGTCCGGACAGAAGGCCTTTGGACCAAATGCCTCGGTTGCCGCGCGGTCCTCTATAAGCCGGAGCTCGAAGCCAACCTCAATGTCTGCCCCAAGTGCCAACACCATTTCAAAATCGGCGCACGCCAGCGCATCGACCTGTTGCTTGAGCCCGGCTATGAGCTTGTCGACGGCGGCCTGCGCTCGACCGATCCCCTCAACTTCACTGACGTCAAGTCCTACAAGTCGCGCCTGCGCAAGGCACAGGAAGCGACCGGCATGGATGATGCAATTCTGAATGCAACGGGACAGATGGGGCCGCACTCGGTTGTCATGAGCGCCATGGAGTACAGCTTCATTGGCGGATCAATGGGTGCCGTCGTCGGCGAGACCATCGCCCGCGCCGTCGACCGTGCCCGCCTCGGCCGCAAGCCGCTCATCGTCGTTGCTGCCTCGGGCGGCGCACGCATGATGGAAGGCGTCGTCAGCCTGATGCAGATGGCCAAAATCTCAACCGCGCTGGCGCAATTGGACGACGCCAAGGTCCCCTACATCTGCGTTCTCACCGATCCAACCACCGGCGGCGTGACGGCGAGTTTCGCGATGCTCGGCGATCTCAACATCGCAGAGCCCGGCGCCCTCATCGGCTTCGCCGGTCCGCGCGTCATCGAGCAAACGATCCGGCAAAAACTCCCTGAAGGATTTCAGCGCTCTGAATTCCTGCTCGAGAAAGGCTTCCTCGACGCAGTCGTACAGCGCCGGCATCTCAAGTCGTACCTCATCCGCGCCCTCGATTTTCTGAAGGTCTAAGAGAAAACGTTCAGCCAGAAAGCAAAAGCCCCGGATCGCTCCGGGGCTTTTTGCTGCTTCGATCGTTGTTGAGGTTAGAACTCCAGCCGCAGCGAACCCTGCAGCACACGCGCCGAGTTTGCCGTCCCTGGAATTGTGCCGAACTCGTTCGGCGGGCTGTACGCTACGCCCATATTGTTCTGGAAGACAGGCGCGCTGAAGCTCGGATGGTTCAGAACATTGAAAGCATCGCACCGGAACTTCAGGTTCAAACCCTCCTTCGCAAAGCTCGAACCAGTGTAGATTGGGAATGTCTTGCCGAGTCCGGCGTCGAGGTTGAAGTACCCAGGACCGCGCAAGTTGTTTCGGTTGCCATACGCAAAGCCGGTGGGGCCCGCGTACTGGTCGTAAGCCAACTCAGGATTCTTAAAGTCCCCCATGATGCCATCCTGCACGTTCGGATGAGACTTCAGGGGTCCCAGGGAGCCGGTCAGAATCGCGGGGTCCTCATTCGAGTAGCTCATGAGGAAGGCGTACGAGTTGGCCATGAAGGGCGTTCCGCTATGAATGCTTGGCAGGCCGCTGAGCTCCCATCCACCAATGAATTCGTTCAGTAACCAGGGAACGGTTGCGCCAAAGTCGCGGCCTCGACCGAACGGCAGCTGATACAGGACGTTGCCGCTCACGTAGTTGGTTACGTCGAAGTCAGAGTTGGCGCGGCATATCCGCGGCCGTTCGACGTCGCAGATGAAGCCATAGCCCTCAAAAGCGTAGGAGTTGGCGACCAGTGAGACGTTATCGATGGAGTGCGACCAGGTGTAGTTAAGGTCGAACTGCAGCCCGTGAGTCGGATTCTCGTGCAGCGTCACCAGCAGGCCGTTGTAAGCGGAGAATCCCATGTCGGTAAAGAAGGTGTTTTCAGAGAACTGAGACGCCATGCCAACGTTGGCAGGCAGCATGTTGTTGGAACTGTTTGAGAGGCACTGTGTGGAATCGGCAACATCGCCGACCGCCGGGTAAGGGCTGCAAGCGCCGACAATGTACGCGGTGTTGGTTGTGCCGTTTTGCGGTCCAACCGGATTCAACACGTTTTCGAACCAGGGCTGCGGCGGTGGCGGGTTGGTCGAAGTCGGGTTTTGGCGAAGCCAGGTGGTTAGGTTGGCCCAGGCTTGGCTATACAATTGACCGGATTTCGGGTCGGGGAAGTCAAGAAGCTGCTCGGCGTCAGCCTGGCCCAGCAGATGGCGTCCCAGTCGGCCCACATAGCCGATCTTGAGCAGGAAACCGCCCTTCAGCTCCTGCTGCAGACCGAAGTTATAGGTGATGTTGTAGGGTGTGGGCAGGTTGTGGTCGATAGTGACGTTGAAGGCGCCACCGTTGGAGAGACCGCATGGGCCCGACGCGCCGAAGCAGTTTGGATCGCCGGGGCCGATAAAGGGCGAGTAGGGCTTGGTGATGGTCGGCGCAGCCGGTCCGGCAGCGGGCTCATCCAGCGCCGTGAAGCGCGGATTATTCAACAGCGAGTAATACGCCCCGGTATGCAGAGCGTCGCCCTGTAGACCGTAATCCTTGGTCCCGGAGCTTTCAAAGAGGTAAGAGTACCCCGCCTGCTCGTACATGATGGCGTTGATGACGGTCTGGTCGTAGATGACGCCGCCGCCGCCGCTGATGACAGTCTTGCGATCTTTGGTCGGCGTCCAGGCGAAGGCCACGCGCGGAGCAAAGTCATGATTGTCCGGATTGAAAAACGCTGGACCATGGTTGGCCTTGCCGCCCAGTGCATAGGTAATGTACGGCACGGGACTTGTGCCGCCCGGTAGAGAGCCTGTGCCGCCGACACTCGGCGTTGCTCTGCGCAATGCGAGCATCCATAAAGTTCCAGAAGCTCTCGCTCTGTACCGACTCGATTCCGTGGATTTCGTAGGGCACCGTGTAGTTCTGGTAGCGCACGCCATAGCTGATCGTCAGGGATGGCGTGAGCTTCCAGGTATCTCCGAAGTAGACCTCCGTCTCGTAATAGCGGAATTGCGTCTGCAGGCCCGTACCCTGCGGTACCACAGTGCCCGCCGCCGTATAGTTGAAGGTCGCGCCCGCGGACGCGAAACGACCGAGTGCAAAGACGTCCGCGGAGTCGTAGATTGTCTGGCTGGTCTGAGTACCATCGAGATCAGACGGAGTGAACTGCCAGGAGTCCTGGGCCGGGGTGTTCGGCAGGCCCGTGATGTTGCCTCCGAGGCCGATGCTCAGCCCGTTGTAGTCCTCGTAACGGCTGTAATGGGGACTGGGGTACTTGAAGGTGCCACCAATAACAAAGGTGTGGCGGCCCTTATTCCAGGTGAAGTCGTCGCGCACAACAGGAATCGGGAAGACTCGCGCCTGCGCGCCGGCAGCGCCACCGTAAATACCCGAGAGAAAATCACCGCCGACCGGGTCCCCATCCCAGGAATATTGGTTCGGACCTTGAGGGTTATAGGTGACTGGAAAACCTAGATTGGCCACCGTCTCGCCCCAGGTAAAACTATTCGTCTTGTTCTGGCCAATCGTCCATTCCCAGCCCATAACCCAGGCATGGCTGGTGTCCAGATAAGGGTATGTCTCTGGGTCTCCGGGGAACTGAACCGCGCTCTGCACCGCGTTGATGCGGTTGTACGTCACCCTACCAAAGAAATGATGATTCGGGAACGGGTTGATGTCCAGCTTGCCCACGTAGTTGTTCTCGGTATAGGGCGTCGGAGAATTAAAGCGGAAGCCGGCCGTGTTCAGAAGATCACCGGCGTCGCCGCTGAAGTCGTTCGGCGAGGGGTACCGCGCACCAATCACGGACATCATTTGCGTGTCGAAGCCGATGCCTGCCGGGTCGAACTGCTTCACCTGGGCCGCGTTGATCGAGTTCGTCGTGCCCGCCGCGTAATTCGTGTAGTACGTAATCAGGTTGTCTTTGAGAAAGCTGTCCGTGGGAACAGTGCGCGTCGTCTGGCCTGAAAGCGTATCGCGGCGAGCATTGTAGTCAAAAAAGAAGAAGATCTTGTCTTTCCAGATTGGTCCGCCGACGTTCCCGCCAAACTGATTGCGGATAAGCGGTGACCTCGGCACGCCGTCGAAGTTATTGAACCACTCATTGGCCTCGAGGTCGGTGTCGCGGTGATACTCATTGATCGCGCCGTGGAATGAATTCGTGCCGGACCGGGTGACCAGCTCGAACTGCGCGCCCCCACCGCCATTCGCGCTCGAGGTCATGCCCGCCGTCGTCCCGCGGAACTCCTGCACTGAATCGACCGGCGCGTTCGCGATAATCGTGCCGAATCCTCCGGCTGCCATGTCGTTCACGTCGAGGCCGTCAACCGTCACGCGGCTCTGGTCGGTACGCGCGCCCGTTGCCGCGCCATCCAGCGTCATGCCTGGCTGCTGATAAAAGAGCGCCGACGGGCTGTCGCGATCTTGAACAGGCAGCTCGTTCAGCAACTGCACCTGAAAGTTATTGCCCACCGTCGCGTCCGTCGTATCCAAAGTGACAGTCTGATTGCTCGCTGAGACTTCCACCGTCTGCGAAACCGTCCCCACAGTCAACTTCACGTTCTGCGTTCGCGTGGCATTCACATTCAGGTACAGCCCATTAATGACGGTTGGCTTGAAACCGTCGCGCGAGATTGAAAGCTTGTATCCCGGTCCCGGCTTCACCTGGGCGAATGTGAAGGACCCCTCAGAATTCGTCACGGCCTTGTAGACCGCGTCGGTCTGAGGATTCTCAAGAACCACCGTGGCTCCCGGAATCAACGCTCCCGACTGGTCGGTAACCACCCCGGTGATCGCTGCCACATCCTGCGCAAACAGGGTTGCGGTTGTAATCGTTGTCAGCAAGAACAAAAGAGAGAATACTCGGCCGGCAAGCTTGAGCATGTGCGGGAGTCTCCTGATTTGGAATGCTTTTGGGGAGCTGAAACGCTTTAGACCGAGCAGTGCAATTCGATCTCCATTGCCGCGAAACCCTTTGTTTGCAATCAGACATTGAAGTTTTCCACGAGTAACTAAAGTACTAGTCTCCGCAATTGCGGATTATTCTTATGAAAATATGCATTTTTAATGATCGATTTTTACAAAAAGTGCTCACCTTTTTCCCCCTTGGACGTCCCGACCCCGCCGAAGAGAGCCCGAAAACTCCCCACCGCTGTCTCGCCGATGCCATCCGTCCGCCCCTTCAATCGATCAATACCCCAATCCATAGGACCGTGTATTACCCTCGCCTGCGAGGAGATTCCCGAAAAGATCCTTGGGCCAAAACATGAAAAAAGCAAATGCCTGGCACTCGCTATGCGTCTTGGCAGTCCACACCAGCTGCGCGCTTCTCCTGACGGGCACTCTCCATGCCCAGAACTTCAGCTCCGTCCCCGCAATTTCTTTCGACACCTCGGGGCCAGTCATTCGCGCCGGCGCGCAAGCGCAGAAGCCCTTCACCGTCGCCGGCGAGCGCGGCGTCGTCCTCGGCCAGCAGGATGGAAGCTTCGAAGCCTGGGTGCTTCCCGTCAAGCTTCTTTCGCACCTCACCCTGGAGGCGCAGGTCGACGCTTACTCCGTCCCCATCGACGTCAATCAGCAGGCCGCGCAGATTGAAGTGCGCCCCGATCGCTCCACGATCACCTACGCGCACATCGCCTTCACCGTGCGCCAGATCATGTTCGCGCCAAATACCTCCAGCCCCGACGGAGCAAAGCAGGGCCCGCTCGTGCTCTTCGAATTCGACTGCCTCCACCCCACCGACTTCACCTTCCGCTTCACGCCCAATCTTGAATGGATGTGGCCCGAGCGCAATGAAGGCGTGCCCGGCGTTGAGTGGGTTGCGCACGGCGGATACTACGTTTTGCACTCCGACTACCCCGATCTAGCCGGCGCAGTCACCATCCCCGGAGCGACGCCCGGCATTCTCGCGCCCTATCAGGAGCGCCCCCAGGTTCATCCCGTCGAGCTCAAGCTGCACATCGATCCCGCGCGCGATCACGGCAAGCTCTACCCTTTGCTGATGGCCGTCGGCGCCACACCGGCTGCAGCCACCAGCTCTGCACTGGGCGCCACGCTCGAGCAGATGAACACCGACATAACTGCGGCCTATACCGCACACGCGGAATCCTGGAAAAAATTCCTCGCCAACTCCGTCACCATCGAGACGCCTGACAAATCGCTCAACGAAGCTTTCCAGTGGGCTGAGATTTCAATCGAGCAGTTGCGCACCAGGGTGCAGGGAACCAGCGAGACGGCCCTCGTTGCCGGCTACTACGCCTCGGGCGATTCGGCGCGACCTGGCTTCGGCTGGTTCTTCGGCCGCGACTCGCTCTACACGCTCTATGCGATCAACGGCTTCGGCGATTTTGCTCTTTCAAAGTCGGAGCTCGAATTCCTCATCCATCGCCAGCGCGCCGACGGCAAGATCATGCATGAGTACTCGCAGACGGCAGCCGCGGTCGACTGGCAACAATTTCCCTACGAATACGCAGCCGCCGATTCGACGCCACTGTTTCTGCTCGCCGTTGACGACTACGTGCGCGCCAGTGGCGACACGCAATTCCTCACCGAGCATCGAGACGCAATCGAGAAAGCGTGGGCCTTCGAGACAGACCCCGCGCACGACACCGATCACGACGGCATCTACGACAACTCGCAGGGAACCGGCTGGGTCGAGAGCTGGCCCGGCGGCATGCCGCATCAGGAGATTTATTTAGCGCTGCTCGATGAACAAGCCTCCGCCGCGATGGCGAAGATCGAATCTCTGCTCGGCGATAAAACGAAATCCAGCACCGCGCAGACACGCGCCGAAACCATCGCCAAAACCATCGAGAGCGAATACTACGACAAGGAAAAAGGCTGCTACGCCTTCAGCCACAATGCAGATGGCTCGCAGGACCGCACCACCACCGTCTATCCCGCCCTCGCCTGGTGGTCCGCCTCGGACCTTCGAGTCCCTCAGTCCCTTAGCCCCTCAGTCCCTGGTTCACTTAGTCCCTCAGTCCCTCAGCCCCTCCTTCACGGCGATGAGTGCCTCAAGCAGCTCGCCGACGCGTCGCTCCAGACCGACTGGGGCCTGCGCGACGTCGCCAACACCGAAAAAATCTACGATGGCACCAGCTATCACCAGGGCTCCGTGTGGCCGCTCTTCACCGGATGGGCCGCGCTCGCCGAATACCGCGGCAACCAGCCCCTCGCCGGCTATCAAATGCTGAAAGAGAACGCCAACCTGACCTGGGCCCAGGATCTCGGCGCCGACACCGAGCTGTTGAGCGGCGACTTCTACATCCCCTTCGGCCGCAGCACCAGCCATCAATTATGGTCGAGCGCCATGGTCATCACCCCAACCCTGCGCGGCCTCTTCGGCATCAGCATCGACGCGCAGACAAAGACGATCACCGTGAACCCGCATCTGCCGCCAAGTTGGAGCGAAGCACATGTTGAGAATTTGCACGTCCTGGGCGGGACGGGCTCTCTCATGGTCCAACGGAAGAGCAGATTTCTCTCCCTTTCACTTTTTGGCCTGAACGGCTGGAAACTCCAAAGCGATCTTGCCGGATCGGAGCCGGCGCCTGGCGGAAGCGGTTGGACGTCGCTCCGGATCCCGCTCCCGATTCTCGAAGTCGATTCGGATCCAAGTGACATTCGCCTTTCAGCGGGCCGCGAGGATCTCGATGCTCGTTACTATAACCGTCCCGTAGTTCCTGGGCAGGAGACACAAAATTTCAGGATCACAAGTGAAACGCTCACTGATCACAAATGCGTTCTCGTCATTGAGGGCCGCGCGGGAAGTTCTGGTGCGCTCGATTTGGTCCGACATGCGAAGTTCATGCCGAAGATGGCATGGCGAGTTAGCGATTCAGAGTACACAGGCAAGGGACTCGTTGATCTGTTTCATTTCCCAGAGGCAATCGAGGATGAGTCGAAGCCTCTTCTTCTGACATTCGACTTCCCACCCGGCGAAGGCTGGAAGACCATCACCGTTACCTTGACCTGGTAACGTCTTCCAGCCACCAGGAAAACGCTCAAGTCAGCAACGGCTCGTCTCCGCCGTTGCTGACTCAATGCATCCCCAGTCCTGCTCCAGCGCCAGCAGCAAGCCCTGGAACTCCGCCATCGTCTCCGTGCAATGCGCCTGCGCAAACTCGCGCGCCTCGTTGTCGGTCGCTTCGGGAAAGAAGCGCCGATAAAGCTCGATGCGCTGTGAGTCTGCCGCCTCGCCCATGAACAACCGGTAGTCGATGCGCCCCGGCCGCAGCAACGCCGGGTCGAGCATGTCCACATGGTTGGTCGTCATCACGAACACCACGTTCTCCGGCGCATGGAATCCATCGAGCACATTCAGCAGCCCTGACAGCGTCACGCCGGTTTGGCCCGAACCCTCCTTCCTCTCGGCCGTCACCCCCGGCGCCCGCCGATCCGTCTCAGCATCCGCCCGCCGCTGGCCCGTCCGCATGCAGTCGATGTCTTCAAACAGAATTACCGAGTTCTCCGGAACATCGTTCATGGCAGACTTCAGGGTCCGGTCATTGAGCTCCGTCAGGTTGACCATGTAGATCGACATGCCGCACTTTGCCGCAATCGCCGAAACCAGCGACGTCTTGCCCGTTCCCGGAGGGCCGTAGAGCAAATAGCCGCGGTGATACGGCACGCCCAGCCGCCGATACCGCGCGCGCGATGCGCGGAACTTCTCCAGATCCTGCAGCAGGTGCTCCTTCTCGCCTGGCTTCAGAATCACCGACTCAAGCAGCCGCGGCGAGTAGGCCGACACATAGTCCCAGCCCTCGTCGTACATGTAGAGATACGAAGCCGTGCCAATCTTCCTGCGATGGCAGGCGACAATCTCATCCACGAAGCTCTTGAGGAACCGGCGGTCGCGGCCCAGCGTCTGGAAGTAGAGTGACTCCGTGCGGCGATGACTCAGGCTCTTTGTATCTTCGCTCCGATAGAAGCCCACCCAGAATGGCCGGCCCTTGTGCCAGAACCAGTGATGGCCCGGCGCAGGGATCATGCCCAGCTCGACTCCGCGGAGCTTTGAGTTCAAGTCAACGCGGCGAATCCGCTTCAAGAACGGCTGCTCCAGAAACCACTCCTTCGCCCAGGTAAACGCCGAGTCGTCGTCCGTCACCGTAATGGTCATCGTGCACTGGCTTTCAATCCAACTCCAGATACGCCAGGGCAACGAGCGCACGAAGACGCCGATGCTGCCGACGACCATCAGCAACAGCCCGCCCGAAGCGAACTGGTTCTGGCCGTTGAACACGTGTTTTAGAAGTTCCCACATTTCTGTCATCTGCTTTTCATTCAAAGATTGCTTAAATCGATGTGAGGGCGCACGTAGAGAGAGGAACCCTCGAAAGGAACGCGCGCCTCATCGCCTGCGTGGTGAACGCTGCGCGATTCCAGATCTGAAAGATTCCGCAAGCTGGCCAATAAGCTGCATAAGCACATGAGTCTCGGAAATGAGACACAATGAGCCCAACGCTTAAAGCCGGCGAACGTGCAATTGTGTGAGTGGGAGGCGCTAACTCTCAGTTAGCGAGAGCGGAGCGACGCCCAGTTGCAACCCGGCAGTGTTGTATGCCTGAGTTGCCCGTTGATCGATTTTTGCTTTCGAATCGCCATGTGGGCGTCCTTTCCGAAAGAGATGTCCTAAGATGCCATAGTTCTAATTTGTACGCAAGGAAGAAATCGAAGGTTCGGTATGGCTTGAGTGAATTTCACCCTCCGCGATTTGCACCTATAAACAAAATTGTTTATATTCTTCTTGTGAAGAGCGCCGAGTTCAAGCGGTGGCTCGCGGAGCAGGGCGCCGAGTTCAAGGCAGGTAAGGTTCGCACCTGCGGGTTTACTTGAATGGCCGGCAGTCGGTGCTGCCGATGCACAACGATGCGCAACAAAGATCTCGTGGTCGCTGCCATCAAAAAGCAGCTCGGTCTGAAGTAGGGGAAAATGATGCGAATTTATCCGGTTCGTTTAAAAAAAGATGGGAAATATTTCACCGCCACCTTCCCCGACATTCCGGAGGCGATCACCCAGGGAAGAACGCGCGCCGAAGCACTCGCCGCTGCGAAGGACGCGCTTGAAACGGCGATCGAGTTCTACTTCGACGATCGGCGCCCCGTCCCGGCGCCGTCAAAGCCCAAACCTAGTCAGGAAGTCGTCGAGCTGCCCGCGAGCCTTGCAGCCAAGATTCTTCTGCTGAACGAAATGCTGTACCAGCAAGTCAGGCCCGCGGAGCTGGCGCGCCGAATCGGAACCACAGCCCAGGAAGTGAATCGCCTCACCAATATCCGCCATACCAGCCGGATCGACGGCGTTGATGCAGCACTCCGCGCGCTTGGGAAGCGTCTCACCCTCGACGCAGCCTAGAGAGCACTGGGCACATCCCAATTCGAACCGCTCACTGGGTCTCCCCGTTAGAATGCCGTGGATGAGCCGATTCAAATCAATGAAAGACGCGAAAGATTTCCTGGCAGACGCGATCGCTTCCGAGGCAGAGCGCGAAGGGGTCAGGCTGGACGCTCCCCGACATGTTGAGCGTGAATGAAGAGTTTGAGCGGGACTACGACCAGGACGAGTACGAGCAGAAGATCGCAGGCCTGGCTCGCAGGATCGAGGCGCGCAACCGCGCAGAAAATCCCGACGCCGATGAAGCGTGGAATGAAGCCCTGCGGATGCTCTCTGAAGAGGATCACTACCTGATAGTTTTAACTACCCTGGTGCGCGTGGACCCGAAGATTCACGGCCACGGTTTCATCCCGACATTCAACACTCCAGCCATTCGCCCAGCCCATGATGGGCTGAAGCTCTGGGCGACTGCCTTCCTCGTGCTGATCGGCAGCTTAGTCCTGGTTCTGCTGTCTGACTGGTTGAAGCATCGCTGATCCCGTCGGCGACGTTCCGGCTGTGGCATAGCGCACGCAAAACGGCCCAGCATCGCTGCCGGGCCGTTTCTCTGTTTCTCTGCTTCTCTGTCTCTCAAATCCGCATCGGCATCAGCACATACCGATACTTGTACTCCGCATCCGGATCTTCAGGCCGCATCTGCCCCGCCGACTGCGAGTCCTTGAACTCCAGCCGCACCTCGCCCTCATTCCCCAGCGCCTTCAGAAAATCCAGAATGTAGCCGGAGTTGAATCCCACCACGATCGGGTCGCTTGAGTAGGGCGTGTCGATGGTGTCTTCGCTCTCGCCGCTCTCGGTTGAACTGGAGCTGATCTTGAGCTCGTTGCCCTCAAGCCGCATGCGGATCGCGCCCGCTGCGCTCGTCGGCAAACTGCGCCACGCGCTGAATCGCCGCCGACAACTCACTCGACCGCACCACGGCGAACTTGGTGTTATCGCGCGGCATCACCGCTTCAAAGTTGGGGAACTGCCCGGACAGCTTGCGCGTGCTCAGCGTGCGATGGCCCACGCGGAAGAACAGCGTATGCTCGTCGTCGGCAAACTCCACCTTCTCGGCCTCAGTGTTCGCGAGCAGGCTCTGCAGCTCCTGCAGCGCCTTGCGCGGAATCAGCACGCGCTTCTCGCCGCTGATGCCTTCAAGCGTCTCGTTCGGCTTCTCGACGTACGAGAGCCGGTGCCCATCGGTCGCCACCATGGCCAGCGATTCGGCCTTGATCACCAGCAGCGCGCCGTTCAGCGTGTAGCGCGACTCCTCATTCGAAATGGCAAAAATCGTGCGCGCGATAAGCGTCTTCAGCGCCAGCGTTGAAATGCTGGTCGCGGCCACAGCAGGGAACTCAGGCACCTGCGGATAGTTGGCGCGCGCCATGCCGACCATCTTCGTATTCGACCGGCCGCTGCGAATCTGCACCCAGTGGTTGTCAAGCAGCTTGATCGAGATGTCGCCATCGGGCAGCAGCTTGATGTAGTCGTACAGCTTGCGGGCGGGAATCGTGCACGACGCCTGGCTTCTTCACCTTGACCGCGGCGCTGGTGCGGATGGCCTGGTCGAGGTCGGTTGCCGTGATATTCAGCCGGTCGCCATCGGCCTCGATCAGAAAGTTCGAAAGAATGGGAATCGTGGTCTTGCGCTCCACAACGCTTTGCGTCGCTGTGAGTTCTTTCACCAAATCCTGGCGGCTTACGGTAATCTCCATCGCTGACCCCTGTACGGCCGGCTTCTCAACTTCCGTTTCCACGCTCGGCATAGACCCACCCTCCTCGAGAAGCACATTCCTGCGCTGGCCACACTCTACAACACAATGCGAACCCGCGGAAGTGCCAGTGAATTCCTTCTGGATTGATTGTATTCATGATCCGGCCCCGCCCATGGGTGGAAAACTGGGACGCTTCTCCGATTTCCTGCTCTGTTCTCGATCAACCCCTCGCCACCTTGCGATCGAGCACAACCAAAATCCCAGCTCGGATAGCGGGGGCTCGCTGATGCTGCGACGGAGAATGGGCTTTGTGTGAAAGAGGAGTATCAAAAAGACAGTAGTACCCGTAGTTACCGCCGGAAAAGTGGAAATGCCGCCAAAGACCTTACCTTGACCGCACTTGCCTGCCTTCCAGGTTTTCTAAAACCCGCCTGTGTAATTCAGGAGTTTTGGAAAACCGCCCCATCACCCCGTCCAGAATGCTCCCCGATTCCCACCTCTCCCACAGCCCCCGCCAAAAACCCTGTGCAAAGCGAATGGCTTTTGTGAAAAGCACGGCTATCATCCCCTCTATCAAGAGGCTGCGGCAGCCCGGTCCTCCACAAATCGGCGTCTTCCACAGATTCCACACAACCTTTTTGCCTTGAGGAAAACTCCTACTTTATCGAGAGCTACCGCTGATTCGGCCCACATTCAGATTCTTTGCCTCGGGGTCTGTGTTGGCAGACACAAACTGCAAGTCCGATCTTCTCTAAACTTTCGGGCACAAGGAAGATTGGCAATGGCAATTGAGATCAGCCGGCTTGAAACTGAACTCCTGGAAATGTCAGCCGAAGATGCCCCGGGGCGCGAGTTTTGCGAAGCGATTGCGGAGTTGGCGCGCACCGGCCGCATCGAACAATTGCGTGAAGTTCTTCCTGGCGTTGTCTACGACGAGCTCTCCGCCAAATACCAGCAGGCGCCTGAAACGTTTGTGGCCGACTGGCAAAAAATGGCCCATGACATGCGCCAGGGCTTTATCGAGCATGCCCGCAAACGACTGACCTCCCTCACCCGCATGCAGAGCGCTGTCGACCTGGCGTCGACCCCGGCCTGGCAGGAAATTCAGCGCGCCCTCGACGCGCAGCAGAACCACCTCCTGCGCGCCGCCTTTGCCATGGAGCTCTTGCAATTGATCGAGCCGGCCGTGTCAAGAGCAGCGGAAGTGCGCGAGTGCGTCGTCGCCGCGCCCAGCTCTGAAGAGGCTGATCGCTATCTGGACGAAGCAACCCGGTGCTACTTCTTCGGCCTCTTCACGGCATGCGCGGTCATGTGCCGGTCGGTGCTTGAAGAGGCGATCAAGCAGAAGCTGCCCACTTCGCTGGCAAGGCTCGTCCGCACCCGCTACCGCAGCGCCGCCACGCTTGGCAACCTGCTTCACGAAGTGAACAACAACCT